>NZ_JAOYTP010000008.1:0-203250 GCF_025846815.2 Paenibacillus sp. BT-177 | reverse complement strand
GAACAGCTGGATCAGGTGGCGTATGCGTCCATTCCAGTAACGGAAGAGCGTAGCTTCTATCCACTATCCTCGGCGCAAAAACGACTGTATGTGCTGCATCAGTTCGATCCGCAGGATGTGAACTACAACATGCCGTCGGTGCTGCAAGTGAGCGGTCCGCTGGACGTGAAACGAGTGGAACATGTATTCCGTCAACTGATCGCCCGCCATGCGACGTTGCGTACCCGTTTTGAGCTGGTGGACAATGAGCCGATGCAATGGATCAAGGACACCGTGCCATTCGAGGTGGAATATACGAAGATACAGGCAGAAGATGTGATTACGGATACAGATCAGGACACAACTACAGATAGGTACACAAGGGTCAACATAGAGGCGCAACAGCTGGTGCGGCGCTTTGTCCGTCCGTTTGATCTCAACGCTGCGCCGCTGCTGCGAGTAGGCTTGGTGGATCTGGGCGTTCAAGGAGTAGAACAGGAATCCCAACATCTGCTTATGCTCGATATGCACCATATCGTCTCAGATGGGGTGTCCCTGGAGGTCCTGACTGATGAGTTTGTCCGTTTGTATGGCGGTGAAGAGCTGGCGCCATTGCGGATTCAGTACAAAGATTATGCCGTATGGCAGCAAAGCGAAGCCCATCAGGAATGGATGCAGCGTCAGGAAGCGTACTGGCTGAACACCTTCCGAGGGGAACTGCCTGTGCTGGATCTTTCTACGGACTTTGCC
This sequence comes from Paenibacillus sp. BT-177, assembly GCF_025846815.2. NCBI lineage: Bacteria > Bacillati > Bacillota > Bacilli > Caryophanales > Paenibacillaceae > Paenibacillus > Paenibacillus sp. BT-177. Next base: position 202,521 of record NZ_JAOYTP010000008.1, on the reverse strand, counting down.
CGCCCAGCGGTACAGAGTACGGCAGGGGATACGATCGAATTTGTACTGGAGCGTGAGGTTAGTGAACGCCTGAAAGAACTGGCTGCCCAGACCGGCTCTACCCTGTATATGGTGTTGTTGGCGGCGTACACCACGCTCCTACACAAATACACAGGTCAAGAGGACATGGTTGTCGGTACGCCGATTGCCGGACGACCGCATGCCGAACTGGAGAGTCTGGTCGGTGTATTCATTAACACACTGGCGATTCGTAATTATCCGTGTGGCGACAAATCGTTCCTGGATTATCTGCAGGAGGTCAAGGAGCAGGCACTTAATGCTTATGAGCATCAGGACTATCCTTTTGAAGAGCTGGTTGAAAAACTGAATGTAGCGCGGGATACGAGCCGGAATGCGCTGTTTGACACGATGTTTGAGCTGAAAACAATGGAGCAGCAGGATTTCGAGCTGGAAGGGCTGACCTTGAGCTCCTATCCACTGGACAATCAAACGGCCAAGTTTGATCTGAGCTTGGAGACGATAGAGCAGCCGGAAGGCATTCTGTGCAGTCTGGAATACAGCACAGCGCTGTACAAGCGGGAGACCATCACACGATTGGCACAGCATTTTGCGGAAATCGTTCGAGCGATTGCCTATCATCCGCAGCAGCCACTGGCAGTTTTGAATATGGTAACCGATGAGGAACAAGAGCAACTCATCTACGGTTTTGGAGAAGTGGGCGTAACGGATGTTGCTGCGGTTGGAGTAGGAGCCCTGTTCCATACCTATGTGGAAGAACAGGCCCAGCTTATACCAGATCATGTGGCGGTGGTATACGAGGAGCAACAGCTTACGTACCGGAAACTGAACGAGCGTGCGAACCAATTGGCGCGCAGACTAAGAAATGAAGGTATCGGACGCGAGTCGATTGTCGGCATTTGGAGTGAGCGCTCGGTAGACATGCTGGTCGGCGTACTGGCAGTATGGAAGGCTGGAGGCGCATATGTGCCGCTGGATGCGGATTATCCGTCCGAACGCATTCGTTTCATGCTGGAGGACAGTGGTGCGACGGTGCTGCTAACGCAAACCGGTTTGCAGGAGCAAGCAAAGGCATGGCTCGAAGAAAGCCGACAGGCCTTGGCCGGAGGGCAGACTGAGAGTGAGCTGGAGACGGCGGTTAGCGTTGAAACGATGGAAAGAGACAACCTGAATAAAGGTTTGAGCTTGAAATCAGATTCGAAGTCTGACAGCGAAGCAGCATCTGAATCGGCAACAAAGCTGTGTCTGCGTACTGTATTGGCATTGGACGATGAGTCACTGTACATCGGAGATACGACAGACGTCGATCACATCAATGAACCGCACGATCTGGCGTATGTGATCTATACATCCGGAACAACCGGACGTCCGAAGGGCGTCATGATTGAGCATCGCAGCTTGGTGAATACAGCTGTGGCATATCGCCGGGAGTACCGTTTGAACCAGTTCCCAGTACGACTGCTGCAACTGGCCAGCTTCTCCTTCGACGTGTTCGTCGGGGATATTGCGCGGACGCTTTATAACGGCGGCACGATGGTCATCTGTCCGAAAGACGACCGACTTGATTTTAGCCGTCTGCACGGTTGGATTCGTGATTATCAGATTACCGTGTTCGAATCGACTCCGGCCCTGATCGTACCGTTTATGCAGCATGTGCATGAACAGGGGCTGGACATGAGCAGTCTGGAGCTGCTGATCACCAGCTCAGACAGTTGCAATGTGGCGGATTACCGGGTGCTGCAAGAACGGTTTGGCGCGGAGATCCGCATCATGAACAGCTATGGCGTCACGGAAGCGGCGATTGACTCCAGCTTCTACGACGAAGAACTGTCGAAGCTGCCAAGTAGCGGTCATGTGCCAATTGGTCAGGCATGGCTGAACGCACGCTTTTACATCGTGGACAGCCAGCTAAATCCGGTGCCGATCGGTGTACTGGGCGAACTGTGCATCGGCGGAGCCGGGGTCGCACGGGGGTACCTAAACCGTGCGGACCTGACGGCGGAAAAATTCGTAGCGAACCCATACGTACCGGGCGAACGACTGTACCGCACAGGCGATTTGGCGCGGTGGATGCCGGACGGCAATGTAGACTTTATCGGCCGAATGGATGATCAGGTCAAAATCCGGGGCTTCCGGATTGAACTGGGCGAGGTGGAAGCGCAGCTGCTGACTGTGAATGGCATTGAGAAAGCCATCGTCACCGCCCGGGAAAACGAAAACGGAGACAAAGATCTGTGCGCGTATGTCGTAGCCTCGGAGGTGCTGAATTTGCCGGAGCTGCGCAGCACACTCCAGCCCAAACTGCCGGGCTATATGATCCCGACGTATGTCGTACCACTGGATCAATTCCCGCTGACACCAAACGGGAAAATTGACCGCAAAGCGTTGCCAGCACCGGAAGCGAGCCTCGAAGGAGGCACGGAGTACGTAGCGCCGCGCACACCGCTGGAAGAACAATTGGTACGTATTTGGCAAAGCGTTCTGAATCATCAGCGGGTAGGCGTCAAGGATAACTTCTTTGAAGTGGGAGGACATTCACTGCGTGCCACCACCCTGATGGCGAAAATCCATCAGGAGCTGAATCACAAGCTGGCCTTGCGAGATATTTTCCAATATCCGACAATTGAACAACTGGTACAGGTGATGGGTGAAGATCAGACCCAGCAAACGTATGTATCCATACCTGTGGCGGAGGAGCGCGACTATTATCCCGTTTCCTCGGCGCAAAAACGGATGTACGTGCTGAGTCATCTGGAAGGTGGAGAGGTGAGCTACAACATGCCAGGAGCTTTGATTATCGAAGGTTCCTTGGATAAAAAGCGACTGGAGCAAGCCTTCCGCCAGCTCATCGCCCGTCATGAAACCTTGCGAACCCGATTCGAGATGATCGATGGCGAGGTGATTCAGCGGATTGAATCTAACGTCCCATTCAGCGTGGAGTATGTGCAGGCAAGCGAAGAAGAGACACCGCAGTACGCACAGGACTTTGTACGTGCCTTTGATCTCGCACAAGCCCCGTTGCTGCGGGTTCAGCTGATCGAAAACGGACCGGGGCGTCACGTTATGCTCTATGACATGCACCATATTATTTCGGATGGCGTCACGGAAGGAATTATCGTGCAGGAGTTCTCTCAATTGTACGAAGGCAAGGAGCTCCCGCCACTGCGTATTCAGTACAAGGACTATGCCGTTTGGCAGCATGCAGATATGCAAAGTGAACGTCTTCGTGCGCAAGAAAGCTATTGGCTGAACACCATGTCTGGTGAAATTCCGGTACTGGATATGCCAACGGATTTTACAAGACCCGCCGTACAGCGTCTGGAAGGAACTCGATTTGAGTTTGCGATCTGCATGGAGGACAGCGAGCAGTTGAAGCAGCTGGCCGCGCAAACCGGATCCACCTTGTACATGGTGTTGCTTGCAGCGTATAGCACACTCTTGCATAAATACACGGGTCAAGAGGACATCATCGTCGGCACGCCGATTGCCGGAAGACCACATGCGGAGCTCAGTAGCCTAGTAGGCGTATTCCTGAACACGCTGGCGATTCGCAATTATCCGTCTGGTGATAAAACGTTCTTGGACTACTTGCAAGAGGTCAAAGAGCATGCGCTCAGTGCGTATGAGCACCAGGAATATCCGTTTGAAGAGCTGGTTGAAAAGCTGAATGTAACGCGGGATACGAGCCGGAATGCGCTGTTTGATACGATGTTTGAATTGAAAACATTTGAGCAGCAGGAGTTCGAGCTGGAAGGGCTGACCTTTAAGCCGTATCCGACGGACGATCATACGTCCAAATTTGATTTGACCTTGGATGCTGTAGAGCAGCCAGAAGGCATTCTGTGCAGTCTGGAATACAGCACGGCGCTGTACAAACCTGAGACCATCGCGCGCTTTGCACAGCATTTTACTGAACTCGTACGAGCCATTACACTGCATCCAAAGCAGCCACTGGCCGCTTTGGATATGGTAACTGTCGAGGAAAAAGCACAAATCCTCTATGGTTTTGGAGATGTAGGCGTATCAGATGTTACTGCGGTTGAAGCAGAAGCCTTATTCCATGTCTTTGTGGAAGAACAGGCACAGCTTGTACCAGATCACGTGGCGGTGGTGTACGAGGAGCAACAGCTTACGTACCGGAAACTGAACGAGCGTGCGAACCAACTGGCGCGTAGATTGCGAAATGAAGGTATCGGACGCGAATCGATTGTCGGCATTTGGAGTGAACGCTCGGTAGACATGCTGGTCGGCGTTTTGGCGGTATGGAAGGCTGGAGGCGCATATGTGCCGCTGGATGCAGACTATCCGTCCGAACGCATTCGTTTCATGCTGGAGGATAGCGGCGCGACGGTGCTGCTGACCCAAACGGGATTGCAGGAGCGCGCACAAGCATGGCTGAGTGAAAGCCAAGGGGCTCTGGACGATGGAAAAGCTAAGGGTGAACTGGAGACGGCGATTAGCGCTGAAATGATGGAATCAGGTGCTCTTCATGGAAACCAAAATGGAACTGCAGATTCGAAGTCTGACAGCGAAGCAGCATCCCAATCCGTAGCGAACTTGCGTCTGCATACCGTACTGGCGCTGGACGATGAGTCGCTGTATACCGGGGATACGACGGATGTTGAACTGATCAATGAACCGCACGATCTGGCGTATGTGATTTACACCTCTGGCACAACCGGACATCCGAAGGGCGTCATGATCGAACATCGCAGCCTGGTAAATACGGCTGCGGCGTATCGCCGGGATTACCGTCTGAACCAGTTCCCGGTACGACTGCTGCAACTGGCCAGCTTCTCCTTCGACGTGTTCGTCGGTGATATTGCACGGACGCTCTATAACGGCGGCACGATGGTCATCTGTCCGAAAGACGACCGGATTGATCCAAGCCGTCTGTACGGATGGATTCGCGATTACCAGATTACCGTGTTCGAATCGACCCCGGCCCTGATCGTACCGTTTATGCAGCATGTGCATGAACAGGGCCTTGACATGAGCAGTCTGGAACTGCTGATCACCAGCTCAGACAGCTGCAGCGTGACGGACTACCGGGTGCTGCAAGAACGGTTTGGTGCGGATATCCGCATCATCAACAGCTATGGTGTCACGGAAGCGGCAATTGACTCGAGCTTCTACGACGAAGATTTGTCGAAGCTGCCAAGCAGCGGGAATGTGCCGATTGGTCAGGTCTGGCTGAACGCCCGCTTCTACATCGTGGACAGTCAGCTGAATCCGGTGCCGATCGGTGTACTGGGCGAACTGTGCATCGGCGGCATCGGGGTCGCACGGGGCTACCTGAACCGTGCGGACCTGACCGCCGAGAAATTCGTAGCGAACCCGTACGTACCGGGTGAACGACTATATCGCACAGGTGACTTGGCGCGGTGGATGCCGGACGGCAATGTGGACTTTATTGGCCGGATGGACTATCAAGTCAAAATCCGGGGCTACCGGATTGAGCTGGGCGAGATTGAAACGGCGATCCAGCGGGTGCCAGGTGTGCGTCAAGCCGTAGTCATCGACCGGACGGACGAGCGTGGACACAAGTATTTGTGTGGATACATTACGGGAGAAATCGAGGTGCAGATCGAGGAAGTGCAGGCAGAGCTGGAAGCCGGACTGCCAGCGCACATGGTGCCTGCACGTCTGATGCGGCTGGAGACGATCCCACTGACCCGCAACGGCAAAATCGACCGCAAGGCCTTGCCAGAACCGGAAGGCAGCATCCATACGGGAGCAGCTTATGTGGCCCCGCGTACGAAGGTGGAGCAAGTACTGGCTGCGGTATGGGCCGGAGTGCTCGGCGTAGAAGCGGTAGGCACGCAGGATAACTTCTTCGAGCTGGGCGGCGATTCGATCAAAGCCCTGCAAGTCTCGTCCCGCTTGCTGCAAGCAGGTTATCGACTGGAGATGAAAGATCTGTTCAGTCATCCGACGGTGTCTGCCTTGGCGCTGAAAGTCCAATCGGTGACAAGATTGGCAGATCAGAGCCAAGTGGTGGGCACTGTGAAGCTGACACCTGTTCAGCATTGGTTCTTTGAGCAGAACCTGACGGATGCTCATCATCATAACCAGTCCATTATGCTGCATAGCCAGGACGGTTTTGATGAAGTGGCCCTGCGCACAGCGATGGACCACATCGTTAGCCATCACGATGCGCTGCGGATCGTTTTCCGTTCTACCGAGCACGGGTATGAAGCTTGGAACCGCGCGGTGGGTGAGGGCGAGCTGTATACGCTGGAACATATAGACTTCAGCTATGAGATTGAAGTGTCTGCGGCGATCGGGGCCAAAGTAAATGAAATTCAGGCGGGCATTCATTTAAGCGAAGGACCGCTGGTGAAGCTGGGGCTGTTTCATTGCCCCGATGGAGATCATTTGCTAATGGCTATTCATCACTTAGTGGTGGATACCGTATCCTGGCGCATTTTGTTCGAGGATCTTACGACAGCCTATGAACAGGCATTGCACGGACAAGCGGCTCGTCTTCCGCACAAAACGGATTCGTTCCGTAACTGGGCTGAGGCACAGTCTCACTATGCGAACGGTCCAGAAATGGCAGCAGAGCTCGCATTCTGGCAAGAAGTGGAACAGGGAAGGTATGAGCCGCTTCCAAAAGACCAGCCACAGTCATCTTCCTTGAATAAAGACAGCGAGCTTATGACAGTCACGTGGACGGCTCAGGAAACGGAGCAGTTGTTAAAACAGGCGCATCGTGCCTACAACACGGATATGAATGATTTGCTACTGACCGCACTCGGCATGGCTATTCATCGCTGGGCGGGGATTGAACGCGTACTCGTCAACCTGGAAGGCCATGGACGGGAATCCATTTTGCCAGAGCTGGATATTACGCGCACGGTAGGCTGGTTTACGAGTCAATTCCCGGTTGTGCTGGATATGAGCGCAGGACAAGATCTTTCACAGCGCATCAAACAGGTGAAAGAAGGGCTCCACCGGATTCCGCAAAAGGGCATTGGCTACGGGATACTGAGATACTTGTCCGCCGCATGCGAGCAAGAGCGTTTTGGAACCGAACCTGAAATTAGCTTTAACTATCTCGGACAATTTGACCAGGATATGCAACATCAATCCATTGGCGTGTCTCCTTACTCTAGCGGTGCCGAGCTTAGCGCATATGCAGCCAGATCGCACACGCTGGATCTGAACGGATTGATTTCGGAAGGTCAATTGCAATTGACGATCAGCTACAGCCATCAGGAATATCGCAGGGAAACGATGGAGCGGCTAGCTGAAGCGCTCAGAACCAGCCTGCAGGAAATCATCACGCATTGCGTAGAACGCAAACAGCAGGAGCTGACGCCAAGCGATGTTATGCTTAAACCTGTAACCTTGGCCGAGCTGGATCAGTTGGTAGCGCGGACTCGTGACATCGGGGAACTGGAAAATGTGTATGCATTGACACCGATGCAAAAAGGGATGTTGTTCCATAGTCTAATGGATGCAGAATCAGGGGCTTATTTTGAACAAACGACCTTTGATTTGCGCGGACGCTTCCAGGCGGATATTTTCCAAGATAGCTTGAATCAACTGGCGCAGCGGCATGAGATCTTTAGAGCCAATTTCATCAGCGGGTGGCAGGATGAGCCCGTACAGGTGATTTTCCGCCATAAAGATGTTGGTTTTAGATGTGAAGATTTGCGTCATTTGGATGATCAGGAACGTGACGCGTATGTGCAGGAATTTATTCGCCAGGACAAGGCAGCTGGATTCGATTTGTCCCGGGATGCGTTGATGCGCGTGGCGATTTTGCGGACAGGTGATGAGGATTATTATTTTGTATGGAGCTCTCATCACATCCTAATGGACGGCTGGTGTGTGGCGTTGGTAACGGATGAGGTGTTTGAGGTTTACTTTGCAGCGATAGAACATAGAGAACCGAAGCTCGCCCCTGTGACTCCATACAGTCAGTATATTGCGTGGCTGGAAGCACAGGATGTAGAAGCAGCGGCCTCATACTGGAAGGAATATTTGCTGGGATATGATCAACAAACTTCGATTCCGACCGGAAAAGTAGGCGCGAAAGCGGACGGCGAACAATTTGAGCATGTACTGTGCGACCTAGGTAAGGATTTGACAGGACGCATGGAAATGGTAGCCAAGCAGTATCACGTGACCACCAATACGCTACTGCAAACAGCCTGGGGTTTACTGCTTCAAAAGTACAAGGGTAGTAACGACGCCGTCTTTGGCGGTGTAGTATCGGGTCGCCCGGCAGATATTTCAGGGATCGAAAATATGGTGGGCTTGTTCATTAACACCATTCCAGTACGTATCCGCAGTGGAGCTGAAGACATCTTTGCCGACCTGATTAGAGCGAATCAGCAGCAGGCGCTGGCTTCTCAAGATTACGAAACGTATCCGCTGTATGAAATTCAAGCCTTGACCGAGCAAAAGCAAGAGCTGATCCAGCACATTATCGTGTTTGAAAACTATCCGGTGGAGGAGCAGGTCGAACAGCTTGGCGAAGGTGCGGAATCGGATTTTGTCATCAGCAATGCAGGGATGATTGAACAAACCAACTATGATTTCAATCTGGTCGTCATGCCGCAGGAAGCGATGAAAATCCGATTCGAATACAATGCGAAGTTATATGATCGGGAAGCGGTGGAACGGACGCAGGGTCATTTAATACAGCTGCTGGAGCAGGTGGTAGCGCAGCCGGACATTCAAGTGCAGGAGCTGGATGTGTTAAGCGAGCAGGAACGCGAGCAAATTCTCCGTGTATGGGGAGATACAGCTGCTGAGTATCCAAGCAAGCAAACGATTCATGGCTTGTTCGAAGCACAAGCCGTGCAGACACCGGAACAGCCAGCATTGTACTTCGAAGGAGTGCAGTTGACCTATCGCGAGCTGAATGAACGTGCGAATCGTCTGGCTCGTACCTTGCGCAGTCAAGGCGTGACGAAGGATCGGCTGGTGGGTCTGATGACCGAGCGTTCGGTAGACTTGATTGTGGGTATGTTAGGCATTTTGAAAGCTGGGGGCGCATATGTTCCAATCGATCCGACATATCCAGAGGAGCGTATCCGCTACATGCTGGACGACTCGGGAGCAGAGTTGTTGTTGACACAAAGCCATCTGGTAGACAAGGTATCTTTCAATGGAAACGTGCTGGTGCTGAGTGGGGCACCGAGTGTGTATCACGAGGATGGCTCCAATCTGGAGCCGTTGTCCGGTCCGAACGATCTAACGTATGTGATTTATACGTCGGGTACGACGGGGCAGCCGAAGGGTGTCATGGTAGAGCATCGCAATGTTGTGCGTTTGGTGAAAAATACAAACTACGCGCAGTTGGATGCTGACACGCGCATTTTGCAGACAGGCGCGATTGTTTTCGACGCATCCACCTTCGAAATTTGGGGAGCTCTATTAAACGGTGGACAGCTTGTGTTAGTGAGTCAGGATGTCATTTTGGACGCGCTCAAGCTTAAGGAAGCTGTCCGCAGTCATGGCATTACCACGATGTTTCTGACCACACCGCTCTTTAACCAGCTGTCCCAGCAGAATCTGGCGCTGTTCGCGGGGGTACGGGAGCTACTGGTTGGTGGTGATGTGATGTCCGTACCACATATGAACCGGGTGCTGGAGGCCCATCCGTCCCTGCGAATCAGTAACATCTATGGCCCTACTGAAAATACGACCTTTTCCACAGTACACGCGATCACCGGTGTACAATCGGAATCGGTGCCAATTGGCAGACCAATCCATAATTCGACAGCGTATGTTGTGGACCGTTCGATGCGGCTTCAGCCCGTGGGGGTATGGGGTGAACTACTGGTAGGCGGTGACGGGGTAGCACGTGGTTACCGCAACCGTCCGGACCTGACATCCGAAAAGTTCATCGACAGCCCGTTCCGTAGCGGAGAACGCTGCTATCGCACAGGCGACATGGTACGCTTAAATGCGGATGGTTCGCTGGAATATAAGGGGCGGATCGATGCGCAGGTGAAAATTCGGGGCTACCGGATCGAACTGGGCGAGGTAGAAACGCAGCTGCTGAAGCTGGAGGCAGTGCGAGAAGCTGTGGTCATCGCACGGGAAGATGAGCAAGGGCAAAAGCAGCTCTGCGCTTATGTGGTCGCCGATGAGGAAGTTGTCGCAAGTGAGCTACGCAGCGCTTTGAGCCAGAAGCTGCCGGGTTACATGATCCCTTCCTATGTGGTACAGCTGGAACAAATGCCGCTGACACCGAACGGTAAAATCGACCGCAAGGCCCTGCCAGCACCAGAGGGTAGCCTGCAAATTGGAGGCGACTATGTTGCACCTCGGACATGGGTGGAAGTGAAGCTGGCGCAAATCTGGCAGGATGTACTGGGTCTCACTCAGGTCGGCGTGAAGGAAAACTTCTTCGAGATTGGCGGGCACTCACTACGGGCGACGACACTGGCCTCGAAGATTCACAAAGAGCTGAACAAGCCACTTCCACTGCGCAGTATTTTTGAAGCACCAACGATTGAGCAACTGGCCGTTGCACTGGAACAGCTGGATCAAGTGACGTATGCCTCTATTCCGGTAACGGAAGAGCGCAGCTTCTATCCACTGTCCTCGGCGCAAAAACGACTGTATGTGCTGCATCAGTTCGATCCGTATGATGTGAACTACAACATGCCGTCGGTGCTGCAAGTGAGCGGTCCGCTGGATGTGAAGCGAGTGGAACATGCATTCCGTCAACTGATCACCCGTCATGCATCCTTGCGTACCCGCTTTGACCTGATCGACAGTGAGCCGATGCAATGGATTGAGGACACCGTGCCGTTCGAAGTGGAATATACGAAGGTACAAGCAGAGGGTGCGACTACGGATACAGACACAAGGGTCGGCAAGGAAGTGGATGAGCTGGTGAGTCGCTTTGTCCGTCCGTTTGATCTCAAAGCTGCACCGCTGCTGCGAGTAGGTTTGGTGGATCTGGGCGTTCAGGGAGTAGAGCAGGAATCCCAACATCTACTTATGCTCGATATGCACCACATCATCTCGGATGGGGTGTCGATGGGGGTACTGACTAATGAATTTGTCCGCTTGTACGACGGGGAAGAGCTGGCGCCACTGCGAATACAGTACAAGGATTATGCCGTATGGCAGCAAAGCGAAGCCCATCAGGAATGGATGCAGCGTCAGGAAGCCTACTGGCTCGACACCTTCCGGGGTGAACTGCCTGTACTGGATTTACCGACAGATTTTGCCCGTCCGGCGGTGCGTAGTACAGCAGGCGATACCGTGGTGTTCGGACTGGAACGCGAAGTGAGCGAACGTCTGAAGGAACTGGCGGCGCACACCGGCTCTACACTGTATATGGTGTTGCTGGCGGCGTATACCGCCCTCTTGCACCAATACAGCGGCCAGGAGGACATCGTCGTCGGCACGCCGATTGCCGGACGACCGCATGCGGATTTGGAGCCGATCCTCGGCATGTTCGTCGGTACGTTGGCACTGCGAAACTATCCGACAGCGGAACATACCTTCCGCAGCTACGTGGAAGAAGTGAAGGTTCGCGCCCTGCAAGCCTACGAGCATCAGGACTATCCATTTGAGGAGCTGGTGGAAAAGCTGAATGTGAAGCGGGATATGAGCCGCCATCCGCTATTCGATACGATGTTTACCCTGCAAACGACCGAGGAGGGCGAACTGCAACTGGCAGACCTGAGCTTCCGTCCGTACGGCCTGGAACAAACGCCAGCGAAGTTTGATCTGACGCTGGAAGCCAGAGAGGAAGAGGCAGGCATCCAGTTCGGATTGCAGTATGCAACCGCGTTGTATCAACGGGAAACCGTTGAACGGATGACACGTCACTTTATTCGCTTGGCCGAAGCCGTCGCGGCGAACCCGGATGCGAAGCTGGGTGAGCTGGAGCTCATTACGACTGAAGAAACCGAGCAGATTCTGAAGGTATTCAATGATCCGAATGCGCATAGCGTACGCGGAACACTGCAAGGGCTGTCGCTCAGCGAACGTTTTGAAGAGCAAGCGAAGAACCATCCTGAGCGGATAGCCGTGGTGTCTGGGGATATGGCGCTAACCTACGCTGAGCTGAATGAGCAGGCGAACCAATTGGCTCGTGTGCTACGGGCGAAAGGGGTTGAAGCAGATCAACCAGTAGGCGTACTGCTGGAACGTTCTGCGGATCTTCTGGTGAGCATTTTGGCGGTACTGAAGGCCGGAGGCGCGTATGTGCCAATGGATACGATGTATCCGCAGGAACGGATCGACTATATGCTTCAAGACAGTGGGGCGAAGGTTGTAATCACAAGCAGAGCCGCCAACCTGTCACTTCAACTGCCATCGACAGTACAAGCTATCGTTCTTGACGATGAGGACGTACAGGCTCAATTGGGAGCACAGGATGCGAGCAACCTGATCCCTGTCGCCGGCCTGTACAACCTGGCCTATATGATTTACACGTCAGGTACAACCGGTCAGCCGAAAGGGGTCATGATCGAGCAGGGCAGTGTCAGCAATCTGGTAGATGCTTTATACGAGCGCGTATACAGCCGGTATGATCAGCCGCTTCACATCGCATGGCTGTCGGCCTTTGTATTTGACGCTTCGGTGAAGCAAATCTTTGCCAGCTTGCTCTTAGGCCACACCTTGCATGTGGTGTCCCGTGACGTCAGCCTGAGCGGGGAGCATTTGATTGCGTACTACCGCACACACCGGATTGATTTGTCGGACGGCACACCTGCGCATCTGCATATTTTGAACGAAAGTGTCAGCGTGACTGAAGCGCCGGATGTGAAGCATTACCTGATCGGGGGCGAAGCCTTATCCGTGCAGCTGGTAGATGTGTTCCTACACAAATGGTCCGGGTATCGTCCGGTCATTACGAACGTGTATGGTCCGACGGAAACGACGGTAGATGCGACGGCTTATACGATTGAAGATGTAGAGTCCCTGCATGTACTGCTGGAAAAAGGGGAGCATACGGTATCCATTGGAACGCCGATAGCGAACCAGGCAGTATATATCCTGAACAACCAGCAACAGCTGGTGCCGATTGGTATCGCGGGTGAGCTCTATATCGGAGGTGCAGGTATCGCACGAGGATACCTCAACCTGCCGGAACTGACGGCTGAGAAGTTTGTTCCGAATCCGTTTGCTAATGCGACAGCCGCTGATCAAGCGGACAGCACTTACGCAAACCGGATGTACCGAACGGGCGATCTGGCACGGTGGCTGCCGGATGGCAGTATCGAGTATTTAGGTCGGATCGACCATCAGGTGAAAATTCGGGGGTATCGGATTGAGCTGAGCGAGGTGGAAGCACAACTGCTGACCGTGGACGGCATTCGGAAAGCCGTAGTCACAGCATGGGAAAACGAGGACGGACACAAGGATCTGTGTGCCTATATCGTTGCTTCGGAGTCGCTGAGTCTACCAGAACTGCGGAATGCGCTGCAGCCGAAGCTGCCGGATTACATGATCCCGACGTACGTGGTACAGCTGGATCGTTTCCCGCTGACGCCAAACGGGAAAATTGACCGGAAGGCATTGCCAGCACCGGAAGCACGCCTTGAAGGAGGCCTGGAGTACGTGGCACCGCGGACGCCACTGGAGGCCAAGCTAGCCCAAATCTGGCAGGATGTCTTGAAGCTGTCCAGCGTAGGCGTCACCGACTCATTCTTCGATGTGGGGGGGCATTCCCTGCGGGCAACGTCGCTGGTGGCCAAAATCCATCAGGAACTGGACAGCCGAATGACACTGCGTGAGGTGTTCCAGCACTTTACGATTGAGCAGCAAGCCCAGCTCATCGTAACGCACGGGACAGATGCCTATACGGTGATCCCTGCCGCGACGAAACAAGCCTACTACCCTGCTTCCTCGGCTCAAAAACGACTGTACATTTTGAGTCATTTGGAAGGTGGAGATGTCAGCTACAATATGCCGGGTGTATTAGTAGTGGAGGGGCCGCTGGAGGCCGATCGACTGGAGGATGCGTTCTGTCAGTTAGTAGCCCGTCATGAAACGCTACGAACTTCCTTTGAAATGGTGGACGGTGAGGTCGTTCAGCGGGTTTACGATCAAGTGGAGTTTGTCGTAGAACGCCTGCAGGCCAGTGAGTCCGAAGCGGAAGTGTATATCGAGTCCTTTGTACGCAGCTTCGATCTTCGGCAGGCACCGCTGCTGCGTGTCCGTCTTATTCAAACCGGACCCGAGCGCCATCTCCTGATGTACGACATGCACCATATTATTTCAGACGGGGTATCGTCTAACAATATCGTGCAGGAGCTGGGACAACTGTACGAGGGACAGGCCTTGGAGCCGCTGCCAATTCAGTACAAGGACTATGCGGTGTGGCAGCAGCAGGAAATGCAGCGTGAGTCCTACCAGCGCCGGGAACAGTTCTGGCTGGAGCATTTAGCCGGGGAATTACCGGTACTGGATCTGCCGATTGCTTATCCTAGACCTGCTGTTCGCAGCTTCGAGGGGGCAATGTATGAGTTTACCGTGGCCCCGAATGTATCCGAGCAGTTGCACCGGATAGCGGCACAGACTGGAAGCACATTGTATATGGTGCTATTGAGCGCCTACACCGTCCTGCTGTCCAAATACAGCGGTCAGGACGATTTGATCATCGGTACGCCGGTAGCAGGCCGCTTGCTGCCTGAACTGGAGCCGCTGATCGGCATGTTCGTCAATACACTAGCCATCCGGCACCAGCCGCAGGGCAACCAAACGTTCCACAACTACTTGCTGGAAGCCAGAGATCGTACGCTGCAAGCCTTCGAGCATCAGGATTATCCACTGGAAGAGCTGGTGGAAAAGCTGGATGTAGCGCGGGATGCAAGCCGTAATCCGTTGTTTGATACTATGTTTGTACTGGAAAATACGGAGTCGCAGGAAGCGCAACTTGAAACACTATCCTTTAGTCCTTATGTTAAGGAACACAGGACCTCCAAATTCGATTTGACCTTGTCTATGAGTGATGAAGACGGGCAGATCAAGGGTTCCTTTGAATATTGCACAAAGCTGTTTGGCGCAGATGCTATTGAACGATTAACCGGAGATTTGATAGCAATCCTGTCACAGGTTGGAGCCAATCCAAATCTGCTATTAAGCGATATTCAGGTGAATTCGGACGAGCAGCCAGAAGGCTTCTCGCCGGATTCCATCGACTTTATGTTCTAGATCAGTTTTCAGTTTTCTAAAAAAAATGATTTCACTTTGCAGGCAAGGGCAGCGGCTCCGTCCGATGGCCCTTGCCTGAAATATTTTTCCTGATATAACAACGATCCGTTCTTATTTCGTCGCTCTCTCAAATTGCTTTACTCGGTACAATAACTGTCTCCTATACACTGACATGCCCATAAACACAGCCATGAAGCCCCAGCCATTATGCAATTTGATCACAATAGGGTAGGAGATGCACCAGACAGCATGAGTAGCAACATCATATTGTCTGAGATAATCAAGAGTTTGACGGTATGAGTTATGGTAACTAAACACTTATGTGAAGAGGCAGCACATGCTCAATCTGATTTGATCTGGACTATGTAAAATGATTAAACCCCAGGGACCTATCCATCTGGAAGGAGCCCTGAGGTTTTTTGTTATTGAGCAAGAAGGCCTTGCCTGTAGTAATACGAAGCGGTCTCAAAATCTTTTTGGTGATAATAAGCTTCAGCTATACGGATATACAATTCGCTCATTTTTTTGTGAGCTTGCTTTTGTTAATATATAGTGTGAGCTAAAAAGAAGTGATCCAGAGCTTGTGCTAGATTTCCATTACAGGAGTCAATGCGTCCTATTAATATATTGAGCTGGGCTTTTAAATCCAAGTTCATATTTACATGCAAAAAATCATCACAGATCCTTTTCGCTTCTTCAATGTTTTGAATATCAATGTATAGATCAGCAAGCTCTAGTTTGGAATTGATCAGGCCTTCTTCATCGGATAACAAGGAGTAAGGCTCAATAGATTTCTCGTTATAGGTTAAAGATTCATCATATTTCTTGATCTTTTTGTACAGAATACCCAATTTTTTATAGCATACTCCCATCGTCATTGAAATTTCGCCAGACTTATAAAATGTACTGTTTTGTAGATTAATTTGCTGAGCCTCCAATAAATGAGTTAACGCAGAAGTAATCTCATCCAGATGGCAGTGAAAGATGCCAAGGTTGAGAAGAACATTGACATAAAGCAATTTGTCGACTGTAAATTGCTTGGTCAGCAGCAGAGCATTGTTGGAGCTTTTTAAAGCCTCCGTCAACTGATTGGTGCGATACAAAATTTGACCCTGCAGATTATATGATTTGGCTCTAATAGCGTAATCAAAAGGAGGGGCATGCTGAATGACATCTTCAATATATATGAATGGATTCAGGGAATCAGTTCAGCCCTTCACCTGGTTCTAGAACTTCTCCTACTCCTTCCTGATGGACAGGAATATCATCCTCCAGTCTATTAGCAGATGGATTTAATCCATGATATATTGAATGCACAAAGAACCGTTTCTTTCATAAATGGTGGGTCGCACTTCCATTTTGCCAGGAAACGGTTTCCTTTTTGTTTTACATCTTTGAGAAAAAGCGGTATTCCTTTGGGGGGATGCAGTTTATGAACGACCAATAAAAGTAAAAAAAGTTGGTGCTTGCATTTCAAAACCCCTCTTGACTTTCATTTTAACCTGTAACTATAACGGTTTCATTGAGAAGGAACCAGTAATGAAAATAAGCAGCAGATTCTCAATAGCAGTTCACATTCTTTCCTTGCTAGCTACCGCCAAGAATGCGCACTATGCATCGATATGGATTACCGATATCGTCCGTACAAATCCGGTTATTATTTCGGAAAATAATCGGGCAGCTAAAGAAAGCGGATAGGCGGTGCGAGCTGGCGCAGTGAGTGCCTTTTTGATTAAAGGACTCGAAGAATTTATACGGTTGGATGTTTAACGGACGGTGGAAGTCGTGAAAGAGGGGAAGCTTTTCATATCCATGAACTGCCGAATCCCGACTGCTCGGTCTGTGCAAATGTCCAAGCTGTTCTGGAACTGATCGTTAAGAGGAGTCCCATATGCAATGGAAGCGATCCTGGCTGACATTACGATGTGTGAGTCGATTTCCGAGCTTGCAGAGCATATCAATCGGAAAAGGTGAAGTTTTTTTGAATCTGTTGTAATGTTTGTTATTACAACTTATAAATCCCGGAAATATTTGAGAGGGGAGGTACTCAGAATGGAAGTTGTTTTCCGCAGCTTCGAGCTCAATCCGAAAGTCAGAGAGACGTGGTTATGGATGTCCATTACATTCGATGCCCATCGGTTGGCGATATGGGCACGGGCACGACAGCAAACATATCCTTAATTATTCCAATCATAACAAAGGAGTAGATTTATCATGGCAACTGTATTGTACATAACTGCTCATCCTTTCAAAGACGATACTTACAGCTTATCGGTCGGTAAACAGTTTATCCAAACCTATCAGGAGGCCAACTCTGGCGATGAAGTCATTCATGTAGATCTGTACCGCATGGATCTTCCGCAAATCGACGCTCATCTTCTAAGACGTTGGGGGCAACCGCCAAGTGGTCCTTCCTTCGATGAATTGAGCCAGGAGTCGAAGGTCAAAGCGGAACGGATGCGCGAGATTGTCGATTAATTCATGGCGGCTGATAAAATCGTCATTGTCAATCCGATATGGAACTTATCTTTTCCGTCGGTTTTGAAAACGTACATTGACGCAGTTACGGTTACAGGAAAAACCAATAAGCGATCCGATAATGGGCTGCGGGGTTTGTCTGGTTTGACGGGGACTCAGCAAGGCAAAAAAGTAATGCACATTCAGGCTTCCGGTATGGTTCTCTCCCACGGGAAGTTTAAAGATGTCGAGTTCAGCCACAGTTATGTAAAAGCTATCATGAACTTGTTGGGTATTGATGAAGTGCAGGCTATTTTTGTTGAAGGTATCAGTGAGCAGCCGGACCAAGCACAGAGCATAAAGGAGCGAGCAATGCGTCAAGCCATATTGGCAGCTCAAGAATTTTAATGTAACAGCCTAAAGAAAAAATATTGAGTGCTATGTTTGGCAATTATCAAAACTTGATTTCGGCACAATATCTCGCTATGACTTAGTTATACCGATTGGGGGTCGAAGGTCTCAAGAGTGAAGCTAGGATCGCTTGATTAGATGTCAGTATTTCACGGAGCAAATCATTAGGTTACATCCCTTTTGATGTGCTCTTTTTAATTTAGAATGATATTGTTATATTTGGTAGAGTACGCTATAATTGTCCCAAATAAAACCATTATTATAAATAGAATTACATAATTGATGCTAGCGTTCCTTCTTGTAGAATGTTTCCAAACAACGATTTGTAAGCGATTTCAATCCAATTCTATCTCTTACCATTCTTCACGTCATTCTCCTTACGGGTAAAGGTCTGAGCATATCCATAAATTTGATATATTTACGGATAGCTCGGCTTTAGACCATATAAAAAACGGAGGTTATGTTATGATTAGAAAATGTCTAGTTTTATTTCTTTCCTTCGCTTTATTGCTGAGTGTCTTTCCCATGCTAAATGTAGATGCTGCCAATCGACCACTGGCTAAACTACCTGGAAATTCCAACCCTCTAATGGATCACAAATTGGGAGCTGACCCGTATTCATTGGTATATGATGGAAGAGTGTATATTTACATGTCAAGTGATACGTACGTGTATAACAAGGATGGATCGATTAAAGAGAACGACTTTAGTAGGCTGGATCGTATCCAGGTCATATCCTCCACAGACATGGTAAACTGGACGGATCACGGAACGATACCAGTCGCAGGTGCCAACAACAAAAACGGTGGAAGAGGCATTGCCAAATGGGCCTCTAACTCCTGGGCTCCAGCAGTTGCGCATAAAAAAATAAATGGCAGAGACAAGTTCTTTTTATATTTCGCCAATGGGGGAGCAGGTATTGGTGTCCTGACAGCGGACACGCCTATCGGACCTTGGACAGATCCCCTTGGCAAAGCACTTGTGACACATAGTACACCTGGGATGGCTGGCGTGACTTGGCTTTTTGACCCGGCTGTACTGGTAGATGATGATGGCACGGGATACCTGTATAGCGGTGGCGGAATTCCTAATGAATCCGATCCGGCTTCCATTGCAAATCCGAAAACCGCCAGAGTCATCAAATTAGGCGCAAATATGACAAGCGTTATCGGAAGTGCCACCACTATTGATGCTCCTTACCTGTTTGAAGATTCCGGTATTCATAAGTACAACGGCAAATATTACTATTCGTACTGTATCAACTTTGCCGGAACACACCCTCCACAGTACCCTGCTGGTGAAATCGGCTATATGGTTAGCGACAACCCGATGGGTCCCTTCACTTATAAAGGTCATTTCCTGAAAAATCCGTATACGTTCTTCGGCGTTGGCGGCAACAACCACCATGCTGTATTTAATTTTAAGAATGAATGGTATGTCGTATACCATGCCCAAACGGTCAGCAAGGCTCAAATTGGAGCTGGAAAGGGCTATCGCTCTCCGCATATTAATAAGCTGGTGCACAAGGAGGACGGAAGCATCTCTGAGGTGCAAGGGAATATGACAGGAATCGCGCAGCTATCCAATATGAATCCGTATACCAGAGTTGAAGCGGAGACCATTGCCTGGCAAGCAGGCATTACGACCGAACCCACGCAAGCCAGCGGCGGCCCGATTGGCAATCTGAATGTGACCAACATCCATAATGGGGACTGGATCGCTGTTGGAAAGGCTAATTTTGGCTCTACCGGAGCGAAGACGTTCAAAGCTAATGTGGCTACAAATGTCGGTGGCAACATTGAAGTACGGCTTGACAGTGAAACAGGTCCTCTAGTCGGTTCCTTGAAAGTACCTTCAACTGGAGGTATGCAAACCTGGAGAGAAGTAGAGACCACGATCAATAATGCAACAGGAGTTCACAACGTTTATCTGGTGTTTACCGGGTCAAGTAACGGTAATCTGTTGAATTTGGATGCCTGGCAATTCACTCCCAACACGGGGGAAAATACGGTAACAAAAGTTGAAACCGAGAATATAAATATTGGCGGCACTCATGCAGGCAAGATCAGTGCACCGTTTGACGGAGTCGCCTTGTATGCCAATGCTGACTACGCTTCATATTCACAGTATTTTGCCAACCCTACGCATAATATCTCAGTGCGGGGGGCTTCAAGCAATGCTGGTACGGCCAAGGTGGACTTGGTTATTGGAGGAACAACTGTAGGTTCCTTCAATTTCACAGGCAAAACACCAACTGTCAAAACCATGTCCAATATTACTCACGCTATCGGAGATCAGGAGATCAAACTCACCTTGACGAGCGATGACGGCACTTGGGATGCCTACGTGGATTTCATTGAATTTTCATTATGATCGCTCGTCGAAACAGTAGTTGTTTGGGACCTTTTGTAAAATCGAGAGATCCGCCCTGTTAGTCCAAGTGAGCGCGATCGGCGGTGAAATGTCCAGGCAAGCTCTATTAATTGGTTTTTGGCAGACTGTATCACGTTGCTGGAAACCGCATTCCACAACTTTATTCATATTTGAAATTATTCTTGGAGGTGTATTTATGAAGAAGAAGTATTGGTTTACACTGGTGATCACGGGTATAGTTTCTCTGTTTTTTTCGGTAAGCGCTTTTGCGGCGAATGTGTTCTGGGAGCCATTAAGTTATTATAATCCGAGTACATGGCAAAAGGCAGATGGATATTCCAATGGGGACATGTTTAATTGCACTTGGCGTGCCAATAATGTCAATTTTACTAACGATGGCAAAATGAAGCTTAGCTTAACGAGTTCTGCGTATAATAAATTTGACGGCGGAGAGTATCGTTCGAAGAATACTTACAGATACGGCTTATACGAGGTCAACATGAAGCCTGCTAAAAATACAGGAATCGTATCTTCCTTTTTCACATATACGGGACCTGCTAATGGCACGCAATGGGATGAAATAGATATTGAATTTTTAGGAAAAGACACAACAAAAGTACAATTTAACTATTATACAAACGGGGTCGGTGGTCATGAGAAGGTTGTCGATCTGGGTTTTGATGCATCAAGTGGCTTCCATACCTATGCATTCGATTGGCAGCCAGGATACATTAAGTGGTATGTTGACGGGGTTCTAAAGCATACAGCAACTACGAACATACCGAAAACGCCAGGCCAAATTATGATGAATTTATGGAATGGCACCGGAGTAGATAGCTGGTTAGGTCCATATAACGGAGTCAATCCATTGTACGCCGAATATGACTGGGTAAAATATACGAGCAATTAGTATGATTACAGCAGAAGAGGCAGCCCTGTAGGGCTGCTTTTGCGTGTTCAGGGGGAGATAGCTGAATAGACCGGCTAGGGGATTTTTTAGTTAACATAATGATAGTATGAAAAACTGCAAAAAAAAGTGATTTTACTTAAATTTCTAAATAGATTTAGAAATAGGATTATCTCGAAATTCTTTTGGTGTTATAACCTATTTCGTTTTCAATCCCATAAATAGGAATATAAGTATTTTAAAGCGAAACAGATGCCCTAGTCAACAGATGCCCTAGTCAATTTTTGAATTAATATAATTTCTGAAAAAGATCTATTGGTAGTTCTTTTAATTAAATTACTTAGATAGTTTGGATGAAAATTGAAATGCTTAGCTGTGGAAATTAAAGTATAAGTCATATAATTTTTCTCTAAGTAATTAAGTATTTCTATAACAGGTGTATTGTTGAGCACCATAAAGCAATCAATTATTTCATTTGAACATAAAGATTTATATGAGTTTCACCTGAAAATGCTGGACTCCTTGTAATAGAGTCCGGCATTTTTTGGTTCTCACCAGTCTAACATAACTATTTAAACGGTTAGTTGAAAAAAAGCATTGCATTAAATATTTGACTCTCCCCATTAGGGGATACATTAAACTCAATTTGTAAGCTAATCAATTAAAAGGAGGAATCAAAATGAACTTAGATATTAGAGACATTAGAAAAGAAGATATAGAACCTATTAAAGCAATTATTGCGGATACTTGGAACGCAAAGGATTTTATAGAGGATGAGGGCGTGATAAATGCAGCAGTTACAATGATGTTCATAAGTCCAATATTAAATAAAAGTACTTTTGGAAGAGTAGCTATATTAGATGGAGAAGTCATTGGTGTAATTTTTGGTTCAAGAGTTGGTGAAACAACATCTTATAGAATGCTACAGGAAGATTATACAAGTGAATTGCTACAACTCTTAAATCTAAATGACATAGAACGAAAAGTATTTGTTGAACTCACCTCCATGACTAATGAGGCATACAGCAAGTTAATTAGAGGAAAAGAAGATGAGTTTCAGGGTTGCTTAGAATTCTTTGCTGTTTCTGAAAAAGCTAGAGGAAAAAAGATAGGCAAAAAATTATTCAATGAGCTCATCTCTTACTTAAGAAATACAAAAGCAACTAAAATTTATGTGTATACAGACACAATGAGTAACTATGGATTCTATGACCACAATGGATTTGTCCGCCTTGATGAAGCAGTAACTGTATTTAATCTACCTATCGGCAAACTCGAAAATACAAATTTTGCTTATGAATAGTTGTCCTTAATATTTCTATTCGTTTATTAAGTTCCTCTAATTTCTTTATTTCTTTATAAATTTCTCCATTTTTCTGCTCTAAGTAAAGTTTAAGGTAATTAGTATCGGCTTTAGCAAATAAGGCTTTAATTTCTTTAACACTTACATTACTTTTCTTTTCTTACTAATTTTTATAATATCCAGATAGATGAATTGATTAATTATACTTTTTGTTCTCCATAAATTCCTCCAATAAGGCTTATGGGTGAAAGTCGTCGTTCCGCTAATACATCAATTCCTACCCTCCTAATAAATCACAAGTTGTGCTCTTACACAATAACTCGCATTTAAGGGATTTGAATTTGCGTTTTATCCAAAAGCTATGTATAGAATATTAAAATATTGTATACTGTTCAGACTATAATTCCACGCAACATGCAATGGGGAAGAGGTGTATGGCATTTATGTATAGAGTAGCTATTTGCGATGATGAGTACAAGCAAAGAGAGCTTGTTAAAAATATGCTGATTGCTTTATCCATCAAAACAAATATAGAATTTAAAATTGAGTTATTCAACTCAGGAGAACAGCTGGTAGCTCATTATTTAAACCATGAATCGCCATTCCATATCTTAATATTGGATATTGAAATGAACGGCATGAACGGAATTCAAACAGCTCAAAAAATAAGGAGTTTACGTCACCTTGATGAACAGATCATTTTTTTAACGAGCTATCCCGAATATATGCTAGAAAGCTTTGACGTAGTTACCTTTCAGTACTTAATAAAACCAATTGCTTCCCATATCTTTGAGGAAAAAATGATAAAACTGTGTCAGTATTTTCAATCTCTTGATAAAAAATTCGTTATCATCAAGTCAGCTTATGAAGAAGTGCTTTTAAAATATGATGATATCATTAGTATTGAAGTGGCCAAAAGCTTGACCATAAAAAACAAACTGCATTTTGTAACCTCTACACAAACCTATGATAGCAAAGGGATTCTTTCAGATTATGCTTTAGCATTAAAGGAATATAATTTTCTGCAAATTCATCGTTCGATTATTATAAACTTAATTCATGTCAAAAAATTTGCTGGCGGTGATGTTCTGATGTCAAATAATGTGAAGTTGCCTATTGGACGTTCTAAAATAAAAGAAGTTAAAGATCTATATACCAAATTTATGATCATGAAGATGCAATAATATGATGGAATATAACTCCCTGTTTCTTAACCTATGTGTTGTCTTGGTGATGTGCTTTCAGGTGAATTTTTACTTCAACTCGGTTTTTGATAAGTCCAGTCGAAAGCCGAACAGAATGATGTATTTCATTATTTTCGGGCTGCTGAATTTTTTATATTTAAGTGTTTATCTGTCTCCTACGTTTTCCTCCATTTTGGCGTTATTTGTCATATTTAGCTTGGCCCAGTCTTATACTGTGGAAATAAAGACAAAGATCATTTTTTCCATCCTTTATGCTGTGTTGATCACCATCGTTAATTTTATATCTCTTTATATTTTATATACTGTAGGCTCTGTTAAAGTTAGCAACCTTAGCCATTTGAGCAGTCAAGATCACTTGATATTTTCTAAGGTTATGTTACTCAGCTGTATTATCATGTTTGCTGTCATTCAGATTATACGATTATTTGCCAAACGCAGAACCTTCCCTTTGCATGCCCGTTATTACATTTTATTTCTAATCGTTCCTATCATAAGTATATACCAGGTCAATGTGTTATCTGTTTATAGTGAAAAGAATATGTATTATTTTGTATCTATTATTGGCTTTATTTCCTTAAATGTTTTTATCATATACATCTTCGATAATGTCATTGAAAAATTCCAGTTAATGCATGAAAATGCTCAACTACAACATCAGATGGACTACCAAGATGCTAACTACGAAAAAACAGTTCACAGCTTTAAAAATATGAAAAGAATCATTCACGACACACACCAACAGTTTTTGTATATTGACGAATGTATCAAGAGAAATGAATTAGCTGAGGCAAGTGAACATATTAAGGTCACATTAAATAAAATCGAAGGAGCCTATCAGAGGGTTAACACCGGTAATCTGGTTATAGATGCTCTTGTCACAAATAGTCTTAATATTGCTCAGGCCAATGGCATCAAGGTGGATACCCAGCTCAACCTATACTCACAGAAAGTAAATATTGAACGTTATGACTTGTGTGTCGCTCTGGGTAATATGCTGGATAATGCCATAGAAGCATCTAAAAAGGTCAAAATTGCGGATGATAGGTATATTCTTATTAAAATACATTCCAATGAATCTGCGCTTTTCATTCACATTCTGAATCATATGGAGAATGAAGTGGCCCATTTGCAAAGTCAAAAATCAAACCCGGATATTCATGGTATTGGCTTAACCAATATATCTAGAATATGTGACAAATATGGTGGTAACATGACCATTGAAATGAAAAATAAAATATTCAATAATATGGTTTTATTACCATTTTATAAAGACAGTCCTTAAACATCATGCTGTTTAGGGATTGTTTTTTTCGTTTTAGGGTGAATTTGCTATATAGAATCCTCGTTCATTGTATGATCAGTCCAGCAATAAATTCTGGGAACCTATAAGAGGAGGAAATATGGAATGAAGAAAATAATAGCTGTGTTCATTTCGGCTATGCTTGTTGTACTGCCGATGACGAATGCTTTTGCTCAAGACAATCCTGAACCCATCAAGGAAAAGGCCCGCAATCTGGCCTCAGAGCTGGTATCCAAATACGGTGCTAGCGGTGTGCAGTATGCCATTATGGATCATGGAAACATCGTATTATCGGATAGCGTAGGTGTAAAGAACAAAGCAACCAACGAGCCAATCACCAACGATACAATGTTCGGTATTGGCTCCACAAGCAAAATGTATGTATCTGCTGCAACGATGATGTTGGTGGATGCCCATAAGGTAGATATTGATCAGCCGCTCACAACATACATTAAGGACTTTAAAATGTCTGATGAAAGGTACAAAAAAATCACACCACGTATGCTGTTAAATCATTCGTCAGGTCTTTATGGTGCTCACTATAAAAATAGTATGTTGTTTAATGACAATGATACAGAAAATCATGATGAGCTATTGCTGAGATTACAATCAGAAACTTTAAAATCGAACCCTGGCGAATATTCTGTATATAGTAATGATAGTTTTCAATTGCTTGAAATATTGGTTGAACGGGTGAGTGGTCTAAGTTATACCGAATTTCTGGCAAAGCATGTTAGTGCCCCTTTGGGTTTGAACTCTACGAAAACACCACTCGATCAGTTTGATAGACAAAAGCTGTCCAAAACTTATTTTCCTGCGATTGAGGGAGCCTTACCCGTTGAAAATGCCAATGTCATCGGGACAGGGGGCTTATACTCTACCGCAGAAGAATTGACCCAGTTTGCAGAAGTATTAACAGGGAATAGAACTGATATTTTATCTGAACAATCAGCAAAGTCCATGCAAAGCCATGAATATCGAAAAGGAATATGGGTATCTGAAGAGACAAACAGCTTTAATTATGGCCTTGGCTGGGACGCGGTTCGTTTGGCACCATTTAGTGATTACGGAATAACTGCGTTGTCCAAGGGGGGAGACACTGTTTTGTATCACTCTGTCTTGATCACCCTACCAGAGCATCATATCTCTATGGCTGTGCTTTCATCTGGAGGGTCTTCCATCCTGGATAGTATTTTTGCTTCTAATGTTTTATTGGAGCATTTAAAAGACAAGGGCATCATTAAAGACATCCTACCGGATAAAACATTTGAGCCTCCTGTAAAAGTGGAAATGCCATCTGACTTGCTTTCTTATTCTGGATTATATGGCACTGTGGGTACAACCATCAATGTAGAGATTAAAAATGGAGAGTTTGAGTTACCAGCTTTACTGGATGGATTCGTCCCGGCGCAAAAATATGTGTATGCAGGCAATGGACAATTCAAGAGCAGTGATGGCAGTGTAGCCATAAGCTTTGACAAACAAATAAACGGAAAAACGTATATTAAGGCTAACTTATATTTAAACTTTCCGGGATTAGGTCAAATGGTTATGGTAATTTATGAATATCAAAAGCTTGATGCCAATCCTCTAAATACTACAGTTAAAAAGGCATGGGAACATAGAAACGGGAAAAATTATTATGCCCTGGATGAAAAGATATCTTCTATTTTTTATTTGGCTCCATCATTTATTACGAAAAAAATATCTGTTGATCATGAGGGATACGCAAGTGGTACTAAAATTGTGGATGAGAATAAAGCTGTTAATGCCGTTGAAATTCCAGTTATGAGTGGAAGAGATGCATTTGATTTGAATTTTACTACCAAGGATGGTTCAGAGTATTTAACCATAGATGGACAGTCCTACATCAGTGAGGATGCTATTAAACCTATCCTAGGTGGGAAATCACAGTACACTATACCATCCAATGGCCAAGCCACATGGTTTAAAATAGATAAAAACGCAGCCCATAAAACGATGACCGTTGATGTTCCAACAAGTGGAGGGTTCGCTGTCTATGATGAAAACGGAGCGGTTGTAGATTTTTCAACTGCCAGCCATAACAATTCGGTTGTTCTGCCCCAAGGGGGCTTGATCGTCTTGGGTGGCAAAGCAGGGGATGGATTTAAAATCAATATAAATTAAGCGTGTAGCCGCTCCTGAAAATTCAGGAGCGGCTATTATAATAGAATATCTCAAAACGCCTTGGCGCTATCGAACACGAGGGAAAGCAGGGCAACTTAGTACTTGGAAGCATCTTCAGCCAATTCATTGATGGGATGATTTTAAATGTAAACGCTTATTAAAAGCTTATATTAGCAGAATGGAAGAGCTAATGTGTATACAATATTCTCGATGCATATACAGCACGTAATGCTGGAGACATGTTTTTTCACGTTTAACCATGTTAAAATAATAGGATAATTGGAGACTTGGCATGGAGAGAAGGCAGGTTGAATCAATGAAACCAAAACTTAACGATGTTGCACAATTAGCCGGAGTTTCACCGACCACGGTTTCTCGCGTACTTAACAATCGTGGCTATATCAGTCAAGAAACGAAGGATCAAGTTCATAAAGCGATGCAGGAGCTAAATTATTTTCCTAATGATGTAGCTCGGTCATTATTTAGTAAACGAACAAATCTGATTGGATTAATCATTCCAACTACAAGCAACCCATTTTTCGGAGAGCTGACTTTCCATATAGAGAATATTTGTGCGTCATTAGGCTATAAGCTGTTGCTTTGTAACAGTTTAAATCAGCTGGATAAAGAAGAATCTTATGTCGATATGCTTATGCGAAATCAAGTTGACGGTATTATCGTCGGTACACACAACCGAGGTATCGTAAATTATGAACAGAAGAATATTGCTGTCATTGCGATCGATCGCTTCCTATCCGATTCAATCCCAGTTGTAGGATCAGATAATTATTTGGGTGGCAAACTGGCGTCAGAACTGCTTATTGAAAAGGGGTGCAAGCATATTTTTCACATAAATGGGCCTGTTGAATTGGAAACACCAGCAAGCTTAAGAAGAAAAGCATATGAAGATGTGATGGAGCAGTATGGTCGAAAGGCAATTACCTATGAAGTACATGATCCCTTTCACCAACAGAATCACAATGAACCGATTAAACGCTTGCTCGATGAACATCCTGAAGTAGATGGATTGTTCGCGAGTAATGACATGGTGGCTGCGTCTTTTATTGCTGAAGCAAGAAGAAGGGGAAAGCGGGTTCCTGAAGATATCCGCGTAATTGGGTATGACGGAACTGAAACAACCCGCAATCTTCTCCCTGAATTAACGACAATTCAGCAACCAATACAGGAGATCGCGAGATCTTCCATAGAGTTACTTATTAAAGAAATTGAAGGTGGATTCAGTGATGTCCCGCGAGAAACCTATCTACCAGTGAAACTGATTAAAGCTAGTACAGCTTAACACAATTTTCATAGTTTTCAGCATTGTGATATAAGATGGGCTATCCTTATTAGAGTAATTGAAATCAAAGAGGAGAGCTCTTTTTCTTTTGAAGATATGTCAAGCGGTTGACATATGAAAGCGGTTGACATATAATCGATCTGTAAATACGAAAGTGCTTTCATTTACATTAAATGTTCAACTAGAGGAGCGTTCGATATGAGAAAGTCAAAGAGCATGTACTGGAAACTAAGTGCCTATTTCTTCTTTTTTTTCTTTACTTGGTCAGCAAGTTATTCATTGTTCTCCATCTGGCTAGGGCAAGAAATCAGTCTGAATGGTGCTGAAACAGGTGTTATCTTTACTGTAAACGCTATCTTTGCGCTATGTATGCAACCGCTTTATGGCTATATATCTGATAAAATCGGATTGAAGAAGCATATTTTATTTCTAATCAGTTC
Organism: Paenibacillus sp. BT-177; assembly: GCF_025846815.2. Lineage (NCBI taxonomy): Bacteria > Bacillati > Bacillota > Bacilli > Caryophanales > Paenibacillaceae > Paenibacillus > Paenibacillus sp. BT-177. The sequence goes on along the minus strand of NZ_JAOYTP010000008.1, from coordinate 173,515 downwards.
TTTACTCTTATTTGTTGGTCCTTTCTATATCTTTATCTATGCACCGTTACTTCAATACAATGTATTTCTCGGCGCCATTGTAGGTGGATTATACTTGGGTATTGCTTTTTTGGCAGGGATTGGAGCCATCGAATCTTATGTCGAGAAAGTCAGCCGAAAATATGACTTTGAATATGGAAAATCTCGTATGTGGGGCTCGCTAGGTTGGGCAGCAGCAACATTTTTCGCTGGTCAACTCTTCAATATCAACCCTAACATTAACTTCTGGATTGCATCAGTATCTGCTGTCATTCTGTTTATCATTATGATGACAATTAAAGTTGAGATGACAGATTCCGAGATGGAGCGAGCAGAATCTGTTAACTTTAAGCAAATCGGCTATTTGTTTGCAAATAAGCATTTGTGGTTCTTCATTTTATATGTTCTTGGCGTTACTTGTATTTACAATGTGTATGACCAGCAGTTCCCGAATTACTTTTCATCGACGTTCTCAACGGTTGCTTTAGGCAATCAAGTTTACGGTTATTTAAATTCTCTACAAGTATTCCTGGAAGCAGGCATGATGTTCTTAGCGCCTTTCATTGTCAACAAAATTGGGGCAAAAAAGGGTCTGATATTGGCAGGATTCTTGATGGCGTTCCGGATCATGGGTTCAGGCTTAGTTATTGGACCTTATGGTATCTCAGCTATGAAATTGATCCACGCATTGGAACTGCCAATCATGCTGATCGCCGTATTTAAGTACTTGGCTGCTAATTTCGATACGCGTCTGTCTTCGATCCTATATCTGGTGGGATACCAGTTTACGAGTCAGGTAGGAGCTTCGATTTTCTCGCCAATCGCCGGTATGTCTTATGACATTAGAGGCTTTGCAAATACGTACGTAATTATGGGTGTTTTCGTATTCGCCTTTACAACCATCTCAATCTTTACCTTAAAGAAAGAACCGAAAAAGCTAGAACCCAAGCCTAACAAGCATATTAAAACAGCATAGGAGGAAGACAAATGAACAGCACATATATTAACAACACAAAGCAAGCTGAGGAAGCATTAAAACAAGCAGAAGCGAAAATGAACAAGCGGTACCGATTAGGTTATCATATTATGGCACCGGCAAACTGGATTAACGACCCCAATGGGTTAATTCAATTTAAAGGTGAATATCACGCCTTCTATCAGCATCATCCTTATGATGAGAACTGGGGTCCAATGCATTGGGGGCACGTGAAGAGTAAAGACCTTGTACATTGGGAGCATTGTCCGATTGCATTAGCGCCAGGTGATGCTTGTGACCTCGATGGCTGCTTCTCAGGCAGCGCAGTAGATAATAACGGCGAACTGACATTGATCTATACTGGCCATCACTATATTGATCAACCAAACAATATCTTTTTTCAAAATCAAAATGTGGCAGTTAGTACAGACGGCATTCATTTTACAAAACTAGGGCAGAATCCCGTAATCGCTGAACCTCCGACAGATAGCTCCCAGCATTTCCGTGATCCGAAGGTATGGAAGCATGAGGATACATGGTACATGATCCTAGGTAACAGCACGAAAGAAGATCTGCCGCGTGTTATTCTATATACATCTCCTGATCTTAGAACTTGGACTTATCATGGTGTGCTTCTGCAGGGAGATAAGAATATGGGCTTCATGTGGGAGTGCCCTGATTTCTTTGAACTGAACGGTAAGCATATATTTATGTTCTCCCCACAAGGTATTGATGCGCAAGGAGATAAGTACAATAACTTGTTCCAGACGGGATATTATGTTGGCGAATATAATTATGATAGTAATGAATATAAACATGGAGAGTTCATCGAGTTGGATAATGGTCATGACTTCTATGCGGTTCAAACTTTTCTAGATGATCAAGGTCGCCGCATTGCGATTGGTTGGATGGATATGTGGGAATCGGATATGCCGACGAAAGCAGACGGCTGGTCCGGAGCGCTGACGATCCCACGTGTAATTACGTTGGGCGCCAATAATAAATTGCTGATGAATCCAGTAGAGGAAATGAAGTTGCTTCGTCAAAGCGAACATGTTTTGTACCAATATCGCGATCGCGCTATTTCTGGAAGTTACTTGACGGAAGTTGAAGCGGATCTGCTTGAAGTGAAGGTCGCGTTCGACCTGACGAAGTCAAGTGCAGACCTGGTAGGCTTGAAGCTTCGCGGAACAGGTGAGGAGGAAACGGTTATCACTTATTCTATCGCGGATCAGAAACTTATGCTTGATTGTTCTAATTCGGGCAAAAAGACGGATGGAGTACGTCAAACAGCCTTAAGTGCAGAGGGGCAGCTGACGTTACATGTATATCTGGATCGCTCATCCATTGAAATATTTGCGAATGAAGGGCAAGCTACGATGACAAGTCGCATCTATTCGAGTGAAAAACTGCTAGGCATAGAACTCGTAGCGGAGCGCGGAGAGGCTCTAGTAAATGAGTTGACATACTGGAAATTGAAAGATATCTGGCAAGCTGAATAACTCGATGAAAAGGTTGCTTTCTGAGTCCTTGTAATGACTTAGAAAGCAACCTTTTCGGCAATGGCGACTTTCCCCAGGAAATGCCCACCTACATGATAGCCAACTAAACCGAGCCTGGTTTCTGCGTATCCTCAATCATGCCCTTTTGGAAAAACACAAGAGAACGTTTCCATTACTCGACGTCGGATTCGCTGAAAAGACCATCCCAGCCGGTTAAGCACTTCCAGTAACCGCGTAGGAGCATCAAAGGTTAGGATATTCCATGTTTTGTAATGCTGTCCCGAATTTCTAACTGATGCGATATGGACCAGTGGACAGCTGCTAATTCTTCTCCTCTAATAAGCTTAATGAGATTGCGGGCGGCAACCATGCCCAGTTCGGATGCTGAATATCGGACAGTTGATAATTTAGGCCGGATTATTGTAGCCATATCAATGTCGTCAAATCCCAAGAAGGAGACCTGTTCAGGTATTTTCACACCATTTTCGGCCAGAAAGTTCATAGCACCTATGGCAATTCGGTCCGTTGCGCAGAACACCGCACTAGGCAATGGGCCCGAATGATAAAGTTTTCTCATAGAGTTTATGCCGTCTTCAACTGAAAAGCCGCTTTCCAACACACGTTCGGCACGTACTGGCAGGTGAGCGGTCTTCAATGCCTGTTCATAGCCCAAAAAACGCTGATTGCCCACTGAAATATCCCCCGCTGGTCCCTGCAGCATCGCTATATCTTGATGCCCCTGCTGAATTAGATAAGTTACCGCTTCAAAAGCAGCCGTTATGTTGTCAACATGCACGGAAGGAATGGATTGGTCTCGAAAATCCCGTCCGACAAGGATGCAGGGAATTCCCGCCGCTTCAATGAGCGCGAATAGCGCATCCCGGATTTCGCTTACCGATATAATAATTCCGCTCGCCTGCATTTCACGGAACATGTTGTAATAGTGTATTTCAGAATCCTCGTCCCCGCCTGACAAGGCGATTATGACATCGAAGCCGTATAGATGCGCTACTTGATTGATACCTTCAACCATGTCATCAAAGACGTTGTTTTTAATCGCGGGCAGAAGTACTCCAATCAGAGATGTATCATTCTTTACCAGTGTCCGTGCTATGGCATTTGGACGGAATTGAGTGGCTTCAAGGACATCCTGAACTCGTTTGCGTATTTCACTGTTCACCGTCTGGCTGTTATTGATTACTCTGGAAACCGTTGAAATGGAGACGTTGGCCATTCGAGCCACATCTTTTATAGTCATTTTCATTGTACACACCGACTTTCAAGCAAGTATTTATTTAGAAAAAGTTTCTCAAAGTGGATTGAATTAATTATATCAGTTTATTGAATTGTTTATTGAGTTTAACAAAGATTCCAGAGCAAAGAAAGCGCTTGACCTTGGTTTATAAGGAGAGTATAATCAACCCCGGAAAACGTTTTCTAGTATTTTCTGGACAAAAACAATTGTTTTTACCAATAATCAGCTGGATTCAAGGTATTTCAGCTTGTTTTTTTGATGATTAAGAAAACGTTTTCTTAATGGCATTGAATTGTAGAGAATAACAAGGGAAAAGGAGCATGAGCATGAGAAGTTCGAGCGATATTGTTGTAATGGGAAATGAGACTTCAGTGCAAACCGGTTCAAATATTACGCTGAAAGAAAAAATTGGTTATGGATTCGGTGATTTTGCCAGCCAGTTGCTGTTTGCCGCCGCAATGACTTTTCTGTCCTATTTTTACACAGATGTAATCGGGATCAGCGCTGGGGTCATTGGTACTTTAATGCTAGTTGCACGCGTACTCGATGCGTTTATTGATGTCGCGATTGGGGCTTTGATTGATAAAACGAAGAGCAGACACGGGAAGGCCCGTCCTTGGTTACTGTGGATGTCCGGGCCATTTGCATTGTCTGGAATTCTTTTGTTCACGGTTCCAAGTGGAAATATGACGATCACTATTCTATACATTTACGTTACCTATCTGCTAATGAACTTTATCTATTCCAGCATTAACGTCCCTTATGGTGTGCTTAATTCCATGATAACGCAGGATTCTTACCAGCGTTCTCTGCTTAATATTTTTCGTATGAGTCTAGCGAATATTGGTGCCTTGCTAATTAATTATTTCACCCTCCCGTTAGTGAAGTCATTCGGCGGCGGTCAAAAAGGGTGGATTTACACCTTTATTATATTTGGCTTGCTCGGAACCTTTTTATTTCTCGTTACCTTCTTCAGTACCAAAGAAAGGGTTACTCCATCTGTTGTACAAAAGCCAATTCCGTTTGGACGCGCTTTTGGAGCGCTGATGCGTAATAAGTATTGGAAATTGATCCTTGGGTTTGCTGTGGTCTATTTTATAAATAACGCACTGGGCACAGGTATGAATATTTACTACGCACGTTATGTGTTAAAAGACGCCAATCTGATTGGAGTCCTCGGCATATCCTTACTGCTTCCTTCCCTGTTTGGTTATATGCTATTGCCCCCCGTCGTCAAGCGGATCGGTAAACGAAATTCCTCCATTATCGGAAGTATCCTCCTGATTGTCGGATCGCTTGTCATTGCCGTCAGCCCCACAAGTCTGATGGCGGTCTGTCTGGGACTCGTTATTAAAGCGCTTGGGCATGCCGCTATTCTCGGAACCTTCTTTGCTATGTTGGCAGATACCATTGAATATGGCGAATGGAAGACAGGGATGCGCACCGAAGGACTGGTGTACAGTGCGGGCAGTTTCGGCACAAAAGCGGGAGGCGGTTTGGGAGCGGCACTTATCGGTTGGGGACTGGCATTGGGAGGATATGCTGGTGGACAAGCTACAATCAGTACTACTGCGCTAGCGTCTATTCATTTCATGTTTATCTACGTTCCAATTATCTTGGCTATCCTGCAAATTTTATTGCTGGCATTTTACAATCTAGATAAATTATTTCCCGGTATTGTCAAAGAGCTTGAATTCTTAAAAAACGCTGAATAGCTACTTGGTAAATGAGGTGGCCCATGAATGAACTCATCCTATTGTTGAAGTGACTAGCAGTAAGGCAGTTCAAGAGGGGCTGCTTTTTTCATTGAGGGGTATTCGGATTTTATTCATTTATAAAAGGACAGGGCAGCGTGGTATTATCCCCTTCTAGTAGACAAGAGAGAAAAGACATCTGTTAAGATGGACTTAATCTTGTTGAACGGAGGGGATTTTTCATGGCTAAAAAGGGACAATCATTCCGGCAATACTCCTTAGATGTAAAGATGGAGGCAGTCCGGTTGGTGAACGAAGAACATATGAGTATTCGTGAAGTGACGAAACAATAATCGCTGCGGTTCGAACTGTGGGTATCCATAAATTTGAAAATGGCTAAAGGAATTCCAAGTCATTTCCTGCAGCTGACCTAATAGGCGATAATCTCATTGTTATATAGGTCTTTGATGGCAGATAGGTTTTAACTCCTCATCTCGTTCATCAAGCTTCTTCTCGACCCACACTTTGACCCGTCGATAATCGTAGATTCCTCTTATCTCTTTACAACATCCGCTATCTTCATTTTGATCTGTTCGTCCTCGAGCTGTGTGGAAGAAGTAAACTGATTCGTTTTCACCACTTATGTGTGTGAGTATGAATCCTCTATATAGTACAAGAATAACAATAATTTAAATCAAAATTCATAAGGGTGAATTAAAAATTCATAAAAATGAAACGGCAATATTCTCTTTATCACACACTTAGTCTCTACCACTCTTTGCAGAAATTGATAGTTTATTGTTATACGAAATAATTTTCACTCCAATAGAACTATTTTCATTTCTTCATAAATTACTACATCAACCTAGCTTTATTATTTTTAATCCTCAGTTAGCCCAAAGCATGATTGATGCTGAGTTTATGTTGTATAACATTTTTAGTGGCAGACACATTCATTTGGGTATAAAGAAAGAAGATAATTCGGACTTTTACGATCCTGTTACTTTTTTGGAGCGTAAAACCTCTTATCAAGGAATGACTGTTGTTAAAATTCCTACGAAGCGTACGAAACGATCCGGCAGTTGGGAATCCAGTGGCCTGCCGCTCAGGCAGATGTTGCTCTCATTCGTCAGAACATTAAACACAATGATTGCTATGTGCTGGAAATTGACGGGGTCATTCAGGCTACTGTCAGCCATTTGAGATATAAGACCCTTGATTTTATAACCGACTTGCCGTTTGTGATGTGGTTCGCTGTAGACCCGGCTAACTGAAGTAGTTCCGATTACAGGGAACGGACGAAGCTAATTCATTTAACGAAAGGGGCTTAATGATCCGTGCCATGATCTGTTATTACAAACCATGCCTGATTTTTTAGACAAAAAAGGACATGGTTTGTGTGTATAATATACTTAACATTATATTGCCATACTTTAATTTACTTTTAGGCTTAATGTAACAAAAACATTCATATCTCATCATTTTCTCTTATTAAAGGAATTGGATGGATATTGACATTTTTCGAGTCCATATTTAATATATAAATAAAATATTCCATATTTAACGCTTACTTATAGAAAAACACCCTGTATGACTCCAGTAATTTCACACCATTCATCTATGATGCTGAATTTTAGCTTTCAAGCCTGAAATTTCAGTATACTCCAAGGTTTTTACACTTCCAAGTCTACTCACACACCTGACTTTTGATCACAATCACACCACGAACGGAACCCTATTACCAATTCACTTCCATATGCCGATTACCATTTTTTGGCAATCGACTTCGTTGCTTTTTACTGCAGTTTTCTCTACATCTTAATGTCACCATACATATGTATACATACATGAAATGTAAAGATACCTTTGTTCTTCCATAATTTTTGTGGAAAGGGGTTTGATATGAATCGTATGGCTTTGGTTTTTCCTGGACAAGGATCTCAGTATGTAGGAATGGGGGCTACATGGCATAGCGGCTTTGCAGAAGCGGATCGCTTATTCGAAGAGGCTGCTGATATTTTGGGATATGATCTGAAAGCTTTATGCATAGCAGGTCCGATGACCAAGCTATCCAGAACATTCTATACGCAGCCCGCACTTCTCACGATCAGTGTCATTGCATTCCGGCGTTATATGCATGAAATCGGAATTATCCCTGAATTTTCAGCTGGTCATAGCCTAGGTGAATATTCAGCGCTGGTAAGCAGCGGTGTTCTGTCCTTTGGAGACGCTTTACGATTAGTCCAAGAGCGGGGACGCTTTATGGAAGAAGCCGCAATGACAAAGCTGGGCAGCATGATTGCCATTCGCGGAGCTGAGCTGGGCGAAGTGGAAGAATGCTGTCGTTTGTACTCCACAGTCGATCAGCCTGCAGCCATTGCATGTTACAATTCACGTAGCCAATACGTCGTTTCAGGTCATCATACCTCTGTCGCTTTGGCAGCTGGCGAGTTAGAACAGCGAGGAGCCCAAATTACGCGGTTGCAGGTCAGCGGCCCTTTTCATAGTCCGCTTATGCAGCCTGCTGCGGACAGACTGGCCGCAGAGCTGCAAAAGTACACTTTAAATGAAGCGAAGTGGCCCGTGATCTCCAATGTGACCGCTCAGCCATACCGCGATCTTGACAGCATACGCCAAGGATTGATTTTGCAAATGACTCACCCGGTTCGATGGATTCAAACCGTGCAATATATGATGAATCATGGCGTAAAACAAGGCATCGAGTTAGGTCCACGAACAGTGCTGAAAAATTTAGTGAGGGAAATAAGCCCTAATATCGAAGTGCTGTCCTTGGACAGAGACTTGGATCGCTTTGAACTGGGCCGCCGTTTCTCGATCCGTGATTGGATTGCCTGTTCCCTGTCACTAGCAGTGTCTACTCCCAACGCCAATTGGAATGAAGATGAGTATCGAAAGGGTGTTATTTTACCTGTGCGCAGACTGGAAAAATTACTGCGAAACTTGGAATCAGGCAGCAGTTCGCCTCCTGCTTCTGAGCAAAGACAGGAAATACTGGAGTGTATTTGCCTTGTGTTGCAAACGAAACAGGTCTCCGAAGGAGAGCGGAAAGCAATGCTAGAGCAATTGAGGAGGGATCAGGATGGAGCAGTTTAAAACCTTAATTGAAATCATTCAGGACCGTGCAAGCCGGGATGAGAACGGAATCATTTTTATTTCCGGTGATAAACAAGAGGAATACGTATCCTACAGGAAACTTCTGGAGCAAGCATTACAGGTGCTTTATGAATTACAGGAACAAGGAGTAAAACCCGGCGATGAGCTGATCATACAGATCGACGACAACCATAACTTTTTGAATGTATTTTGGGGTTGCCTGATTGGTGGAATCGTTCCTGTACCTGTAAGCATAGGGAATAATGATGAGCATAAAATGAAATTGTTTAAAATCTGGAACACACTCTCCCGCCCATATATGGTTGCAGATGACAAGGTATTAGAGCAGCTTGAAAAATACGCGCAAGAGCACGAGCTGCTGGATTCCTTTGAGCCGGTTAAAAAAGCGACTTTTTCAAGCCATAGATTCGATTATTCCACTCAGAATAAAGGTGTAGTTCATGTATCGAAACCGGAGGAGCTAGCTTTTATCCAATTCTCCTCGGGTTCTACAGGCGATCCCAAAGGAGTCATGCTGACGCATGAAAATCTAGTTTACAATATCCGGGATATTGCAAATCAAACAGACATGAGCTCCAAGGATGCTTATTTGGGCTGGATGCCGCTTACGCATGACCTGGGATTGATCGCATTTCATTTAACCTGTGTGATTGCTAATGCCAAACAGCTGATTATGCCGACGGCACTTTTTATCAGGCGTCCGTCTTTGTGGCTGAAAAAAGTATCGGAGCATAAGGTTACTCAAATATGCTCTCCCAATTTTGGATATAAATTTTTTCTCGATCAGTATAAACCTGAAACAGCAGCTAACTGGGATTTGACGAGTGTTCGTATGATTTTAAATGGAGCTGAGCCAATATCTGTAGAGCTTTGTCATGTGTTTATGGATGCAATGAGTGTTCATGGTTTGAATAAAAATGCCATGTTACCCGTCTACGGGCTGGCAGAAGCGAGTGTAGGTGTTTCCTCTCCGCCTCTGGACAAAAACACTTTTATTCCCATTCATTTGAACCGACACCAGTTACACGTTGGTGAGCCTGTAGAAGAAGTGGACAGGTCTGACAAGCGGTGTCTTACTTTTTTGGATTTGGGTTATCCATTGGCTAATACCTCTGTCCGTATTTGTGATGAACAAAACCAGGTGCTTGATGATGGGGTGATTGGATACACGCAAATCCGCGGCAAAAATGTTACATCCGGATATTATAACAATCCAGAAGCTACCGCAAAGGTTATAACGGAGGATGGCTGGCTTATTACTGGAGATTTAGGGTTTATGCGAAACGGACGCCTGACTATTACCGGTAGAGCCAAGGATATCATTTTTGTGAACGGACAGAATGTCTACCCACATGATATTGAGAGAATCGCCGAGGAACTGGATGGTGTGGAACTTGGAAAAGTAGCTGTGTGCGGTGTACATGATAAGCAAACGAGGCAGGATCGTATTATAGCCTTTGTAATGCACGCAAAAAAAATAGAGCATTTTGTACCGCTTGCCCAAAAGCTGAAAAGCCATCTGAATTACCGGGGAGGCTGGCATATTCACAAGGTGGTTCCGATCCGGCGTATACCTAAAACAACCAGTGGAAAGGTTCAGCGCTTCAAATTAGCCCAGAGTTATGAGCAGGGCGAATTTGATGAAATATTGACAGCACTGGCCGAGGCTGTTCGGGTCACACAATCAGCTGAGCGTGCGGTCTTGCCTCAAGGAGAAGTAGAGAAGAAGCTGATTGGAATATGCCAGGATATTTTAAATATAAAGTCGATCGGGACAGACGACAGCTACTTTGATATCGGAGTAACTTCCTTGCAGCTTGTTCAAATTGTGGACCAATTGGAGGATCAATTAGGGATTCATATTGAGGTGACGGACTTCTTTTCCTATCCGACCATCGCCAAGCTGGCTGCGTATATCTCCAGTCAAAATCTAAGCGGAGATGCAACTGCAACAGCAGAGTCCAAAGCCAAGGAAGAAGCAAATGTCCGAGATATCGCCATCATCGGCATGTCAGGCAGGTTTCCTCAAGCGGAAACATTGGAGCAGTTTTGGGCGAATGTAGCATCAGGCGCTGATAATATCAGCCCGTACAGCGACGAAAGAAGAAAAGATGCCGAAGCTTTTCTTTCGCGTCTGAATACGGAAGGACGGAATATGCAAATTGCAGAAGGCGGTTATCTGGATGAAGTAGACAAGTTCGATTACTCCTTCTTTAAACTGACTCCAAGAGAGGCTTCGCTCATGGACCCGAACCAACGGTTATTTCTAGAAACAGCCTGGAGCACGATTGAGGATGCAGGGTATGGAGGAAAACAACTGGCGGGCCAAAAGGTCGGTGTATATGTCGGCTTCTCCAAGACCAGCTTTGAATATGAGCGTTTGTTGTCCGAGGTAGAACCAGGCGCGCTGCCGAACTTTGCCATTGGTAATTTACCGTCCATTATTTCCAGCCGGATTGCATACTTGCTCGATCTGAAAGGTCCGGCAGTAACAATTGATACAGCATGCTCTTCTTCACTCGTGGCAGTGCATTTGGCCTGCAAGTCCATCCTTAATGGAGACTGCGACATGGCCTTGGCAGGTGGAGTGAAAACGATTTTGCTGCCGCTGAAAGCCGGTATTGGCATGGAATCCTCCGATGATCGGGCACGCGCCTTCGACGACCAGTCGGACGGAACAGGCTGGGGTGAAGGAGTTGGTGCTGTTTTCCTGAAATCGCTGCGCAAAGCGGAACAAGACGGCGACCACATTTTAGCCGTGATCAAGGGTAGCGCCATCAATCAGGACGGCAGCACGATTGGTATTTCCGCGCCTAATGCGCTGGCTCAGGCAGAAGTCATTTTGCAGGCGTGGCGCGATGCACGGACTGATCCTGAAACGATCAGCTATATCGAAGCGCATGGAACCGGAACCAAATTGGGCGATCCGGTTGAGATTGACGGCATTACCAAGGCTTTCCGCAAGCATACACAGCGTAAGCAGTTTGCGGCGATCAGCACGGTCAAAACGAATATCGGTCATTTATACGAAGCCGCCGGGATTGCGGGCTTGATCAAATCCGTGCTGTCCATGAGGCACCAGCAAATTGCGCCGCTTGTTCATTTTCGCACACCAAACCAGAAGATTCATTTTGAGGAATCCCCGGTATATGCCAATACGAAGCTGAGGGAATGGAAGACGGACGGATTCCCGAGAAGAAGCGGGGTGAGTTCCTTTGGATTCAGTGGGACGAACTGCCATGTGGTGCTGGAGGAGTATATAGAGAAGACAAAACCAGATCCAAGTCCAACGGGCAGCAACAATAAATCATCACCGCTGCTGTTGACCCTGTCGGCGCGGAGTGAATCCGCTTTGCGCCAGTTGGTCGGACGATACGCAGAACGGTTCGGGCGCGTGGAAGAGATCGTGATGGAGGATGTATGCTATACGGCTAACACAGGCAGAAGCCATCTGAATCACCGGATTGCTGTGACTGCTGCAGGAGCGGATGCGTTAAAAGCGAAGGTGCTTCAGTTGCATGAACAAGGCAGAGTCGTCGAAGGTGTATACACTGGAATAGCGGATAGCATAGGCAGCGCAGAGATGGTCACTGGAAGCTTGGACACGCTCCAATCCCTGGAGCAGCTGTCTGCCAAGTATGTGCAAGGAGCGCAGATCAATTGGAATGCCCTCTATGCAGGTAAGCGTTATAAAAAGGTTTCTCTGCCTACGTATCCATTCGAACGGAAAAGATGCTGGATTAACGTGCCTGAACAGGTTCGAGCGGAACAGAAAACGTCAGTTCATGAAAACTCAACAGTAAAGGAGTCTGGAATGATGGGGAACGAGTATTCAGCGCCAGCATCTGCTGCCGATGATCAGCATAAATCATCTATACTTCAAAAGCTAGCGAAAATGATCGGTAACGTGTCCCAGCTCAGCCTGGAGGAACTGGAGCCGCAGACACATTTTCTCGAGCTTGGATTGGATTCCATTAATTTGTCCCAGGTTCGCCACAGTATCAAGGATACCTTCGGACTGGACATTCCAATGAACGAATTTTTCGAATCGTTGACCACGCTGGAACGGTTGGCCAGCTACGTAGCCGAACGGGCGAGCATTTCTACTTCTGTTGAACTCCCGGGTCAGTCTATGGAAAATCGTCCAGAAGCAACGCTGAAACAGTTTCATCATGCAGCTTTTCCGTTAACCCAACCGACTCTTGAGTCCGCCGTTCCGGTTGGACCCACACGGGCTCCAAACTTTCCAATCGCTACAGCTTCTACGGCTGTAGAGCGAATTGTGCAGCAACAGCTGCATCTGATGTCACAGCAGCTTGACATTCTCCAGCATCAGCCGGCTACATCCGTAATAGCTTCCGAGTCATTAAGCCCTCAAACAAGCGCCTCTCCATCGGGAATTAGTGAAAGCACGCAGATCATCCATACTGAACCGAAGCAGAAAGTTGCGGCTGGCTTAGCACCAGCTCCATCCGTAAAGGCTGCTTCCAAGCAGGCAGGACATGAAGCCAAGCCGTATACGCCCTATAAAAAGTTGGATGTTAAAGCAAGTGAATTGCTTTCGCTCCGTCAGGAACAACACCTGCAAGAGCTGATAGAGCGCTACACGGCCCGTACGTGCAGCACCAAAAAATACACTCAGCAGTACCGTTCCGTATACGCAAATAACCGGAATGTGGCTGGCTTTCGGCCTGTTTTGAAGGAAATGGTGTACCAAATTGTATCCCACCGTACAGACGGGGCTAAAATCTGGGATTTGGATGGCAATGAATATGTCGATTTGACGATGGGCTTTGGCGTAAATCTGTTCGGGCACAATCCGGCCTTTATTCGTGAAAAAATTGAGGAAGTGCTGAAGCACGGCATGTGTATCGGCCCCATGTCCAACATAGCCGGACAGGTGGCCGAACGAATATGCAAGATGACCGGGGTGGAACGAGTTGCCATGTATAATTCCGGCACCGAGGCCGTTATGGTCGCGCTCCGTTTGGCGCGTGCTGCCACAGGACGAGCTAAAGTCGTCATTTTTGCTGGCTCGTATCACGGTACATTCGACGGGGTGCTGGCGCTGGGGAGTGCAGGTGACAACAAGGAACATTCGACACCTCTAGCTCCAGGCATCTTGCAGCATATGGTAGACGATGTCGTCGTGCTTCCTTATGGGACGGACGATTCCCTGAATTATATTCGCACTCATGCGCATGAACTGGCCGCGGTCATGGTGGAGCCGGTGCAAAGCCGCCGACCTGATTTTCAGCCCAAAACCTTTTTGCATGAAATTCGCCAGATTACGAAGCAGTCGGGTACTGCCTTCATTTTTGATGAAGTCATCACAGGCTTCCGAATTCAGCCTGGAGGGGCTCAAGCGTGGTTTGGAGTACATGCGGATCTCGTGACCTACGGTAAAATCATTGGCGGTGGGCTACCCATTGGGATCGTAGCCGGGAAAACCGCCTTTATGAACGGGATTGACGGGGGTACGTGGAGATTCGGGGACGATTCCTATCCACAGCATGAGCAGCAGCGAACCTTTGTCGCAGGAACTTTCTGCCATCATCCGCTGGCCATGGCTGCATCTTTAGCGGTGCTGAACCATTTGGAGAAAAATGGCGAGCAGCTGCAAAATCGCTTGAACAGCCGTACCTCGGCGTTAGCGGCGGAGCTAAACAGCTATTTCACTGACGAACACGTACCTATGAAGATCGTTCACTTTGGCTCCCTTTTCCGCTTTGTGCTCAAGGGCGATCTGGAGTTGTTCTTTTATCACATGCTGGACAAAGGAATCTATATTTGGGAAGGACGTAACTGCTTTTTGTCCACGGCCCATACCGAGGAAGATATAGCGAGAATCGTACAAGCCGTCAAGGATAGCGTGGACGAGCTGCGCAAAGGTGGCTTTTTACCGGACCCGCCCCCGAATGGGAACAGCCCGGGGCCGGGCAGGCAGCCTGTAACGGTACCTGCAGATGCTGAAGCAGCTGATGCTGTTATTGCGTTAACGCCAGATCAAAAACAGCTTTGGTTCGCCTCTGTTTCAGAACGCGGCGATTCTCAATCCTTACACGAAACCGCCTTGCTGCGGTTTCGTGGTCCGCTTCAGCAGCAAGCGTTCAACGAGGCTGTCCAGACGGTCGTAAACCGTCATGAAGCCTTACATATCTATATGAGCGGAGATGGAGAAACTCAGGTGATCGCTCCTGAGATGAAAGTGGAAGTCCCGCTCTATGATTTTACCAGTCACCGTCCCGATGAACAGGAGCAGCATCTCCGGGCATGGATGATCAAGAACAGCGAAACACCGTTTAACATGATGCCAGGCGAGCCGCTATTCCGGATTCACTTACTAAAAATATCAGATGAGGAGCATCTGAGTGTCTTTACGTTCCATCACTTTATCGCGGATGGTTGGTCAATCGGTGTATTTATTGAGGAACTGGAACACATCTATTCTGCGCTTGTCCGGCATGCTGACTACAACCTTCCTGAACCCATACCTTTTCGGAATTATGTGGTTTGGCAGCAGGACCAGTTGAAAGCAGGAAAGGAAGAGGCCCTGGCTTTTTGGTCGGCGATGCTGGAAAAACAGCAGCATGTCCTCCAGCTGCCATCTCCAGTGAGGGGAATGCAGATTCTGTCCTCTAGAGGAAGCAGACATACCCTAATTCTTGAGGCGCCGCTTGTTAAACAATTGAGGTCCGCTAGCATAAAGCTTGGCAGCAGTCTTTTTATAACGCTGTTATCCGCCTTTCAGATTTTTCTGCATCGCCTGACAGGGCAGCGGGAAATAACGGTGGGGGTTCCCACCGCGGGACAATCCCATATGGACGCATTCTCTTTGATCGGCAACTGTGTCAACCTGCTTCCGGTCATCAGCGAAGTGCGTCCTGATTCTACTTTTATGGAGCATGCTCACACGGTCAAAAAGCGCATGAATGAACTGGAAAGCTATCAAAAGTACAGCTTTGCCGGACTCGCTCAGCTGGGGCTAAAACATTTGCCTATCATAAAGGCTGTATTCAATATGGATCGACCGATTCCGCGTTTTCAATTCCATAAACTGGAGACGGAGCTCGTTGAACATGAGGTATCATTCAGTAAATATGAGTTGTTTTTGAACGTGACAGAGGCGCAGAAGCAATTACGTCTTGATTTTGACTATAATGCAGATCTTTTTCAGCCAAACATAATCTTGGCCTGGTCGGGGTATTTCCTGAATCTGCTGCATTCCCTTGTAGAGGAAGAAGGGGCTCGCGTTTCCGCGCTGACGTTACTCCGTGCGTCGGAGACCGAAAAACTTCGAGCAGCATGGGCAGCGAATACCGATGCCAATGGAAACTATCTTTGCGCCCTCGGCACCTCTAAGCATCTGGCACCTGTCGGAACAGCAGGGGAGGCGTATCAAGCCTCAGCAGCAGGTCTGCTGGGAACGACCCAGGAATGGGTTTATGTGGAGAACGATGGCAAGCTGCGGCATATCGGAAATTTGAATCGGGTCATCCATATTCGCGGGCATCAGGTTAATCTGGAGCAGTTGGAGAAGCACCTGCTGCAGGTTTTCCAATTGGAGTCCTGCGTCATTACACCGCAAACGGACGAAACTGGAAACGTCTCGTATATAAGTGCCTATGTGGTCGCAAACGCATCGAAGCCTTGGGAAGCAGACACATTAAAAAAGGCTGTAATTGAAATGCTTCCAGATTATACGCAGCCCCATTTTTGGATTCTGATGGATCATATTCCTCTTCTGCCGAATGGCCAGCCTGATCTACAGGCTTTGCCAGCACTGGGACAAGCAGGCGTATTCGCTAAAACAGGCATCGCTTCAGAGAACCGAGGTATGGAAGATCAACTTGTGGACATTTGGAAGGACGTTCTGAATGTAACGGATATCAGCCATGACGATAACTTTTTTCAACTGGGCGGTGATTCGCTAAAAGCGACGGTTATTCTGTCGAGAGTCGGTAAGGAATTGGGGGTACACATTCCGCTTAGCCGCATTTTTGAGCTGCAAACGATTGCTGATCTGACTGCATATATTGCGGGTGGGAGCAAGAGGGCCTACGAACCGATTGTAGCTGTGAACACACAAGCCTTTTATCCGGTATCTTTTGCCCAAAAGAGAATGTACGTGCTTGAACAGCTAGGAGCCGGAATGGCCTATCATGTCCCTGGCCAGCTTTTCATAGAGGGAGCACTGGAGGTTCCCCGCTTCATTGAAGCCGTTAAGGAAGTTATTTCTCGTCATGAATCTTTTCGGACATACTTCGATCTGGAAGACGGGGAAGTGGTGCAAAAAGTTCGGGACACCATTCCATTCGATATCCCGCATACCCGTATTTCCAAGGAAGAAGCAAAACAGGCCAGGACCTTGTTTGTTCAGCCTTTTCAGCTGGGAACAGCTCCTTTATTCCGCGCCGAACTGCTCGAATTTATCGAAGGTGGCTTCAATCTGCTCGTGGATATACATCATATCGTGTCTGATGGTTTTTCCATGGCTGTACTGCTTAATGAAATCATTCAACGGTACCAGGGTAGACAACTTGCGAACATTCAGCTTCATTATAAAGACTTTGTTGCTTGGCAGAAGCAGCAAATAACTGATGAGGCATGGCAAGCGCATGAATCATATTGGCTTCAGAACTTGAATGGGGAGCTTCCTATTCTAAATATGCCAACGGACTTTACGCGTCCGCAAGTACAAAGCTTTGAAGGTGACAGCTTGACCGTCACATTGGAATCCAAACTAGCGAGCAGACTCTATAAATTGGCCCAGGATACAAAGTCCACGATCTTTATGGTGCTTTTGGCGGCTTATAATGTCCTGCTGGGCAAATATGCGGGTCAAGAGGACATCATCATAGGTACACCTGTTGCCGGAAGACGGCATGTAGACACGCAAGCGATGATTGGCATGTTCGTCAATACGCTGGTGCTTCGTAACCAGCCGCAATCTTCTTTAACGTTCCAATCCTTTTTGCAGGAGGTTAAGCAAAACTTGCTGCTGGCACTGGAGCATCAGGAATACCCGTTTGATAAGCTTGTAGACAAGCTGGAACTGGTACGCGATGTAAGTCGAAATCCGATATTCGATACGATGTTCAGTTTGCAAAATGTCGGCACAGATATTGTGGAAGCAGGAGGTATTCGTTTTAAACCGGAGGAATTCAACGCGGGCATATCCAAGGTGGATTTTTCATTGCATGTGACCGAAGAAAAAGAACGATTGTTCTTCACTTTAGAATATGGCACAAAGCTGTTTAAACCGGAGACCGTCCGGCGGCTGGCAGAGCATTTTGTACGAATTTTGGAAAAAGTAACGCAGGATGCAGGGATGCGGTTGGCCGATATTACGATTATTTCAGATGAGGAGAAGCAATTACAGCTAACCGTATTTAATCGTACCGTCGTACCTTTCCCGTTTAATGAGACAGTACACGGGCAGTTTGAAAAGCAGGTTGAACAGACGCCGAGTCATACAGCATTGGTGTTCGGAGACCAGCGTCTGACCTACCGGGAGTTGAATGAACGTGCTAACTCACTGGCACGGGTGCTTCAAGCGAATGGTGTAGGACCCGATAAGCTAGTCGGTTTGATGGCGCCGCGTTCAGCGGAAATGATAATCGGCTTGCTTGCCGTGCTAAAAGCAGGTGGTGCTTATGTGCCTATCGACCCTGAATATCCGTCAGCCCGTATCGAATATATGCTGAGTGACAGTGAGGCTGCCGTACTCCTGACCAGCCACGATCTGGCAGGAGAACACCATTATAACGCCAACATCCTGTTTATTGAAGATGAGGAATTATATCAAGGAGAAAAGACCAATCTGGAAGTTACGACTCAGCCGGAGCATTTAGCCTACGTTATCTACACCTCTGGCTCAACCGGAAATCCGAAAGGAGTGATGCTCCAGCATCGCTCGGTGCTGAATTTTATCACTGGGATGCGTGAAGTGATTGACTTTGCAGCGAATAAAACGATTTTATCGCTAACTACCATATCGTTTGACATTTTCGTTTTGGAAACGATTCTGCCCCTGTTGGGCGGCATGACCGTCGTGCTGGGCGATCGTCATCATCAGGTCGATCCTCAGACACTTGGCGAATTGATTACTACACTCCACGTTGACATGCTGCAAATGACACCATCCCGGCTGCAATTGCTGCTGGGCCATGAGGAAGCTTTTCGTGCGCTGCAAGGTGTGCAGGAAATTATGGTCGGGGGAGAAGCACTTCCGTCTAGGCTGCTGGAAGCATTGCAGAAATTGAACGGTCCCCGCATTTATAACATGTATGGACCTACGGAAACAACAGTTTGGTCGGCAGTGCAGGAACTTACCCATGCCAAACAGATCGACATTGGGCGCCCTATCGCGAATACGCAAATGTATGTCATAGATGCGCAGGATAGATTACAACCCATCGGCATATCGGGCGAGCTATGCATTGCAGGGGAAGGGCTGGCCCGCGGCTATTGGAACCGCGAGGAGTTGACGGCGGAAAAATTTGTGGTTAATCCATTCTCCACAGGCACACGAATGTACAGAACGGGTGACCTGGCTCGCTGGAAAGCAGATGGAAACCTGGAGTTTATCGGCCGAATCGATCATCAGGTAAAAGTGCGCGGATTCCGGATTGAGCTGGGCGAGGTTGAACATGCCTTGATGAGGCATTCTGCAATTCAGGAGGCTGTTGTCACTGTCAATGAAAGCCAAAATCATGAATCCGTACTATGTGCCTACATTGTACTGAATACAGAAGAAGCACCTAGCTTGACGGCCATTCATGAACATGCTGCCAAACTGCTTCCCTATTACTCGGTTCCGTCTCACTTCGTTTTTCTGGATCAGATACCGTTGACACCGAACGGCAAAACTGATCGAAAAGCATTGCCAGAGCCTGAAGAGCTATCCCGACCGGGTGTGGCCTATGCAGCGCCACGAAATGATGTGGAAGAGGCTTTGGCCGCCGTATGGCAAGATGTTTTGGGACGCGATCAGGTAGGCATTCAGGATAACTTCTTCCTGCTCGGAGGCGACTCTGTTAAAGCCGTTCAAGTCATCGCGCGTATGCGTCTTCACGGGTATTCGCTGGATATCCGGCACGTATTGGAGCATCCGTCCATTGAAATCCTGAGCGGCTATGCAGAAGCACTGGCCCTTCCGATTGAGCAAAGCCCAGTAGATGGGGAGGCGATACTGACACCGATACAACGACATTTAATCCATTGGTTCGAACGGTGTTCAGCATCCGAGGCACTTCCTGCTGCAGCGTCAGTACTACTGTTAGGAAAGTCGGGCTTTGAAGAGCCGCCCTTGCGTGCCGCATTGAAGAAAATTGTAGAGCACCACGATGCTCTGCGCCTTGGCTTATTACAAGAGGCTGACGGATCAGTTGTGCAAACTCACAAAGAGTTGAATGAGGAGCTAATCACTTTGGAGGTGCTGTCGCTAACGGGAACGGAAAGCGAAGCACGCAGCCAATTGGCAGCTGAATGTCAACGTCTTCAAAGCAGCCTGCGGCTGTTTGAAGGACCGCGAGTTCGAGCAGGGCTTTTCCGAATGGGTAGCGGTGATCATCTTTTCCTTGCTATAGACCCGCTAGTGGCTGACGCCATTTCATGGAATATTTTGCTGGAAGATCTGGCAACAGGCTACAGGCAAGCGCTGGACAAGGAAACGATTGTCTTACCGTACAAAACGAATGCTTACCAAACGTGGGCAGAGCATCTAGAGCATTATGCGAATAGCAAAGAGCTGCTCAAGGAGCAGGATTATTGGAACAAGATAGAGGTCTCTGAGTGGGGGACGCTTCCCAAAGACCATGGAGTCATTACTGATTCTGGATCGGAGAGACCGACACACCAGCTCCACCTGCAATTATCACCAGACGAAACCCGGCAACTGATGACACAAGTTAATCATGCCTACAACACCGTGCCAGATGAAGTGCTGCTGTCCGTACTAGGTCAGACAGTATCCGAATGGTCAGGACTAGAACGGATTGCACTCTACGTGGAAAAGCCGGTCCGAGAGCCGGGAGAACAGAGTTCGCTGGATTTCTCTAGAACGGTGGGGCAGTTTACGTCCGTGTATCCAGTTGTACTGGACATCAAATCTGCAGATGATATTTCGATGCTGCTCAAACGTGTGAAGGAGACCATTCGACAGGTTCCCAACCAGGGGCTGGGCTACGGTGTATTAAAATATCTGACCGAAGTCAGTAATCAAACGAATTCCAGCATTTCTCGTTATCCGGAAATCGGGTTCCGTTATATAGACTCCGTGGACCCGGAAACGGTATATTTTTCAACATCGCCGCTGGAAGCTAAGGTGGCATCAGGTTTCCAGGCTGCAAATAGCGCTTCACTTTATGCTCTCTATATAAGCAGCCGAATGGAAGATGGAAAATTAAACATCCGACTAACCTATGACCGAAATGCATACGAAGAGTGCACGATCAAGCAGCTTCTCTCTCGCTTTAAAACTCACCTGTTAAATGCCATCTGTCATTGCCTGGATCACTCCGGTCAGGAACTGACACCAACAGACGTAGGCGCGGATGATCTGGACCTGGAAGAGTTTGAAGAGATGAAGCACTTCTATGAAAGCCTATAATATTCGGCCGAGGGGGAAATCCGATGAGTAAAAGCCTTGAAATCGAAAAAGTGGCTAATTTAACGCCTTTGCAGGAGGGGATGCTCTTTCATACAGTGATGGAGCCAGAATCACAGGCTTACTATGAGCAGGTACGAATGACCATTAGGGGTGAACTGAACCTGGAGGCTCTGCAAAAGAGCTTCCAGACTCTGGTGCAGCGTCATGAGGCGCTTCGTTCGAATATTTATCATCAAAGCGCCTCCCGTTCGCGGCTCATCGTGTTTAAGGAGCGAAATGCGGTGCTTCGTTACGAGAATTTGATAAATATTCCCGAGGCAGAGCAAGCTGCAGCCATTCACAGCTATGCAGACACAGATCGGAACCAGCGTTACGATCTGAGCAAGGATTTACTCATTCGTCTGACGGTGCTTCAAACCAAAACGCACGTATATACGCTACTTTTAAGCTTTCATCATATAATTATGGACGGTTGGTGCCTCGGCATCGTTATGGAAGAGCTGTTCGCGGCTTATGAAGCACTGAAAGCGGGTAAGACTGTACAACTGCCGACACCGCAGCCTTATACGGGCTATGCCCGCTGGCTGGATAAGCAGGATAAGAAGGCGGCGAAGGAGTACTGGCAGTCCATTCTGAACAGCTATGATCAGCCAGCCGTGCTGCCGACCCTGCCTGTAGCACATTCACTCCTGGCAGATACCGGGTACCTGCTGCATGAGCATAAAATAACACTCACGGATGAAACAACCCGTCATTTGCGAACGGTGGCAGAACACAACGGCACAACCCTTAGCAGTCTGTTTCTGGCCGCATGGGGAGTGGTGCTTGGTGGATACAACCAAAGTGAAGACGTCGTTTTCGGCACCGTTGTTTCCGGTCGGCCGCCGGAGCTTGCAGGTGTAGAACAGATGTTGGGACTTTTCATAAACACCATACCGGTACGAATCAAATGGGATGCAGACCAGCTGTTTTCAAGTCTGCTTCGTGAAGTGCAGCGTAACATGGTTCAATCACGGGCATATGACTATTGTTCACTCGCTGAAATACAGGCCCAGTCAGTGCTCAAGCAGCAACTTATGGATCATTTTGTTGTATTTGAAAACTACCCACTAGAGGATATAGTTGGTCGGCCTGATTTGCAGGAACGGCTTGGATTTGTCGTAGAGGACGCCCAGTTGTCTGAAGAAACGCCTTACCACTTCAATATCGAAGTAGAAGACGGAAAAGCACTGGGCTTTATGCTGTCCTACAACAGCTATGTCTACAGCGATGAAGCCATGAAACGGTTAGCCGGACATTTGGAGCACGTACTCGTTCAGATTGCACATGCACCTGAACTCCCGCTGGAGGACATTCGCCTGCTGACTGCTAGCGAGAAGGCTGAGCTCACCAATGTATGGAGCGGACCGGTTGCCGCCTATCCTGCTGGGACGTTCCATGGAATATTTGAGGCGCAGGCAGAACGTGTGCCGGAACAGACTGCTGTCATCTACGAAGATAGCGCACTGACCTATCATGAGCTGAATGAGAAGGCCAATCTGCTTGCTCAAGCGCTACAAAGCCGCGGAGTCGAACGCGAGCATCTCGTCGCCGTGATGCTTGAGCGTTCAGCAGATATGATTATCGCTGTGCTAGGCATTATGAAAGCGGGAGCTGCCTACGTACCTGTCGATCCGACCTACCCGAAGGAGAGAATTACTTACATGCTGCAGGATAGCAGGGCTACGATTATGCTCACGCAATCTTCCCTGACTGAACTACTGGCAGATGTGGATTTTGTAGGTGAAGTGCTGGATTTGCCAGTATTACTTCAACAAGCTTCGCAAGCGGAGCAGGCCTACCAACAGGGGCCCACTTACACACCTATCCATGATCCTGAGGCTTTGGCTTACGTCATTTACACATCGGGAACGACGGGCAACGCCAAAGGCGTGATGATCGAGCATCGCCATTACGTAAATACGGCGTGGGGCTATAGAGAAGCTCACCAGTTAAAAGAATTTCCAGTCAAGCTCCTTCAGATTGCCAGTATGTCGTTCGATGTCTTTGCAGGTGATCTGGCCAAGACATTTGTGAACGGGGGCACCATGGTCATCTGCCCGCAGGATGTGCGCAACGATCCTCCAGCTTTGGCGCAGGTCCTCGAGCAGCATAAAATTACGACGTTTGAAGCTCCGCCAGCCTTGTTGACGCTGCTTATGGACTATGTATATGAACACGGTACAGATGTCAGTGCCATGAAGCTGCTTACTACAGGCGCGGACAGCTTTGGCGTTGATAATTATCGGACACTTTTGAATCGCTTCGGTGATACGATGCGCATCATGAATACCTATGGTGTAACCGAAGCTGCAATTGATTCCAGCTTTTATGAAGAAACTGCTGAACGTATGCCTTCATCCGGTATCGTCCCGATTGGAAAGGCACTGCCCAATCATAAAGTATATATCCTGGATGAGGCTTTGCGTCCGCTCCCGATCGGTGTAGCCGGGGAGCTGTGCTTGGGCGGTGCCTCAGTAGCCCGCGGATATTTGCACCGTCCTGACTTGACGGCGGAGAAATTTGTACCGAATCCTTTTGTGAACGGAGAGCGTCTGTACCGCACCGGAGATCTGGCACGCTGGCTGCCGGATGGCAACATTGATTTCATCGGCCGAGTTGACTTTCAGGTGAAAATTCGTGGCTACCGGATCGAGCCTGGGGAAATTGAGTCGGCCTTACTCCAATTGGATGAGGTACGCCAAGTGGTGGTCACGGATAGAACGGATAAGGGCGGACAAAAGTATTTGTGCGCCTACGTAGCAGGTGCAGCCAACAAATCCTTCCTGCGGACAGAGCTGGCCAAGCAGTTGCCGAGCTATATGGTGCCCGCACATATTATCGTGCTGGATCAATTGCCTTTGACCCATAACGGCAAAATTGATCGTCATGCGCTTCCGGAACCCGAAGATTTTGTGTTGACCGATACCGAATATGAAGCGCCGCGGAGCGAATTGGAGCAGACACTCGCTTCCATCTGGGAGGAAGTTCTTGGCGCTAATCCGATTGGCCTGCGCAACAACTTTTTCGAGCTCGGCGGAGATTCTATCAAAGCACTGCAAATTGCAGCCCGGTTGAATGCAAAGGGCCTCAAAATGGACATGAAGGATTTGTTCCGTCATCCGCAGATTGATTTGATCGTTCCTTATATTAAGACAATAACACGGATCATCCCGCAAGGGGCAGTCAAAGGTGCAGTGGAGCTGACGCCAATCCAGTGGGAATTTTTTGAGTATCATCAAACCGAACGTCATCATTACAATCAGGTTGTCATGCTCCAGAACACCGAAAGATGGAATGAAACCTGGCTGAGAAGCGCCATGGATAAGCTGACCACGCACCATGATGCCTTGCGAATTACCTTTGATGAGCGAGAAAAAAAACCTGTCGCCTATAACAGAGGCACAGCCGAAGGTGAATGCTTCACAATGGAAAGCTACAACTTATTACATGCTGATCAACCTGAGGCAGAAATCTTACAATTGGCTGACGCGTTACAACGCGGCTTTGATTTGCGTAACGGCCCGCTTGTGCGTTTGGCTTTATTCCGGCTGCAGGAAGCCGACCATTTATTAATCGTCATTCACCATCTTGTCGTAGACGGTGTATCGTGGAAAATTCTGTTGGAAGACCTGGAAAAAGCCTATCAGCAGGCTGCTAACGGTCAAAAGCTACAATTGCCTGCCAAAACTGATTCCTATAAGGAATGGGCAGCACGTTTATCCAAGTACGCGCATAGCGCGCAGGTGCGTCAGGAAATAAACTATTGGAATGAGGTAGAAGCCCGTGAGGTACGTCCTCTGCCAAAAGATCATGAGGTTTCGGTTAGCCTCATCCGTGACGCACACCAATCAGAAGTGACACTCAGCCGGGAAGAAACTGAAAACCTGTTGAAACACGCGCACCATGCCTACAATACAGAAATAAATGATATTTTACTGACGGCGCTAGGATTAGCTTTTTATGAATGGAGCGGACATGCTGAAATTGCAGTCCAGGTGGCTAGTCATAACAGGACGGATTGGATTAAAGACATTGACGTATCCCGTACAGTTGGCCGGTTTACGTCCGTATATCCGTTTGTGGTACATGTGAGCAAGCCCGAAGATCTGGCCTATCAAATCAAGCTGATTAAAGACAATTTGCGGCGTGTACCCAACCAGGGTGCTGGCTATGGTATTTTACGCTATTTGACCAACAGGGAGCAGCAGGATAAAACAACTTTTTTTTCTGCCAAGCCACCTGAGATCAGCTTTAACTTTGACGAAGAAGCCAGAGAAGGTACAACATGGCGTACCTCGGCACTATCCATGTTTGCCGGTTCCGCAATCAGCCCTCTGACTGAAAAAGCACCCGGCTTTGGTATTCATGGTGTGGTGGCTAATGAAAGACTCAGCATTGTATTCGAATATAACGCGCGTGAATATGAAGCATCGACGGTGGCGCAACTTACAGCCAGCTTTAAGAATCATCTGATCGAACTTATTCGCCATTGCTGTGCTAAGGAAACAGCAGAACAAAGCCCGACGGATTTTACATATGGGCAATTGTCTTTGGACCAGTTTGAAAATATTGCAAATCGTTTGACAGATAAGCTGTTAAACCACCAAGTGAAAATTAAAGACCTCTATCCGCTTTCCCCGATGCAGGAGGGAATGCTATTTCATGCCATAGCTGATGAAAAGTCAGAGGCTTATTTCGAACAAACGATTATTACCATTCATGAAGCTATGGATACCGACCTAATCAGCCGAAGCCTACAAAGGCTGATTGACCGCTATGATATTTTCCGTACGGTATTCGTGTATAAGGAGACGGATCGTCCTCTTCAGGTTGTACTGGAGGAACGATCAGCTACTCCTGGGCATACCGAAGATGTGCGCGGTCTACCGGAGGCGGAAAAGCAGAGACGACTCCAAGCCATTTTACAGGAAGAGCGGCAGAGAGGTTTTGACCTGGAGAAGGAAGTTCTTATCCGGTTAGCGCTTGTGCAGTGGGATGAGGATATCTCGAAGCTTATCTGGATTTCTCATCATATAATTATGGACGGCTGGTGCCTGCGAACGGTAGCCAAAGATTTTTTTGAAATTTACACATCACTTCGGGACGATACACCTTTAAAATTAGAGCCCGTCTATCCATTCAGCAGCTTTATTCAGTGGTTGGAAAGACAAAATAAAGAGGAAGTAGCAGCATACTGGAACCATTATATAGATTATTTTGAAAATGAAACCATTGTGCCCGGCTATACCCGATCCGTTGATTCTTCGTTTCAGGCAGAGCAGCTCATATGCACATGGGGAGAGCAGCTGACCCAAGGCATGGAGCAAATGGCCAAGCAAAACTGTGTTACCGTCAGCACTTTATTTCAAACCGTATGGGGCTTGTTACTACAAGCGTACAACAATAGTAATGATGTCATTTTCGGGTCCGTTGTGTCGGGCAGACCTGATGAGGTCTCTGGGATTGAAAATATGGTCGGATTATTCATTAATACCATACCTGTACGTATTAAAAGCTCCGCAGAACTTCGATTTTCCGACTTGCTTACGTCTATACAGGATTCCTTGATGGAGTCCAATCGGTATTCCTATTGTTCCTTGGCTGATATTCAAGCCCATAGTGTACTAAAACAAAACCTGATCCAGCATATTGTTGCCTTTGAGAATTTCCCAGTTTCGGAAGAACTTGTGGACACGGAAGTAAAATCCAAATCTCTCCGTGTTGGTAAAGTTGAGGATATTGAACAGACCAACTATGATTTAAATGTAATCGTCATGCCTGGGCGCGAGCTGGAAATCAAATTTAGTTATAATGCATTGACGTATAACAAAAATGCGATCAAACAATTGGCTGCCCACCTCATCCAAATCATGGAGCAAGTGATTCAGAACCCAAATATCCGGGTTTCGGAGATTGATCTTTTGACGGCAGAGGAAAAACAACAGATTTTGTTTGAATTTAACGATACACGAAGACCGTACCCATCCGATCACACTATACATCGCGCCTTTAAAGAACAAGCAGAGAAAACACCGGAAGCAGTAGCGGTTGTATTTGAAGATCGTGAGCTAACCTACCGTGAATTAAATATAAAAGCTAATCAACTAGCCTCGAAACTGCGGAAACTGGGCGTTGTGTCAGAAACCATCGTAGGCATCTTGACTGAACGTTCACCAGAAATGATTATCGGTATTCTTGGTATTTTGAAGGCGGGTGGAGCCTACTTGCCGCTGGAGCCTTCTTATCCGCAGGAACGGATTATGTTCATGCTTCAGGATAGCGGCAGCGAAATTTTGCTAACCCTGTCCGGCAAGGGAAAACAGATGAACACTTTCAATTTCTCCGGTATGGTTCTGGATCTGGCAGACATCAACTCCTACGATTCAGACGACTTCATTCTTTCTGAATCGATGACGGCAGACGACCTGGCGTATGTCATGTATACATCCGGTTCGACCGGGCGTCCCAAGGGTGTCATGGTTGAACACCGGAATGTCATACGGCTAGTGAAGAACACCAATTACATGCCATTTGCCGAGAACGAACGCATTTTGCTAACAGGGGCGCTCGTGTTCGATGCCTGTACCTTTGAAATTTGGGGAGCTTTGCTGAACGGATTGCGCTTGTACATTGTACCGGAATCCGTAATCTTGGATGCTGTTCAGCTTGGTGAAGCGCTGGATCGATATCATATTACAACGATGTGGCTGACATCGCCTTTGTTTAATCAGCTCACCCAGCATAAACCAAATCTCTTTGCTTCGCTAAAGCACCTGCTGGTGGGCGGGGACGTGCTTTTACCCGGGATCATTAATACGGTGAGAGCATATTCTCCGGGGCTGAACGTTATCAACGTTTATGGACCCACGGAAAACACCACCTTTTCTACTTATTTCCCGATTGATAAGGAATATAACAGTATTCCTATTGGCCGTCCGATTGGCAATTCAACCGTTTATATTATGGATTCTTCAAGCAGGCTGCTGCCCATTGGTGCTCAAGGAGAAATATGTGTTGGCGGGGATGGTCTTGCGCGTGGCTACCTGAACCGGGATGATCTGACCCAGCTAAATTTTGTCCCTAATCCATTCATTCCGGGCGGAAAAATGTATCGGACAGGTGATTTGGGCAGATGGCTACCGGATGGCAATCTGGAGTATCTCGGACGGATAGACCAGCAGGTTAAAATCCGCGGATATCGTATTGAACCTGGGGAAATTGAAAACCTGCTCATGAGACATGATGCGGTTCAGGAGGCGCACGTAGCGGTAAAAAGCACGAAGGATGGCCAAAAAACGCTCTGTGCTTATATCGCAACTGACGTACCGCTATCTAAGCATGATATGAAAACCCATTTGACTGGCCAGTTACCGGCTTATATGATTCCTGACCATTATGTGTTCCTACCGGCTTTTCCTCTGACAACGAACGGTAAAATCGACCGCCAAGCATTGCCTGAACCAGAAATGACCAGCGGTTCCGATATGGAATATGTTGCTCCGACTAATGAAGTGCAACAACAATTGGCCAATCTGTGGCAAGCAGTGCTTGGCGTTGAAAAGATCGGCATTGACGACGGATTTTTCGAGCTTGGAGGTCATTCATTGAAGGCCATTCAGTTGGTATCCAAAATGCAGGAATCGAACATTCCACTAGATATACATCAATTGCTGCGATATCAAACGATCAGAAACCTGGCCAAGCTGTTACAACGTGGTGAAGAGGGCGGAGAGAACACGGATACGCTTATTGCGAAAACTCAGGAGGTTGAGCAGGCAATTGCCGATGCGTTTGGTGTACAGGCATGGCTTCATTTCGTATCCGCCGATAAGCAAGACTATTTGTTCCTGCAAGTTAAGCCTTTTCACACAGAACAAGTCCAGGCAATCACAGCGTTTATCCAATCTCGTATCCATCCAGACCTTCATCCCCATTATATCGTTCGCTGGGGAACCGACGAACCAGATAGAATTTTTGGGACTCTACCAACTAACGAAGAACAAGAAACCTTACTTAAACTACAAGCCGATGAATGGCTTACTAGCATTGCCGAGTCAAATATAAGCTGGAATACCAATATATTAAGTCTAAATGCTATTGGGTGCTATCCGCTTGCACCAGCTCAGCAGTATCATTTGCAGCATTTTACAGGCTCAGGCATGGCTATACAGTTAGATAGCTACTTGGACACCGAGCGTTTGACCGCAACAATTCAGCGGCTTCTTCACCGCCATGAATTGCTAAGAAGTGTGCTTGTTCAATCGTCCGGAGCATGGGAATGGGAGCTGCATCCAGCTTCAGAGCATCTTTCTATACCGATTGTTGATCTCTCGGATCAGCCGGTACAAGCACAACGTAGGCTACTTTTATCTATCGCTTCCAGCCTGTTTTTAGAACCTTATGAACTTACACAATCGTTGCAGTACCGGATTGTCCTGGTTCGCTTAAATTTGCGTGAACATCTGTTGTTATTTCCTTGCTCGCACATCATCTTTGATGCTACGAGCAGCGACATCTTACGCAGACAGCTTCTTGATGAATATCATCACCCGCAACAGGAATATACGATAGAAGAGGTGCAGTACCGGGATTATGTGAACCATATCCGTCAAGGCCCTCAAGGAATCAGAGATCAGGAAATCAGCGAGCAATTCGAACTTCAGAGGTTTGGTGAGAATAATGAACGTATCCACGCGCTGACCGAAGAACGCAACTATGCTGACACTACTAGATATCGCTGTACGCTGAATTTAAGCGGAATTTCAGAGCAGCACGGCCCTGCGATGATGTGGGAGATTTCGCTTCAAATGGCTGTACGTTTTTTCAGCAGCTATTTCGAAGGCTCTGATGTTCCGCTTTGGCTTACTAATTATGGAAGGCAATATGGCGACCGGAATTATTTTGGAATCGTAGGCGAGTGTATTGATCATATCCCCGTTGTACTGCAGGAAGATGACATGGAACCCTATGAAAAGAGCATCCATACCCATCTGGACTTTGCTTCACGCTATCATTTGAACTTTTTCAACCTGATCTTCAATGCGGAAATGGAGGAAGCTTACCCAGTATCCAGTAGCTTTTTGAAAAAGGGACTTGGACAGCTGCCCATCGTATTCAACTATTTAGGTGAGGGACGCGATAATGCAGAATTGCTCGACAATCTATATACTGAAAGCACACAGACTAATGTCAACAAGGTCATTTTCTTCGAGTCAGAGCATGTAGGGGATATTCTGAAAATTTCACTTACTATTCCATATAAAGAAAACCGGCAGTATATCCATCAAATCTTCCAGACTGCTCGTGACAGGCTTTTGAATGCTTTGACTATTTTGCAGTAAGAAGATGAAGATGTGAATCTATTGTTTAAGGATAGCCGTTTTATCCGTTTCTTCGCATCTCGTACTTCTGCCAATATCGCGGATAGCATTTATTCTATCGTCCTGCTGTATTTTGTTCAGCAATCGACACAGTCGGTGGCGATGACCAGCTTCACGTATACGGCCGTATCTGCGGCGTCGATTTTCAGCTTTCTCGGGGGTCCTTTGGTGGACCGTTATTCACCGCCTTTGTTAGCCAGCATCGCTTTGTTTACGCAGGCTGTGTTAATTTTGGCCGTCCCGTTTCTCATTCAGGGCGGGATGGCCAATCTGGTCGCTATTCTTGTTATTGTATTCATTGCATCATGCTGCCGCAACTGGTAGACTCGCAAAAGTATATTAAAGCAGCTCGGAGGTGCAAAAGTGCAAAAAAAGATATTAATTGTAGATGATGATAAAGATATAGTAAAACTCATAACAAAGAGTTTAAGTTATGAGGGATTTGAAACGATTCCAGCATATTCTGGGAAAGAAGCCTTATGTGCATTGAAAGAAAATCACATTGATTTCATCATTCTTGATATAATGATGCCTGGTATGAATGGTCTTGATGTCTGCCGAAGCATCAGAAATTCTTATAATGCTCCAATTCTGTTTTTAAGCGCTCGGGATAAGGATATTGATAAAATCGTTGGGCTCGAAATAGGGGCAGATGATTATATGACAAAGCCCTTTAGCATTCAGGAGCTTACTTCCAGGATAAGGGCCAACTTCAGAAAAGTTGACAGGCTGCTTAAAGAGTGGAATGAACTTAGTCCCAATAGAGAAAGGACAGATTCTCCTCTCATCTTGAATGATAAGACCTTTGAAGCATTTCTAAATAACAGAAAGCTTAACTTATCAACAAAGGAATTTCAAATATTGTCCATGCTCATGCATAACCCCAATAATGTATTGACTCGTGAGCGGATATATGAATATGTCTGGGGAGACGAATACGGAGAATTAAATACCGTAACGGTTCATATAAAAAATATCCGTAAGAAACTTGGTCCTGAATATGACTTTATTAAAACAATTTGGGGCATCGGATATAAGTATAAGGAAAGAGAGTAATGGTATGAAACTGAAAATAAAGCTGCCTTTACTGTTCCTAGTGATGTTTATAGTTTTTATGGTTTCAATTGGAATCTATTTAAAGTTTATCTTTGCAGCATATTCACCTATATCCAGTTCATTACTGAATCCCTCATATATAGGATTACTCTTTCCTATATTTGCTATTGCCTGTTTCATCTTTATTATTTTGATTATGTATATTTATTTTTTTATAGAAAAACCAATCGGACTGCTTAATACCAGATTGGAAAGAATAAATATTGTGCATCCATTGCCTCCACTTGCATTAAGGAGTAATGATGAAATTGGAGACCTTTATAATCACTTTAATAAGATGGAAAAGAGGCTCCAACTAGCACACAAAGAGCAAACGGATATCATTGCTGCCATTGCTCACGATCTAAAGGCACCATTAACATCTATTAATGGTTTTGCTGAACTGTTAGCTATGCAAAAGGGTCTATCAGAAAATGAAAAGCAGGAATATTATGAGTTGATACAAAAAAAGTCAAAATATATGGCTGAACTCATCAATGACTTTGTAAGCTTCACCAAAGAGAAACAGGATTTAGAATCCATGACTGTGAAACCCGTTGATGCATCAAAATTATTTGAAAACATTGCCCTAGAATATGAATATGAGCTATCAGGACTTGACTGTGAGCTTGTTTACAAACATTTATTCACGGGAAATGTAATGCTTATGGTCAATGAAATTATGATTGGTCGGGTCTTTGGTAATCTCTTCAGTAATGTTGTAAGATATGGAGGAAATAATGAGTTGAAAGTGTATATGACTGGATACTCACAAGGTTCTTATGCCTATTTTGAAATTGAGGATAATGGGACTGGAGTGCCGGATAAGGATATCTCTTCACTATTTCTTAAATTTTTCACTGTGGATAAATCTCGGCAAATTGAAAATGGCGGGATAGGGCTTGGACTTGCAAGCTGTAAATCAATTATTGAACATCATGGTGGAGAAATCTATGCATATTCTTCTGAGTATGGCGGTCTGGGCATAAAGTTCAGCCTTCCACTTGCAAAACATTAATTTTATTTTTTTACAATAATTTAGAGGCCGCTGCTGGTTGAAAGTACAGAACATAGGCAGTGGTCTTTTTGCTTTTTAGTACTTTATGATTTTCTATATTCTCTTTATAAAGATTTATTTTCCTTTTAGAGAAGCTTTATTTTTATATCTTAAAATTTACTTGTAGCTTAAACACTACAAAAAAATTAATAGGAGGAAATGATATGGTAGAAAATCAAGTTTACGGCACCGACATAGATAGGTGCTACCATTTCGAAACATACACCCTTGCTTAATCAGAGAAGAACGGGAGTAATCAATAGAACTAGAAAAGGAGGATACTGCAATGTCAATTGAATTCAGTCGTTGGCCAAACAACTATATGATGTCATATCAAGTAACTAAAGCTCTAGGCATGGCAAGTCTTGGTGCTACTGATGTCACCGAAATTTATGAAGCATGCAAAAAAATAGATCCCAATGATAAGGAAACATGGCATAGGGAATGGCTCATAACAGCAGAGGCCATGGAAAGGCATGGCAAGGAGGCAGAAGCTTTTGGAAACTGGTATACAGCACGTAACTGCTACATTCGTGCTTGCAATTACCACCGAATCGCTGAATATGCTGTGATGGATAATGACACCGAGAAAATCCGTATATTTAGGAAGGTAAATGAACTCTTCGAAGCTGCCGGAAAGTACTTCGATGTCAAACCAGAGAAAATCCAAGTAGATTATGAGGATGTCAAGTTGGATGGGTACTTTTTCTCACCTTCTTGGATAAAAGGTCCGAAGCCCACAATTTTGGCTCTTAATGGTGGTGATGAGTGGTCAATTGAGAACTATTTCTGGTTAGGGCCTGCCTTTATTTCGTGTGGATATAACTTTATGGTCTATGACCAGCCTGGGACCGGTCTCTCAATGTACGAAAAGGGAAAGGGCAGACGAGCTGACAGCGAGGCTTTTCATTCAAGAGCAATCGACTTTCTTCTGACTAGACCGGAAGTGGATCCTAGCAAGATTATTGTCCATGGTGAGAGCTTTGCGGCATACGACTCCCTTAGATTTGCTTCCTTCGACCACAGGATTGCTGCCGTCATCTCTGACGGAGGTACCCACGCATTCGACTGGGAAGCAATGCTAAAATGGATGCCGCCGAGTTTGGCTGCTCACGGCATGAGAATCCTGGGTGCAAAAAGCTTGGATGACTTTGCGGAAAATCCTCGTTTTGCCTACAATCTCGAGGGCGTGCTTCACCAGATAGAATGCCCGCTTCTTGTGATGCACGGTGCGGAAGAGATATTAGTTCAGCCCAATCCACTAACGCAAGCTCTTAAAAATTACGAGCAGGCTGGTTCGAAAAACAAGACGTTCTTCGCCATAGAGGATAGAAGACTTGGCGGATTAGAACACTGCCAGGTAGACAACATCAACGTGCTGCATGAGGTAGTACTGAATTGGCTTTGTTCCATTGGTCTTGGCCCTTCTGCACCTAGACCAAGTGATTGCTAGGACATTTTTTAGTTAATTAGAAGGTGGATCTTATGAAACTTACATTAGTTACGGGTGGAAATGTGTTTGTTAGAAAGCATGTAGCGAGATATTTTAATTTAAGGATCATGAAGTTTAATATAAGGGGTCTCGCCAACATTTTAACCGTTCTATACGCTTATCATTAGCAGACATGGATTTTTGGCTGCAAATATGGAACAAGAGCATCAGCCCATTCCATCTGACATGCCCAGGTATCTATTTTCTTTTAATTTATTAATGTGTGTCTCCATGATTTGATTCAATAAATCATATTTGTCCTGATAATGAAGATAAATCGTACCACGGTTTACGTTTGCTTGGTCTGCAATGGTTGAATGGTAATGTTATCGAAGTTTTTTACAGCCGTTAGCTCTATAACAACAAGAAAGCAGCCGACCAATGTGATCAGCTGCTTTCTTTGTTTTGTTGCCCATGACGCCAGTCCGCTAGAAGGCTGCGGTTTCTATAAGTTAATTACACAGTATGGTTTGTTCTCGTTAATATGGTGCTCTAAAATGTAGGATATTGTCGATAACTTTCGATGGCAGATTACGTAAGAATGAACCTCTGTTTTGAAATCCGGATAAATTCGGATATAGCTGCAGTTTCATAAGTATCTTTACGACGTATGAATAGAGTCGGGGTTTTATAGAATTCTTCCGAGATTTCTTGAGATCGCAAGTTATATTGAACCGTGGCTCTTTCAACCACCGAGCGAGGTAAAAGGGATACTCCGAGACCAGCATGAATACATCCAAGGATTCCTTCCAATGTTCCGAACTCCATGATCTTAGCAGGAATAATTCCTTGCAAATGTAACCAATCCTCGAGTTTTCGTCGGTATGAACACCCAACACGAAATACTAGTAAAGTAAGATTTTGCAATTGTTCAGGCTGATCTATTGAGGGGAATTGTCCTCCCGATATAAACGCAAGTTCCTCAACCCCTACCTCAGTAATATCGAGCTCAGCATGATCAACTGGCGCAGCTACGAAAGCTCCGTCCAACTCGTATTTCAACACTAAATGGATAAGTTCTTCCGTCGTTCCAGTTTTTAATGCCAAATCCACCTCTGGATAGGATTTATGGTAATCAGTGAGAATAGATGGTAGCCGAATCGCAGCTGTGGTTTCAGGCGATCCGATCCGAAGCGGGCCTCTTGGGATTGAGTTATCTGCCACGACTCGTTCTGCCTCTTGAGTAAGAAAGACAATTTTCTCAGCATAGGACTTGAGTGTCTCTCCGGATGTTGTGAGCCGAACCCCTTGCCGGCCACGACGAAATAACGCTGTTTTCAGTTTCTTTTCAAGCTGCTGGATACGGATGCTTATACTCGACTGAACATATTCCATTTTTTCGGCTGCTTTGGTAATGCTTCCTTCGTTCGCAACCGCCAGAAAAATCTGCAAGTCCCGGATGTCCACCGTCATTCCTCCATTTTATTATTGATAATTTTGATATTACAAATCGTATAAATTCATTTTACACGATATTTTTGAGGAGTTACAATTAGTTTAGTAAACGGCAGGTCTTATGAAGAAAACAGGAGGTTATAGTATGAGGGCTTATCATTCATTAGAGATAGAAGGATTAAACGTATTTTATCGTGAGGCTGGTAATCCCAACAAGCCAGTCATTTTATTGCTTCATGGCTTTCCATCCGCAAGTCATATGTTTAGAGAGCTAATACCTATTTTAGAAAAAGACTACTATTTAATTGCTCCTGATTATCCGGGGTTCGGGAATACCTCATCACCTGACAGAGAAGATTTCCAGTATACATTTGACCATATTACTGAAATTATCGAAACTTTCATCGATAAACTAGGGCTTACTAAATATGCGTTATATGTCTTTGACTACGGAGCCCCTATTGGCTTTCGCATTGCCAAGCACCATCCAGAACGTGTAACAGCAATAATAAGCCAAAATGGCAACATTTATCTTGAAGGACTAGGAGGAAAATGGGCGGCACGAGAAGATTATTGGCGTTATCCTACACAAGAAAAAAGGGAAAGTTATAGGACAGCATTTGCGCCTAACACAATCAAGGGCCAATATGTTGATGGAACAAAGGAAAGTCAAGTTTCCCCAGATGGGTATACTCTTGATATTGCTTATATGTCCCGGCCGGGAAATGATGAGAAACAATTGGATTTAATTTTTGATTACCAAAATAATGTAAAAATGTACCCGGAGTTTCAACAGTATCTCCGTGAATATCAGCCGCCCTTGCTAGCAGTCTGGGGTGAAAATGATGTTTCCTTTATTCCGGCTGGTGCTGAGGCTTTTAAGAAAGATTTACCTAAAGCCGAGATTCATTTATTAGATACTGGGCACTTTGCATTGGAAACACATGCATATGAAATTGGAGAACTAATGTTGGATTTTTTAGGAAAACAATAGAATTTGAAGATTCAAAAGTTGGTAAATCCCGGATGGTGTCTACCGTCATTTCTTTGTTATAAGAATTGTTTTTTTTAATGTTAACCAGGACTTATGTTCATATTAATTGATGTATTAAGAGGTAAATTGAATTTAGAAGGGTGACAGGTCAGTCTCATGGAGAATTCAGGAGCTAAAAATGCGAAATTGTTTAATTCCACAAAGACCATGATCGGTGGTTTAGTTATGCTCATTATTGCAATGGGAATCGGACGTTTTTCATATACTTCCATACTTCCATTGATGCAATCACAAGCTCATCTATCCGCTACGGAATCCGGATATTTGGCAGGGAGTAATAACTTGGGTTACCTTATCGCTGCCTTTGGTGCAGGTTTCATAACCTGGGGATCCCGAAGAGCCTATCATCTTCGGATGCAATTGGTACTCTGCATCATTTTAACGGGACTTATGGGAATCACTTCATCATTTTTGTGGTGGATGATTTTGCGCTTTCTTGCTGGAATTAGTAGCGGCCTTATTTTCGTTCTATCATCAAGTTTAGTGTTGGATGCGTTGTTTTCAGATAAGCGTGAAAATTGGGTAGGTATATTTTACGGAGGAGTTGGCGTTGGTATTGTTTTAGTTGGTTTACTTGCGCCTTTTCTTAGCATTTTCACTTGGAGGGGGCCTTGGATCGGCCTTTTGATCATTAGTATCATCCTTATCGTACCCGTTTGGTCATTTATCCACGATAAAGAGCCGAAACCTATAACTCAAAATGCTGAATCCCTGAGTTCATCAGCGGAAAATCCATCTATTTTCGGCTGGCTACTTATTGCTTATGGACTTGAGGGGTTAGGTTATTTAGTAAGCGCGACGTTTCTTGTAGCAATGGTTAAGCAAATGCCTCATATGTCAAGTTTTGCTGACTTTAGCTGGATTATCGTTGGGATAGCGGCGGTACCATCAACAGTGATCTGGTCCTGGTGGGCGAGTAAAGTCGGTTACATCAAACCATTGATTATTGCGCTTATCCTGCAGGCTGTTGGGGTCATACTACCGGTATGGCTTCCCAATATATTCGGCGTGACGTTAGGATCTGTCCTTTTTGGAGGCACTTTTATGGGCATTTCCATGCTCGCTATCGCCGCAGCACGTATGTCTAGACCATTTAGTGGTAATAGAGCAATTGCTTTGATGACAGGATTTTTTGGTATCGGGCAAATACTCGGTCCAATCGGAGTCGGAATCGTTTTAGAAGTGGCGCATAGCTATAGCCTATCACTACTTCTTGCCACTTTGGTGCTTGTTGTTGCTGCTATAATATTGCTATCCGGTGCAGTCATTTCAAGTCAAAAAGGAGCGATAGGAAATTTGAACCATGCTCGTATTCATCCTGATCAAGAGCTTTAGTTAGATCCTGGGTAATTTACATTGGAACCAGATACAATTGGAATTGGTGAATTAATTCCTTATTGGAGGAATAGAAAAATGCAAATAGGTTTTTTTGATTCTGGTATTGGAGGCATTACTGTATTGCATGATACATTAAAAGTTTTACCTAATGAAGATTATATGTATTACGCAGATACAATAAATGTTCCATATGGGCACAAAACGAAAGATGAAGTTAAAAAGTATGTTTTAAATGCTATAGAATTTATTAGCCAGCAAAAAGTAAAAGCGATAGTGATTGCTTGTAATACTGCCACAAGCGCAGCAATCGAAGAAATAAGGGGAAAATACAGTATTCCAATCATTGGTATGGAGCCTGCCGTAAAACCAGCTGTTAAATCAAAAAAAAATATAGATAAACGAGTTTTAGTAACTGCTACTGCTTTGACTCTAAGGGAAGAAAGACTTCAAAATCTTATTACTAAATTAGATAACGAACATGTTGTTGATTTATTACCTCTTCCGAAATTAGTTCAGTTTGCAGAAAGTTTTGAGTTTAACGAGCAAATAGTGCTGCCTTATCTTCAAGAACAATTATCTATATATGATTTAAGTAAGTATGAAACTATTGTTTTAGGATGTACTCACTTTTCTTACTATAAAGATATATTTAGAAAATTATTTTCATCGGATGTTAATATAATTGATGGAAATAATGGAACTGCAAAAAATCTAAAAAAAGTACTGGAAGAAATGAATTCTTTAGATGAAGGCAACGGTAATATTTCTTTCTATTGTTCAGGGGTCAAAGTCGAGGATAAGGCTAAATTAAAAGAGTTTAATAAACTGTTCAAAAGATTGAATGCTATTAACGAATATAATTAAAAAGTCTGCCAGCCTTTCGGAGTAAACTTCTTTCTGCCTGAGCAATCAGAAGATTCGGAAGAAGCAGTTTACCGGATCACAGATTATCTGAATAAATACCGCATAAAACTTAGAACTGCCCTCAAAATCCATCTCATATGAAGTTTTCAGAATCATTTGAAGAGCAGCTACTGGTACTGTTGGAGGAGCGTGTACCCGTAGTCCGATAATTTTCTTTTATTAGAATGGTTGATAATAAATAGGGAAAAATAATTTTTATTAAAGGGAGGAAGTTAGAATGCCATTACTTCGTTTTGATCTTATTAAAGGACGAGATAAAGCAAGCCTCAAAAAACTTTTGGATGTTGCCCACCAAGTTGTTGTGGAAGCTTTTGACGTTCCTGAGCGAGATCGTTACCAAATCGTTCACGAACACCCGGCGGACCATATGATTAATGAGGATACTGGGCTAGGATTTAACCGTACCGATAGTCTAGTTATTCTCTCCATAATAAGCAAAGCCCGGCCAAAAGAGAAGAAACAAAAGCTCTACTCCTTGCTGGCTGAAAGGTTAGAAGCTGAATGCGGCATCGCACCAACCGATTTAATGGTATCTATTGTTGAAAATAATGATGATGATTGGAGTTTTGGACTGGGGGAGGCACAATTTTTGACCGGTAAGTTAAGCTGATTCAATGCTAGTCGTTTCGATCTTAATCGGTAATATCTCTAATTCTAATCGCCCTTAAATTGGTCTG
The DNA here is from genome assembly GCF_025846815.2 of Paenibacillus sp. BT-177. NCBI lineage: Bacteria > Bacillati > Bacillota > Bacilli > Caryophanales > Paenibacillaceae > Paenibacillus > Paenibacillus sp. BT-177. The sequence continues at coordinate 133,868 of NZ_JAOYTP010000008.1, read as the reverse complement.
GTAGGTTAGTTGAAGGGCGATTTCCATGAGGTTTGGTATTGAGATGTAAAATAGGCTTATGGATGGTCCAAAATTACAATTACATCCAATCATTCTGATGTGAAACAACCCAATTCATAGTAAGTATTATTGTTGAAATCAAAGCTTTTAATCACGTCAAGACCAAGCTTTTTGGTATGGGCAGCGTAAGATCTATGATTGATGTGGTTTATAAAAGTTATCAATATCGGATATTTTTTACTCATTTGCATTCTGGAAAAATCAAAAACCTTTCGGAGTACTACCGTCCCCCTGTAATCCATATCAATGCAAATTGGCCCATACTGATAAGTGTTTTCAGTAGAAAGCGTAATCCCCTTATATTCTGTATCTTTCAAATCGTCAATCATAAATTGAAAAAGAGGCCACTTAGCCCAATACTTCCATGAGGCAGCCATCACATAAGCAATAATCTTCTGGCCATGACATGCAATTGTAATTCCATTTTCTTTTTCAATTAATTCCTTAAATTGTTCTTCTGTAAATAAGGTTGTTACGAAGCCATCGTGTTTGTCTTTTTCACTAATGGTTGTAATGTGATATTTTTTTTGTAATTCCACTATAGCAGATATATCATCAACAGTAGCGTTTCTATAAATCATTGTTATCCTCCTATATGGAATGAGCTTAAAAAATTTTACTTCAGCATTCGACATATTGCAACCATTTTAAGTTGTAGGTTTTTGCGAGAGGAAGGCTACACTATGAGAAAATAAAGATTTAGACTGAAAAATAAAGTATTAGACTGATGATGCTTCATTAAGCTAACGGGCAAAATTTCAATGCTAAGTGTATAATTTAGAAGACGTAAAGAATCTAATTTGGAGGCTTCTATGATTAGAGATCGTTGGTTTACAGTGCAACGGATTGATGATAATACATACGCAATTAGTGAATACGGACATTGGGAGAAAGTACATTCATTTTTAGTATTGGGAAATCAAGAAGGGGTATTAATTGATACAGGGCTTGGGATTGATAATATCAAAAGAATAACAGAGCAGTTGACATCTTTACCTCTAAAAGTTATTACGACACATGTCCACACTGACCACATAGGTAACCATGGCGAATTTGAACGGATCTTTGTCCATAAAGGAGATGAAGACTGGCTAATTAACGGGATTCAAGGCTTAACAATAGAGCAAATCAGGAAGAATATTAGAAGAGATATAACCTTGCCTACTCCAGAAAGGTTTAATCCGGATACATACCAACCCTTTAAAGGAAAGCCGACAGGTTTGTTGAAGGATGGTGATATATTCGATCTAGGGGACAGAAGATTAATTATATATCACACTCCAGGACATTCTCCTGGCCATATTTCAGTTTTCGATGAAACAAAAGGGTATTTAAAAATTGCAGTTAAATTTCTGAGGGAACATGATCTCGTCAAATTTGGAACTGGGATTCATAAATTCAACGGATTTAGTGTTCAGTTCTAATAATCTTGTCAAACTAACGGGAAACGTTAGCTCAATAAAATAGCGACAGTCTAGGACTTTATTTCGTGTTATTAGGTCAATCAGAGATTTCTGGTTGGCCTTTTTTCTTAGGCATCATATGATGGCGGTAGCCGAGAGAACGTTGACTTTATTGAGGCGGGCCCGTCGTGAAAACAGTTCTCTCACTGCCCTCAATGACCATGTTTGAGCTGGTTGAGACAGGGATCTCTTATCACAAGCGAAGCTATGGGGGAACCATCGTGGGAGTGGCCGCAACTTTAATATTAGGGAGTGTGTTATGGAGCCGGTTGTAGGATTAGATGTGGATTAGTTTCCTATTTTAATACGCGAGGAGTGCAAGCATTTTATAATCAATCCACTTCAAACTAAACGTGCGAGAAACACGCAACTGCGAAAAGTAAAAACCGACACTGCAGATGTCAAAAGATTGAATTTATCAATAATTAGGCAAAATGAATAAAGTCCCTGGACTCTTAATGCGATGTGCATGCGGATCGGGGACTTATCATGTGAAATACTCAATATAAGCAGTTTGCTTAATTTTTTAAAAAACACTTAAAAACACTTAACAAAAAGCGTTAAATTGCTTATGATGAATATAGGGAAAGGGGGAGGGATTATATTCACCAAGAGGAACGACTTTTGAAAATTTTGGAGTATCTCCAAAGCCGTAACCAATTATCAAATTCGGAAATTTGCGATTTATTGAACATCTCGAGAGATACGGCAAGAAGGGATATTATTAAGCTTGTTCATGAAGGGGGGGTTATCAGAACCCATGGAGGTATTGCCTTACCCTTATTAAAAGAAGAAATAAGAGCCTACAAGGAACGTGTAACCTCAGCAACAAAGCAAAAGATGCTTATTGCAAAAGCAGCTTCTGAGCATATCGCTGACGGAGATGTATGCTTCATGGATGTATCGACTACCATTCAACTGCTCTGTGGGCAATTGGACAAGAATCTGACGGTTTACACACACTCGTTGGATAATGCAGAAGCTTTATCAGCAAAAAGTGAAATTAACATAAATTTGCTCGGGGGCAAATTTAATCATGAAAACCGTTTTTTTTATGACTACGACACGGCTATGCAGTTGAACGATGTTTTTTTTGACAAAGCTTTTTTAGGAGCTGCCGCCATTATGGAAGACGGAGTGTATTTTGCGAACCGTGATGATGCTTTAGTTAAAAAGCTGGTATCGAGGCGTGCCAGAGAAGTATTTTTACTTGCCGATTTCAAAAAATTTAATTTAACAAGCCCGTTTAAAGGTCTGAATTTTTCCGAAATTGATATTCTAATTACAAATCAGAATGCCCCGAAGCATTCATTGCTGATGTTGCAGGATAGCGGAGTAGAAGTTATCAAGGTGCTTGAGGAAGAAAAATGATAAAAAATCGCAAGGGAGCATGGGCCATGATACAAGCAATCTTTAGCGATATTGACGGGACGTTGTTAAATTCAAAACATCAAATTACATTCGACACCAAAAATACAATCCAAAAGGTTGTGGGAGGAAATATCCCTTTTGTACTCGTTTCAGCGAGAATGCCAAGCAGCATTTTTCCTCTTCAGCAAGAGCTCAATATTAGCGCTCCCGTCATTTGTTATAGCGGTGGTCTAATATTGGGCTGTAATAGGGAAATCCTCCATAGCATCTGTTTATCGAAAAAGAGCATTAAACAAATATACGATATTGTATCGGATCATTATCCTTCTATTAGTTTTAACTTATATGGCTATGACCAGTGGATCGTTGATAACACTCAGAATCCTTGGGTAATTCAGGAGGCGGGAATTATTAATGGCTCTCCCATACAGAGGGTGCTTTCCTCATATATAGAAGAAGATCATGATACTCACAAAATTTTATGCATGGGACCTCCCGAAGACGTTGAGCGGCTTGTACAACAAATCAAAAATGAAGTTACTGGTATCAGTGTCTATAAATCCAAGGGAACCTATCTGGAAATTATGGATGAGATGGTGTCCAAATCGTATGCCATTCAGGAACTCGAGGGGATATTTAATATTACTTATCGTGAATCGATGGCCATTGGAGACAACTATAATGACATGGATATGATTTTGTACGCAGGCCTAGGAATTGCAATGGGGAATGCGCCAGAGGAAGTTAAGAAAATTGCCGACTGGGTCACATCGAGTAATGATGAAGACGGTTTGAAAATAGGCTTGGAGAAATACATTTTGTCCGTTTGAAATAATCCAGTGACATTGGATATCCAAACACCAAAAAAATGTAGGCATTAGAAATAGAACAGAGGGGACACATAACCCTGAGGATACTGAGTTTGTATCTTCTCGGTCTGCGAGTGACGAGAACGGTAGAAAAAGAAAAGCAGAGTGAGACGACAAAAAGAGATCAACGTGTTCCGACCGTTGATCTCTTTTTGTTGTGCTCAATCAGCACGACAGATTACAAAAGAGATGAGGAAAGTTAGGTTAGGAGTTTGGTCGTCTAGATTTGTAGTGAAGAGCTTATTTACCTGTAATGCAGAAGAGCAGAAGGGATTAGCGATGCACGTTCTTATTAGGGAAGTTTAATGAATATATAAGTATACTAAATATCACATTCACATAGGAAATCATACGAAAAGGTCCCTATATATCCATTTTTCATCAGCAAGATCAGAAAATAATTTGGCAAAGTTCATTTACTTCTAGATGGAGGTGAGTTGCATTTTGTATTAGGTGTGTTTTTAAATAATGTTCTCCAGCTAATTGACAATTTATCATTTGTCGGGTGACAAGATTTCAGGACTGGGGAAGTGGTGTGGAGGAATCATCGTTTCAAGACGATAAATCTAGTGTTTATCTAGAAGTTTATAATCATGGAAATATCCCAGCAGAAAATGTCATGGTTGAGATTGCGGTTGATTTTGATGAATTAAATGATTTTATGAAAGATCATACTGCTTTCAATGATGAAGATAATCATTCATTTTATCTTTCTGAGGAAGAAGAAAAAGTCGTTATTTCATTTAATAAAGTAGAAAATATCAACATGAAATCAGTTTTCATCTTGAGGAATTGGGAACGATTCATCCTGTTGGCGCAGAAAAACACGGTATAAAAATACATCTTCCTAAATGGTACATATACTTATTGAGCATAAAGGCCTTTAATGAAAACTTGGATTTATTCAGTATGAATATCATATTGGTGTACAAAGATCCGAATAATGAAAGTAAATTATGTACATAAGAGTGAACCTGAGATACATATGGCGAAGAGGGAAGAAGAGCATTCTAATAATAAGGTGAAGTATAGAATTAAGGGTGAGTTAATAATAGAATAACTGTTTGGCACGGTTTATACGGCTTCCAGTAGGTAGTCGTTCTTTTTTTATTTCAAAAGATACTTAACAATATCCTGGCAGCCAGCTACAAGGCAATTAAAATGAACAAATGGACTTCAAGGATCAATGTGAAATCGGTGAACCTATTTAGGTAACTTTGCGTCATTAATGTAGGAACATTTTTGTCATTGGATAAAAATGGGGAGAATATGGACTAAGTAATTGTAGTGACACAAATCTTCCCTAAGTCTAGCCTCAGGGATAAATACAGTGAGATTGATGAATTTTACCTGATTTATAATATCCTTTAAAGGGGAATACTTTGTGTCACTGAACATTAAATCGTTATATCAATGAGATCAACTCTTAGCAAAGGATTCAAAGAGTCCATGAGATATGGAATTTCATAGTCCACATGAAAACAAATCTACTGAGGTTGATATAGCAAAATAATTTGGGAATCTCATGAAGAATCCACGTTGCTATACGGGTTTTCTAAGACATCTTCACAAAACCCGTATTTCTTTTAGTTTGATTAAATTATTATTTAGTCTTTATTTAATAAGGATTTTATATATTTGATTGTAAGTATAGGTTTAAGCCATAGACACATCGGCAGAGGGATAGCCACAGAAGCAACAGCGAAAGCCATAGCTTCTATCCATTCTGAAAAGAAACATGAATTCATTCATGCTTTTTGCAATCCTGCTTCTAATGTCATTTGTCGCAAGCTTGGCTTCTTCTTATTGGTGAATGTGATTTTGAATACCCTGTTGGTACTACCATACGATGTAATGACTGGAGGCTGAGGGTCGGGGACGGCTTATCTTAGTTGTGTAAAATAGATATTAATTGTAATTTGCAAGAAATATGTCGTACCGTTCGGCACAATAGCATGCAGCGCTTCCATGAGCTTGAGTGAGGAAACTAAATCATTTCCAGGGAGCTTAATGATTAAGTGAATTTATGAATCCCAGTACGGATTAGCATTCAGTTCTAATAATCTTGTCCAACTCACGGGAAACGTTAGTTCGATAAAATAGCGACAGTCGGTAAGAAGTTCTCTTGTTTTCAACTATCCATTCCCCTTTATATATTAATACCAATTACAAAAAAATCCCAAAAACAAATGTTTTTGAGACTGGGTTAAAAACCAAGTATTCTTGTTTACTGACTGGTATCCTATGCTACATATTCATTTTTTCCTGCGCCTATACCCGTGATAAAGATAATAACAGAAGTTAAAACTAACATCAGTAAGGAAGTATTCCAATTATGTGTCACATCATGCAACCATCCAAATAAGACAGGGCCGATAGCAGACAAAAGATAACCTAATGATTGAGCCATGCCGGATAATTCTGCTGCCTCATTCGTATCTTGAGTACGTAAACTAAAAAACATCATAGCTAAACTAAAGGCAAATCCCACTCCAATTCCAACCATGATTATCCATATTGAAATAAGGATCGTGCTTCCATGAAAGATACCGAATACCCCTCCAATAAGCAAGACGACTGAAACCAGTACTAATGAATGCTGCTTCTTTAAACGTCCAGCCAAAATAGAGACAATAAACGTAGTAGGAAGCATAGCAAATTGCATTAAAGACAACATCCAGCCAGCTTCATGAGTGTTCAGCCCTTTTTGTTCAAGAATTTCAGGAAGCCACGTTATCATGGTATAAAAGATTAAGGATTGAAAACCCATAAATAACGTGACATTCCATGCTAGTTTAGAATGCCATAAGTTTATAGATTTAACTTTCTTTTTAGTTTGTACAAATCTAATAGGTTCATGTTGATTTTGTATTAGTGGTAACCAAAAGAAAAGTGTAAGAAGAGATAAGATTCCCCAGCATCCGAGACCTCCTGACCATCCTAATCCTGATAATGAGGAGATGGGGATACTTATACCGGATCCAATAGCTCCACATAAATTCATAGAGACTATATAAATCCCTGTTATCATTCCTACATTTTGTGCAAAGTTATGTTTAATGAGACTGGGGAGTAATACATTACCAATGGCAATACATGAACCAATTAAGATTGTTCCTATAAATAAGGTTATTACACCACCAAAAGAACGTATTCCAAATCCAATGGTTAATAAGATTAAAGAAATAAATAGGATAAACTCCGTACTAAAACGTTGAGCTAACTTAGGGGCAAAAGGGGATAAGAATGCAAAAGTAAGTAAAGGTACTGTAGTTATTGTCCCTGCTAGTATATTAGATATGCCTAAACTGTCACGTATAGAATTTATTAGTGGACCCACTGATGTTAGTGGGGCTCTGAGATTGGCTCCCATTAGGATGATACCTATAATAAGTAATCCCATTTTAGGCTTTAGATCCGGTTTCGGTTGTCCTAGTTGATTGGTTTTTTGTGAAATACCCATGATCGCTATAGATCCTCCGTATTTAATACTAAAGCTTTTCTAAATTAGGTAATCAATTCATTTATTGTTTGGATTGCCACACTTCTATATTGTTCCACAATAGTAACCGTAAAGCAGAGAACATAATAAAATGTTGTTTTCTACTTGACGGTTACTTTTAAACATTTTAATTAAATTAAGCGAATTTTTGGACTTCTCCCGTTAGTTAATAGGAGAACGACATGCCCCTACTTTTATACCTAAAGAATTATAGTGATTTTTTATGTTTATGATGGCTTGACCACTTGTAACTTTATTAATTAATTGTTTTATCTTCCAAAGGTCTACTGGTTTATTCATTAATAAGTCATTAAAAATTTGTTTGATTTCTTGTGGGTAAACATTTCCTACCATACTAGAAAGTCCATTACAGCCATTCATTATCTTTTCTGTAAGATTTACATCTCCACCAGCGAACATGATGAAATCATCTGGTAAGTCAGTATTATGGTGACGTTTGGCATCACTCTCTTCTTTAAGTCCTACAAGGTTAGAGTACTTCTGGTTAATAACAGTCTTTAATGATTCAGCACTTAGCTCAAATCCTGTTCGGAAAGGATTATTATAAAGGACAACGTTTTTGGTGGTATGTTGTAGCAGCTCATTGATATAAGAAATAGCTTGTTGTTGTGTCGGCTGAATGTAAGGTGGAAACTGAATTAGAATAGAATCAAAAACAGATTCCTCAAGCTTTTTAACCAGTTTTATTGCATTTCTTGTTGTTGTAGCTGATACGCCAAACATCAGTTCAACATTTTCAAATTTTTGTTGATTAAAATAATCAATAATATGGATACGCTCTTCAATGCTCATTGAATTTTGTTCGCCTGTCGTAGCAGACACAAGTAGTGAATCTATCCCGTTATCTGTTAAATGTTTAACAATAGGATTGAATCCTTCTAAATATAAGCTCTCATCATCACGAAAGGGAGTTGGAATAGCAACATTAAAATTTTTCATCAGTTATATCCTCCAGTGTATATACATTACAAGAACTAATTTGTACATAAGGTCAAATACTAAATCCTTTCAGATAATTTTTAAAAGGTATATTTGAATGACTAAATTGTTCTATGTTCATGTTGTTTAAAGTTTGGTTACATTCTTCAGGCCAAAAGTATTAACTAATCTTTTCTAGTTATTCTTTATTTGTGTATCTGGTTTGACTATGTGACGAGGTGTACTACCCACCGGTTTCTCTAAAAACCAAGTGCCCATTGAAGTAAGAACCGGTACATTTTGAAACGTGTAAATAATAGCATCCTCTGTTTGCTAAGTGTTGCAATGCTCATGAGCAGAGCAAGGAGGAGCTAAGAATAGGTCGCCTTTTTTCAATTCAATCTTTTCTCCATCCACGATACTATAACCCTCGCCCTGAAATACTAGATTGAGAGCTACATTAGTATGACGATGAGCTTTATTATGCCCACCAGGTTTGAAAATTTGGACGACTACTTTCATAGTTGATGAAGTTCCATGCGTATCCCCTGTATGATTATGAATGAGTGACAATGTTCCACGGCCACTTTAAAGAAAGCCTTCCGATACAGATTAATTGAGTAATGGATAAATGTCTTTCCATTTCCATGAACATGCTCGAACGGCAGGCTTACTACTCTTTATTAAAAACTCACTGTAGTAGATAATCTCTGTTTTTTGACTACCCATCTTATCACCCCCACAAAATTTTTACACAGTTTAAAGAATTTATACTTTTAGGATTAAATGGATCTCTGTGCAACTAATAGTCTAAGACAGTTCAATCAATAGTACAATTCAATTATTTATATAATAACCATAGGTTTAACCTATGATATAATGTGTAATATCTAAGATTGTTTATAGTATTCCTATTGAAATTCATGTTAATAAACTTGCAAAATGTAAAGGTAGGAACTATTACCGTTTAAATCAGGAGGCTTAAGAATGGAGTTAAGACAACTTGAATATTTTTACGCTGTGTGCCAAGAGCTACATTTTACAAGAGCAGCAGAAAAGGTAGGGATTTCTCAACCTTCTTTAAGTCAACAAATTCGTTTGTTAGAACATGAAATTGGCACACTTTTATTTGATCGCATTGGTAAAAAGACGGCTCTTACGGAATCAGGGGAATTACTCTTAAAGTATACACGTAACATTTTTCATGAACTGGAACAGGCAAAAACCTCAATAGATGAACTAAATGGCCTTCAAAGAGGAACCATTTCTATAGGCACCTTGTTAACCGTTGAAAATTACCTCATTCCGCCCACATTACGTAGTTTTCATCATCTATATCCTGGTGTTAAGATATCTGTGTTTGGATTACGTACTGGGGATATTCAAAAACAACTGTTAGAAAATAAGCTGGATATAGGCATTGTTTTTTTACCTATGAAAGGGGATGAATTAGAAACCATTTCTTTATATAGAGAGGAAATGGCGTTTGCAGTGCCTGTTGGACACCCCTTAGAGAATCAGGATAAATTAGGTATAGAAGTCTTGCAAACAACACCTTCCATCTTACTTCCTGAACAATATTTTATAAGACAGCTTATAAATAAAGCTTGTAAAGATGTGGGGTTTATTCCAGAACCGGTCTTTGAAATTACAACCATGCAATCTTTAATTAATATGGTTATAGATAGGATAGGGGTAACTATATTACCGCGACCTTACTTAGAGTACCTTAACCATCCTCGTATCAGAATTATTCCCATTTTAAATGTTAATCTTGCTCGATATATAGGAATTATCTACAGGAAAGATAAATACCTGAGTGCTGCGACACGTATTTTTATTAATACTCTAAAAGAGACTTCACTCCATTTGACTCAGAATTTTATGAAAGGCACTGATTAAACAGTCCACTCATTTTATTAATCTTTATTTATATACTACTGGACATATAAAAGAAAGAAGCTACGACGGTCAGTTCTTTTTTGGATTGGAAAAGTCAGAGGGAATAGCTTCAGGTGCTATTAATATGTAAAGAGAACGGAAAAGTCACCATTTCAAAAATAATAAGGTCACCTTGAATCACTGATTGAATCGTATCAAAGGGCAATCGCGTAGGTAAAGATGCGTACGAAAAACCGTATTGTGATGGTGGGCAGACTTGAATTATCTCGATTCAGATATGAATTTGACTTTTGAGAAAATAATGAGGTTTATACTAGATGCCATCGCTCCATTTAAGAAGGAATGACCCATTTTGCGTTAACAGACTTGGATCTAAGTCTACAGAACAAATTTCCAAGGAGTGCATTGGTACTTAGGGGAGCGGTCGAGGATTCAGCCGCTCCAAAAAAGTCAAACAGTCCTCCTTTTATTAATGGCTATGATGTGCATGTGCATCCGGCGCACCTGACTCTATAGTGCACATAATGGATTCATCGTGTCTATGCTGTTCGGACTCGATCTGCAAAGTAGAGTGAGGAATGTTCTTATGCTCCAGCATATGCTCGATACTATGCAGTAGGGCCTCGGTTTCATACACTGTTTTATTTCCATCAACTACAATATGCGCAGTCAGAGCGTTTAAGTTGCTAGTAATTGACCAAATATGCACATCATGTACGGCTTTCACACCTTCGAACTGCGAAATGGCTTGTACGACTTCCTCTACATCAATGTTACGGGGTGTTCCTTCCATAAGCACATGCAGGGAAGTCTTACTAACAAAGTAACCACTGCGAAGGACAAGTACTGCGACAATTACACTAGCAAGTGGGTCCGCCCAACCCCATCCCAAGAGCATCATCAGAAGAGCGGCAATAATCGCTCCAACAGATCCCAGCATATCGCTGAGGACGTGCAGATAAGCACCTCTCATATTCAGGTTGTGCTCTGTATCGCTACCTCGCATCATAATCCAGGCAACGAGTATATTAATGAACAGGCCAACAATACTGATAACTAGCATCCCCACTGTAGCTACTTCTGGAGGATTTATAAACCTTTCAATCGCTTCGTAAAAAATGTATAAGGCAATCGCAATCAGAGTAACACCGTTTAGCATTGCAGCCAATATTTCAAATCTCCTGTAACCAAAGGTTTTTTCCTTATTGACAGCTTTCTCTCCAAACTTAAACGCGAACAAAGCGATCGCCAACGCAAGAGAATCCGATAACATATGACCTGCATCCGAGAACAAAGCTAAACTATTGGTAATAAATCCACCAAAAGCTTCGACCAGCATGTAAGTAGTGATGATGATGAAGGAGATCAGCAAAACTTTTTTATTGTTGTGTCGATGTCCATGATCATGTCCTGCCATACATATCCCAGCTTTCTATTTTATTAACACATGAGCAACTGTTCATATGTTTTATTGACTTTAATTATATGTGGGGAAAATCTACACGTCAAGTGCAGCATGGCGCAACATCAGTATTTAGTTGCCTTTAAGTTTTATAAAGCATTAAAGCACTTCCGTATTGAGAAAGTGGTTAATAGGTCTAACGTTGTTTTAGTGTATCTATTTTATGGTGTATATAAAGAGGGGATATTTTAAACAGCTTTAAGAAGTCGAGTAGGAGCGTCGAATTTAAAAAATAGAAACAAGCAATCAAAGCTTATTGTGAACAATATCCTAAGATTAGCTATGCTTTTAATGGTGAGCTACATACAAGTATTTTTGACATGTGGATTCAGTTGAAAGATGGAACTGTAAAATGTTGTGAGGTTAAATATGAATTCGAGTTAAATCCCGAAAATCCGCGTAACTCCCGAACATTGAAACAAATAAAGGCACAGAAAATTTGGTGCGATAATAACGGGATTATACATGAAGTTGTTACAGACAAAGATCTAAGAAAGAACCACTTAGAATTGGAAAATAAATCAAAGGTTATCTCTATAATTTAAATTAATTACGAGGTTTCCCTTATACATATTCACAAAACTCGTATTTTGTACATATGTATTACATGAGCTGCTGAGATAAAACTTCTTCTCAACAATTGTTGTCGGATGACAAGAACTTGATAACATTCCCCACCCATACAACGTGTCACCTAGTCTGACTATTTCATCTGTTCCTGAACCCAGATCGCAGAACCGGCCAGCATCTCCATCAATCCGTCAAAGTGAGGCGCTACCTCCTGAAATGGATAGTCTCCTGCATAGTCGTGGATAAGCATCAGAACTTTACCCGAATTCCGTTTCAGAACAGCAATGCTTCCTTCTCCAAAAACCGCCAATCGGGAACGGATTCAGGTCTTCAGGCAGGTCGTACTCTTTCTAATACTCATGATACGCTTCCACAAATGCAGGGTATGCCCAGTCCAATTCCTGTACGGAATAGAGCGCAGGATCACCGAAGTGGCAGGCACCGTAGTACAGCAAAAGGTCCCGGTACGACTCGGGAAGAATAACGTTGTGCTTTTACTCAAAATCAACGATCGCCTGCTCCGATTCCCGCGTACAGCTCTTCCCCATTACGGTCTGATATGCCTGATTCAAAAGAGCCCGAATTGGTTCTAATGCCGCTGATTCCATGAAACATCCTCCTTTTATAGGTGAGATAAAGCCTGCCATCATTGTACCGATGTAAAATATTATTGATTAGGCCCTCGATCTAACGAATTCGAGTTCGTCCCTCACTGTTAATAACAATACAACCCCGATAGAGTTTTATGAAATAGAATTTTTTAGCCTTCGTTACTCCTGGTTGTCATCATCTCCAGCAAGCCACGTAATGCGGCCGATAGATGTTCACTTTGGGCATGTACAAGTCCCACTTCCAACCTGCAGTATGGCTCTGGCAAAGATATCACTGAAACCTCTCCTCTTAATTCGGCTTGAACAACCGAAGATCGCGGGAGTAAAGATACCCCTATTCCGGCAGATACACCACTTAGGATCGTGTTCAGTGTACCAAATTCCATTACATTGAGCGTATGGACACCACGGCTATGTAGAAAAGCTTCAGTTTGAATTCTGTGTGTACACCCGATCTCAAAGAACAACATCGGTTTACCTAATACTTCGGGCATCTGATGCAAGCCGGGTTCCGCAATCAAAACCAGTTCTTCATCAAACACCTTGATTCAAGGATTCCATTGAAGTAATCGGAACATTCATTAGCAAAAACCGGTTCATTCTCTATTAACATACCAAATTCATGGCTCTTATAGAAACCATTAAACGTAAAGTTAGCAGATCTGGTAATAACCGAAGTCCCATCGAATATATATAGCTTTGAGTGTAGGTCCTGCAGCGCATATATGTTGGCACCAGCACTTAACAATCTATCTAAGCCATCAATGAGCGTTGCAATGAATATGGAGCCGAGTATACCCCGGTGCTCATGAACGAATTTGATGGAGCCGGTGTATATGGAGATTCTGGCTGGGAACCGCGCTTATTCAGCGAGGATTATCAAGCTGATTTGCTCGGCAAATCGCTGAAGCTCTTTCGAAGCGATCCGAAGATTAGTGGCACTTACGTTTGGCAATTTGCAGATACACGGGGCCAACTTCTGAGCCATCAACCGCACTTCAGAGACCGGGCACGCTCCTTCAATAACAAGGGGCTGGTTAACGAATATCGCAAACCCAAGCTTGCCTATCGTGTGGTGAAGGGTATTTACACCGACCACAGTGATCCGTATGACTGGGGTTCTACACTGAAATGAGTTTGTAGAGATTCTATAAGTTTTTTTGAACTCGCACTAATTAGGGGGTACTTTTGGAACACGTACTTATATGGTCATAGGGGAATACTCTAATCCAGAGGAATTCTTACGATTCCCTGTTTGGCAAACAGGTCGAGAACAGGAGCATGTTTCCCCTTGTCTCGACCTTTTGTGCTTGGTTTAAATAGCCCTATCGACTTACCCAGCAGCTCTGCTACGCTTACTCCAGAGCCTTAAAGGCCGCCTTGGCTGCCTCAGCGATTAGGGCATTGTTATACTCTGCATCTTCGGTATCACGGCTGGACATTACGGCAATAATGATCGGATCCCTGTCCGGAGGCCATACGACGGCAACATCGTTGCGTGTGCCATAGCTTCCTGCGCCTGTCTTGTCACCAACTACCCAGCCCTCTGGCACAGCCGCCCGAATTAGTTCGTCACCGGTAGTATTTTCCTTTAACCAGCCGATAAGCAGTTCTTGTTTGTCATTAGGCATGGAATCGTCAATCGTCAGCACTTTTAAGCTGTTGGCAAGGGCGTTGGGCGTACTCGTATCACGGTGGTCCCCAGGAATCGCTTCGTTCAACTCTGTCTCATAACGGTTGGCCATAACCACAGTGTCACCGTTGTCTCTCATCGCTTTTTCGAACCCTTCGGGCCCGCCGAGCGCCTTTAGCAGCAAATTTCCTGCCGTATTGTCGCTATAACGAATAGCCGCATCACTGATTTCCTTGAGATTCATCCCGGTATCCACATGCTGTTCCGTAATCGGTGAATACGTTACCAGATCATCCTTGGCAAACTTAATGACTTTGCCCAGTTCATCGTTAGACTTCTGCTGCAGGACCGCGCCTGCTGCCAGTGCCTTGTAAGTGGATGCATAGGCAAAACGTTCATCGGCCCGATAGGCAACCTCTTTCCCTGTTCCCGTATCAATAACATATACGCCCAGCCGCGCGTCAAACTTGACTTCAAGCTGTTTAAAAACCACATTCGCTGCGTTTGAGTTTGGTGGCTCCTTTTCAGTCGGCGGAGTTGAAGCCCCCTGTTTTGTACAGCCAACGAGCAGCACAAGAAAGAGTGTCATCGCAAATAAAGCTATTCTATTTGTATTTAATACGTATTTTTTCAAGATTTTAGCCTTCTTTCCCTAAAAATATATCGTCTGTTTGAACCCCTGCCAGCAGGTTATACCCGATGTCCTCCTCTCTTCTCATTTCCATATGTATTACAAATGTAATATTTCAGTTATTATATTTGTGGTTTTTAAAAGTCAAGTTACAGAATTTTGATAGTAGAGCTCACCGACCGAATATAAAATACGCCGTCGTTATGTCCCTAGTACATCTTATCTATTTTGAAATCGTTTTCTTCTGAATGCGGACATACGTGCCTCGATTGCATAAAACGACGGTTAATTATAGCAGAATCCGACATTCGCCCTCAAATAAAGGGCGCGATGTCGGCTTTAAACTTAACGGCCAAACTCCTTATCGATTATTTTATTGTGAGCCGGCTCCACTTCCGGGGCTACCGAGTTGATGCACGTTACCAAAATGCGCTGCCCGCCTAAAGATCCGAAGGCTCTTGATTCAAATCCCAAAGTACCGCCGGTTTGTCCCCAGAATGATTGCCCGTCAGAAGTGCTACTCCTTTTCGAATGGTGAATGATTTCATAACGCAATCACTCCTATTATTTTAGAATGTTGTTCTGCTTTACCCCCTCACCTTACCTCCGATATTGTTAAATCGAACAGTGATAAAACCGCCAAACTTTTAATGACATCGTACTTGGACCTGTCACATATACCGCATGACAAACTGTCAACTGTCTTATATGACGTGCTTGCTAAGATAAGGATCTCTAGTACAAAAGGTGTTAGGACAACAACCTTTACCGATAGGCAAAGAAACATGCCCAGAATGAGTTGTTGTTCTAACTGTGTTATTTGATAGAGCTAATACAATTTAGTTAGTAAGGATAAACTAGTGTACTTTCTTTTTTGATTGCAATCGTAGGAGTCCTGCTTGAGAAAAGCCGACAGCCCATGAAGCACATCTTTAGAGGCTAAGAAACCGATATAGGTCAAGGTGTTGTTGCTCGGGGGAATGGGGAGCGCGATGAAGTTAGCTGCAAGTTGATGAGCAAGACCAGGTATCCATATTCGTGAAACAATTGTTCAACTAACCCGATCAGGTCCATGAGCATTCTCCCTCTTGTGCTGCAATGTCCCGCGAGCCGAGACAAGCTTGTTTTGCGGCAAAATTAAATAAAAAAGTGCAAGAACAGCCAGTAAAGCAGCGCTGATGCTAATGGCAGCTTCATTCGTATACTGGCTGGCTATCCATCCCCCGATGACCGGACCAATCATAATACCGAGCCCTTCAATCCCGGAGAGTACTCCCCACCCGGTCCCTTTCTGATCCTCCGGAACAAGGTACGACAGCACCGCATTCCAGGCCGGAAGCACGGCTGAGTAAGACAATCCCAGCATAAAGGCAAACAGCATCGTTAATGCAGGCGGCGGCATGGATACGATTAACAGAGCCAATATGACCGTAAGCGATACGAAACCGGCGAACAGCATTTGCTTGTGCCCCCATCGATCGGCCAGCTTCCCCATCGGGACCAGAAACAGCATCGCACCGGCCCCGCCGAATATGAGCATTATCGAATATTGCGGCTGGCTCAGACCTAGATGGTCAGCGGCAAAACCGGGCAGTATCGGCAGCAGCAGTCCCGCAGCGGTCATCTGCAGGACCATGCCTGGCAGTAGCCATTTCAGCTGAACGAGTCTTCTTCGCAGTCCTGTCGCTTGTTCGGCAAAGCTGACGTTCTGGAGATGCAAGGGGGTTGTTCTGTTAATCCCGAACGATGCGATGCAGCCGACGGCGAGCAGCGCAGCCATCAGCCGGAAGGCAGGTACGAAGCCATAATCGAAGGTGAGATTGATTGTGATCGGCCCCAGACCGATGCAGGCCAGCCACACGGTGTATATCGCCCCAATCTGGGCTGCCCGCTCCGTCAGCCGGATTTTCTCCAGACAAATGAGCCATATAGGCGACGCCCCCATCCCAAGCATCACGGAACCGGCAACGAGCCCCCAGGCATATGGACTAAAGAACACAGCGGCTAGTCCGGACAGCATCAGGACGAAAGTGGCGGGCAGCAGCCAGCGCAGCGAAAACCTGTCCAGCAAATATCCAGCCACACATTTAATCAGCGTATCGGCTGTATAATGAAGCGAGACGGCAAGACCGACCAAAGCAACGGTTTGCCCCGATTCGTTGACGGCAAAGTTCGGCAGGAACGAGAACAAGAAAGCACTTCGGACAAACTCTGTGCAAAAAAGCACCGTGAACAGCATCAGAGTAGAAAGCTTGAACGCGCTCCTCCCGTTCATCATATTCCCCCCCTTCTTAAGGGGCTTGCCTCAGGAAACAAATGCCGAACAATATGGTCCGCAGACGTTTTCTGCCTTGCTGCGAGCAGCCCGTTCATCATTGACTGCTTGATCGGCTCAGAGGAGATCATCGCTTGTATCTGCAACACCAGATCATGAATCGTAAAGGCCACGGCTGCCGCTCCTTTGCGCTGCAAATACAAGGCATTTTCCTTCTCCTGCCCCAGAAACGGATTTAGGATGAAAATCGGAACCCCGGCCTGAATCGTCTCGGATAGTGTAACGCCTCCCGCTTTCGTGATGACGCAGCAGGCACTGCTCATCAAAACATGCAATTGATAGGTGAAGCCGAATACATCCACTCTTGCATCATCCGCCCAGCTCTCCGCAAGTCTCCGTCTCCATCTTTTCTGCCGGCCGCAAATCACTTGAATGCGGACGCCTGACAAGAGTAGCAGCTTCCCGATGAGCCTCGATAGCGATTGCAATGTGCCACAGACGTTGGCCATAAGCAGAATCACATGCTCATCTGCCTCTTTAACGGAGCTGGAACCGATCATTGCCGCATCATAAAATGACTCCCTGACTGGAATTCCGGTCACGGTAATACGACTCTCGGGGACGCCTTGCCTGACCATGGCCTCTTTGACGTCGCTGGCAGGGACAAAATAGTGATCCGGCTTGGCGAACAGCCATCTCCGGTGAACGTCAAAGTCCGTTATGACAACAGCAGTCCGGGGACGGATCGCAGATAATGCTTCGCTGCTTGGCAAGCTGCCGAACGGGAATGTATAAATGATGACCTCCGGCTGGTACTGGAGGATGATTTTCTTGAGCCTGTCGCCGCCAAGACTGTTCATCCAGGCCGCAATCTTTCCCTTCATGGGAAGCCGGTTGGTCAGATGGTAGATCCATCCGTAATAGGGAATGCCTAAACTGGCTGCATGCGGGCTTTGCCGGTATAGAAAGCGGATTATTTTGTTCAGCACAGGATAAGCTTCCCGGAACAAGTCGACAACCGCCACCTCGCTATAACCATTGCGAATTAAGCTTTGCTGCAACACCTTGGACACCTGATGATGACCTTCTCCGTAATCGGCCGTTAAAATTAAAATTTGTGGTTCCTGTCTCACTATTGTCACCTCATTTCACTTGTCAAGCCATTTCATCCAGACGAACGAATTGCAAGTTGCGTCCCTGTAATTGATGTAGTACTTCCTCCAGAGCCTGAAGCATAAAATATGGCGCGTGACGGTCCGCTCCCGGCGTATCTCCGCTGTCATGCAGTAAAATAACAGATCCGTCCGTAATTCCGTTCAGCAGCGTTGCCTTCAGCTTCTTGCGGCAGCTCCTGCTGCGCCAATCCCCCGCCTTCAAGGACCAGAGTACGATGCGGTACGATTTGGGATGAAAGAAATCGAAAGCGTTCATGAGCCCCCATGGCGGACGATAGTGATCCGGCCTTTTTCCAATTATGGATTCAATAATATCTGCGGTCCGTTTCATATGATCACGCCGCACCGTCCAGGGAAGCATCAGCCAATTGGAGGTGTGAGCGTAATTGTGGATTCCAATCTGATGACCTTCACGATCCATTCTTCTGATTAGATCCGGGTGCAGTTCCGCCTGCGAGCCAAGCACGAAGAATGTGGCCTTCACTTGATAATCCTGCAATAAATCCAATAATTCCGGTGTATACCTCGGATGCGGCCCATCGTCGAATGTGAACGCTACCTGGTTTTTGGTCGTTCCCTTACGAAAGGCTCCCAATCTGACTATTCTTGGCAGAAAACTGGGAATTAGCATATACAGACTGATGAAGCCTATGAGCCCAATCAACAAATATTTAACAAGCAACGTCTTTATCCCCCTTAGTGAAAAATAAGTTTAAGCATATTGCTGCAAGGAGCAAACCCATTTTTCTTCCTGGGTATCGCTCTGCATGTTCAGAATTTGCATGACCGCATGTCTGGCGGAATCCTGCTGTCTGCACAGCCCTGCATTCTCCCTCATTTCTTCCATTAGGGAAGGCTGTTGAACCAGCCGCTGAAGCTGATCCTGCAAACTGTCAATCTGACATAGATACGCTACTCCCGCTTGAATCAAATAACTGGCATTATCCTTTTCCTGCCCCATTTGTGGCTTCAACAGCAGCATGGGAAGCTGAAGCGCCAGAGCTTCGGAGGTCGTCAGTCCGCCCGGCTTGGTAATCAATACGTCTGCGGACGCCATCCATTCATGGATTCCCTCCAGGAAGCCTGTCAGCATGACGTTATCCCTGTCTCCCAACGCTTCATGCAGACGGTTCAGCAGCTTCACATTGCGTCCGCATACGATCACAAATTGCACGTTAGGGGGAAAAGAGTCAGATTGCATTTGCTCGATGAAGGATTTATCGATAATCCCGCAACCGCCCCCCATCACCAGCACGACAAAGGCGTCAAGAGGCAAGGCCAGCTTCTCGCGCAGCCGGTCTTTATTGTCGGTCTGACTGTAGGAAGGGCGAACAGGGATGCCCGTTACAGCAATTTTGTGGTCAGCAACGCCTTTTCTCTGCAGAGCTCCACGCACACCTTCGGAGCCGACCAGATACAGATCCGTAAACGGATGTATCCAATAACTGTGATCGGAATGGTCAGTAATGACTGTTGCCGCAGGCAGATCCGTCATCCCTTTTTCCTTAAGCAAGGAAATGGCGGCTGATGCCAGCGGGAACGTACTGACAATCAACGTCGGCTGTTCCTCATTCAGAAGTTTGAGCAGTCGCTGCAGGCTGGTCGTGAGAAAATGCTTCAGGAAGAAAGTAAGTGTACTGTCCGTCCGGGTCTTCTGATACATATATCCGTATGAGGAAGGAAAATGCTTCACCCATTGCAGGAAGCAATACCGTTCAACCACATGCATGCGGGGATGGATCCATTGCATAAAGTCGACCACCTCTACTCCCTGTTTGTACAACACCGATGCCTCCAAAATCGCCTTGGCCGCCTGCATGTGTCCATCCCCGAGCGCGCCGGACAAAATCAGCAGCTTTTCCCGTTTTATGCTATTCATCAACAATCGTCTCCTTCGTGAAATTTAACTATGTATGAACAAAATAACCAGCACCGCCGTTAGGAATCCGACCATCCCACCAGCCACACAATCGATTGGATAGTGATAGCCCCAATAAACCCGGGATATGGCCACCAACAAGGCCAGACCAATCAAGACAAGCATAATTGCCGGCGATGAGGCCAACATAAAAGGTGTAACCAGGGCGAAAATAGCGGTTGTATGGCCGGATGGGAAGGAATAATCCTTCAACGGGAATTTGCCTACCTTTACCTGCTCCAGCTTGCGGAAAGGCCGGTCTCTGCGCACCTTTCTCTTGATCAGAACAGCAACGATATGGCTAACGGCCAGTGCAATCAAGCTTTGCAGCCCGATTCTGCTGAACTCCCCCTCGGCGAACCATGCCAAGGACACTGCGCAAATGATGGTAAATAAAGCTCCGCCCAAATGGGTAATCCATCCGAACAATCGGTCCAGGGCCCGACTACTCAGCCGATGGTTGCACCAGAAGAACATCGTTTGATCAATTCGCCTTATCCACTGCATTCTGCTTTCCGCCTCCGTTCCCTGTTTTTTCGATCGGTTGATGTTCATCCCTTATCTTCCTCCGCTCAGACAGCTTCCATATCAAGAACCATATTGCCGCAATCGCTATACCAACGCCCACCAGCATAATCGTGAGAACTTGGTTCACCATATTCTCTGCCGCACGGCCATATATATAGAAGAGAAAACCGACTACATAAAACTTCACCGCCCGGCCAATGGCCGCATAGCTGAGCAGCTTCCATAACGTATAATTCATGCATCCGGATAAAATAGTAAATATTTTAAACGGAATCGGAGTGAACGATCCGATCAGGATTGCAGCCTCGCCACGGCGGGCAAATAAGTCGCTTGCCGAATCCAGCCATTTTTTCTTCATTACACTGCCTAAAACATGCTTTCCCGACAGCTTGCCGATCCCATAACCGATCGGTGTCCCAAGCAGGCTTCCGGCAAAGCCAACCGTAGCGAGCCATAAAGCCGACTCCGGTTGCATCGCGCTTAAAGAAAGCTGCAGGAAGAACGCCGGGATAGGGAAGATAATCGCATCGAGCATAGCGTGAATAAAAAGTCCCGTCGCTCCGAAGTTCTGTAAAAATTCCATAATTTCATCCATGAATGCCTTCCCGCCTTTGTTACAGAGCATGATGAAAAATAGGTTACCTCTGGGTGGTATGGGTTTCCAATCGCTGTGTTCCAACTTCATACCGCCCTCCAGGAACTTACCCACCACGCTCTTAGTTTCTTTTGTTTTTAATTAATTGGATCTTGATTTGGGTAGACATAACTCCTTTGAAACGGACTGTCTCTTCATCGTCATAAATCGGTTCCTCAGCGAGCTGCGGGAGTGAATCAGCATCATCGGTATCAATTGTTCGGTCTTGCGGCCAATCCGCTTCTTGCCTTCAGGGTGCATGACGGATAACAATAATCGTAGATAAGCCGTTGTAATGCGTTGAAACAGATCGGACTTCATCGGTTGTTGTTCGAAACCAAGACCATGTATCAAACCACGATGAAGCAGCGTAATGGCGACTAACGCCTTCACCTCTCTGAACTCCGGCTGACTTGCGAATGCCTCGCTGATCTGCTGCATGGATTTCCGTGTAAGCCGGGCCGTCATGAGCGCCGCGCGGTCTGAGTCTTCGGATTTGATCAGCATCAGAATCGTTTCATTATTGAGATGGAGTTCTCCGACCAGATCGCCTCTATCGATGATGGTGGAGTCCGCACAGACGATGCTCTCCCCTCGGTGTTTCTTAATCATGACTTTGCAAATTCCAAAGTGCGATGTATGCGATCCGCGAAAGCGTGAAATCCAATCGAACCCTCTTTCCCACACCATCCAGACTGCCTGCATTGAAGATTTGCGTAAACGAAGCAACATTGATCCAACCATCCCTCATTCTTATTTTAATCGACAAATTCCATTGAAATTGTCAAAACTGAAATAATATTTCTATGTGAATTCCTTATCTCTGTTAACTTAATGATAGAGGATTTAACCAAGAGAGCATACGGGCTGAAGTACTGGCAGGGCCGGATACATCCGGTTGCCTACTGTACATGATTAAGTATGAAAAACAAATCTTAATTAAACGTAAAGAGATTCTTAAAAAAAAGTTAATTTTTGTTTCGGGTTGGAGGTCCGTCACTCAATTTGATGCACATCGCTGCTCGCTCAAGTTTTCATATATAAGTGCGACCAAAAATAGTAAGCCAATAAGAAACACTTAAACTTTGATGAGGTAAGTATCAGAGTGGCAAATAGGTCGGAATGGTATTGAAAATCTGCCATATACTAATTCTGATATTCGATGTTTCGTAAGGGACGATTTTTTTTGCCGTCTGACCCTCTGCGTGGACAGTTCCATAAGCTAGTGTACCCGCCAATATATCTGTTAAAGTAAGTTTCACTCCTTTTCGAATGATGAATAATTTCATAACGCAATCGCTCCATTATTTTAGAATGTTGTTCTGCTTTACCCCCTCACCTTACCTCCGATATTGTTAAATCGAACAGTGATAAAACCGCCAAGCTTTGATGACATCGTACTTGGGCCTGTCACATATACCGCATGACAAACTGTCAACTATCTTATATGACTAGGTCTGAATCATTCGAAAATTGATTTGCAAAAAAATATAAGAAGGTGTGCGTAATTCGTGTTCTCGATAATGAAAAAAAGGTTCTGATTATAATAATAGAATTTATTCACTCACTTTCTAAGGAAATTCTGCCCGTTAAAAAAGGAGCCGATCACGTTGATCAGCTCCTTTTTTTTATTAAGTTAGCGTTTGCCGTTATAGTTTAATGGATTACATTTGTCGCCTTATTGGAACCTGCCACTTATTCCATTAATCTCCCTTTACTTCATTATCATTCGGAATTAATTCATACAATGTACGAACATCACAACCGATGGAATCGGCGATCGATATGGCAATTTTGAGAGGCATCACTCTCCTGTTTTCAATAAAGTCGTAAACTCGTTCCGGTTTAAAAAGCAAGTCTTTTGCCAGCCATTCTGCTGACTTTCCAGATTCCATCAATCGTTCACTCAGTAAGCAACGTCCTAGTTCAAATTTCAAGAAGCGATGACCTCCCGCATAAGATAATATTTAACCTAAGCGTTGTCCATTGCCAGCATGAATATACTTCATAAAGGGAGCCATAACGATGAAGTTCCTCTTGCGTCGGCCCAATTGTTGGGTGAGCTCCTTCCAGTCGCTATCGTTTCCCCTTATTTATCCATTACAAAAATTCGATATACCCTTCTGTTCCATGCACGCGAATTCGTTGCCCATCTTTTATCAGTTTGGTCGCATTCTCCACTCCGACAACGGCTGGCAAGCCATATTCACGTGCGATAACGGCTCCGTGGGTCATCAGTCCGCCCACCTCCGTAACCAACCCTTTTATGGATAAAAATAATGGAGTCCAGCTGGGATCAGTAAAGGCGGTGACTAGTATATCGCCATCTTCCAGATCAGCCCCTTCTATATTCAGGAGCACACGTGCCCGCCCCTCTACAACACCCGAAGAAACAGCGAGGCCTACAATAGCTTTAGCGGGGATATTTTCTCGTTTGTACTGACCCGTAATGATTTCGCCATCAGACGTGATAACACGTGGCGGAGTTAGTTTTTCATATAATCTATACTCGTCTTTGCGTTTGTCGATGACCTGGTAATCCAGTTTATTCGTGCGTATGGTTTCCTGCAATTCTTCAAAAGCGAGATAGTAAATATCTTCTTTTTCATGAAGAACGTTGGCTTGTACGAGTCGTTCCGCTTCCTTTAGTAAAGCCTGTTTATAAATGAAGTAGCGACTAACAATGTCGTATTTCGGATATTCACGATAACCGATGAAATTTCGGATCTGGTCGATCATTTGTTTTGTCTCTTCGGTTTTTTGTTCACCATCCGGTAATTGTTTCAATCGGGCTAATAAATCCTGTTCTTTTTTCATTGCCTCCTGTCGCCCTTGCTCAAATTTTCGTTTACTGGCGCCAGGCTCAAGATTTTTGATGTTACTGAGGATCATGGGTATCAGCATACTTGGTTTTTCACTCCAGCGTGTTCTTGTAATATCGATCTCCCCGGCACATCGCATTCCATATTTGTCGAGATAAGCAGTAATAGCATCACGCACCTGCTGTCCACCTTCGAATTGAACCAGCTCTTCTAAAAAGTTATCATCCTTTACCTGTTGTAAATACTCAATTATTTTCGGGTAGGGACGAATCACATCTGCAACATCCAGTAGCTCCATACCCATTTCAGAAGTGACGTTGTTAGGTACAGATAGGGAAAGTGTGTCTGCTACGTTTTTTTCACCTAACCATTCATCCATTTTTTCATTGATCCATGCTGAAGCATGGATGGCGGACATAATCACACTCAAATTTTTCAGATCTGACGCACGCTGCCTCCGTTGCTGCATATCTTCCAGGATGCAATTCAATACATCCAATCCTGATTTCGTTTGGATGTTATGTTTTAACGCTGATAACGATGTCTCACTACTCTTAATCAATTCAGCAACAATTGCTGGATCGGTTCCTGCCTCTGCCAGAATATCCGCAGACGACATGCCCTTATGGCTTTTAACAGGCCCCTGTTCGCTTTTGTCATATGGGTCCAATTTTATAAAATCTCCCCGCTCTATAATGGTAATAAGCGCGTCTTTTATGAGCGGATCGGAGTGCCCTAAAACATCTAATAAATTTTGCCTCCCATCCGATGAAGCCAGGCCCTTCGTAATATCTACAAACAACCTTCCACCACCAGCTTTAAACATAGGAGCGGAACCTGTTAACCTCCAAACAGATATCCCCAGTGGTTTAATAGGATCCGTCATCATTTGCTGATGTCCAACAGATACATACACGTGGTTCTCCTGGTCAGTTGCTTCAGGAATGGGATATAAAGTGGTGATCGGCCGGCTCTGGACAATATAAAATGTATCTTCAGCCAAACACCATTCGATGTCTTGGGGGCATCCGAAATGTTTTTCAATCTGTCTTCCAATGTGTTCCAGTTGTAAAATTTGTTGATCTGTAAGGGTTTGTGTCTTTTGCTGATCAGGATTGATCTGCTTGGTCTCTGTTCCGCCTTCTTTTCGTCCATAAATAGCCACTTTTTTAGTTTCGATCCTCTTGCTGACGATTACCCCATCCTGTACTTGATAACAATCGGCAGATACCAAGCCGGAGACCAGCGCTTCTCCGAGCCCGAAACTAGCATCGATAGAAAGCACCGTTCGGTTGCCGTTGATGGGATCAGCGGTAAATAAAATCCCTGAAGCCTGTGGAAACACCATCCTTTGAACGATAACAGATAAATAAACTTGGCTGTGATCAAATCCATTCTGCATTCGGTAAATTACCGCGCGTTCCGTAAATAAAGAAGCCCAACATTTGCGGATATGCTCCAAGACGGATTCTTTGCCGATTATATTTAAATAGGTATCTTGTTGACCAGCAAAAGAAGCATGCGGTAAATCCTCGGCCGTCGCACTAGAACGCACAGCATAAGCATAATCATCGCCAAACTCGGAGAGATAGTGAGCAACTGCTTTCACAACATCGGAAGGAATGGTTACTTCCGTAATGGCCTGTCGAATCTTTTGGCTGGTTTCATCAATTTGTTTTCGATCTTCTACTTTAAGCGTAGTTAGCCGATCCAACAAAGCATGAACCCTTTCGTTTTGTTCGATGGCTTTTTGATATCCCACTGTTGTAACACAAAACCCTTCTGGCACTTGTATTCCTTCAATTTTTGATAACTCCCCTAAATTGAGCCCTTTTCCACCAACGAGTAAAAGCTGAGCGTCATCCATTTCTTGAAAATCGAGAACCAGTGAATTCATTCAACATCTCTCCTAACCATTAATATAGAGAAAAAAGCGAACAATCATGATCATGCCTAGTCACCGCCGAAGTAAGTCGCCGCGTACTTCTTCTCAAAACCGCTTGATTATGTACGCAGCCTGATTGCACATTCCACCTTCCTATCTATTTTCTGGGGGGGGTAAAAAAAGCATTGACAAATCAAAGTTCTAGATGTACTATAATAATAGGGATAATATTTTTTGGTCGTTTATATGATTTGTCAATAGCGCTATCGATTATATCATAGCTATTTTTTGTGTTCAATTATTTTATATAAAAAGAGATGATCCTTGAATTTATCAGGGTCATCTCTTTTTGTGTTCAGTTGAACCATCATGTTAGTTTGGTTAGTCATTCTTGATGATCTATCGTCCCTCTGTCTCTTGGATCTATTATTGTTTTGTCAGCAGAAAATAAGGACCTAGACTGTCGCTGTTCCATATCCGTAAACAAACGCTTTCCACTCACCCGCCGCTTTCAAGCGCTAAGATGTTTCTTCCGGGTTGCTCTTTAAGGTTCAAAACTTCTTATTACCCCACTATAATACTTTGATTCAAGAGATACCCAACCAATTCACGCACGGTTCTCACCTGTGACAAAACTGTCGGATGTTATTAGCTAGTTCCTCCGCATGAGTAAGAACAAGCATATGATCGGCCCCTTTGATTTCGGCAAACCTAATTGCAGGTACACGCTTGAAGTGCTCGGCAATATTATACATATCCGGCCATTCTATTGTTCCTTGTATAAATAACATACTCGCTGCAATTTTTTCTAAACGTTCAATCGAAGGCGGCTCTGGCCAAAGGACCTCAAAGCTTCTCCACTCGGTGAATACCCTTGTCATGTAGTGAGTATGCATTTCAGTCAGAAAACTCCGATGGGGGCTGGCCATCGTAGCCCGATAGATCGGTGCGGCTAGGGACAACTCTACAAGTTTTGAAATATCGGGAGCGGCCGCATTCACCGATGCCATATAATTGGTGAATTCTTGCGAATATGCAAATCCCGTTAATGAAGGGGCAATCACCACTAGCCGCTCAACCATAGATGGATATGATAACGCAAAGTCAGTCGCGACTTGCCCACCGATGGAATGGCCAACAAGTGTGACAAGATCCAGTCCGAGATGTTCGAGAAGTTTGCGTAAATCCTCCACAAGTGAAGTCGGCTCTTGCATAGCAGGCGAGTGGCCGGTTCCTCGACCATCGAAGGTAATGATCTGGAATGATTTTGCTAGTTCAGGCACCATATATCTCCATACCCTTGAGTCGACACCTCCCGAGTGAATCATGACTATAGGGACTCCATTCCCTTCGATTTCGTAAAAAAGTTCCACCTTGTTACCCTCCCCCATGTGGTAATATTTTCTCGAGTAATATTTTAATCATGACTGAACATACAGTCTATATTAAAAACGATATCCACTTCGGAAATAAAAACAATATCTCATTTTGGCATACAACGTTTTCTTTCCACCAATTTTTTTATTTTCCATTGTTCATTATAACCCTCCATACAGGGATAGTTTCTTTTATCTTAATCAAGTCACAGCATACAATTACTCTTTTACCGATCCTACAACAATTCCAGTCACAAAATATTTTTGAAGCAACGGATAAATCAGCAGTAGCGGGATGACAGCGACTACGATTTTTGCCGCATTTAAATTTTTGTTTGAAATTTCAGTCAAGTTGCTGAGTTGTGCTGAGTTGGTGCCGGATTGAAGAAGTTCCGCAATATTCACGTTAAGGGACTGAATATACGTCATGAGCGGATAATTGCTAACTTGAGTCATATAGATCAAACCGCTGAAGAAATCATTCCACGTTCCCACGATACTGAATAGTGCTACCGTCGCCAGCGCAGGGATGGACACGGGAACATACACTTTGAACAGGACCTGCAACGGACTTGCCCCATCGATGAATGCTGCTTCCTCTAGGGCCTTAGGTACAGCAGAGAAGAAGTTCATGACAAGGATGACACTGAATATAGGAACAGCTCCTGGTAGAACAAGCGACCAAATTGTATTGAGCATATCGAGGTTTTTGATCAATAGATAACTCGGGATCATCCCACCGCTGAACAGCATGGCAAAAATCATGACGTTCATATAAATGTTTCTGCCCTTAAATTCTCTTTTTGACTTGGAGAGCGGGTATGCCATTAGAACAATAAGAATCATG
This sequence comes from Paenibacillus sp. BT-177, assembly GCF_025846815.2. Taxonomy (NCBI): domain Bacteria; kingdom Bacillati; phylum Bacillota; class Bacilli; order Caryophanales; family Paenibacillaceae; genus Paenibacillus; species Paenibacillus sp. BT-177. The sequence continues at coordinate 105,395 of NZ_JAOYTP010000008.1, read as the reverse complement.
TTGAGAAGAAGTGTAAGCACAACACGTAGAACAGATATGCCAAAGGAACGCCAGAACTGAGCATCATCAATAATTTTCGTATACGCTGCGGTTGTAAAATTGACCGGTACGAGACCTACAGCATTAGCTGACACGGCCTCACTGCTGCTAAATGAAATCGCAACGATATTCCATAATGGAAGTAGGCAGATCAATGCCAGCAATATGACGATGGCATAGATGACTAACCCGCCAATTCGATTTTTTTGGCTTACAGAATACGACACAGGCTTCGCCTCCTTAAAATATTTTTCGGTCGGTGTATTTTTTGGCCAATTGGTTGGCGGACAATAGCAAAACAATACCAATCACTGACTTGAACAGGCCAACAGCCGTACCGAAGCTATACTGTCGCCCAACGAGTCCAATCCGATATACATAAGTATCCAGAATATCTCCCGATTCATAGACAACTGGGTTATACAGATTATAAATTTGATCGAAGCCGGCACTCAAAATATTAGTCAGACTCATCACTCCCATGAGCAGGATAATAGGCAGCATGCCTGGCAACGTAATATGCCATACTTTTCTCCACCAGCTGGCTCCATCCATTCCTGCCGCCTCATACAGACCCGGATCAATCGAAGTAATTGCAGCCAAATAGACGATGGAACTGTAACCGAACTCCTTCCACACGTCTGTCCCAATAATCAGCGGCTGGAACCAGGTGTTGCTGCCGAGAAAATTAATATTCTTCAGACCGAAAAAGGCCAAAATTTGATTCACACTTCCATCTAAACTGAACATGTTAACAACCACGGACGCTAGAACTACCCAGGACAGAAAGTGTGGCAGATAAACAATTGTCTGCACGGATTTTTTAACGAATTTGATGCGGATCTCATTTAACAAAATGGAAAAAATGATAGCCATCATTGTTCCCAATAGAATCTTGGCAATGGCAATCACCAACGTATTACTGAAAACCTGTGCGATGTCCGGGAGCTTAAACATATAAATAAAGTGCTTCAGCCCTACAAATTTGGAGCCTAACATTCCCTTGGCTGGTATATAATCCTGAAACGCCGTAATGACACCGACCATCGGTACATAGCTGAATACCAGCAAAAATAAAATACCCGGAAGCATCATCAGATGATATATGGCACCCGTGCCGAACCGGATTTTTGCTTTATCGTTTCCCTGTTTCATGGATGGACCCCTTTCCTAAAAGCAGGGCTGCAATACGCAGCCCTGTTAGCAGTTCAAGATTGTTTATTTTTTGGATGCAACCTCGTCTTTAATTTCCTGAATTACCTGGTCACCGCCTTGCTTCTTCCAATTGCTAACGAATGTATCGAAGTAATTCAGAGGTTCTGCGCCAGTCACAATTTTGATGAAAGATTCCTGCTCCATCTTGGTCAGATTAGCCCAGGTCTGTTTCATGCTTGGTGTAGTTCCGGAGAAAGCGGGTGTCATCCATACAAATTTGTTTTCCCGTGTCAGTTTGTCAATGAGTCCCACTCCGTTGATACGCGAGTGATATTTCGACCAGGCTGTAACGTTATCCGTATCCATATTACTTAAGTAAGTCTGGATACTTTTAATATTGTTCTTTGATTCTGTTGTCCGGACCTGATCCAAACTTATCTCTCCTTTAATCCCTCGAACGATATCAGAGTAGTCATCCAGTAACGAGGTCGCCGAGTTGACTTCAATATTAAACGGTCTGGTAGAACCGTCTACGCCGTTCTCTTGATACTTGGCAGCTTCTGGCATAGATGTTCCCACATTTTTATCATTTGCCAGTTTATCGTAGAAAAGGTTTACGATTTTAACGGCGAGTTCCGGGTGTTCGTATCCTTTTCTTACAACGATAAACTGATTAGCTGGATTGGCGTGTGCCACGTTTACCTTTCCATCTGCATCTTCCAAAGTGTAAGCCGTGAATTTCGCATTCTTATCCTTCTGCTTCACGTTGCCCAGACCCCAGTCGGGAATATGCCATGGTCCAAAAGCAATACCGCATTGGCCGTTGGTGTACAGTGCCGTAATATCATCAAATGTGCGTGTTCCAAATTGCGGATCGATGATGCCTCTCTTGAACCAATCTGCCATGACGCCTAGCATCTGCTTGGTTTCCTCTGTTGTCGAGCCATAAACAATGCTGCCGTCTTTACCCTTCATCCAGTACTGAGGGAATGAACCCTTCGTTGAGGCAACTCCCAGCATGGTATAGGCGGAACCATTGTAGTCAGTTGTATTCAGGGTGTTCACAAAGGGAATACCTACTGGTTTCCCGGTTTGACCAGGATCTCTTTTTAAGAATTCCTCGGCCGTTTTCTCCACATCTTCCAGCTTGATAGCACCATCTCCGTCTGCGTCAAGTTGGATTCCCAGTAAATCCAGCCAATCCTGACGAACCCAGACCATGGTTGGTGCGGAATCTAGGGAAGTAGCTGGAAGCGCCATTAAACGTCCATCTATCGTCGCATTGTCTAACGCCCGGCCCTCATAAGAGTCGTAAATATTCTTGATATTATCTGTGGCATACTGTTTGTAAATTTCCGTCATATCTTCAATCAGATCATTATCAACCAGTTCTTTGAGTTCATCCTTGGAATCGACACGCATCATGTCAGGCAGTTCTCCAGAGGCGATGGCGAGCGAAACCTGACGGCTGTAATCTTCTCCGTTGGCTTCAAATTGGTCTTTAATCTGAGCGTTAAACGCTTTTTTGACCAGTCGAGTATACGCATTATTCTCATACGAATCTCCAGCCGGCAGCTTCGGGTTGGCCGTAGTCACACGACCCATCGTGACGGTTATTTCGTCTTTATAGGCACTGAATGGGTCTCCGGGTGTTATCTCATATTTGCCCGCTTCCTTCGCAGTGGGAGGGTTGGATGAAGCCCCACAGGCTGCAAGGGTTGAAATCATTAGGGCAGATATCGACAGTACGGCCAGACGTCTCGTCAACAATTTGCTTTTTACGGACCATTTAGTTGTCATCTCATTCGATTCCCCTTCGTTGTGAATATTTCTCTATCACTGTTGTTTACGCTTTCATTATAAAACTCGATGGAGACAAAACGAGATAGGGATTAAACGTCTGTTTGGATAGAAAAATGTATGCGGTTTCACGACAGGCAGTGAAGTCATACTTGGCTTGTAAGCATTTATCCTACCTGCCGACATACATTTGTCTATCTTTACTTACTAACCAAAGTGAAGCACAAAAAACCGGCAGCTCCTATCAGGAATCTGTCGGCTTGACTGAATTATAAAAGAGTACGCTTTTTATCCCCTCTGCCCAGCTGTCGATATTCACTTGGAAGCAGGCCTGTCAACTCGCGGAAAATTCGGCTGAAATATTTTTCATCCGTATAACCCACTCGCTCCGCAATCCAGAAAATCTGATTATTTGTATTCAATAAATACTCTTTAGACTTCTCTATTCGTATAAAACGGGAGTACTCATTAAAGGTTTTCCCCATCAGATCCTTGAAGCATTGACTGAAATAGCTTCGGCTGATGTTCAGTTGCTGGGACAAACTTGAAGCAGTAAAAGCTTGGTCCAAATCATTTTGCATGATCATAATTGATTTTTTGACGGCGTCTACAATCTCCTGTGAATACGAGGTCTGTTCATCTGCCTTACGAATGTCCACAGAGGTCTGCTTGATCCAAGCTTCTACCTCGTACCACGATAGAAAAGAATGGATCATTGAGATTCTACCAAGCGTAGTCTCGGCAAAAAGGTGATTCCATTCCATAACTATCGAGTATAGCAATCCCATCAGCTGGCTTTTATGCAATCTTAGTGATTTGAACTGTTCAATCAGTTGGTTGTAGTAACTGTCGTTATGTGTCCATGGTGATAGAAACCAGCTTTGCTTAATTCGATCCATGTCTTCATCCTGCGGTTCTATTGGAAATGAGTCCTCCACATTCATCGAAACGGCAATGACAGGATCATAAGGGTCGTATGCATAGAATAAGGACGTTTCTGTATAATTCATAATCCAGTTTTGGATTTGCGACCACGTTCGCTCTTGTACATCGGATATAACTAGCAAGGCGCCTTGGGGAACTTGGTCCCGGTATTCCTTCAGTTTGTGGAACAGTTGATCCTCTAAGTCCATGGGTGCCGCCCACATCCAACTGTTCCGTTCAACCTCCCATCGGATCTCATCTACACTGGATGTCGGTTCAATCGGCCAGCTCTGTCCTAACTTGCGATCCAGTGAAACAAGTGCATACACATGGCGGTAATGGACATTAGTCTCACTAAGCAGCGGCAGCTTTCGTTTTTTATTCGTCAGCTCGTCAATCCGGATATGTATTCGATGCAGCACGTGTTCGAATTGCTCCTGCTCGAGCTGAACCTTGGCTATATAGTCGATGGCTCCCAGCCTGAGCGCTTCCTGGATATAATCGAAATCTTGATGCAGTGTTAATACGACAATATGAAGCTCTGGATAGAGTTGCCTTGCAGCTCGCATCAGTTCAATACCTGACATCACCGGCATCGCGAGATCCGTCAACATCAGATCGACCGGTTGGGATTTCAGAAAATCCAGTGCTTTCAACCCGTTACTTGCTTCTCCTACAACTTCCATATTGAACTCATTCCACGGCATCGCAGAGCTTATGCCTTTTCGTACCAATTTGTCGTCATCCACAATCAATACTTTAATCATCCCCGAACATCTTCTCCTTTGATAGGAAGTATGAGCAGAATACTTGTCCCTGTACCCAATTCACTTTCGATCACCAGTTGTGCTTGATCTCCGTACTGTGCCCTCAACATGCGGTGAACATAATTGAGTCCGATGCCCATCCCTACTTTTTTATGTTCTGCTATACGATTGTTCAAGAGTTTTTGAATCGCTTCCTCGGTCATGCCGGCTCCATTATCCTGTATCAGAATATTCAGCGTTTTGGTGAGTGTAACTTCAATTTGAATAAAACCTTCGTCACTCAGTCCATGATAGAGAGAATTTTCAACCAACGGTTGCAGAATAAAACGAGGCACAGGTATTTGAAGCACATGGTCATCCGCTGAAATACGCACGTCAAATTCAAAGTCATATCGAATTTGCTGCAGGACTAGATACTGTCTTAGCGCATCAATTTCCTCTTCCATCGTCGATACTTGCCCTAATTTACCCAAATTGTAATACAACAGCTTGTTCAAGGATTGCACCAACTTGTCAATCTCCCCTTGTCCATTCATGACGGCCAGCCAATGTACAGTATCTAGCGTATTCATCAGAAAGTGAGGATTGATCTGATATAACAATTTTTCCACTTCCAAATCTGCACGGATCTTCTCTTTCTGCTGCACTTCCTTGAACAGGTCACCGATTTGATGCTGCATATTTGAGAATTCTCCCAGTAGAAAATCGAACTCGGGAATATGAGTGCGGGTCTGGCTACCTGCCTTTTTTTGTGGATTCTGAGACATTCCGTTAATTTCAGAATGGAACAGACCGAGTGGCTTGTAGACCATCTTCCACAGAAGCCAAGCAAGAAATACAGTAAAGCCGAGAAAAAATAAAGCGACCAGTAATATTTGAAGCAACCACTGGTTTTTCTCCTGTTGATACTTAGCCTGCGAAATTACCGAGATGACGCTCCAATTCTGAGCGGAGTCCTCCTTAAACCAATGGTAGTCACGGGATATTCCGTCTTTTGCAGCACTTTTTGATAAGCTGAAGAAATTCTCCCCCACTTTCATCGTTTCCGGAATTTCACTGTAAACAATTTGACCTTCACCATTCAGGATCAAATGCGATAAAGCTCCTTGGTATTGGTTGTAACCCAGTATATCCTGTGTAAGGCGAAATCCGGATTCGACGTAAATATATACATCGTCCCTTTGAGGCAGTTGTACCTTTCGCATGGCAGATAAAACGAGTTGGTCATTAAATCGGTTCATACTGATATGGGGACCATAGTACGAAATGCCATAAGATTTGAAAAGCACAGGCAAAGACTCAGGGGCAAAACGATCTTTGATAGGAAAGTTAGCGAACTGTGTAGCGCCTTCTTTCTGAAAATAATATAAGGTCAAGCCTATATTCGGATTAGTAAACGTTACAACATTTAACTCATTCTTTAATTCATCTCTAGCCTCAATCAATTCAATTATATTGGAGGAAGGTTGCAAGACTTCATCCAGTTTTTTGCCTAAAGTACCGCTATATGATAATTGCTGAGTAACATGATTCAGATTGGTAATTGAATTTTCCAGTGATAAAGTTACCTGCTGTAGATTGCTCCTAATTCCATCATTGATTTTATTTACAAAAATGGAATCAATGGTATAATAAGAAATTGCAAATATACTAATAAAGGGAATAAACGCGCTGAGAAAAAACAATAAAAAGATTCTTTTTTTAAGTGTCATTCCGCCCCATTCTCCTTAGGTAAATAAAAGAGCAAGCCCCTGATTATGGAGCTTGCTGTTTATTGAACAACAGCTCTAGCAATTATCTTATTCCTCATAGACAGCGACCTATTTGAGAATAGACAACATCTTCATCCGATCCAGACTGGAATAATCAGGATTTTCCCATCTCGGTGAGGTCCAATTCTGTTCATAATTATAGAATGATATTTCAATATGTCAAACGCTTTCATGGAATTCATAGAACTTATTCTCCCTTCCTCTTTGCATACATGGCATTGTATTTGTTCTTCTTAGACAAAGAAAAACTCCCCTTCAATTAGCAGTTTATTTATTAAACCTGTCTACTTGAAGGGGAGCATATCAAAATCGGTAGTCTGTTCCGTAATTTATAATAGCGAGGTTACGAACTTCACCTCCGGAAAACGGCTATCCGGTCCTTTCATTAAGATTCCGCCTTGATTTTTCAGATACCTATCGAAGAAATCTAGCATATAGGCATTGATAACGGAGTTCGCTCTTTCGGGCGCAATCTTTCCTGTAATGCCCAGCATTTTGAAAATCGGAGAAATGAACTGTACGTCAGCGAAATTCAAATGCTCCGTATTTTCGATATAGAGGACTTGTCCCCCTTCGTCGATCGTTTCACGCATCCGTTCAAGCTCCAACTTTTTATCTTCCGTTACTTGATCCTCCCACTCTCTTGTTGATCCCATACGGTTAAGCTCTGCATCCGTGTAGACCCGATTATCCATTACCATTTTTAATTTTTCGAAATAGCTTTCCGAGTTGATGAACAAAAACGGCTTTCGCAGACCCTCTCTGTCACGCAGTCGATAAAGCCCTCCATCAAGGTCTATCCCGACTGCGATTCGCGGATCGTAAGAAGCGTCATAGGCCGTCGCTCCACCGATGGAATGACCGAACACCCCGACATGACCGAGATCAATCCTCCCTTTTAGATGACTTGGAATCTGCCCCGATTGGATGAGCTCGAATTGGTCCAGCGCAAACGCCACATCGCCGGTTAAAACTTGTCCCAACTTGTCGCGATTTCCTCTGCTCGTCTGGTAATCATGGTCGGGCGAGAATAAGTCGTTGGTTGTGCTGGTTGTGATTCGACCGTCCGGAAACTCGGTTGCAAATGTATTGTAGGTGTGGTCGATCACTGCCACGATATATCCGTGACTCGCGAGATTTTCGGCTTGCGACGTGTGGAGAAACCTAGAAGAGCCGTTGCCGGGATTCGCAAGGAGCAGCGGGTATGAAGTCTGTGCCGAAGAGACTTCGGCCCCCGAATAAGTATGACTGGATACGTACCTCAGGTGTTGAAACGTAAACCCGGGAAGACCATAGTTCGCGGCCATATAACGTAAAATCTGGGTATCGGGAATAAAGGGAGCATACTTGCCAGTGCTAGCTTGTGCCGGATACCAGACCTGAACCATCAATTCTCTCTTACCATCTCTGGATTCGTCGAAAATCTCTTCCCTATTTGTATCCACGAAATGAAAAATTTGCGTTCCTACCTTAAATTCGCCTGTCGGTTCAGGTAGTTTAAATACAGGAAAAGCATACATAAGACCCGCTGTTACTACCAGCATTATCGCTATAGCGGTATAAGCTGAACCCAACATGAATCGTGGGATTTTTTTTGGACCGTTTTTTTAAAATAGCTATAACCTGAAATGGCTAAAAAAATGATCGTTATGCAATATGGGAAAAATAGCTGAATTCTGTATCCTTCCACCGTCCAATGAATGACCAGTAAAAGTGTGGCAATACCGCTTGCAACAAATACTGGAATTCTACGCCCTTTTTTTAATAGGAAGGTTAATGAAAACAAGCTGATGTTTGACAATAATAGCAACAGTTCAAACAGCCTCATCTCGATTCTCCTTTTAAAAAATTTCTATTTTCGTTTGATCCAATCTTATCCTGCCAGGCTGGCATAAGCTATCGATTTGCCTTACATCTACCTTACAATTTTGTAATTCGATCTTGCGGTATTGGAGGACTCGTAAAAACAGTAAGTTCCAATCGCTCTTCGGCGAAGGCATGCTGGTGTTTTTTTTAAATCAGAAAAGAAGCCAAGTCCTATGTTTAGTATCCTGATTGTAGAAGACGATCTTAAGCTGCCGCAGCTGCTTCAATCATTCAATCATATATGGAGAAAACGGGTATCGAGCTGAAGCGGTCTAATTGTTTATTTGTAGTCAATGCTATCAACCTTTCTCTATAGAAGAATAATGTTGCGCCTAGGATGCCTCTCCATAGCAACAAGCAATCGGTGATCATAATGTGACCTTTGAATTAAATGATAATAATTATCATTATCAATTATGATGTATCAAGAACTACAAAAATTGCAAATACACAAATTGTGAATGCTATATATAAAGACAAAAGCCCTCGCATCTAGAGGGCTTTTGGAATAAATCAGCTATTCATTTGAGCCGCCTCATCCCGTCACTTGCATCAACGGAGTATCAGCACGCACAGGACTCCAAAGGGATCAGATTTTGCATAACCCGACAAAAACTCTAGCTTTGCTTCACTCATCTGCACCGATATTCACGGCCTTCCCTTTCACGCGGGGTTCCCCGTCGATATCCTCGGTTCCGATGATGGCGTTATCCGTTGATCCGGAATCGATCGCTGGTGACGAAGACTGCAAACGGAAGTCGCCATTCGTGGCATTCACGAATTTAGGATCGGCAAACAGAGAATGCGCATCGTTGCCCGTTCCCGATTTGTACGTGGGGAATCCTGTATATTCTTTATCTTTCCAGGTCCAGTTGGCCCCCGAACTGCCACCAGGTGCAAAATATAAATTATAATCAACAACATTGCCCGAATTTTGAGTATATCCATTGTAGATCAACACATCAGTCGAACTGGCTACGAAAATATTGTTCTTGATCACGTTGTTTCGTGTATCATACTGAACCAAAAGCTGGCCGCTTCTGTCGTCCAATGTATCGTTCTTGTACAGCGTATTGTTCACGATCTTGCTGTTTACCGTTGAGCCACGCTCGTCATCGTAGCCGCCCATAGCGATGCCGGTTAACCGATTGTTATATATCACGTTACTGCGGACCGTAATATTGCTGGTGGTTTTGCCGGCATGCTCGGAGGCAATTTCGACGCCGATGTCATTGTTATAGCTGTAATTCAGCTCGATAATGTTGTCTTTGCCCCCATCCACATAAATGCCGCCGGCCGAGTTGTCATCGCTCTTGTAGGATGGGTTATTTCGAACCGAATTATTGTACACTCGATTGCCTTTTACCACCCCGTTCCGCACCTGATCGTAAGCAGTATTCGGCGCGGTTCCTTCAAAGCCGATCAGATCGATTGCAATGTTGTCGTTATCGTGAACGAGGTTGCTGGTCACTGCAAAGCCGTTCACATTCCCGTTTAAAACAAGCGATTCGCTGGAGCCGAGCACGAGATTGTATAGTTCATTGCCGTTGATTGTAAGGTTCTGAATCGATGCAGGAGCTTTCGTGCCATAAACAGCGATGCCGTGAGCGTCCCGGCCTAGCCGGTCTTTTCCAGTTGGGGTGGCCGTGTTTTTGATGTCGTGGATTTTGTTATCAGACAGATTAATGAAACCCCCTGCACCGTGAACGTAAATGCCTGTAGGCACTGCGTTCTTGGAAGCAGTGGTAAAATTGCGGATTTCAAACCCTTGGATGGTGACGTAATCGACATCGGCCAATTCGATTAACCCTTCGTTCCCACTGACCGATAGGCCAGTACCGTCAACAATGGCGGTTTCCGTGCCATAGCTTGCGAACACGGTTGGGCCTTGCGAGGCGGAGCCAGAGCGGGTGATTTTCAGTTTCTCCTTATAAACACCACCTCGGACATAGACCTTGCTGCCCGGAGGGACTGCGTCGGCCGCATGCTGGAGCGTTTTCCACGGCGCATCGCTTGTTCCCGCGTTGGAATCGCTACCACTTGTCGCCACATAATATTCGGTACCAGCGGCAGAGGCGGCAGGAGTCTGCACATTATCGATTGCAAGGCCCAACCCCAAGCTTAAACCTACAAGCAAAATTTCACCGAATTTCTTCAAGAATTTTCAACTCCCATTCTATTTCAGCTTTCGTCAAATTAACGTTATCATCACTTTACGGCTTCTTGCAAGCGAAGAACCTCCTCTACCGTCCATGGGCCAGGCTTTCCGTGCAAGAGTCGATAGCGCCCACACGCATTGGTGAATTGCAGTAATTCTTCGCCTTGACAAAGAAAACTAAATAAAAGCAACCCTGAAAATATTATGTATATTTTCAGGGTTGAACGGCTAACTCAATGTCTTCAATAACACTGAACACTCTGAAATAAAACTGTTGGATGCTGCCTGTATGAAGGGCCATTATGATCACACACCATGAGAAGACTGCCGATAAATTTCATCGACAGCCCTTCTCTTCCAAGTAGTATACTCCTCAATCTTGTTCGCTGGACAATTCCTTGAGCGATTTGATTTTACCATGGGGATGCTGTTCTTGCTTTCGTGACTTCCATGCAGCTTCTTTCCTTCTCTTCTGGTGAGCCATAACAGATATCCTCCTTTGGAAATTGTGAATATATACTACTTCCTTAAGTTGTCATTTCTCGCCTTTGTTCATTCATAAAATTAAATTCGTTGGGTCTTGTTTTTAGTTAACGGGCATCTCGTTAAAGAATGTGATATCGTCTATCGGCAGCCGAGTTGTCTGATGACCCGGTTGTGCCGCTTTACCGAGTGCAATCAGCATGATTGGAATGTATCGGTCACTAATACCGAACGCTTGCTTAAGCTCGGCCGCATTATAGCCGCCCATCGCGACGGTATCGTAGCCGTGAGCACGTGCAACCAGCATAAGCTGCTGGGATACAATACCACCATCGATATGAATGACTTTGTGAAGTGTTTCCTCTGGCAATGAAGCATACGTATGAATCGATCTTTCCACGAACGATTTAGCGGTATCTTCTGCTATATAGCCGTGTTTTACTGCTTCGCCGAAAACGTCATCGAGCTTCTTATATCCTTCCGTATCACCAAGCACAACGATCACCGCTGCAGCCTCAGTAACCTGGGATTGATTGTAGGCGATTGGCTGGAGTTTTGCTTTCAATTCCTCTGTCTCAATAACCAAGAAGCGCCAGGGCTGAACGTTACTTGAAGAAGGCGCAAGCGTCGCTTCTTTCAGAAGATCCTTAATCTCCTCGTGAGACAGACGAACCGATTTGTCGTAATGACGCACAGAGCGACGCTCGCGGATAACATCGGCGAACAAGGCGGAGCTCTGACCAGTATGAGTTGAAGTTGACATTATGAATCCTCCTTTAAATAAATACTGTTTTTTATTCAGCACAGTTAAATCCAGACTAAGCGATTAGTCAAAGTTTGAATCCTATTAAAACGAAGTGCCTTGAAAAAAATTCCAACAATATTTCCGCTTCTGCGTACAGGTACAACTGTGTTCATTATCACACAGTATAACCTTAAAAATTAACGTTGCGCGCGGCTTGCGTTTAACTGTTGTTTATATTGCACAGTATAAAATCTAAGCAAGCCGCTGTCAACCGTCTTTTTCCAGGTTCATCTAAAGCTTGGCTTCCAGTTGATTGGCGAGATCAGCAATCGTGTACTTGCTTAATACTCCACGTATGCTATCGTCCATTTCTTGGGTAATATCCTCAAGCGTAGATTTCATACATTTACCGAGCGGATGCGTGCCAGCTGTCTCGGTAATACCAAAGGAAAGCCTGCTGTCTGAACGGAATACATCGTACACATCAACTAGTCGTATAGACTCTGCCGGTTTCCTAAGGTGGTACCCGCCGTCACGGCCTTCCCGGGTTCCGATAAGCCCTTCCTTGGCGAGAACGGAAAGTATGCGGCGCAGCAAAGAAGGCTCCGACTGAAGATATTTGGCGAGTTCAATACTTGGACAAGCTATGCTTTTGTCCTCCTGTGACAATATAACAAGCGCTTGAACAGCCAGTCCAAACCACTTTGGGTGCTGAGTCGGTGTACAATACTCCTGCTTCAACCTTTACTCTCTCCTTCCAGCTTACTCTTAAGTAGTATGAGTAAATTGTACCGAATTCCCTAATATGCTGCAATAGACGAGCTTACATCCAATTTATATATTTAAATATGGTATTGACTTCTGTGCAACAGCTTCTTTGAAAGATGGAAGGCTTAACACATGATCTGCGGCTTCACGCATATTGATTTGAATTCAAGCTTTCCATTTGTAACTTAATGTCTGCTCCCATATTGGCGACTTGCCCTGCGATGATCGGCTTGATCCGTGTTCCCAAATGCCTCAAAACAAAGCTTATAGAAGTCAATTGCTTGGTTAAAGACTGTCTTGTTTATTATTCTTTTATTGTTTGTAAGCTGGCAGCTCATGCAACAAAAAAAGCCGCCAACTTGGCGGCTTTGTGTACAGAAAAAGCTTGTTTTCGTACTGAACATTGTTGACTAACGTTAAATACTCATGGTTTACTGGATGACTGTTTGTTGGCTGAATCGCTATAAACCGAGCTTAATTTTGATGTCGCCCTAATACCATTGGGACCTTCAATGATAATACGACCTTGTTCCGTTAAGCTTGATCCTTGCCAGTCAGTAGTCATATCCAGATAATCAAGACCCGGACTGTTTCCTTTCCAAGACCATGCAAGATAACCTACTCCCTTTTGCTCAGCGTAACTCATAATGGTAGCCTCATCCACATCACCGCTCGTATGCTTAATGCCGAATTCTCCAATCAGCAGAGCTAGGTTTTTATTCAGTACATTATCCATATTGCTCTTTACTGTGGTGGCATTACCTCCGGCATATTCGTACATATGAATGGAGAACATCGTATTTTTAAGCGGATCTGCATTAAAGACTTCTTTTCCGTAGTCAAAAATAGATTGCGGATACTGTCCCCATCCTGCACCATCAACAATGATTGTGTTTTTGATGCCAGCATTTCTGAGCTTAGGTATAACAGACTTATAACCTTGCGCCCAGCCTCCGCCATCCCAAGTTCCATACCATTCGTTCGCGATATTGAGGATGACGGTGCTTTCTTTTCCAATGAGTGCACTTTTCATTTCAATCCAGTAATTAGCGATATTATCCAATACAGCAGCGCTGTCAGACCCTGTGCCATCATGTACTTCTAGAACAACGACCAATTCGTTTTGCTCTGATAAAGTGATTAAATTTTGTATCGCAGACAGATCATCTTTTGTCCATTGCTGACCATCCGACAGTACGATTCTGATGGTGTTCGCTCCCGTTTTTGCAATGGCAGGGATCGCTACAGACTCTTGCCCCTTATACCAGGTATAAGCGTGATTGATTCCCCTCATAACAAACGGATTCCCCTTGGCATTGTAAAGCGTTGTTCCATTAATATAAAAACCTGTATTCTCCGTTGTAGAATTCGTCGTAACCTTTAGGACATTGCTTGCTGTTGAAATATTTCCTGCTGCATCCCTGGCTTTGACAGTGAAGCTGTATGTTGTATTGGCGCTAAGCCCTGTCACCGTATAACTTGTCGTGGGGGTTGAATCGACCAAAGTTGTTCCATTGTACACATCGTAGCTGGTAACATCGACATCGTCTGTTGATGCTGTCCATACAAGGCTTACCGAAGTGTTTGTTTTGGAGTAGCTTTTCAGGTTTGCTGGTGCTGTTGGTGCCGTTGTATCAGGGGTTGAGTCAACAAGCGTAAACTTCCATTTCTGCTGATCATTTCCGTTATCCGTCCATTGCTGCACATTTGCCCCGTCATTAGTATAACCTCCGATTACATCCAGCGCTTTACCGCTAGATTGTACAAGCAGCTTATAATATCCACCGCCGACGTCAATCATTTTCCATTTTTGATTAGTTAAATCGCTGTCTGTCCATTGCTGTACACTAGCCCCATCTTCTGAAGAGCCTCCGGCCACTGTTAATGCTTTACCGCTGGATTGCACAATCAATTTATAATATCCATCGCCAACATCAATGACTTTCCATCTTTGCCGAGCACTACCGTTGTTCGTCCACTGCTGCACCTTCGCTCCATCGGCAGTTGAGTCTCCTGCTTCCAGATTTTTTCCGCTATGCTGTGCCGTTAGTTTATAAGTTTCACCTGAGACAATATTTGTGTCAGCTGCGCTGGTGGTAACATCAATCACATTGCTTGCATCTGACACATTACCTGCGGCATCTCTGGCTTTCACATAAAAGCTGTACGCTATGTTGGCTGTTAGGCCGGTAACGATGAAGGATGTCGATGCACTGGATCCTACGAGGTCTGATCCTTTGTAGATGTCGTAGCTGGAAACACCTACATTGTCTGTAGATTCCGTCCACTGCAAGCCTACTGTTGTATCCGATACTGAGGAACTAGTCAGGTTGGAGGGAGCTGTTGGAGGTAAGTTATCCTCCGGTTTGTCAGCTGAATGCACTTCAAATTCCCAAAGGGAATATCCGTAGCTGGTAGCTCTTTCGATACCGTTCATTTTTACATATCTAGCGTCTGTTGCTTCGAAAGATATCTTATCGATTCCTCCATCTCCAGTCGTGGTGGAATAGACGGTAGTCCAATGATCATCATCCGTCGATGTCTGAACTTGGTAGGACTTCGCATAAGCGGCTTCCCAGTTGAGCGTAACGCCATTGATTTTGGTGGTGCTACCGAGATCTACACTTATCCACTGCGGATCTGAATATTGTGAGGACCATCTAGTTTGCGGGTCACCATCAATCGCAAAATCAGCCGCTTTACTCGAATCTTCGACGGAGCTTGCGGTTGCCGATTGGGTAAGCCTAGCACTTTCGAAAGCGCTCACATTTTTGAACGGCAACATACTCATCAGCAGTCCAAACAAAATCAAGCATGTTATGGTTTTTTTCATTCCCAAAGCCTCCTATTTACCATCATAAATAGCTAATTGGTTACCCCTGCATTCTCATAGATTTCAATTCCATTCTCCATCCCTGAGGCACGGTAAAGTCTTCTCCTTTCCGATCATAATTGGGACCAAAACAAACAAACGTAGAACAACCCTAAAGTAACCGCTTTCTTTTACAACTTCAATTATTTCGCTTTAATAGATTTTCTGTATCATTCCCAGTGATGAGATTTTATCAAAGCGACCTAAAGCATATATATTTTTGTTTTCCAGTACTATTCCTTGATGATTAAAAAGTTTTAAAATCTGTTTTCCTAACTCCATAGCATGGCTCCTAAAAGTGCAAAACAAGACAACTTTCTCCCAGCAGTTGTCTTGTCTAGTATTGTTATATTTGTATAATTGTCGATTCAACTCGTTATTCTCAGGATTGTAATCTTGTTTACCAGAAATATAAATCGCTACCCTTGAGCTTGAACATAGCCTCTATGAAAAAATAATCGCCGTAAATGATAGATTGATGATGAAGTGGTCTCTAGGTTCTTCGGCTGGAAAAGGATGGCTCGGCATGTTCGGAGCTTCTGTCCCCAGAGTCGGTAACTTGCCGCCATGACTCAGGCGCAGCCAGCCGTCTTCAGTCCATATACACTTCTGAATCGCTGTTTCCCTGCCGAGTGGATTCATTAAAGAAGTACCGGGAAAAGGCCGAGTACATAGATGGGCCATATACCATCCCTGTGCTGCGTTTCGACCAGCTTCCCATGATTGAGCCGCAAAGTACGATGTTTGAGATCAGTGAATTGCGAATTTACGGTCAACGTCATGAATTTTAAGTAAAGTGCCCCACACCAAACAATCCTCTACTTAATTGGTAGAGGATTGATGTTTCTAGACTTCCTATTATGTATCTGTGCGCACATCATCCCAATCCTGTCCCATGTAACTGGTGAGCCATTTAAGCACACGATGACGTTCATACACTACACCATCATCCAGATTTCCAGGGGCTGGCTGTTTATGAATGCGGCTATCCACACACATCCAATCGTAACGACAAATTAAATCGGCTTCATCTAAAATTTCCTTGCTGCTGCGCGGCCTTGAGCTTGACAGAAAAGCCTCAAATGAGTCAAATTGCTGCAGTTTTGAAACAGACAACGGCACGTCGCAAATCCCAGTTGGGTCACCTAGCTTCTCAACATGGCCCAAAGCCCATAACAGAGTCCAAAAGCCTTCATAACGCCAGGAGAACTGGATGCCCTCCGACTCATCGACATCATCATTGGATAAGAACCTCTTCTCTTCCGGTGAAAAGAAACGGTCCGCGCCATACTGATCAGTCACTTGATTAATCATCCGTTTCGTATCATCCTTGCTTTCGCCCGCACCGATACACTCGCCTTTCAGTGCTACAATACACAAAGCAACGGCACGGCCAGCCACTTCCTTGAGAGAACGGATGCTGTCTGCGGCTTCATCTCCTAGCCTGCCTGGGATCGGCGGCATTTGCGTAAAGCCTTGATCGACCAATTTCTTTTCCGACCGCAGCTTCCGCTCCATCCCGGATTCGCTAATTGGGTCCTCTCCGTGCAAATAACTGACATGAGCAGTAACTGTATAATCTTCCACTTCCGAACGCCCATTGACATCTAATAACAGACTTCCATCAGGTGCAAGCAAACTACCGCCACCCCAGAACATCAGCCCGTCCAACGAATTTATGATATCAAGTAATTCGGCAAAAAAGGCTTCAGATATATCCTCCTCGGTCTCCACACCAATCACCATATTTAGCGTACTCATCTTGATTAGCAACTTTTGCTGCAAATGTTCGTTTTCAGCAGGAATCTGACTGAAAAAATTTATCATTCCGTTAAGCATGGAGGCAAACTCCTCCGGATTCGTTTTGCTGGTCATTATGTTAAAGCCTTTGACTTTCTTATTAAACCAGCCCTTGCTTTTGACCTCAAATCTAGTTTTGCTTTCATTCACGTGTATCTTGTTATTGGGATAAATCGACTCTAATAGTCTCTCAACCTGATCCAGATCAAAGGTGGAGCTGTATAGCGCACAATTTCTCATGATGACCTCCTTATGGCAACACTACGAATAGTCCATGTTTGTTACTTGCTCGATTCAATTAACTCTGCAAAAGCCGATGCAGTAATGCCTCCCCCTCATTCTCAAACCTTCGCTGTTCCTTCAGGAATCCAGGAACATCTTGTAACCGGGAAGGTCTGTACCCAGGACCGTCACATCCGCAGGAATGATAAGAGTATCCGTTTTGGTACAAAAGCTCTACCTTTTTCCACTGCTTGATATCCGTTTGCTTCGGTGCCTGAAAATCATGCCCCATGCCATGCATGGGCGTCTGGCATTGCGGACAGACATGGACAATCCCCTCATATTTTTCCTTTGGAATCTCAAAGCGGGATGTTTGCTTATATACCTTCCTACAAACAAAGCAGGCAAAGATATCTTTGTATGGACCGTACATTGCATATCTACACATATTTTCACCCTCTTCAAAAAATTGCAATTGGTCTGATATTATTCGCTCACAATTTAGCAATCTATAAATCTATTTTTGAAAAATTAAAAATACATTCACATCACCGTAGTATTAAGAGTACATAGATGTCAAGCTGATGTTTCTTTTATATTAGAACGACACTATAGAACTAATCAAGCTAAAAGGTCCATTCTAGCGCATTCCTCGCAGTAGTGATGTTATTTTTATAGCATTACTTGTTCAAGGCGTAAAATTATGTAGCATGATGTCTCAAAAGTTAACTAAGAAGACTCCAAAGCCGCAGTCAAAGCAGAGCTGGAGCCTTCTTTTAATATCAAAGCAGAATGCGCAAATCCCAGACCGACTTTTGGGACAGCCCCTCCAGTCTTATAATTCTTGTATGCTGCAGGTCAGCTTCAGGCTGGTACTTGTTTTATACATCTAACGTATATAAGGGCAGGTTTTCCGGTAAAGCCGCCGGGCGCTGACATGTGCTCTGCATCGTATAAAAGGTCTGCTGATCGGAAGATTCATGGAACGCCCACATCGCTTCCAGCACATGGTAGGCCAGTTCCCCGCTGGCGCGGTGAGGTCGTCCGTTGCGGATAGCATAGGCCATATCAGCAACTCCGATACCCCGTGTATTTTCCTGGTAACCCGGCAGCAGCGGTACCTCTGTCCAATTGTGCTCGCCTAGCAGCCTGAAGCGAACTGGTCCTCCGAATGTGTTCGGGTCAGGTACCTGCAACGTGCCATGCGTACCATACACCTCGATCGGTGGCAGAGTGCTACCTCCAAAAATGTCAAAGCTGGTAATCAGCGTACCGACAGCTCCCTGCTTGAAGCGCAACAATCCAGCCACATGGGTCGGAATATCGACTGGGATAGTCTGGCCTCTCTTTTTCTCGCTCGTAATCGTTCGCTGATCTATCGCCTTGCTTGTCATGCCCGAAATGGTGGCAATCGGTCCCAGCAATTGCACCAGAGCTGTCAAATAATAAGGGCCCATATCAAACATCGGGCCACCGCCGACTGCATAATAAAATTCAGGATCGGGATGCCAATGTTCATGTCCACGGCTCATCATGAAAGCCGTAGCGGCTACCGGATTCCCAATGACTCCGTCTTCAATCAACTTCAATGATGTCTGTATACCGGAGCCGAAGAAGGTCTCCGGTGCGCAGCCAACAAGTAGTCCCTTTTGATGAGCAAGATCCAAGACAGCCTGGCCCTGCTCACGAGTGACGGCAAGTGGCTTCTCCACATAGACATGCTTGCCAGCCTCAAGAGCTCTGAGACACACCTCGGCGTGAACGGCCGGAATGGTCAAATTAATGATGAGTTCGATCTGCGGATCAGCCAAAATCTCATCTACCGAATATACGTTCGGAACGTTGAACGCTATCGCCTGCTCCTCTGCCCGACTTTGGTCCAGATCCGCTACTGCGAACAGCTCCAGAATGTCGAAAAGATGGCAATTTTCCATATAAATTCCGCTAATTTTACCGCAACCGATAATGCCCACTTTCATTTTTTTCATGCCTGGACTCCCTTCTTCTTCAGAAAAAATGGATAATGGCATTCTTTTTTTACATGGGATACTATCCTGTTCACGCTACTGTTGCTGGTTGTCTGCCATACCCGTGTATGCCTCTGCCAACGAGCTACCTCGGCTGGTCGCCGCCTGATTGCCTGCCGCAGTCCACAGGAATCCGCTGCGCATCATCTCGGTCACTTGAGGTATTTCTATGATATCTGCGTGATGACCTAGCGAATTGTAGAACACGCGGCCGTTTCCCCACCGCTTTGTCCATACAACGGGCATATCCACTGGCCCATTGGCCGAATGAGGTCCCGGAACGACCGGGAAGCGTGTGGTTGCCAGCACCTCAACCGCAGGGTCTACATGGAGGTAGTACTGCTCGCTTTTGACCTGAAAATCCTCAATATGGTCCAGCAGCGGGCTCGATCCACGCTTTATGTTTACCATGTACTCCACCCCATCATTGCCGGGATGTGCAACCCATTGCCCACCTGTCATGAATTGCCAGTCCACGTTGTTTCGAAAGGCATCACACATGCCACCGTGACAGCCTGCTAGACCTACGCCGCTTTGAACCGCTGCTGAGACATTATTGATCAGTTCCTGCTCAATCTGTCCCATGGTCCACATGGGAACGATCAGGTCCAGGCCAAGCAGTTTCTCCGCATCCTGATACGCTTCAAGGGTACTGGACACCTCCACCGCAAACCCTTCTTCCTTCAGAATGCGTTCAAAAATGGCGGCCACCTGCTCCGGTTCATGTCCATTCCATCCACCCCATACAATCAGTGCCTTGTGCATCTGTAATCCACTCACCTTTCGGAATGTGTTGTTATACTACATTTCTTCAATGGATACCCAACGGCGTTCCTCTATAGATCGTTCTACTGCTTCAAGCACAGCCTGACAAGCGACCCCGTCGTGGAAGTTCGGCGAAGGTTGCCGCCCTTCGGAGATGGCACTCAACATCTCAAGCATCTCGTGGGTGAAGGTATGCTCGAATCCAATTGTATGTCCTGCAGGCCACCAGGCTTCGGAATACTTGTGTGCCGGATCGGTGGCGAGCACGCGGCGGAAGCCCTGAACGCCTTCCTCATCCTGTGTGAAATACACTTCCAGCTCATTCATCCGCTCAAAATCAAACCGCACACTGCCCAGACTACCGTTGATTTCGAATGAATTTGTGCTCCGATGTCCGGCTGCAAAGCGTGTGGCCTCAAAGCTGCCCAGCGCACCTCCAGCAAAGCGTGCTAGGAACAATGTGGCATCATCAACCGTCACTTCTCCCATCGGTGCATTGGCCTCGGTACTCCTTTTGGAGCTCAATCCGCTCATCTCCGTAGCCAGCGGACGCTGTTTGATGAACGTCTCGCTCATGCCGATGACTTCGTGGAACTCGCCGACCAGAAACCGAGCGAGATCAATCAAATGAGCGCCAAGATCACCATGAGAGCCAGAACCGGCCACTTCTTTTTGCAACCGCCATACCAGCGGGAAGGACGGGTCCATAATCCAGTCTTGAAGGAAAAAGGCGCGAAAATGGTAAATTTTGCCCAGGCGACCACTTTCGACGAGCTGCTTCGCCAGCTGGACAGCCGGAGAAAAGCGGTAGTTGAAGCCAATCATATGGTTGACCCCTGCTTTCTCTGCTGCTTGCAGCATGTCACGGGAATCCGCCAATGAAAGCGCAAGCGGCTTCTCACAAAACAGATGCTTGCCATGGAGGGCAGCCTCAATGACAATTTCCTTATGGGCATTACTCGGGGCGTTAATGTCAACAAGATCAATATCGTTGCGTTTCACTAGATCACGCCAATTCGTAATACTTTCGCTCCAGCCGAACTGGCGGGCAGCTGCTTGAACCCCCTGCTCGTTACGTCCACAGATAACGGACATCTCTGGTTGCAGCGGGGCATCCGGGAAGAACATGGGTAGACTACGGTAAGCGTTGCTGTGAGCCTTGCCCATAAATTTGTAGCCAACCATTCCAATACGAAGACGATTAGACATGTCGTGATCCTCCTTATGGGTATGAGTTTCAACGAATTATTGATGAATGATGTTATTGACGAATGGATGACGCCCTAATAATCAGCTCTGTGGACAGGAGTTCTCTGATTAAGTCGCACCCAGTCAGTTCCAGAGCCGGAGTGAGATCCTGAGAATCGGGTATAAGCTTCGAGGCTGCAAGTTCCCCCATCTCATAAAATGGAACACGGACACTGCTTAGTGGCGGAACAGCCATCTCAGCTGCATCCGAGTCATCATAGCCTACAAACGCTGGAAACCGCTCAACTGCCAGCCCGCGCTCACGGAGACCCTGCATTACACCGAGGGCCATCCGGTCGTTCGCTGCAAATACGGCATCAATATCATCTAATTTGTCTGCGATTGTAGCCGACGCTTCGAGCCCGCTTCGACGACTGTAATTGCCTTCCAGAATCAGCTCATGGTCATATTCAATACCAGCCTCCTGAAGCGCGATGAGATAACCCTTCAATCGCTCAGTACTGTTGGAATAGATATCCGGACCGTTGAGAAAGGCTATCCGCTTGCATCCCTGCTCAATGAGATGACTTACAGCCGCCCGGCTTCCTTCTACATGGTCTGCATCCACTTCACAGAACGACTGCCCTTCAAAATGGTGATTCATGACACAGAACGGTCGCCCCTCTTGCTGAAGTCTCTTCAGAGCCTCCACCTCATCGTGGTCATCCCTTGCTCCAAGGATGATACAACTGTCGACCTTTTGCTGACGGAAAAGACTGCTGTAGTCCATCCGTTCGCCCGGTTTTCGGAATAATAGTAGTAGATCGAGCCCGCTGTCTCTGGCCTTGTTACCGATACCGCTCAGCATCTCGGAGAAAAAATAAGCAGAGAACAGGTGCGCCTTCGGGACATAAGGCATAACCACACCAAGATGGCCGCTTTTGCTTCGGGCAAAGTTGCGGGCCAATGCACTGGGAACATATCCAAGTTGATTGGCAACGTCCAGGACCCGTTTCCGCGTATCTTCCTTGATAGGACCGGTCGCGTTCAATACCCGAGACACCGTCGCTTCAGACACGCCAGCGAGTTCTGCTACTTCCTTGCGCGAAACGATATTGCCCACCTCCAATTATTTTATGTACGCGCGTACATTTTCTCATGCTGCTATACCTCTGTCAATCCCGAAAAGCGTGCCCTATTGATATATAGGCTTTTTTTCTCCACAAATTCTCTCTAGGGCTTAAGCAGGCTAATCATTCCTACTCCTATCATCAGCACCGTAATTCCCACAAGTATAGCTAACCATTCATAAAGACTTTTCTTTTCCTTAAATATTAAAATGCTGCCGACACAAGCAATTGCAATGCTCGCTTGAGAGATCGGAAAACTAGCCGCCATGCCGATCAGACCGTTGGAAATAAATAGTGCTAGATTAGCAATGCTCCAAACCAATCCTGTAAACAAATTGCGAAGCACTGGAGAGAAGCGTAGCCGATGTTTGCCTTTCAAATTTATGACCAGGGCCGAGCATAACATCCCGAGCGATTGCGGCAGAATGACGGACAGCCCAGATATATTAAAGTACTGATTGATAACTACATAACTGCTTAACGCTAACCCGGAGCAAACCAGCATCATGATAATTCGTAACGGCATAGGCTTAGACAGCCCAGCAGACTTGCCCTGATAGCTGGTCAATAGAACTCCCGCTAAAATACACAGAAGAGAACCAACACCCATCCCATATTGGTAACCTGTTATCCATTCACCCAAGATAAGTGCGGCAAATAACGTCGTCCCTATCAACTGTAGACCGCAAATTACAGGAATGGCGATGGATACGCTTACTTTTTGGAAAGATCGAAACTGGAGCAATTGTCCAGCAGCCCAGAAAATACCGGATATAAAACTTACCACGAAAGAAATCGGTGCTAATGAGGCTGGATGAATGATATACAAGCACAGGGCAAACAGCACAGCACCAATAACGGTACCTGTCAGCTGTTCTCGGGGACTGGCTTTAGTCATATACGCCAATATCGGCATGACTCCCCAGCCGACAGCTGGAATAAAGGTAGTTATGAAATCCACGTGCGGTTCTCCTCCCGTAAAAAGTATTCTTCCTACAATCGTTAAAAATACCATGCAGGAAAAAACCAGTAATTTTACGATAGCAAAGAAAACCGCTTCCAAATACCAATATTTTTATAGATTAATATAGCAAAACCAAAGAAATTGTTCTCTATATGTGCCTATCCCACAATTTTATAGAATCAGTTCCGATATATTTTCATGCTCTGAACTGGGATGTGTATCTACATCCTGAATCGTATTCTGGACCATTCGCACCCTCCCCGTACTTTGCCCAATATAGAATCTATGTTTGTTAATTTATCAGTATAGCATAAGTTAAGGAAGACAAATACTTAGAAAAAGGTTGAATCTAACAATAAATTTTCTTTGAAAGATTCTTTGTTTTTCCCATAATACACTTAAAAAAAGTAATGTATTTTCTATCCCTGGCTTTGTTATGCTGAGTTCGATAATAACGCTTTCAACAGGACTGTTATATTTTGAAAGGGGCTATGTACATGGCTAGTATACAAGTTAACCCAAAGGAACGTACATTTCACTTAACGAACAAATACTGCAGTTATCTTTTCCGTGTCATGGAGAACGGGCAATTGGAGCATTTATATTATGGCAAAAAAATGGAGTACCTAGGTCAGTATGACCGTTTTATTGAACGAAGCTACCGCTCTGTGTCTGTCGGTGAATTTGATGGTGACTTGGTAACATCATTGGAAAGCATCAAGCAGGAATTCCCTTCTTCGGGAAGTGGAGACTTTAGAGAACCAGCAGTTGAGATCATACAGGAGGACGGTTCTCATGTCATGGAGTTCATCTTTGACCGTTACGAGGTCATCACGGGGAAACCTAAAATCCCCCATCTCCCTGCTACGTTTTGTAAGGAAGCAAATGAAGCAGAGACACTCCTGATCACGCTGACCGATTCCCTTACAGGAGCGGTTGCCGTGCTTGCATACACCATCTTCAGTGAACTGCCTGTAATCACGCGATCCGTATCCATAACGAATTCCGGAAATAGTATTCTAAGAGTCAATCGTCTTATGAGCGTGAGCCTTGATCTTCCTGACTCCGAATATGAAATTATTCATTTGTCGGGGGCATGGGGTAGGGAACGACATGTGGAGCGTACACCACTCAGACCAGGTGTTCAGTCCATTGGGAGCACACGAGGAATTAGTAGTCATATTCACAATCCATTCTTGGCGCTTGCCAAACCGGGATCTCAGGAACACCAAGGAGAAATATATGCAGTGAATCTCGTCTACAGCGGAAACTTTCTTGCCCAGGCGGAAGTGGACAGCTACTCAACTACCCGACTGAGCCTCGGTATTCATCCTGACAAATTCTGCTGGACTCTGAAGCCTGGAGAATGTTTTTATTCACCTGAAGCAGTTATGGTCTACTCACAGAGCGGTTTGAACGGCATGAGCCAGGCGTTCCATCGCTTGTACAATAAACACTTAATTCGTAGTAGCTGGGCTGAACGGGAACGACCTGTATTGATCAATAACTGGGAGGGTACCTACTTTGATTTTACCGAAAAGAAAATAGTGGATATGGCTAAAAAAGCAAGTGAACTAGGGATTGAGCTCTTTGTCTTGGATGACGGTTGGTTCGGTCAAAGAAACAATGATACCTCCTCACTCGGTGACTGGTTTGAAAATCGTGAAAAGCTACCGAACGGAATCTCGAATTTGGCAAAGAAGATCAATGAGCTTGGTATGAAATTCGGTCTTTGGTTTGAGCCGGAAATGGTTAACTCCGACTCTCATATTATGAGGGAACATCCGGATTGGGTTGTGGGAACACCCGGGCGTAAACGCAAGCATGGACGACATCAGTATGTTCTTGATTATTCCCAACCGCCTGTTGTGGATTACCTGTTTAAGTTAATGGATGACGTGCTCTCTTCTGCTCATATCGAATATGTAAAATGGGATATGAATCGCTGCATTTCAGAAGCCTATTCATTATCTCTGGGCAAGGAAAGACAGGGCGAGTTTTTCCATCGTTACGTCCTAGGCGTGTATGCTTTATATGAGAAACTGATTACCAAATACCCTGAGGTTTTGTTTGAGTCCTGTGCTTCCGGTGGAGGACGATTTGATCCAGGGATGCTTTATTATGCTCCGCAAACATGGACGAGCGACGATAGCGAAGCTATTGAACGTCTTAAGATTCAGTATGGCACTTCCATGGCCTATCCGCTTAGCAGCATGGGTGCTCATGTGTCAACCATTCCGAACCACCAGGTAGGCAGAACCGCACCGCTGCAAACCAGATCAAATGTCGCCTACTTCGGTGTATTCGGTTACGAACTTGATCCATTGGCTTTGACCGAGGAAGAGTGCAATATAATCAAAAAGCAAATACAACTGTATAAACGTCACCAACGATTAGTTACCCAGGGAACGTTTTACCGTCTGCTAAGTCCCTTTGAAAAAAATGAGACAGCTTGGATGACCATTGATGCAGAACGTGAGCATGCTCTCGTCGGCTGGTACCAGGTACTCTCACGCCCCAATGCAGCTTATTCACGGCTAAAGCTCATCGGACTGGACGAAATGGCAGTATATTTCGTGGAAGAACTGGATCGACGTTTCACAGGCAGCGAGTTAATGAACATCGGAATTATACTCACCCCGCCTTATAAGGCTGACCAGGATTTTAATATTGCGGAGAAATATGATTTCTCATCTCAATTATTCACTCTAACTAAAGAGACTTCCTCGTGATTGAGATGTATAAGTTTCATCGAGAGATAGACTTTAGTTAGAATGCCTGTGGTTGGAGTTATTCACTTAAACATATCGTACCGGGCGAAATCATTTTCGTGTAAATCCGATGATTTTACCCGGTACAACTCTCTGAAAATAATAAGGGTTTCCTTTAAATCAGCCTGCATAGCTACGAAAGACTTGAAGAATTAGATCACAGACCTGTTCTTCTCTCCAACTCCTCTGTATATCTCGCGCCCATCAGCCTTGACTGCATGCCTAATCGCGCAATATACAGTGCTGTCTGGGTAGACATTATGTCCAGCAATAGAAGACAAGTTAATGATGTGTCCCGATTTCTGTTCCCGCATCGCAGGCAAATCAGCTGCAATTCCATACAAAATCCCTCTGCTGTTCATTTCAATCATCATATTCCATTCATCAATTTGCTCTCGCCTAACTATTCGAATCGGACCATTGAGAATTCTAATCTCAAATCGCATTTGCCTAGGTTCAATTGTTTTGTGTCGGCATATGTTGTAACAAATAAAAAAAATAGAGGAGTGCTACTTGTGTACTACAATCTGGTACCTACGCTAACTCATTGCAGGCATATGCACAATCGGGAGTCTTTTGTTAATGCACAAGCGACTCGGCAGGAACCGGATATGACGGGAATCTGGCGAGGCAACGATGGAAGCGTGTACTACATTCGGCATGATGACCCCCATGTCTGGTGGGCAGGATTTAGCGACAACGGCAGTGGGCAAAACTGGACACACGTGTTTCATGGAATTCGTCAGATTAGACCAGAGGGAGTGGTAATCTCAGGAAATTGGGCCGATGTACCGCGTGGAAGGAACAGGAACAACGGTACCTTGGTCTTAACCCGTAGTGAAGACCAGTTGACCAAGGTATCCGGTGGAATTATCACAACTACATGGCAACGATGGTAAAGCAAGCTGCTTGTTGTGGACTTATGCTGTAACGAATAATAAATTCAATAGAGGAGTGCAACCTATGTACTACAATCAGGTACCTACACTAACTCATTGGAGGCAACCTGCGTATGATTTGACAGGAACCTGGCAAGGCGACGATGGAGGCATATACTACATTCGGCACCTTAATAACAATAGGATCTGGTGGACAGGATTAAGCGACAACGGCAGTGGTCATAATTGGACCAATGTGTTGGAAGGGGAAGTGACTTATGATCCGACCGGGGCGGTGGAAGTCAGCGGACAATGGTATGATGTACCCCGTGGAACGAACAGGGGCAGCGGTATCTTGGGCTTTTCTGTACGACTTGGTGATCTCGTCAAAACATACCAAAGCAGTGGATTTGGTGCGAATATTTTGAGAAAAATATCATAGTTGGTTGAGGGCACCCGAAAACAGGTCCTTTTACGTTTAAGCCCTCACTTTTACCTTCCCTCCAGTGTACTTGTCCAGTAATAGATGAACTTCGGGAAGAGGATGGCCGAGCAAATTGGCATGCTTTTGGACCGGAAATTGTGAATCTGGGCAAAAAAGAGTAGTAGACGTATCTATCTGCTACTCTCAAATCCATGAGTCAGAAGCAGCTCAAGCGAGTTGCTTCTTCAATTTCAGGTACAAGCATTAAAGATTGTGTTTATCGGGACCAAACACAAGATTGGCCGACTGTTTGGCCTTCTCAATGACATTCATGACCTTTTCGCTATGTTCAAGCATAACCGAGACTTTTTCCAAATCATTTTCTCGGATGATACGTTCGAATTCAACGAATTCGTCATACATACGATGCGAATGATCTTTCAGGTCCACCTGGATGGGCGTTTCCTTATTAGGAGTGTATTCAAAATAATCGCATATATTAGCTGAACTTGCCATGTGTACATAGCCTTTATTGCCTTGAATGTTCACTGCATTGGGTGCCGTACTGTCTTTTGAACCTATGCAAACACACTTAAAATCGCCGTAATCAAGCAGCAGTATGCCTGAAGTGTCAATTCCACGTTCCATGTTCGCCAAATATTCTACCTTCTTAGGGCTCCCGAAGAGGCCAACAACAAAATGAATATTGTATAAATTGATATCCATCAAGGCTCCGCCAGACATTTCCGGATTAAACGCAGGCTGGATTACTCCCGCTTTAAAAGCCTCATACCGGGATGAATATTGAGAATAGTTGCATTCAACTATTTTAATCTCGCCAAGTTTAGGCAGATACTCCTTTATGGACAAATAATTTTTCAAATATTGATTCGTAATAGCTTCCACCAATACCAGTTTTCTTTGCTGAGCAATTTCTTTTAGCTCTAGAAATTCATGCACATTGGATGTAAACGGCTTCTCACATATAACATGTTTACCACTCAGTAATGCTTCTTTGGCATATGAATAATGGAGATGATTAGGCAAACCAATATAGACAGTATCTACGTCATTATTCCTCAGCATTTTGCTGTAATCCGAATAAATCTGAGAGATTCCATATCTATGTTGCCAATCTAGTAATTTCTCCTCATGGCTAGGCCTAGAACAAATGGCCTTTAATAAGATCGTCGGGATTTCCTGAATAAAGCTCAATAGATCCCCTACGATCATTCCTGCTCCGACAATTCCCAATTTCATTCTAGTTACACTCCTCTATACCCTTCTCAAGTATTTCCATTGAAGTTATGGTTTCTTCATCTGTAATCGCTTTTTCTTTGCCGTGTATGATCGAATGATAGAGATCGTCATATACTCGGGCATAATCTCCTTTTTCAGAAACAACTTTTTCTTCATGGTACTGACCATCATCATCCAGGTACGTTAAAATGCCATAATGCTCAGGCTGGTCGATGCCAAAATCGGCGTGTCCCTTAGGCAGATAGTATAATTTAAGATGCTCCTCCTGACGATCCTTTGTCTGCTTTATAAAAACGCCTTTTTTGCCGTATACTACAAAACTCGGCCGCTCTTTTAAACGAAAAAAGCTGGATTTAATGGATACCTTGAGTGAGGGATAATAAAAATCCAGATCAAAATAGTCATTCATTCTTCCAGAACCGAGCAATTGGCGCACGTCGTAATGGATCGTGTCAGGTTTCCCAAAATAGGAAAGAACCTGGTCAATGGTATGAGCGCCATGTCCATAGAGGTAACTGTTATATTTGGAAAAATGAGAGGTGGAGTTGGGGGTTTCAGGGCGGTAATAATCGAAATGCATTTCCACCTCCAACAAATCACCGAGTTTTCCTGATTCAATGACCTTCTTGGTAGTAAGAAAATCCGAATCGTATCGTCTGTTTTGGTAGCACTGTATAATCAGATTTTTCTCTTTGGCATATTGGAAGATGGACACTGCTTCTTCTTTCGTTAACATAAAGGGTTTCTCAATAAGTACATTTTTTCCGTGGTCGAGTGCCATTTTCGCATAAGTGTAGTGGGATTCTACAGGTGTACAGACAACAATCAACTGAATTTCCTTATCGTTCATTAAAGATTCAAGATTATCTGTATACTGCACGCCAGGGATTTTCTCCCACTCCCCTTTATCTGGATTACGGGCGTAGATCGTCTTTACTTTCAAATGA
The DNA here is from genome assembly GCF_025846815.2 of Paenibacillus sp. BT-177. Taxonomy (NCBI): domain Bacteria; kingdom Bacillati; phylum Bacillota; class Bacilli; order Caryophanales; family Paenibacillaceae; genus Paenibacillus; species Paenibacillus sp. BT-177. Next base: position 75,670 of record NZ_JAOYTP010000008.1, on the reverse strand, counting down.
TCTCTGGTCAATGAAAAAGGAAGATGATACCGATTGGTGCTTTTGCCATTCCCAATATAACCGATGGTAAGCATATTAATTCCCCCTAGGCTCTTTTTCATTTATTATAGTAGAAGAACGTCGATCGTAAATAATTTGCCATCAAAATGGTACATTTAACCGAATATTTGTAAGCATGACGGCTTGTTTTTAAACAAAATGTTTATTGGGTATCTTTTATCAAACGTTATTTCAATTGAACCGGGGGGAACCTGTTGAAAATACTGATGCAATTATCAGAAATGCAAAACTTTACACCAAACGAAAAAAGCATTGCTTCCTACATTTTGGTCCACAAGGAATCGATCCTGCACTTAAATATTCAGGAGCTTGCCAAAGCTACGTATACTTCGCATTCCGCCATTAATCGATTAATTCACAAACTTGGGCTATCCGGCTTCAAGGAGTTTATAATAAAACTCGCTCGGGAATTCCAGCAAGATACTCAGAATATTTCCAATGTGGATCCCAACTATCCATTCGGCTTAGATGAAACCCCACTTCAAGTGGCGAAAGAAATTGCTGAATTAATGAAGGAAACGATTGAAAAAAACTTTACATTCATGGATGATCACTTGCTGTCACAAACAGCCCAGTTGCTGGATCAAGCAAATAGGATCTTTATATATGCGTTAGGCGATTCACAAATCCGAGCGAAAAGTTTTCAGAATAAATTAGTAAAAATCAACAAGTATGTGGTTATAGCCACGGAGCTGTCTGAATGGGCTTACCATACGGCTAATCTAACTTCAGAAGATTGCGCTATTTTCTTAACTTACCACGGTAAGTCACCGATTTTTTTAAAAGCGGCACGACATTTTACGCGTGAGAATATCCCTTTTATCACCATTACAGCTACCAATCAAAGTGAGTTGGCCAAACGAAGTAGTATATGTATCCAGGTGCCTAATGACGAAGTAAAGCATGCCAAGATTGGTACTTTTTCGTCGCAAATTGCCTTTGACTATGTATTAAACGTGATTTACTCCTGTATCTATAAAATCGACTACTTGAAAAATATGCAAACCCTAACACAATCGTTGGAGAATTCGCATCTCAACGCCATGATGAATGACGTGTAGAGGGATTAGCTTCTCTCTAACTGCAAAATAAGCGGCAATTTATAATTATATATGGTTGTTCTTCGACAAATAAGGTCTAGTTAGTTTTATGCTAACTAGACCTTTTTCTTTTATTGCTTCAAGCCCATCAGTACGGCCGACAGCAAGCTAGGAAAGCGTTCATTCAAATCATCGTAACGGATAGAGATAAAGCGTTGGGTTCCCTCTATTCTCGTATGAATAACCCCTGATTCCCGAAGAACCTTAAAATGATGAGACAAGGTTGACTTTGGAGCTGAAATATCTATCGAGCTACAGGATTGCTCCCCTTTTTCGTCTAAAATCTGGATGATATTAAGCCGAATGGGGTCACTTAGAGCATATAAAACTGTAGGTAGAGTAATTTCAATTACGTTGGGATGATACAGCGTTCTCAAGATCCGTTCACCTGCCTAACAAAGAATTATAGTTGCATTATAGCATATTGGAATGCTATATTTCTATTATTCGAAAATATTCGAACTATAGAACAATTGGAGGGTTTCGTTTTGAATAAAATTATCACCTTGTTTTTCTTGATCATGTTTTTCATTGGTACAGATACGTTCATTGTGTCGCCTCTTCTACCTATTCTTCGTGAAAGCTTCGGCATTTCTATCGAACAATCGGGCTGGATTGTTTCAGCCTATGCTTTAGGGTATGCTCTGTTTGCCTTAATTGCAGGACCGTTGTCAGATGCATGGAATCGAAAAAAAGTACTACTGTTCGGCTTACTTGGTTTTGGTATCTTCACTCTACTTTGCGGCTTTGCCGTTGATTTTTGGACCATGTTTGCTTTTCGCTTATTGGCTGGCATTAGTGCCGCTTTTGCCTCACCTCAAGTTTGGGCAGCCATTCCTCAGTTAGTTCAACCACATAAAGTGTTAAAAGCCATGGGAGTTGTCACCGCAGGATTAGCTTTTTCCCAAATGCTAGGCGTGCCCATTGGCAGCTATCTCGCTACCGCCGGGTGGCAAACACCCTTTATTATGATTGGTTGCTGCACCTTCCTGATCGTTATTTGGACTGCTGTTCTCTTGCCCGCCTTGCCTCCTTCTATACAGAAGCAAAAGGCTCTCTCGATTAGGAACAGATACCGTTCATTGCTGCAGGGGTCAACACCTAAGGTCGCTTTTCTGGCCTACTTCCTGTTCCAACTCGGGAATTTTGCTGCCTTCTCTTTTATTGGCACATGGCTGTCCGACAAATTCAGCCTCAATGTTGCAAATATTGGCACGGTGATATTATTCCTTGGTTTAGGAAATACGATCAGCAGCTTATTTGGGAGCAGCTTAGTTAACAAAGTGGGGCCTAAGCACTCTTTGATCTATGGCGTAATTTTCATCGGTCTGCTTTATTTGCTTCTGCCCTATTTACCTAGTGTGACCTATGTCGAAATTACATATTTTCTGATCTTCCTTATCCTTGGAATGATTTTTCCGCTTATGATGAGTATGCTTCAAACCTTATCTGCCACAGCACGCGGAACAGTTTCATCACTTGCCAATTCTTCTATGTATTTTGGAACGATGGTTGGCTCTTTCACAGCAGGAATGCTATACGCTCACAGCAGTGGTTTTATTTCCGTTAGCCTGTTTTCTGTGATTTGTTTCGGTGTGTCACTAATCTTGTTCCTACGTAGCGGGGTTTTACTAGGTCTAAGACTAAAATAGAAACGAGTAACCTTAAAAATCGACATAAGCTCTATTTGGGCCAGGAAAAGAACTTATATTATTAGAAAAGCCGCCAATATGGCGGCTTCTTATGCATATCTGCTGTTGTCCAGCTTCTAGGATCAACCTTCATCAATAGCATTTCGAATATCATAATCATCGATGTTGATATCCAAAGCCATTCCAAGTGCTAACTTTGCCAGTTGGCTTCCAATAAAGGGACCCATGGTCAGCCCGGATGCTCCAAGCCCATTGGCAGCTATAAGGCCGTTCCAGCCAGGCACAGCTCCAAGCACCGGTAGAAAACCGGGGGTAAAAGGACGGAAACCGACTCTTACCTCCTGAAAAGTGCTATTTGCCAAACCAGGTGCTAATTCTAAACCTTTATTTAGGATTTCTTGCATTCCACCTGCTGTTACTCTTGTATCGTAGCCTTCGATTTCATTTTCGTGAGTCGCACCTATTACGATCTTCTGTTGGTCAAACGCCAACAAGTATTGATCAGAAGGCGGCATGATTACAGGCCAGGTGCCTGTATCTTGTCCGGCAGGGATCTGCAAATGCATGATTTGTGCCTTTTGAAAACTAACTTTAAAGCGAATGCCCAAAGGCAGCATCAGTTGATTGGCCCATGCACCAGCACAAACAATGACTACGTCAGACGAAAAACTATGTCCATCGACCGTTACTCCGGTTACATGGTCGGAATTATATTGAAGCACAGCATCCCCATGGATAAGGGTTGCCCCATTTCTTTGGGCTGATCGGATCAACGCGTCACGTAGCGCACGACCATCTATACGAGCGGCACCGCTAATATGAACAGAATGATACCGATCTTTTAATAAAGGAAACTGTTCATGGGTTTCCTTTTCATTTAGTTGCGTAATTTCACCGATTTCCGGTGCATCTGTATGTCGTAAGTGTGCCCGTTCCTGCATTTTTTTGATTTTTTCTAAATCATCATGAATACTGAGAGCCCCAACTTGAGCATAGCCAGTTTCTGTTTCTCCCTCGCTTTTGAGTTCTTCAATCAACCCGGGGTAAAAACGTGCGCCCGCTTTGGCTAGCTGGTACCAAGCCTGATTGCGTCGCTGTGATAGCCAGGGACAGATAATGCCAGCAGCTGCATCAGTCGCCTGTCCTTTATCTTTGCGGTCTACAAGAATGACATCAGCGCCTATTTTTGCTAACTGGTATGCTGTCGATGCCCCCAGAATTCCTGATCCGATTACGATAACCTTCTCCATGATTACATCCCTTTCCTAAATCACTGTATACATTATAGCGAATACTGCATGAATGCATAAAGTTTGAAACATTAATATTTCAATCCTTATAAAGTTCTTAGAATTGATCTGTAAAGTAGTTGTCAGAACGAATGAAAAGGATGAACTGATATGGATAATATTATTTTACAGACTAAAAATCTCTGCAAAACCTTTGGACGACAGCAGGCAGTGAACAACGTCGCGTTGTCTATTCAGGAGAATTCCGTGTATGGATTGCTCGGGCCAAATGGGGCAGGAAAATCAACTACCTTAAAAATGCTAACCGGTATGCTACGCCCGACAGCCGGTGAGATTTTATTTCAAGGGAAACCTTGGTCCCGAAAAGATCTTGCTCAGATCGGCGCACTGATCGAATCTCCTCCACTCTATGAGAATTTGACAGCTAGAGAGAACCTGAAGGTTCGCACAACGTTGCTTGGACTACCTGATTCGCGGATTGATGAAGTGCTGAGCATTGTTGATTTGACCCATACCGGGAAAAAGCGCTCCGGCCAGTTCTCGATGGGTATGAAACAGCGGCTGGGCATTGCGATTGCTCTCCTCAATCATCCCAAGCTATTGATCCTAGATGAGCCAACCAATGGACTAGACCCCATTGGTATTCAGGAACAACGTGAGCTGATTCGCTCCTTTCCGAAGCAAGGAATTACCGTAATTCTTTCCAGTCATATTTTATCCGAAGTCGAACAAATCGTTGACCATGTTGGTATCATTGCCGGCGGCGTATTAGCTTATCAAGAGACGGTCACTCCAGGGCAAAACCTGGAATCGTTGTTCATGCAGATTGCACAGAAATATCGAAAGGGAGGTGAGTAGGATGCAGCAATACATAGCCGCCGAACATCTAAAATTAAAGCGCACCTTCACGAAAAAGCTGGTCTGGCTGGCCCCGATCGTTACTCTTCTTCTATGTACTGGGCTCATGGGGGGACGTATGCTCCAAAGCGCCAGCTACAATTGGTGGTATTTCATGCTGCTACCAGGTGCCCTCACCTTAATGTGCTCAGGAGTGATCCAAAAGGATGGCAAGAAGCTGAAATACCGTGCTGTCCTTGGCATATCTGTAGATTTGGCTCGGGTATGGTACGGTAAAATCGGGGTTTGCGTAAGGCTCTTAATGGTTTCCTCTATTATCCTATTTATAGGGATAACTCTTGGCGGATTCGTATTCTCAACTTCCGTGACACTAGCAGAAAGCGTCGCTGCAACTCTGCTACTCTTCATCACCTTTTTGTGGCAAGTTCCACTTTGCCTGTTCCTAACGGATCGAATAGGCATGTTTGCCACCCTAATCATCAACATGCTGGGCAACGTAGCCTGCACCGTCTTGTTCGCTACGTCTTCTGTATGGTGGGCGGTACCCTATGCTATTCCAGCGCGATTGATGTGCGCCGTCATTCAAGTGCTGCCTAATGGGCTTTCCGTTCCTTCAGGAGATCCACTTTTGGATAGAGGCATAATTGTTCCCGGGCTGTTGATCACAGTATGTCTATTCATGATTCTGTCAGTGCTGACGGCCATGTCTTTCCGTAAACGGGAGGCTAAGTAAGATGATATCTTTCTTCCGCAATCTGAAATCTGATGTGCTCAAACTTAGAAGGCAGCCCTTATTGCTGGTGCAGCTGCTTGTGCCACTCTTAGGCATAGCAATCTTTCTAGCCTATTATTCCTTCACTCCATACTCACCGATTTCGAAGATAGACGGCTATTTGCAGGTCCTGGCTGTGGCTCTTCCTACCATGATTGGTATTGTATGCTCCATTGCTGTTGAGCAGGAGTCAGTCGCTGGAAATTTCCAACACCTCTTGACCTCGACGGTGAAGCTGTTACCTTTTTTGAGCAAGCTTAGCCTGCTTCTGTGCTTGGGATTTGGTAGTGTGCTGCTTGCCTCAGGCGGCTTTGGAGCTGGCTATATATATCTGTTGAAAGAGTCCCCGTATAGCTTGAAGTTTTATGTGTTGGCTGCCTGCATTCTGTTTATGTCGAGTGTATTCCTTTATATTCTGCATTTTTTCATTAGTTTGCGATTCGGTAAAGGAGCTTCTATCGGTCTGGGCATCATGGAGAGTCTATTGTCCGCTTTGCTTCTAACAGGGCTGGGTGATCATAATTGGATATTCATCCCCTCTGCTTGGGCTGCCCGCTTCATCACGATCTGGGTGCAATACGGCGTAAGCTCAGCAGATTCTATCCCTGAAACTATACAGCTTGATTTGGGAATCAGATATTGCGTAGTAGGGACCTTAGTCATCATGGTATTATTAGGGTTATGGATTTGTCGTTGGGAAGGACAAAATTCATCCGAGTAAAGATTAGAGAAAGAAAGCAAGGGAAGTGAATAAAGCATGGCAAACTTGTTGGCCGTTGATGATGAACCCGCCGTTTTGGCACTACTTCAAAATATTTTGCAGAAAGATGGCCATGTTGTCACGGTAGTCTCCACCTCCCCACAGGTTCTCACCATGCAGCTTGGAGCCTTTGACCTCATCCTGCTGGACGTGATGATGCCGAGCATGGACGGATTCACACTCTGTCGGGAAATTCGCAGCAAGGTAGACTGTCCGATCCTGTTCCTTACAGCAAAAACCATGGAGAACGATGTAATGTTGGGCCTTGGGGAAGGAGCCGACGATTATATTGTCAAGCCGTTTGGGGCTGGAGAGCTGCGCGCTCGAATCAACGCCCATCTCAGACGAGAGAATCGTGAACGGCGTAATGTATTCTGCATCGGGGAAGTTCATTTCAATCTGTCGGGTAAGGAAATCACCGTTCAAAATGTTGTAATCCCGTTTACCAAAAGTGAATATGAGATATGTAAGTTTCTAGCTCTGAACTGGGGCCAAGTGTTCTCTAAAGAGCAGATTTACGAAGCCGTCTTCGGCTTTGATGGAGACAGCGACTCCGCCACCATCGTGGAGCATATCAAAAATATTCGGGCCAAGCTTGGCAAAGTAGAGGTTTCGCCAGTGGAGACAGTTTGGGGGATCGGATACCGATGGAAGTAGCCAAAGTACAGCAAGCACATAAGACAACCAAACTGCGAACCATTTTTCTGGGTTATTTAGTTATGTTTTGTATCGGGACGATTGCGCTCGCGCTGTTCTTGGTTCTCATCTTCTATATCCTGATGTCTTGTGGAACCATTCTTCCTGCGAACTATGCTGAGAATCAGGTACGGGAGGATAAGGCAATCCTTGAAGCTGGCAAGACCCTACAGCCGGATTCTCGGCAGAAACTATATAGATACGCGTCATTCACTTCGGAAGGCCGCCACATTGAGGGAAATCTTTCTGAAAAGCAGGCTCAAGCCGCTTGGAGTGTTACGCAGCAGAGCAATACTGCCTATCAATTCCCCTATAACTATGTAAAAGTTTCACATAATAATGAAGTTACTGTGATGCGCTACTCTGTCTCGGCACAGTTTGAACTTCCTATTCTACGTCAATATCTGCCGAACGCGGAATTGTCCTTTTTTGCCGTGTTTTGTATCGCCTTCCTGGGGGGAGGAGCCCTACTCGCTTCCTCCTTCGGACGAAAGCTGACGCGCAAAATGAGTGGATTGCAGCAGGCTACAAAGCAAATTCAGGCACAGGACCTGGACTTCTCAATTCAGCTCAGTGGTGTGATGGAGATCGATCGGGTGCTCCATTCTATGGATAAAATGAAAGAAACGTTAAAGACTTCGCTTCAGAAACAATGGAATCTCGAAAAATCCCGTCGTGAGCAAATATCCGCCCTGGCACACGATGTCAAAACACCACTCACTATCGTTCGCGGAAACGTAGAGCTGCTGTCCGAAACCGATCAATCGGAGGAGCAAAAAAACTATACCGATTATATAGCGGAGAGCACCAGGCAAATGGAGCAGTATATTAAGACTCTTATTGAAATTTCAAAAGCGGAAACAGTAGCCACCCTGCAGGCGGAAACGATAGATACTGACTTCTATCTAACTAAGATAAAAGATCAGGTAATGGCTCTGGCCGCTGTCAGAAAAATATCTGTCGTATTTGCTACATACAACCTCCCTAGTACGTTGTATGTAGACCCAGTTCTGCTTGAGCGAGCCATCATGAATGTTGCTTCTAATGCGGTAGAGAAAGCGCCGGAATATAGCGAAATCCGGCTGACTGCGGAGTCTGCCGAAGAGTGTATTCGTTTAAGCATCGTAGACGAAGGCCCAGGCTTCTCTCCTGAAGGCCTCAAACAGGCAGCGGAGCAATTTTATATGGGCGACTCGTCCAGAAGATTAAGTGGACATTACGGCATGGGGCTGTATATAACAAAATCCATTGTGAACCTACATGGCGGACAGCTGCTCATCACCAACTCCACCCAGACAGGCGGCGGACAGGTAAGCATTGAGATTCCGCCAGTTCATTAGCAACAAAATGAGCAATTACCGAAAAAAATAATTCGCTATTAAGCTTGGTTCGATTCATAAGGCTTACACCTCTTCCTCGTTTGTTATTGAAACAATTTAAAACGCTACTGACATATGAAGGTCAGTAGCGTTTTATCATTTTGCCATCGGAATGAAAATACTCTTGGCACAGCCTGGCGATTATTATAATGAACATTGGTTATGGAATTACTATATGTGCCGCTGAACGGATGATGCTTCTTTACGGAAAACTGTAAAATAAAAAATAGCAAACCCTATGATCCATATGCCCATAATCCAAAAAATAGAGCTGAACACACTTTGACTTTGCGCTCCTTGATCAAGCACGGATCCTAGAATAGACGTTCCGATAGCCCCTGCCATAAAGCTTCCCATCATATAGATGCCCATACCAACTCCGGTTTGCTTACCGCTTAATGTTCGAGAGATGGTATTTGCCATTGTAATCTGAGCCAACGTTAATCCAGTATTCGCTAGAATTAAGATGATCGAAATAGATGTAGGAACCGCGTCTATAAATACACCTAAGATGAGATATGCGATTACTTGAAGCAGGAATGCCAACGAGAATACAAAGCGGTTGCCCTTTGCATCCGCGATTTTCCCACCTACCAATCCAAGCAATGCAGCAATCAAAGCACCGGGAAACATTACCAGTCCTGTATTTACAGAAGATAAGTGATGTATTGAACTTAACACTTGCGGTATCAAGTACGGAACACATAAATTAAGAGTAAGAACCATACAAGCGATAATCAACCCTATCGTATATCTTGTATTTTTAAAAAGGGTCGGATCAATAAAGGGTTCATTTGTTTTGTTAATGCGAATAATGAACAATACGAATATAAGGATCGTAGCCGCGAAATAGCTCAAGCTGTGACCAGTAATGGAGAGTAGCAGCAGCGTAATTGAAGCTGCAAGCAAAACACCTCCTATGAGATCAGCTTTTCCTTTTGAAGGTGTTTCATTTATTAAATACCTTCTGAAAAGAGGAATTGTAACAATTATTAAAAATGAGATTAAAAACAGGTAACGCCAGCTTGCAAAACCAATAACAAAGCCAGCAATAATTGGACCTATTGCCGTCCCTAAAGCCATTCCAGCAGAAGTAATCCCCAAAGCCTTGCCCCGATTTGCGATAGATATATAGCGAATCGGGATCAACATAGAAGAGGCCGGAACAACAGATGCCCCAATGGATTGTAAAATTCTGCTCACAATAACCATCCAATAATTAGAAGAAAAAAAGCCAACTATAGATCCTAGAGCAAAGCAACATAATCCAAAGGTAATTAGGTTTTTCAACCTAAACATGTCCGCCAATTTTCCGTAAGCCACTGATCCGATAGCATAAATAATGATATATGCTGTTATAACCCAGCTTACTTGGGAAGAGGATAATTTAAATTCTTCGCGTAATGAAGGTAGAGCGACATTAAACATGGTTGAATTCATCACTGAAATCACCATTGCAAATGCAAGTATCCAGATGATGGCATATGACTCAGATTGTTTGATGCGACTGTTAGCTGACACTGGGTCCTCCCTACTTACGATCGAGCGGAGATTTAGCCACCACGTTCAGATCAAGTTCGTCGATAATAGCCATTACACGATCCATACGCAGCGGACCTGGTTCTGTTGGAAAGGTGTACGCTTCGTGCGGCTCACCCAATGCCCGGAAGAAAGGTTCGAATAATCCAGATACCAACATACCTACGACTTTCGTATAATGAGAGTCCAGTCTGTATGAATGAAGTGTTCCTGCAGGTACATGAAGAAAATCTCCAGGAAATAATTTTACTTCCTCTCCGTTTGCCCACATCGTCATTTGTCCCTGCACACAGAAGAATGTTTCCGTATGATGGTTATGAAAATGTTCAACGATAGGGTCCCCTTTCGGGCCATCAGAAGCTACAAAAATGTATTCCCCATTCGTATTTTCTTGAGTGGCTAAAATTCTGTGAAGCTGGTCTCCAGTGAGCAGCCGGTCTCCCTCTCCATTTTCCAGAACATAAGGAGCTACGCATCTTGGATTATGGCTTCCTTCAGGCGAGTTATACTCTCCCCATTGAACAGCATCTTGAAGGAATACAATGTCTGCTCTATTGGAAGCTTCCGTCAATTGATTCTCGGAATACGAATTCATCGCTGTGGTTGGATGTTCAAAGTAAGGATACGGCTCTCCTAAATGCTCATATATTGCTGTGAGATTACCTTTGATCGAATAGGAAGCAAAGCGATTTCGGTGTCCAGCCATTCGATACGCATGAGCGATTCCAGGAGGTATGTGAACATAGTCTCCGGCAGTCAACAAATGGTTCACTCCATCGAGCATAAATTCAATTTTACCTTCCATTACATAGATAGATTCAAAAGCATCTTTATGCTTGTGCAGCGGAAAGGTCTCTCCTTTCCCACCTGAAATCGTCGTTAATTCGAGTACATCCCCAGTGCTTTTAAAATCGGCAATAACAGCAGCTACCTGTTGACCAAATACATACTTTCTTCCATCCCCGCTACGCAGTAAATAAGGCATTTTTTCTTCTGGAAGTTCTGTAGTTAAACTAACACTCATCATGTCATCCTCCTTTGTATTTATATTTAAAATTTTAATAGTTTCGATTTATCACTTAAATGGTCATGAGCGACAGCTTATGGGCAATTACGACCTGTACCAATTGAATACATCTTAAAAATTGATATAATAAAATTTATGTCAAAAAAATGGTGTGCTTTTTATCTACAAAGGAGGGGATCGCATTGGTTAGCGAAGAGGCATATTATCTAGACCATAGTTTCACAAATGGGACTCCAATTTCTCTTTGCCCTATCCAAATAGAGGGAAATATTCAAAAACATGCTCATGATTTTTACGAAATTTCTTATATCAAGGAAGGTAACGGTACACTAAAATTTTCTACGCAAACGTTGTCCGTTTCCAAGGGAGATATTATTTTTATCCCTTATGGAAAAGAACATCTCTTTGTTCAGAGTAATACAGCAGATCATACACCCCTTGAGGTTATGAACTGTCTTTTTGACAAGCAAATACTGACCTTGCCCGGAGAGCCTTCTGATAGCCAAATTCAAGAGGATTTTTATCGTTTGGCCCTTCTTTTTCGGGAATGTACTGACTATATTCAAGTTCGAGAAAAAGCAAAAGAATTTGCTAAAATTATGTACACTATTGAAATAGAGCAAAAATGTAAATCCACCGGATTTAGATATAAACTTTATTTATACTTAATCGATTTATTAGAACATATCAGCCATGCCATGCAACAAGTAGCTCATGTTTCCAAGCCAATCATAACCGATCCCATTCAGTATGCGATTGATGATATAACCAGAAATTATAAAAATCCATTGTCTGTTGACCAAATTTGTAACCAATTCTTAATTAGCTCACGGCAATTTCAACGTAAATTTAAACAAGCCAGCGGAATGACCTATACAAAAATGCTGCAGGATATTCGTATTCACGAGAGTTGTAGCTTACTATTAGATACCCATTGGAGCGTCCAAACGATCGCACTTGAAGTCGGTATTCATGATATGAAATATTTCTATCGAATCTTCAAGGAACGATGTGGATTAACCCCTCATGAATTTCGTTTTAATGTCTGTTCAAATATACAGTAATGCGTAGATCTTGCGGGTGTTTAAAGGCACCCTTTCCATATGTCTGCATACAAAAAAAAGTTCTAAAGTTTAAAACTTTAGAACTCTTTTTATATGAGTATTTATTTGGTAATCGTAATTTGTTTGGATACACTATTATAGTTTACCTGATAACCCGAAAGCTCGCTGATGACTCGTAATGGAACCAGCGTATAGCCGTTAACAATAACCGGAGCAGTGATGTTCGTCGAATAATTTCGGGAGTTGTTTAACTCATATACAGCAAGGGTGGAATTCTTGACTTGAAGTACTATTTGTTTGCCGTCTGTAGGACGATTCAGAATGATCTTTTTAGTCCCTTTTTCATAGTTTACATCGTAACCCACCCGTTCACTGATAAAGCGTAACGGGACCATCGTTACCCCATTTATAATTTTTGGCGCCTGAGCTATCGTTGTAGCCCGACCATCAACATAAGCTGTTTTAGCTCCTGGTGTCAGGGTGAACGATGTTGTATATGAAGCAACCGCATTGTTCGTGTAACTCGTCGTAGTGCCGGAAGTCGTTGTAGTTGAACTCGTCCCGGACGATGAACTACTGGTGCCTAATGCCCTATTGCGAATAGCCTCCAGTCGATCTAGCAGATCGCTTTTACGTGTACCGGTTGGCAGATCACTTATCGCATCTCTGGCAGAACGCCAGTCGGACGCATTTAGACTGTTCTCCGCAATCCTCATTAAATCTCTCGCTTTCTCATAGTTCGATGAACTAGAGGACGAAGAGTAGTAACCATCCGAATTCGTGCGTTCGGATATCTTTACACCACTAGATTCCCTTCCACTACTATTTACGGTTATGACTTTAATCTCATACCAGCGTCCTTCTCGTAAATCCGTTATTTTATAGGATTCTGAGGTTGTAGTTCCCTTATAATCACCATCAACATAGATTTTTACCCTCTCTGCTCGACTCGGCATATCATAGGTGATTTTGATCCAGGTGTCGCTTTTGCTATCGACTTCAAGATTAGAAACTTCTGACGAATTGGAAGATGTACTGTCCGTTGTGGCAGTCAGCTTCACACCGGAGGACAACGCACCTGAACTTCGCTTGGATTTTATCGTGAACGTGTATGTCTGGCTTGCCGAAAGATTGTTAAATGTATAGGATGATCCTGTTGAATCAGTTACCAGTTGTCCATCCTTATACAGACTGACCGTACTAATTCCGCTAGGTCTTGTCCAGGAAAGAGTAACGCTATAGTTATTAACTGATGTCACCGAAGCACCTGTTACCTCGGGCACGATATCGGTAGAGACTGAAGACGTTGTAACCGGAATACTAACTCCTTGAGATATGTTTCCGGATTTGTCTATTGTTTTGACCATTACAGTGTAGGCTGTAGCAGCATTCAACACATTAAACGTGTAAGACGTGCCTGTGGTTTTCTGAATTTCTGTACCATTTAAATAAATAATCGCTTGGCTTAAGTCAGCATCCTTAGGCAGTATGTAATTGATGGTAAATCCATTATATCCTATATTTGTCGCTGTCAGCCCGCTTACTTCTCCTGGGGGTGTCTTATCCACAGGGGCATCAGTGGAAGCTGTTTTAACCTGTACTGTCGTACCTAGAGATTCGTTGCCGCTCTTATTCACTGTCTTTACTCGAAAGGTATATGTCGTATTCGGCTGTAAACCACTCATCATATAAGAGTTACTTCGAATGTTATCAACATATACATCGTTAGTGACATTAACCACTTTTACGTGGTCAAAATTGATGTCCGATGGATTAGTCCAGGACAAATTTACTTTTGTTGTTTCTGTAGGAATCGCTGTCAGATTGCTTACCTCTGCTGGCGCAATATTCGCAGTAACCAATTGGGTCGACATTAATTTCATCACTTGGTTAATATTAGGCTTCTGACCGGTTAATGTAGTCAATTTCGTGCTAGAAGTGATCGGTATTTGGCGTCCTTGAACGGTCGCTAATTTGGTATGTGATTGTGGTATGTTCAAACCTGTCAGATTTGAGTTATGCCTTTCAGTCGGCAACGCGCTAGCCACTGCATCGGGTCCCAAAATGCCATACCCCGTATTCAAAATCAGCGTAGCCGTTGCGAACGGAGCCATCCATTGACGCAAACGTTTTTTATTCATGTTTTATGCTCTCCTTGATACCAGTATGGAAATTTATTTGTCAAAACGAATAAGTAAACTCACAAACCCTTCTGCTGTAATCCAGCTTTTAAAATATATACCATAACGTACAGACGTTCATTTAACTGTTATCGGAATTTCCATACCAAATGTTTAGACCTGACACTAGCATTCTTTAGCAATTGGGTACATGTTAACCTCGAAATGTCCATATACACAAAGCCTTCGAGCTTGGCTAACTAGACATTTTTTTTCTTGCGCTAAGCCATACAAAGCAAACCTTGTTACCCTAGTCTCAGAGGAAATATTAAAAGCTAGCTATAAATATTCGATATATCGTAACTTTCTACCGTTTAATAACATTGCATTATAGGATATATTAAATTTTAAGTAATAGAAAAAGGAGGTGTATTATGTTCAAAAATGCTTTTAAGACGTTTGGTGCCATTGGTAATATTGAAGCGATTTCTTATCTGCTGCTTGTGTGTATTGCCATGCCACTTAAATACGCAGCCGGAATGCCGCAAATGGTAAGCTGGGTGGGGATGATCCATGGGGTACTGTTTGTGGCTTATGTGGTTGCCACTATTGTCATGCTGATTTTGCGTAAAATTACGTTACTGCAAGGGCTTGCTGCCTTGATTGCCTCGCTGTTGCCGTTCGGCCCCTTCATTTTCGATCGTAAGGTGCTTAAGAAAGCCGAAGCCCGTGCCAGTCATGCCAGCCCGATCAAAGCTACATAAACCTATACCAGGCCTAGGTCAACGCAGCAATGCGGTGTTCTCCTTACCACTTATACAGCAGAATATAAAAAAACAACCGATGGCTGTAAACCACTCGGTTGTTTTTTTATTCACAAATAATAATAATTAGTTCCTGGCATTTTCCAAAAATTCATAATAGCCATCATTTGACGGATCACCCTGGCTGTTACGTTTGAGATATCCTACTATAGCTAGATAAGCAAAAAGTCCGAACATAGCAGCAGAAACAACTATATATACTTTAAAACCGAAAATTATTGAAAAGATGATCATAAAAATACCGATTGTAAGGGAGACGCCTAACTTTGACATTCTTTCATCCCTTTCTGTTATATTTATGTAATCACAACTAATCTCTCGGGTAATTTACACTCATGATATCCATAAAAGGAACTTTATCCGTTTCTCCATTACTCTCTACATGAACCTTGCCTGTTCTCGGGTCCATTTTAACGATTTGTCCGCGGGTTGCTTCTTCGCGTCCCCATACTGTCAATACAACTTCGGATTGCTCTTGTTGTGCTTCTACAAGCTGATTCCCGATTTCCTCCAGTACAAATTCATCCCGAGTAGGCCGTTTGGGTACCTTCGCTTTTGCCACTTGCTATCACTCTTCCTTTCGCGCAATATCAAATTCATTCCATTTTACCATACTTTTCATCATTTGGTGCTGGTAATGTGAGTAAAATTACGTCCCAGGATGCACCAAAAAGCCGAGTTCTCAAAAATGAAAACATCGACTCTCTAAAGTCGTTTGTTGGAGCTCATTAGGGGTACTTGAAAACCGACCAGCTAAGTCATTTGACCAACTGTGGAATGTAATCCACGATATTATAAATAGGAGCACTGCTCTGTTGTGTAACGGCCAAAATTAATGCACCTTCGAGCATCGAAATGATCAGTACTGCCAGACTGTGTGCCTTTTCCTCATCCAAGCCCGATTCCTGAAGACGCTCCATATAAATGCGCTGCCAATCTGTAAACGTATTCACACAAGCATGACGTAGTGATTCGCTGATACAGGAGGTTTCCGCAGCTGCCCAGAACCCAATCGGCATGAAGCTGTCAAAGCCGAGACGGTCTGCCTCCTCAGCTGTATGACGAATAAAATCCTGAATGGCTACTACAGGATTTTCGTTTCCACTCAGTGCCTGTTTTAATTTTTGCTTAATAAACTCATTCCCTCTTCTTATGCACTCCAAAGCCAACTCTTCTTTACCATGTGGAAAATAATAATAAAGTGATCCCTTCGGTGATCCACTCTCCGCAAGAATCTGATTCAGTCCGGTAGCATGATACCCCTGGTGAAAAAAGAGCCTCGACGCCGTTTGTACGATATTCTCATATGATTCGGGTTTAGCAGCCATATACAGCATCCTTCATTATATAATATTTGAAACTTTTACTTTGACAAAAAAATAATAGCATGTTTATTATATATAGACCGATCGTTATAATTCAATACCCATTAATTTATTGGAGGAACAAAAACAACATGAATACAATGAGTCAAACAAGCTCACCCTCTGAACCCAAAACGTTCAAGGTGCTACCTATTATGATTGCCCTGCTCCTTAGTGGCTTTATTGGGATGTTCAGTGAAACGGCACTTAACATTGCGTTGAATGATTTGATGCAGATTTTGCATATTACAACTGCAACAGCTCAATGGCTGACTACCGCTTATCTGCTGACACTTGGTATTTTGGTGCCTGTATCGGGATTGCTGCTTCAAACCTTTACCACAAGACAGCTGTTTGTGACATCGTTGCTGTTTTCAATAGCTGGTTGTCTCGTTGCAGCGCTTGCCCCTACCTTTTCAGTGTTATTGATCGCACGCATTTTGCAGGCTATGGGTACAGCGCTGTTATTGCCGTTGATGTTTAACACGATCTTAATTATCTTCCCAGCTGAAAAGAGAGGCGCGGCTATGGGAATCATCGGATTGGTTATTATGTTTGCACCTGCGGTAGGACCTACCATTGCAGGACTGGTACTTCAGAATTTATCTTGGCACTGGATCTTCTGGATCTCTCTTCCTTTCTTGGTCCTCTCGCTGATCTGCGGTATTTTGTTTATGCAGAACGTCTCAGAACCGACCAAGCCCAAGATTGATCTTTTATCTATTATCCTGTCTTCCATTGGCTTCGGCGGTGTCGTGTTTGGTTTCAGTAAATCTGGTGAAGGTGGCGAAGGCTGGACCAGCCTGGTTGTTTTGCTTCCTGTGATCATCGGCGTGGTATCGTTGATTCTGTTCTCTGTACGACAGTTGAAAATGAAAGCACCTATGCTGAATTTGCGTGTATTTAAATATCCAATGTTTGTGATCGGCGTTATCATGGTGTTCTTATGTATGATGACGATCCTTTCTACGATGCTGATTCTTCCACTCTTTTTGCAAAAAGGGCTGGCCTTGTCCGCTCTAACAGCAGGTTTGGTGCTTCTGCCAGGTGGAATTATCAACGGTCTCTTGTCGCCTATTATGGGTTCCTTATTTGATAAATTCGGTCCTAAATGGCTTGTGATTCCAGGACTTGTGATCGTGGCCGCTGTGTTGTTTTTCCTGTCCGGCATTACAACGACATCCACGCTCGTACTCATTATTGTGCTGCATAGCTGCTTGATGATCGGTATTTCTATGATTATGATGCCAGCCCAAACTAACGGTCTAAACCAGCTCCCTATGGATCTATACCCGGATGGAACGGCTATTATGAGTACACTCCAGCAAGTCGCTGGTGCAATCGGTACTGCCGTAGCGGTAAGTATTCTCTCCAAAGGCATGGACAGCTATTTGAGCCAATCCAGCATGCCTCAATCCGTAAATGAAATGGCTAATGCCATGGTAATCGGATCTCAGAATTCATTTTTCTTTGCAATGGTCATCAGCGTGATCGGTCTGATCCTTGCGTTTTTCATCCGCAGAGTTCATGTTGAACATGGCACTGCTAAAGCACCCATGCACTAATAAATTATTATTTTCATTCCAAATGTAATACCTGAATAAACTTAAAGGCTGCTAACCATTCCATTTATGGTTAAGTAGCCTTTTTTTATGAATCTAGATAGGTATTCATATAATTACATATTTACAAATCCCCCTCATTTGGTTACGATATGACTCACGGAGTAAAGCGTAAAAATTACGATTACTATTAAGGAGGACTCCATGTTGTTTAAACGTTCGTATTTCAAACTATTTATCCCTGCGGTTATGGCGGTGATGATGACAGCCTGTGCTACATCTCCATCAGTTTCATCCACATCCTCTACGGCACCACAAGATAAAAGTGTCACCTTATTGTTCAACGTGCAAAGCCCTTCTATTGATCCTCATGCAGATATCAATTACACAGCCGTTCGTGCTGGAGTAAATGAAACACTGATCAAAGTGAATAAGGATCTCAAGCTGGAAGCTTGGCTTGCAGAAAAATGGGACAGTAAGGACGGGCAGCACTGGACCTTTAGCATCCGACCAGGCGTGAAATTCCATAGCGGTAAAGCCGTAGATGCCGCAGCTGTCAAAGCCTCTCTGAAAAGAGCACTAAAGCTCAATCCATCGGTTAAAAATGCGCTACATATCCGTGATATTCATGCAGAAGGGCAGATCTTGAGCATTACGACGGACAAGCCCTTCCCAGAATTTGTATCTGAGCTGGTTCATCCGAATACCGCAATTATGGACACCACAGCCGCAGGTGACTTCCCATCAGGAACGGGGCCGTTCAAAGTTGTTAGTTTCCGTGCCGGAAGTGAACTGAATCTGGATCGCAACGAGGACTATTGGAACGGTGAAGTAAAATTGAAACATGCCAAATTCATGTTTAACGAAGACGCCAATGCACGTCAGCTTGCTTTTCAAGCTAAGACGGCCGATATTGTGTATCGTCCGCCCGTTGAAAGTCTGGAGCTCTTGAAAGCTGATTCTACCGTTAAAGTTGACTCACTTCCTAGCCTGCGGACGCACCAACTTATTTACAATATGAACAATCATGATCTGAAAAAAACAGCTGTGCGCAAAGCATTTGATAATCTGATCAACCGGGATGAGATTGCGAGCGGTATCATGTCTGGTCAGGGAACCCCTGCGCAAGGTCCGTTCTTGCCGGATTTTCCTTTTTCACCGGAATATATTATGAAAAAGTTTGATCTGAATGCGGCACGAGAAGGCTTCAAAGAGGCTGGATATACAGTGCAGAACGGAAAAGTTACGAATCCTGACGGCGCCTCCCTTCATCTTACATTGTTAACCTACCAGTCGAGAGCGGAGCTTCCACTCATTTCACAGCTGATTCAGGCTAACGCTAAGGAGCTTGGCATCACGATTGATATCCGTCAGGTTGATAATATTGATGAATATCTGGCTGCTCATCAGGATTGGGATTTGGCGACTTACAGTAACATTACAGCCCCGCGGGGCGATGCAAGCTATTTCCTGAATGCGGCCTATATGCCGGAGGGAGCATTGAATTACGGTCGTGTGCATGTACCAGAACTCGCGAGTATGATTACGCAGCTGAACACAACCGTGAATGAGGAGCAGCGCAACAAGCTAGCGCTGCAGGCTGTCACGCTGATTGATCAAGAAAATCTGCAATCCTTTCTAGTTCATCCAAACAACGTAGTGGCCTATCGTAATTACGTACATAACTGGGTAACCAGCCAAAGTGAATACTATCTGTTGACCCAGGACTTGGATGTGAACTAGCATGCTTCAATCTATTGCCAAAAAGTTTCTGACGCTTATATTGTTCTTTCTTATTCTTTCCTTTGTGAGCTTCTGTCTGCTTAAGCTTGTTCCGGGCGATCCCGTTCGGAGCATTCTTCGAGTAGATGATGTAGCTGTATCCAATCAGCAAATTGCGGATATGCGTAGCCAATTGGGGCTGGATCAGCCATTGCCTGTGCAATATGGTAAGTGGCTGGTTCAGTTGCTCCAGTTGGATTTTGGACAATCTTATTTAACCCATCGTCCAGTCTTGACAGAGTTTATAGAAAAGTTGCCTTATACACTCCTTCTGACTGGAGGCTCCCTGTTCATTATGCTGCTGATAGCTCTCCCGTTAGGCACAATGTCCGCACTGTACCGTAACCGCTGGATTGACAGTGCCAGTCGTGTGTTTGCCTTAATTGGCTCCTCAATTCCCAGCTTTTGGTTGGGGCTTTTGTTTATCGAATGGTTTGCAGTTAAATTGCGTATTTTGCCGTCTATGGGGGATGGAACCGTCTTTCATTTAGTCCTCCCTTCTCTTACCCTCGGATTGGCAATGGCGGCTGTTTATGTACGAATGATTCGTGCAAGTCTGATTGAAAGCTCGGGACAGGATTTTATCAAAGCGGCTCAAGCCCGTGGAATCAGTCCGGTTCGCATTTTTTTCAGACACATGTTCCGTCACAGCTTAGTTCCACTTATTACGGTATTCAGTGAGAGCATAGGCAGCCTACTGGGAGGTACGGTGG
Organism: Paenibacillus sp. BT-177; assembly: GCF_025846815.2. Classification (NCBI taxonomy): domain Bacteria; kingdom Bacillati; phylum Bacillota; class Bacilli; order Caryophanales; family Paenibacillaceae; genus Paenibacillus; species Paenibacillus sp. BT-177. The sequence goes on along the minus strand of NZ_JAOYTP010000008.1, from coordinate 55,148 downwards.
TAATCGAAGTGCTGTTCGCCTATCCGGGGCTTGGCAAATGGATTGTGGATGCAATTGCCGCGAGAGACTATCCCATTATACAGGGCTATACAATTTTTATGGCCATATTCATTATATGTCTCAATATCTTGGTAGAACTGTCCTACCGTTGGGTCAATCCTGAAATTGCTTTGAAGGAGAAACGTTTATCATGATAAAATCCGTACATGCGGAAAACAGGCCGTTCACCAGGGCACGATTGTCCAAAGCATGGATCGGATCACTCTCCATCCTGTTCATTCTTACAGCCATTACAGTCATACCCTTCCTAGCTCCACAAGATCCGTATCATATCCAGATGGGGAGTCGACTTCAACCGATCAGTGCAATGCACTGGCTGGGAACCGATCATTTGGGTAGAGATGTGCTGTCGAGGGTCATAGCAGGACTACGGACGACAGTCGGAACCAGTTTGTTGATTTTGATCGTTTCACTGGTTGTCGGGGTTCCCCTCGGTCTGCTATCAGGATTTATTGGAGGCTGGATGGATCGTGTATTCCAACGTGTGGTCGATGCCTTCATGACTTTGCCTGATTATATTTTTGCCATTGTACTAAGCGGCCTGCTCGGACCAGGCTTAGGGAATCTTATATTTGCGGTGTCTGCAGTAAAATGGGTTGGTTATGCCCGACTGGTGCGCAGTACCGTTCTGGCTGAAAAGCAAAAGGATTACATTTCGTTATCCATACTCGCGGGTACCTCCTCCCTGCGAATTGTCATGCGGCATATTCTGCCCCATGCCATTGGGAATGTACTGGTACTGGCTACGCTGGATATCGGCAAAATCATTTTAATGATCGCCTCTCTATCTTTTTTGGGCTTAGGTCCTCAGCCGCCCATTCCCGAATGGGGCACGATGTTGAATGAAGGGCGTGCATATTTTCAAATGGCCCCCCATTTAATGCTGGGTCCCGGCATAGCTGTCGTGCTCACGGTGCTATTAGCGAACGTGTTTGGAGACAAGCTACGCGACCGTTATGATGTTAAAACCCGGTCAGAGGAGTGAACTACATGCTGACTATTGAAGGCTTAACGATTCGGACAAAAGCGAAAACGATTGTAGAACAACTGGAGCTTGCCATTCGTCCGGGAGAATGGTGTGCTCTGGCAGGAGAAAGCGGAAGCGGTAAAAGCATGACTGCGTTCGCTATTGGCGGTCTCCTCCCCGCTTCTGTTAGCACTGAAGGCATCATAATGTGGAATGACGAGAATTTGCTTGCCCTATCCGTTAAACAAAGACGTTCCTTGCTTGGTAGTGAAATATCTTACGTTTTTCAAGACTATCACGGGGCTTTTACCCCTTTTTTGCGTGTGGGCAGCCAACTCGACGAGCTGATGCGTGCTCACGGCAAGCAAGACCGTAAAGCGCGTAAGCAGCGCTGTCTTGAGGTGTTGGAGCACGTACAGCTTCCCGCCAAGCGTGTGTACCGCAGCTATCCATTCGAGCTCAGCGGCGGTCAATTGCAGCGAGCAGCTATTGCAGCTGCACTGCTTCTAGAGCCAAAGCTGCTCATTGCCGACGAGCCAACAACTGCGCTGGATACGCTCACTGCACACCGAGTACTCCAGCTCATTGACCAAATCCGGATGGAAACGGGGATTTCCGTCATGTGGATCACTCACGATCTACGGCATGTACGGAAGTATGCGGATCGAATTGCAGTAATGCGTACAGGTGTTTTGCTTGAAGCTGGTCAAACGCAAGCGGTGCTGGACCATCCAGCCCATCCATATACGCGTCGCTTACTGGCGGCTATTCCGCCGCTGTCTCCAGACGCTCCTTCACGTTTGCCATGCAACAGCACCGATGAACAGCTTGCACCGGAAAGGAGCATATTACATGAATAATCAAGCCGCCTGCGCTCAGTGGCAAGACAGCCCTCATCCTGTTGTTACCGTCTCCGGTTTGACGAAGGCTTACGCTGGGGGCAAAACTGTACTGCACGATGTTTCTCTGTCGGTCTCACCCGGAGAATGTCTGGGTGTTGTCGGAGAAAGCGGCAGTGGGAAAAGCACACTTGCTCGCTGTATTTTGACATTGGACACGTTTGATCAAGGTGAGCTTAGACTGGATGGACAGTCCATTCGAGGATTAAAGCGAAGTGAATTAAAACGGATTCGCAGCAGACTGGGAGCGGTATTTCAACATCCATCCGCAGCTTTGAACCCCAGACTAACCATTTTGCAATCCCTGCTGGAGCCATTGGATCAGCTCAAATGCTATGTTCCTTCCTTTATGGCGGGGATGCCCTCTGGACGTTGGAATATAGCAGAACAACTGCTAGGTATGGTAAAGCTTCCGGCAAGCTACCTGGATAAGTTTCCACATCAGCTCAGCGGTGGGGAAAAGCAGCGTGTAACCATTGCACGCGCCATTAGTACAGAACCGGAATTTATCGTATTGGACGAGCCGACTGCAAGTTTGGATGTGACCACACAAGCCACCGTTTTAAATCTGCTCAAGGATTTGCAGGATGAGTTTGGACTGGCTTATCTGTTTATCTCGCATGATCTGGCGGCTGTGCACTTTATGAGTGATCGAATCATGGTTATGAAAGAAGGCCGTGTGCTTGAGCATTTTTCCAAGGAAGCATTATTTCATTCGGATCGGCATCCCTATACACAATCATTACTGGAGGTTTTTTCAACATGCTGCCTTCCCACCGAGCCTATCTTGCTTTAGCAATCCCTTTAATTATTTCGACGATTACTACCCCGCTACTCGGTGCGGTGGATACAGCAGTAATCGGTCATTTGAGCCAGTCTGCCTATTTAGGCGGCGTGGCAGTCGGTACTCTTATTTTCAATACTTTATATTGGCTGTTTGGCTTTCTGCGAGTCAGTACGTCAGCTTTTACAGCACAAGCCGCAGGTGCACAAAATAACGACCAAGGCATAGCTGCTCTCATGCGCCCACTGGCTATAGCTCTACTCATCAGTGCAGTATTTATTGTCTTGCAAAAGCCCATCCTGCTAGCTTCTCTCCAGCTTATCCGTCCAGCTCAGGATGTGGCAGAGCAAGCTGCAATTTATTTTAACATCCGCATTTGGGGAGCACCCCTTACATTGGTGAACTATGTGCTACTCGGATGGCTGATGGGATTGTCCCGCGTGAAAGCTACATTATTTTTACAAATATCAATGAATGTAATCAATATGCTATTAGCTCTTGTATTTACACAGATCATGCATTGGAATGTCACTGGGGTCGCAAGCGCTACTCTGATTGCAGAAGCTCTTGCATGTGCATTGGGTCTTGCACTGGTGTTCCGTTCACCGATTTGGAGAGAATGGAAGCGCAGTGGACAGAGGAATTGGCGAGAATGGTTCGGTGCCTCAGAGTTGAAAAGTGTCATGGCGACGAACCTTGATCTCATGATTCGTACAGCCTGCCTGTTGACGATGTTTAATCTGTTTACGGCGCGCAGTGCGAGCTTTGGCACCGATCAGTTGGCGGCAAATGCTATTTTGTTGCAGATCCATTACATTATGGCTTACTTTTTTGATGGGTTCGCCAACGCCAGTAGCATCATGACGGGTCAGGCTCGTGGTGCCGGAGATCGTAAAATGCTGCAAAGAGTTATTCATTTGTCCTGGTTTTGGACACTGGTTACCGGTGTAGTGACGGGAGGATTGTACCTTGCACTGAAAGAGCCGCTGATCTCGCTATTTACGGGGAACGCTACAGTGATTAGCCTGACAACTCCTTACAATGGGTGGCTGATGGTCTTTCCCCTAGCAGCCGGGCTGGGACTGGTATTCTATGGTGTATTTACAGGGATGACGGTAACGTATCCGATCCGTAATTCGATGCTGATTTCACTGGTCTGCTTTTTGATCGCTCTCTTCTGGTGCGTTCCACATTTTGGGAATCATGGACTTTGGTTATCCTTTATCATCTTTGCCCTGGGACGGTCACTGTTTCTGGTGATCTATTTGCCTCGGTTGAAGAGGATTTAGCAGCACCTGCTTTACATCGATCTCAAAAACAAAGGATGTCCCATCCACCATGTACGTGGTGTGGGGACATCCTTTTATTATTTATTCATACGGTTCTTAGGATAGGAGTTTACCAATCCTTCTACTCGTCTTGTGGAACGGTCAAGCCTAGACCATCCGCTACACGACGTCCGTATTCAGGATCAGCTTTATAGAAATGGCCGATCTGACGCAGTTTGATTTCATCACTTTCTACAGGCTTCATCGCATTTACGATGTTTCGGACCAGGCGTGAGCGCTCCTCTTCACTGAGCAAGCGGTACAGGTCCCCTGGTTGTGTGTAGTGATCGTGATGATCATAGGCTACACTTTGTGCCTCGCCAGACACTTCAAAAGGAGCAATTTTGTGAGCTGGTGATTCTTTCGGTCCACCGAGACTATTAGGCTCATAATAGACAGATCCCCCGCCATTACTGTCACTGCGCAATGCACCATCGCGTTGGTAGTTGTGTACTTCCGCATGCGGCCGATTGATTGGCAACGCATTATGGTTTGCGCCTACACGGTAGCGATGTGCGTCACCATAGGCAAACAAGCGTCCTTGCAGCATCTTATCCGGGGATGCCTCAATACCTGGAACAAATGAACCTGGCGAGAATGTCACCTGCTCTACCTCAGCAAAGTAGTTCTCAGGATTGCGATTCAGCACCATGCGCCCTACCTCGATCAGAGGGTAATCCTTTTGAGACCATACTTTGGTCACATCAAATGGATCAAAACGGTACGTATCCGCATCTTCTATGGGCATAATCTGCACATAAAGTTTCCATGCCGGGAAATCGCCCTTTTTAATCGCATTAAACAAATCTTGTATATGATAATCCGGGTTTTCACCGGCAATTTTCGCAGCTAAATCCACATCGAGATTTTGTATGCCTTGTTCTGTTTTAAAATGATATTTCACCCATACGGCCTGCCCCTCGGCGTTCACCCACTTGAACGTGTGGCTGCCAAAACCATGCATATGTCGAAGTGTAGCCGGAATACCGCGATCAGACATGAGAATACTTACCTGATGCAGCGATTCAGGAGACAAGGACCAGAAATCCCAGACCGCATTCGGGTTTTTTAAATGCGTTTGAGGATGACGTTTTTGCGTATGAATAAAGTCAGGAAATTTAATGGCATCCCGAATAAAAAAGACAGGTGTATTATTGCCCACGAGATCATAGTTTCCTTCTTCTGTATAAAACTTTACCGCAAATCCACGTGGATCGCGTACAGTATCGGACGAGCCTAACTCACCTGCCACAGTAGAAAAACGGATAAACATCGGTGTACGCTTACCCACTTCGGACAAAAAGCTTGCTTTTGTATATGAAGACAAATCATTAGTGACTTCAAAATATCCGTGTGCCCCCGCACCTTTAGCATGAACAACCCGTTCCGGCACACGCTCCCGGTTAAAATGCGCCAATTTTTCCAGCAGATGCACATCCTGAATTAATACAGGCCCCCGTGAGCCTGCTGTAATCGAATTCTGATTATCTCCAACAGGAGCGCCCCAGCTTGTAGTCAGGTTTGTTGGTTGGTTACTCATAATTGAAATCACCTCTTGATTGAATTGGTTGACCATGTGCTTTTCACTATAAATTGTGCACAAACAAAAATCAATACTTTTTTATAATTATTATAATCTAGGATTTAGAATTAGTTTAAATTAAAAAAGAAAAAGCAAGCCCCTTAAGGCTTGCCGTAATACGTGCTGTATTTATTTACAATAAAATGACTTCAATTTTTTACGTTCTGTAATAATTACATTGATCACTTTTTAGGTTTTGTTATGGAGACTTTTAGACAATATTCATATGGAATTCATCATAAAATCATAATAGCAGCTGCTTTCTATCGAGAAAGTCCAGAATATCCTGTACCGACTGACTTACGTCCCGGCCTTCAGTAGATACGATTAAATCAGGTTCCAACGGTACTTCATATGGAGCATCAATCCCTGTAAAATGTTGAATTTCTCCAGCTCTTGCTTTCTTGTACATGCCTTTTGGATCACGACGCTCGCATTCCTCTAGACTGCATTGGATATAAATCTCGTAGCAGCCTTCCTGTTGTAAAATGTCCTTTACCATTTCACGATCCTCACGATAAGGCGAAATGGTAGCGCAAATCGTTAGAACCCCCGCATGTGCCATTAGCTTGGACACTTCCGCTATACGACGAATATTTTCTTTGCGGTCAGCGGGTAGGAAACCCAAATTGCGATTCAAACCATGCCGAACATTATCCCCATCCAAAATAAACGTACGTATCCCTCGTGCATATAACGCTTTTTCGAGTGTGGAGGATACCGTTGACTTTCCCGAGCCAGACAGCCCCGTAAACCAAAGCACCGGACTCTTATGTCCGTTCAGAAGCTGTCGAGCTTGCTTATCCACTTCTGATACATGCCAGGTAATGTTGGAAGATGGGTTCATTCAGCACTCTCCTATTTCATCAGTATTAATGGTTAATATGTCTCTGATATCAGGATAGAGCATTTTTAAAACTGTTTAAAGTACGTTGCTCTGTTTTGTGGTCCAATACCGCAAACACAATCTGTTCAAACAGCAGTCCATATCCTTCAGCTACAAGTACTTGCTTAAACCAGTCGGCAACCTCTTCCGGCTTATTGCGGAATACCCCACAACCATAAGCACCAAGCACAAGATGTTCTACACCATTTTGCATGGCCATTCCCAAAATATAACGGATACGCTCCAACATGACTTCTCCAATCCGATTGACCTGCTCTGGCTCCCGTTCACGCACGACTCCAGCATTCACAGCAGGCGCGGTCAGGAAATCGACTAAATACGGATTTTCCAGCAATGTTCCCTGATCATCCCGAAAAACAGGAACTTGGGGAGAATAAATCATATAATCTGAATAAAAACAGCTCCGCAGCTTCCGATTATGTTGATACATTTCCTCCATTTGTGAAATGCAAGGATACAGCGCTGATGAACGAGCTAAGCTTTCCTCTTGAGCCTGACTGCCTCCGAGGAATCCACCTCCTGGGTTTTTGGCTGATGCAAAATTCAAACATGCTACGTGTTCCCGCTTCTCCTCGACCTGGAGTCTATGTGCGGCCTGCAACGTACTTTCTCCCGTAACTTCTATCTTTCCAATGATCGCCTGTTCGCCTACATCGGAAGAAGCTCCCCATATACTTTTTATTCTTTGCTCTGCCTCTTGCTTTATGGCTACCAGTTGAGAAGGTCTATATAGCTTCGAGCCTGTGACCGCATTTTCTACCTCTTTTGCTATATTTACTTGTACCTGTTTGGTATTCGTATAATGCCCATTTTCCAAAATGGACAGTGTTTCATGCGCCATATATGATCGAACATCCCGATTACTCCGGGAATTCATTGTGTTTTTCATGGTGACTAATCCTCCTTTTGCAATAGATCCTCACGTAAATTCGTCAATATTTCCCCCAGCCAGTTCGTACCCCGCCATAGCTTCCGGTGCCGTATACGAGCATCATTTTCAGCTAAGCCTACACCCCAAATGGTGTCCGTCGGACTAGCCTCAACCAGAGTAGTTCCCTTCGTTTTAAGCAGGTGCTTGAGCAAATTCTGATTTTGGGTGAACTTGGCATAATTTCCGTCATACACGATTTGCTGGCAATTTGCTTCCCACAAGGATTGGTCAAATCCGCGCACACTGCGACCACGGGCTTTTTGCTCCCTTGGGGTGGGGGCTTGCATAATTTTCAGGGCTGCCTCTTCGTCTCCAAAAAGCTGCGCTTTTTTTAGCATCATATATTGCTCGGCACAGTTAAACTCCAACCCATCCACGACAAATTCACAAGGGTACCATTGCGAAAATGGCGAATGACTGCGATAAAAAAATGTAAACTTTTCCATAAATATTCCTCACTTCTTCTTTCTTTTATGCTATATAAAACGTGACCGTGGCTTAAATCGGTATAACTTGGACGGACGATGCCCGGCCGCCTTCCTGTATTCATTGGTTTCTTCCACGAGATCTGCTATTTTGCGACGAAAAGCTGCGGCCAACAGCTCCTTACCTAAAATAATTTCATACACCTGCTGAAGTTCACTCAGTGTAAACAGAGCTGGCATCAGGTGAAACGCAATATCTGTATATTCAATTTTGCTGCGCAGACGCTCAATACCATACGCAATAATTTTGGCATGATCAAAAGCAATTCCCTGTGACTCCAGCACTTCTCGCTTGATTTCTATGGTTTTCCCCTTAAGAATTTCAGTTACTTTCACTTTGGCTGACAGGAGGATGTCCGCATGCTTCAATGTAATGTCAATGTTTTGCTCCCACGTATAACCTTCCGGTTGATTCGTCCGCGTCTCCTGAGCCACACTGTAATCCAGTTCAAACCATTGAGCATCTGCGGCATCATCCCCTGCCTGTACCTCCAAGGATTCATGATCAACTAACGCCATATAAGCGCAGCTGATCACCCGCATACGCGGATCACGTGCCACATCTCCCCAAGTATACAGCTGCTCCATATAAATCTGATCGACATTGGTTTCGGTTTTAAGCTCGCGTCGTGCAGCTTCTTCGAGGCTTTCATTCATGTCTACAAAACCGCCAGGCAACGCCCATTGTCCTATAAAGGGGTGCTCTCCTCTTTGGATCAATAGAAGCTGAAGTGTCTTCTCCGGTAGCTTACGGTAATTTTGCTGGAGCTGATCCATTACAGTAAATAGCAGCATATCTACCGTTACGGATGGGCGTTCATATTGATTCGCATCATAAAGGGCCAGAAATTGCTCTTCCGTCAAGCCACTGTGATTGTGTTTCAATTTATCTTTCATTTGTGTCACCCACCTGCTCATATTTGGGGCATCCTCGCTTTTGCTTCACAAGCAAGCAACGAATGCTTTATGTAATTTTTAATTTGAATAAATTGATAAAAACAAAATGTTAATATCATTACAATAATATATAAATAGTGCGTCGTCAATAGGGTGTATAGACCTATTTTTGATCATGTGATAGTTCTATTAGACTGTTTACTGAATTTTGCTTGTTGCTTATTGTCATATCATGTATGATGTTTTGGTCAATATAGGAAACACAACATACTAAACACGTAGGGAGAAGATTCAATTGTCTAACCAGTTTAATCCGCAACACAATCAACAAGGAGCACCATCCAGACCAGCCCCTGTTTACCCGCCACCTGTTTCATTCAAGGAGTGGATGATCAGTTTACTCCTGATGGCTATACCGGTAGTTGGACTTGTTATGCTGTTTGTGTGGGCTTTTAGCGGCTCGACGAATCCGAGCAAAGCGAACTACGCTAAGGCAGGTCTTCTTTGGGCTGCTATTGTAATTGTGATCTATATCATTATGGCTGTTGCTCTATTGCCTGCTATTATAAGCTCATTGAACTCCAGCAGCTACTATTGATTTCAAGTACATAGCAAAATAACCTTCCGATGAATCAATCTGAACCATCAGAAGGCTTTAAACTAAACTGCCGATCCTGTCGGCAGTTTTTTTATTTGATCTCTTTCACTTTACTTGTACCAAAGATCATCGTTTTCGAGCTCCTGTAGGCTGCTCAAAAACGATTTTGAGTTATCAACATAAAGTTCGGTGTCGATATAGTACAGCTTTTTATCTTGTAAGCATTGATCAATATACTCTGCATTCAAAATACTTTTATCTTCTACATTGGCGGCAAATGCTTGCAGTTTGGGAAGTGCAGTTTTCTGATATTCAAGCCACGAATGATGGAATCCAGCCGGCTCCTCCAGACAATAAATGTCATGATACAACGCTTCAGCAATCCCCTTTTTCCTGAGATAATCGGGTGAGAAAGGCATACTTTTGAAGTAGCGTCCGGTCATAGCAAACACGCGATAGCTCCAATGAGGAGCACCATGATTAGATTGGCAAAAAAGATTCAGGAAAAATACAGAATAGTGCATTTTTATCGTAATAATATGATGTTTCTTCACTTCCGCAACAATACGATCCGCCATCCGGCTGTCAATGATCTCATCGAAATCAGCCAAGATGATCACATCATCATCCTCAACCTTTTCCTGCAAAATAAAGGTGCTCCTGTTTCTTTGGCAAGCTTCATTGTGAAACGCACTGTTATGACTGAGCAGACTCCAGTACCAGTGGTCAAAGTGATCTGCGCCGCAGCGATCCACATCAAAATACAATGAATGCTCTTCAGGTGCGCGAAACAGTTCATCCGCATGAAATGGATGGTGAATGACCTTGGGACCTATATAATCTGGATTAAAGTTGCAGGGCTTATCCAAATAGCTGAATGTCTTGTTGGCTTCGATTACGTGCAGTTCGTCGATCCAGCTGGCATTTTCTTTTATTTTAATCTCTGCAATGCGATTTTCATTGAAAAAAGGGCAAAATTCATATATTTTCATAATCTGAGGCTCCCTCCATTATCATGCTATATGGTCGAACACCAATGCTTCGATACAGATATTCGGATATAAAGCGTATTAGCTCTGCGATCGTCTGATCCTTATAATGCAGTGAACTATAATAGCAGGTTAAACTTAATCTATCTCGTCTAAGGTCTGCCGTCATATTTAACTTGTAAGCAGAGGGGTTGTCCGCCGCATTCGTGCTTCCGTAAGAAATCGATAAAGGCTCATACAAATCATCAGCTATTCCGTTCATTTCCTCTGATTGGTAATGGAAAAGCATGTGCGTTCCGTCTCTCAGTGGTTTCGTATTTGGATAAACATCCTGTATCATATAACGTAAAATAAAGTAATCCATGCCTTCAGATGGAACATGCTGCAACATGTGTATGACATGTCTCAGTGCCATTTCCCAATTGTCCGACTGATCTCCTGCCGGGATCTGAATACGAAGGGGATATGCTCCAGCAAAAAAACCAATAGTACGATCAATCACAATACCCGGCAAAAAGGACTCACGTTGATAAGACATGACATGCAGCAGCAAATCCGATTGGTTTTTCAATTGAAAACAAGCCTGTGATAATGCCGTTAGTAGGATGCTCAGTGGTGTAGTTTGATGCTTTACAGCCAATGCCTTTAATAGCTGAAGATGCTCTTCTCCTTCAAGTAAATCAAGCGTTATAGTTTTCATGTGGCGATGGAGAGGCTGTGCCTCAGATTCCGTGTCAACCTGCAAAGATTGTCCGCCTTCTACAATCCTGTTCCAAAAAGTGAATGCTTTAGAAAAAGTGTCTTTCATCGCATATTGCGTCAACGCCATGCACCAATCCCGATAACTGCTTCCCTCCTCCACATGTAGCGCCAGATTACTCCCTTGTCCCGGCAAGAGAAGATGTCTCAAATCCTCTAAAAAAATGTTTATAGAGATTCCATCAAAAATTAAATGATGGAACAGAAGCAATATCACCTGTTGGCTCTCGTCATAATAGTGCTCAAACCATACAACCTTCCATAAAGGTCCTTCCTTGATATCGAATTCATGCTGCACTTTCGAGCAGTAGTCCGAAATATAGGCGTCATGTGATCCCGAAACCATGCACAAATCCACGTAAGAAACCACCTGTTGTACACTTATTTTCTGCTCAAATTGATACCATTCATCATCCTCCAGTTGAGCAAATGACAGCCGTAACGCCGCATGTTTGCTCAATAGTTGTTCAATCGACGTGTTCAGCAATTCTGTAGGAATGTAATTTTTGAGCAGAGCCAGGTAAGGTACATTAAACATGTTGCGATTCACAAGGTCTCTTTGGAAAAAACGTTTTTGTACAGCAGACAGTGGAAATCCGTCATACGGGTATGTTTTTCTTATAGACTGAATATACGGGTTATCCATGTTTGGACAGAGGGCAGCCGCTGTATCCGTCATTGCATTGCTCAACGAAAGTGCCAAACGTTCGATCGTCTGTTCGCGAAATATCTGGTTAACCGTAACCGGATATCCGCTTTTTTGCAGCAGGCTGGCTATGCGCAATGCATGGAGTGAATGTCCTCCCAACGTGTGAAAGTCTTCATTCTTGCCAATGTAATCTAGCTTCAGGACCATGCTCCAAACTTCTTCTATGGTTTGCTCCAATTCAGTCCACGGTCCAGCACTTGCTTCTTTATCACTATGGATTTCAGGTAAAGGAAGCTTTTTGCGATCAATTTTCCCGTTAATCGTTAATGGGAACGATTTTAGCCAAATGTAACGAAACGGCAGCATATATGATGGCAGAACGTCGGCCATAAAAGCATGAAGCTGTTCCTCTCGTTCTTCCTCTTCCGCTGTATAGTAAGCGAACATTCGGAGATCACCATGAACCTCCTGCATAAGGACCAGGCATTCTTTTATCGCAGGATAGCTACTAAGACGGAACTCGACTTCTCCGAGTTCGATTCGATATCCGCGGAGTTTTATCTGATCATCAACCCGTCCGATATACTCGATATTCCCGTCTGGCAACCATCTCACTCGATCTCCCGTACGATATAATACTAAATTTGTGCCTCTTTCACGATCTTTGGCAGAGCGGTGTGGATTTGGAGTAAACGCATGTTGTGTCAATTGGTTTTGCTGCCAATAACCCCTCGCCACCCCGTCTCCTCCCACGTATAATTCCCCGACTGCTCCGACAGGCTGGACACGGCCCCGTTTGTCCAAAATATAACAAGTTGAATTACTTATGGGCTTACCGATAGGAATATTCTGCTCAAATGGCTTTTCGATCCGGTAGCTCGTCGAAAAAGTGGTGTTCTCCGTAGGACCGTATGCATTGAGAATCGAAAGTTCCGGATAGGCGAGCCGGATACGATTGATATGTTTAACCGACAAAATTTCCCCACCTACGACCAACCATTGGAGTCCAGCAAACAGCTTTTCATTTTCTTCAATCCAGTGATTACACAGGGCAGAACTTAACCATAGGGTATTAATTCTCCACTCCTTTATTCGCTGCTCCAGCACATGGATATTTAAAAGATCGTCTTTGGAAATTACAAACAGCTGGCCGCCATTCAGCAACGTCCCCCAAATTTCAAACGTAGAAGCGTCAAAAACAGGCGAACCCGTATAGAGTAATCTGATGTCAGAAGAAAATGGGAAATAACAAGTGTTTTTGACCAAGCGAATGACATTGCGATGTTCCACCATAACGCCTTTCGGTTTTCCCGTCGATCCAGAAGTATACATGAGATAAGCAAGGTCATTGGGAGCAACCCTATTTTCCTTCTTTTCCTGTTGTACAACTCCATTTTGGACAAAATGTTCTGTATCAATCAATGTTAAACGGATTCCCTTACAAGCTTCCGAGATACGTTTTGTTCCTTCCTGTGAAGTGAGGATAGTATCCAGTCCAGCATCCTTGATTAATTCTCGGGTTCTTTCTGCCGGAAAATCAGGATCAATAGGAACATAGGCATATCCCGCTTTCATGATCGCCAGGATGGAGACAATGAATTCAAGAGAACGCGGCAAGTAAACTCCAATAAACTTTCCATGACTACTGGCATTACCATCATCCGCTAACCTGTTGGCAATGTGCTGAGACATGAGGTTTAGGCTGTGGTAGGACATAACCTGATTGTGCGCGATTACTGCTGGCTGTGAAGACCGCAGCTTTGCTTGCTCCTGAAATAAGTCAACAATCGAACGATCTCTGGGATATGCTGTATACGTATTATTCCAGTCATAGACGATTCGATCATATTCATCCTTATTCATGAAGCAAACGTCTCCGACGGTGTGATTCGGATAATCCAGCACATATTGCACCGTATTTTGCAGTTGTTCTGCCAATCGGCTAACCGTTTCTTGCTTCAGTCGATCAGCATCATATATAAACTTGATGATGATCTGTTCCCCGTCATGAGCCACGGTGATCGTTATTGGATAATTCGTTTTCTCTCGTTCCTCCATAGCTGACATCTTCAATTCATTTTCAGGCTGCCGATAGTCGTTTAAATAATTTTCGAATGCCACGATGCTATAAAACATGGCATGTCCTTGAATACCAGACCAGCTCTTCAATTCGTTCAGACTCACATAACTGTGGTCGTTTAGTTTCTGAATGATTTGGTGCAGCTGTTGTACATACTCCGTGATGGTTTGCTCCACATTCCAGTGCATGACTAAAGGCAGTGTATTAATCAGCATACCTGTGATCCGATCCGCTTGTGCAAGATCCGATCCTCTCCCGGATACCACCATGCCAAAAATGGTTGTATCGGCATCATGATAGACTTGTAGCATTTTGCCCCATGCGAACTGTACCAGTGTATTTAGCGAAACTTGTACTTGCTGTACAAAATTAGCGATCTGCTTGGTTCGTCTTGAATCGATAATAAGCGTTTCGATCTGCTGGTTCTCTATCGGTTGATGTACATCGGGAAGTGTACCTTTTTCTATCGGTGGTCGTGTCGGCTCCGTTACGTCGGCCAAATATGCCCTCCAGAATGTCTCGGCCTCCGTGCGATCCTTATTATTTAGCCAACGAATATAAGATTCAAAAGAACGGTTCAAGTTACGTTGAGGTATCCGATTTTGCAGGCTGCAAGCATAGAGCTCATGTACCCGATTCAGCAGTAGCGGCAGGCTCCAACCGTCCAGCAAAATATGGTGGTAACTCCAAATCATCGTCCATTCGTTCGGAGCAATCTGAATTAGGGTTAGGCGGAACGCAGGCTGAGTTAGATCAAAACGGCGATTAATTGTCATCCAGCGTTCGATATGCTCTTGTTGCCGCTCTGGTTGCTCTGCTTCAAAATCCAAAAACGTCCATTCCAATTCTGCATTTCGGACAATACATTGTAAGGGCTTGTCCAACGTCTCCCAAATGTAGCAAGTCCGCAAGCTATCATTTTCGGCAATGACGCTGTTCCAGGCTTCCCGGTAACGATCTACCTCTAGCCTGCCATGATATTTCCAACGAACCTGCACGAAATATTGATCGGAGGCGGAATGGTCCAAGTAATGGAACAGTAGTCCTTCCTGTAAGGGACTTAGATACAGCATTTTATCTAGACCATGTTGCAAATGATATGTCTTTACGATCTGATCGAGCGAATGCTGTTCCAAGGACACGGATGGAAAATCACTAGGCGTGAATTCTTCGTATTCAGCCTGGCTGCAATGCTTGATAATAGCAAGCAGACGTGTTATAAAAGCTTCTAGCAATTGAGTTATAGTTACTTCTTCATAGTGACATTTGCTATATTTCATAAACAGATGCAGCTTGCCATGAACTATGGAACAATTGAGTTCCAATAGGCTTGTTCCATGATTAAGCGGTGAGCTATAATCCTGTGCTGCGTCACGTGTAAACTCTAGCCACTCGTTTGACTCGTTCATATTACCCTGATCAAATTGGCCCAAGTAATTAAAAAGAGCCTGAGGTTCAGAAGCTGCTAACTCGGAACGGACTTCTTCGTGCGGGTGGCAGTATCTCAAAGCACCATATGACATACCACGGTGAGGAATATAGCGCAATTGCTCTTTGACAGATTTAATCGTCGCTCCCAAAGAGCCGCTATCCAGAATCCGAATGCATACCGGAAACATAGAGGTAAACCAACCGATAGTTCTTGTAAGGTCTATATCGGATACAAAATGCTCACGTCCATGACCTTCTAAGCGAAATGCAATCGTTGTCTGTCCAGACCAATCGGAGAGTGCCAAGGACCAAGCTGTAAGCAGCAAATCGTTGATCTCAGTATGGTAAGCCTGGGAGCAATGGTGCAAAAGCAGCTCCGTATCGTCGAAAGTAAGCATCGTAACCAATTCCGACGATGCACTGCTCTTTTTATGAGCCGGGTAATGGTCTACTGGCAGCACAAATGCTGCAGCTTGGTGCTGTACTATTTTCCAATACTCAATATGACTTAACGTATCCTTATGTTCAGAATAACTCATCAATACAGAGTGCCACTTTTTGTATGGATTCAAAACGGGCGGCAGTGCAGTCCCCTGATACAATTGACACAATTCCTGAACCAATATTCTCCAGGAAACTCCATCAATGACCAGATGATGTATAGTCATAAATAAACGAGCTTTACCATCAGGATGACCTTGGATTACTCCTGCATATATCATAGCGCCGGTCTCATAATTCAATTGTCTGTTCCACGCATCACATTTGCTTAAAATTTCGGATTCAGGATAATCAATTTGTTGAAGGGTATAGCAAGCCAGTTGAATGGAGGCATCCGTTCGATAGCGCTGCGAATACACATGTTCCCTGACCACGATCTCCGTCGAAAGCTCTGGATGTAATCGAATCAATTGATTAATGGCAGTTTCCAATCTCACAGGATCAAAATCACGGAGCACAAACAGCTGGGATTGATTGAAATAATGCGGCTCTACAAACTGTTGCTCGAAAAACCACTGCTGAATCGGTGTCAAGCCAAATTCGCCTGTCAAATCAACCATACGCTCTTCCGTTTGATTACTGTTTGTCCAAGTAACAACAGTAGCTAATTTCTTAATAGTTGGATGCTCTGCCACTAGTCTTGGAGTAAGTATCATACCGTGATCTCTGGCCATAGATACGACCTGAATGGCAAGAATTGAATCTCCCCCAACAGCGTAAAAATGGTCGTTAACTCCGATATCTCCCCTTTTTAAAATCTGTCGCCAAATCCTAAGCAAACGCTTTTCAAGATCATCCTCGTCTGCTTCCACAACTTCATCAGCTTGAAGAAATAAGATGCTCTTCGGGTCGGGGAGAGCCCCACGGTCGACTTTTCCATTTCTATTTACCGGAAAATAATCCAAATGACAAAAATATGATGGAACCATATAAACTGGTAATATAGCACCCAAGTGCTGCGTCAATTCCGCCTCTTTCAGTTCTTCTAGAGCAGTATAATAAGCTACCAGTTTATGGTATGACCCGTCCTTCCAGGTTTGAACGACACATTGACCGATGTCAGGATGTTGGCGTAGCTGATATTCTATTTCACCCAGTTCGATACGATACCCTCTGATTTTAATCTGTTCATCACTACGCCCTATAAATACCAGTTCTCCATCCGGCGTCCATTTCACAATGTCCCCGGTTTTATATAACCGCTCACTGTGTGACGGATATTCACTGCTGACTGCAATCTCTTTGTGAACGAATCGTTCTCGAGTCAGTTCCTCACGATTCAAATATCCTCTGGCAAGCCCAATGCCCCCTACCCATAGTTCGCCGGGAACGCCGACAGGCACAGGATTGCCGAATGAGTTCAAGACGAATAAACGTTTGTTATAAACGGGTTTGCCAATCGTAATTTCTTTTCCTGGCTGGCAGACAGAAGTAGCACAAATAATCGTTACTTCGGTCGGCCCGTAAGCGTTCACAAATTGTCTTCCTCTTCCCCAATAGTCGACAATATCAGGTGTACAGGGTTCTCCAGCAGATACAAGTGTACGCAATTTGGGCAATTCTCTATGTTTCATTGTTCGGAGCACCGATGGTGTCAGCATGGCAATGTGGATCTTCTTCTCTGCCAGAATATCTGAAATGTCTGCATAAGGTGGTAGTTCATCGTCTGAAAGGACAACCAAAGTCCCGCCTACTGATAACGTACCGATCCATTCGTAGACCGAAGCGTCGAAACTCATGGAGGCGAATTGCATGACTCTTGAGTCGGACGTAATACCAAACTTTTCAACAAGATAAGGGATCAACGTAACCAAGCCAGCATGTTCAATGAGAGTTCCCTTCGGTTTTCCGGTAGACCCAGAGGTGTAGATGACATAAGCCAGATCATTCTGTTTCAGCCCGATCTGCAAATTTTCGTAAGGATAGCAGTCCTGTTGCTCCGAGCATTCATCCACACAAATCAGCGTATGTGGTTTCATACCCAGTTGAGAAATATATGGATTTATCCTGCTTACTAATTGACTGTGCGTTATAATCATTTGGGCCTGTGCATCTTCTAAAATAAATCGCAACCGCTCTCCAGGATATTGGGGATCGACCGGAAGGTAAGCAGCTCCTGCTTTCATAACTCCGAGCATTGACGGGACCACATCTGCGCTCCTGTCCATAATGATAGCAATCAGCGTGCCAGCCGGCAGAGAGCCATGTCCTTGCAGCAAATGCGACTCTATAATCATGTGGCTGATTTGATTTGCCCGGTGATTTAACTCATAATAGGTCAGCTTCTGCTCACCAAACTCCAAAGCGATCGCATTGGGTGTTCGATCAGCTTGCTCCTCGATTAATTGAACCACCGTTTTATCCAAAGGATAGGCTTGTTCTGTATCATTCCATTGTTGCATCTGTTCGCGTTCTTCCGTGGTCAGCATGGAGTGAAATAGTATCTTTTTCTGCGGAAAAAGGAGTGCATTTTCCAGCAATGTTTGAAAATGGCCTGCGAAGCTAGCGATTTGTTTTTCTCCAAAACGATTGCCATCATACTGTATTGCGCACTCCAATACATCCGCATCATAATGGTAGCAGAGTGCGATTTCTAGCTGATCTATACTTTGTAAAAGAGCCTGTGCTTTCACATTTGAACTTGAAGATAGGAAATGATCACACATTTCTGTGATACCCACATTGAAGAAATCCTTCTCTCCTCCTGATCGAGGATCGACTTTAGTTTGCTGCGAAGAATCCTCTCTCCAATCGCCGCTGGTATGTCGTTTGTTCCAATCCATTTGTACCCTTTGTATCAAAGAGAAAAGATCATCTTCCCTTTGTATATGAATGAGTAGCGGATAATCCAGACGATCTCCTTTTTCTTCTTTGTCGGATATCATAGAATATACAACAGGCAAAGTATAGTGATTGGCGTAATGGGATACCAGTACGGACCATATGGCTGTTATAAAGGACGGCATGCCCATTTGATGATCCTGTACAAATCCTATAATCGCTTGGACCTGTCTTGTCTCCAAACGAATGCCGTAAAGCACTTGATTGTGGCCTGCGGACTGTGAGATATTTCTACTGGAGTGAGAAAATAAAGGCAAATAACGTCGTGGTCTATCAGACCCACTCTGACTAGGTATAGTGGATGACTCTATCACTTATTGTACCTCCCCTATCCGGGATGCTATACCAGCAGCTTGATAAAAAGCGTTCCTGACTTCCTCTACTTCTATCTCGTAACTGCATCGTATAGAAAAGATAAGACCATCCGTGTAGGAAGAAGCAATGCAATTGAACAGTGAATGGATCGGCAGTGGATTCGGTTGCTTTATAACGGTATCATCATAATAATTGCTGTATTTTGAGCCTGCCTTCGTGCTGTTTCCTAAATAGTTAAACATGAATAAATCCAGTTGCTCATACTGCTTCCCCAACTGTGCAAGTGTTCTGCTCCGTTTCCACTTGTCTTCGTAATCAGGGCTTGTAAGAAGATTCATAAAATTGATCGTATGGTATTTTAATAAATCCAGTCTGCTTCTGACAGACTGCATCATTTCATCTGGATTTTGCTCCAGATCCAACAGCATAGGCACAAAATCAATAAATTCACCGGTCGTGTTATAATAAGCTTCCTCGTCGTATCTTCTTCCATCATATAAAAATAACAATGGCAGCTTATCCATACCTAAATAAGTTTGCAGGCCCCTTGTATAGACATAAAGCGCCAGCTCTAAAGAAGGATTTGCAGCGGGAATGCATACGTTAAACAGGTAGGCTTCTGTGCTCGTTCGAAGCTTCGGGGCTTGGAAGATGTATTGCTTGCTTTTTTGGAACGCTTCCAAATTAAAAGATGATATTAATTCTGGTTCCGTGATTCCTTTTGGTCCACTTTGGATTTGTCTAACATACTCCACATAGGGCTTCACTTCATCCGTAGGAAGGGAGCGATTTTGAAGTAGACTCCTGTAGCTAGCAATCAACTGTCTCTCAGCTACTTCCGAGGTCACCCGATCGCATATCGCATGATGATAAATAGTAATGACATAATGTTCACGCAGGTTCCGTTTCAGCACAAACATGTGAAACAACATATGCTCTCCGGCGAATCGTGTATTTGTAACATAATCATTTATCATTTCCATAAGGGGGCCACATGGATTGTAAGCTGACACGTCAACAATGTTAAGTCTTGGCACACTATCACTAGGCAGTACGTATTCCCTCCAATAAGTCCATCCATCTCTTTGGGTCGGAACACTCCTCAGTAACCCTTGACTTTGGACAAAATGATTGTAGGCCTGATTCAAAAAATCATAATTCACACACTCATCCAGCCTAAATATACCTAAACTTGGTGGTGTTTGAAACGATATTTGCATTTGTTGAATTCCACTTAGCGGATATTCTTGTGCCACTTCCCCTCTTTTAAGAAACTGATCTTTTTTCAAATAATCATCTTCCAATTGCTTGCGTAAACTTTCCACTGGATCCGAATTCATGCTCTTTAAGCCTAGACGCTGGAAAAATTCCTCTTCATCCATCGTCCAGTATTGATCAGCCATTTCAGCTCTTAGATGCAGTGGTACAATATAGTGTGGCAGTAGCTCTGGAGCTACTTTTCCGTCCATAATCCGCAAGATATGGTTAACGTCAGCCACCATGTCGGAGTAAAGCACCTGAATATCTCTAACTTCGTGAATAAAATCCCTTACTTGGTATTTCACCCACTCAAAAACACCATCCGTTTCTTGGTGAAGCCAAGACATCAGCTGATGTCTTGTTTTAATGATGCCCTGCTGCTGTTGGGACCCGATAACACTATTCTGTGTTGAACGAAGGTAATCAGCGAGGGCCCGAATCGTTTTATAGTGATAAATGTCTGTTAAAGTGACGTGATATCCTGCCCACTCCATCCTTGACATTAATGTAAGCGCATGAATAGAATGTCCACCGAGGTCGACAAAGCTATCTAAAACACTGATCTCCTGCAGTCCCAATACATCCTGCCAGATATCCATCAGCTTCGTCTCCAGTCCCGGCTCAGGAGGAACATATTCTACTCCAGCATGCATATTTCCTTGAAGGGCCAATAGTGCCTTGCGATCCAGCTTACCATTCAGTGTCAGTGGCATCTGCTCTAATTGAATAAAAAAAGAGGGAATCATGTAGTTCGGCAGCTTTTTAGAGAGAGCAAATTTAATTTCAACTGCTGTCAGTTTTGTGGTCGCTGTAAAGTACGCTTCCAGTTGCTTCTGACCGACCTCATTTTCGCGGGCAATAACAGCCGCTTCTTGTATATCATTTACTTTTAATAGATGCGACTCTATTTCTCCTGGCTCAATTCGGTACCCCCGTATTTTCACTTGACCGTCGATCCGGCTAATATATTCGATGTTTCCGTCCGTTTGCTCTTGTACCCAATCTCCGGTACGATACAACCTGCCTCCAGGTACCCGTGAAGACTGAATAAACCGCTCTGCTGTCAGCTCTGGACGATTCAAATAACCTTTAACTAATCCATCGCCAGCGATGTACAATTCGCCTGCAACTCCCTGCGGCAGAGGACACAGCTTCGAATCCAGGACATAAATCTTCGTGTTGCTAATTGGTTTGCCGATCGGCACAGTATTTGCATTTTCGTCCAAATGATCAATCGGGTAATACGTAGCAAATACCGTGCTCTCCGTCGGTCCATAGACATGAATTAAACGGCCGGGACCCAGAACAGCGAACGCTTTACGCACATGGCTGACCGACACCTTCTCACCACCGAATAGCAAGGTTTCAATGGTTGCAAAGCAGCCGGGATCAATATCCACCAATGCATTAAAAAGAGCTGTCGCGACGAAGCATTTTGTAATCTGTTGTGTACGTAGTATATTTGATAGCTCCCGTGCATTCATAGATTGATCCTGTGTGCTCAAAACAAGAGTGCCCCCATTAAGCAAAGCCCCATAAATACCAAATGTAGCACCATCAAACGAAAAACTGGACACTTGCAATATCCGATCTTTTGTCGAGAAATGGATGTAATTTGGCTTTTTAACAACACGTGTAATGTTGTAGTGCATCGTTAAGGTTCCCTTAGGTTCGCCCGTAGAACCGGACGTATACATAATGCATGCTAGCGTATCGGAACCTTGAATAGATGTGAGATTCCCTGTTTCTTTTCCATAATTCCGCTTGTCCATCAAATCCAGTACAAGACTGTCGAGCCCCAATGGGTTGTGGATTGGAAGCCGGGTCAGCAGGAGGGTTGCGCCGGAATCCGTCAGCATATAGCGTATACGTTCCTTGGGATATTGCGGATCAATCGGCACATAGGCTCCCCCGGCTTTTAAAATTCCGAAAATCCCGATAATCATCTCCAATGAGCAGTCAACCATGATCCCGACGGGCTCGTCTTTATCTACACCTTTGGCTCGCAAAACATGTGCAAGCTGATTGGCCTGTTTGTTCAGATCGGCATACGTCAAGTGCTTGTCCCCAAATACAACCGCTACGTGGTCCGGTGTACGCTCAACCTGCTCCTCAAACAATTGATGAATCGTTTTCTCCCGCGGGTAATCCGCTAACATACCGTGTAACATGTTTAAGATCATCTCCTTCTCCTGTCAGCCATAATCCAGATATTACAATAGGTTGGATATTTAACTGGAGAAAAAGAAATGACATCAGAGCTTGTTTTTCGACTGAAAATTTCTTTAAAATAAGTATATAGCTACTTCTTGCTCTACAATAAAATACCACAGATTGGTTACTCGACTGGAGGAAAAGAAATGACATCGGAGTGGCAAAGATTACAGACCAAACTGCCGGAATGGGTAGAACAAAGCCGCCATGAGTATATTCATGGCAAGGTAGCAGCATATATTCCCGAACTGTCCAAAGCTCCGGCCGACGCGCTGGGTATTGTGGTAATGAACGGTGCGGGTGAGACCGTGGTAGCCGGAGATACGGAAATACAATTTACGATGCAGAGCATCTCAAAGGTATTTACGCTCATTCTGGCCTTGATGGATAATGGAGAGGACGTTGTCTTCTCTAAGGTGGGGATGGAGCCTACCGGGGACCGTTTTAATTCCATGCTAAAGCTAGAACTGGTTGAGCCGGGGATACCGTTTAATCCACTGATTAACGCTGGAGCAATTGCTGTCTCCTCTCTGATTCGCGGAAACAGTCCAGAAGAGAGATTTGCCCGTGTCCTTCAATTTTTCCGTCTGCTTACTCATAATGACACATTGGAATATGATCAGGATGTCTACGATTCAGAATCAGCCACAGGCCATTTAAACCGTTCCCTTGCTTATTTTCTAATGGAAAAGGGGATTTTAAGAGGTCATGTGGAGGATGTGCTTGACGTCTATTTCAGACATTGTGCTGTCAAATTGAACTGTACAGATTTAGCACGTATGGGACTCATACTAGCCTACAATGGCCGTGATCCGATCACAGGTATACCTCTGATTCCCCGTCGCTATGTACAGATCGCCAAAACATTTATGACAACATGCGGTATGTATGACGCCTCTGGTGAATTCGCCATTCAAGTCGGGCTCCCTGCCAAAAGCGGCGTATCTGGCAGTATAATGACGATGGTACCTGGACGATACGGCATCGGGTTAGTGGGACCTTCATTGAATCGTATGGGCAACAGTACAGCGGGGGTACACTTGCTGGAGACAATGTCCCGCGATTTGGATTGGAGTTTGTTTTAGGATATAAAAAAAGGGTATTCCCAGCCAGTACGGCTCATAGGAATACCCTTTTCTGTTACGTTCTTGCTATGTTAAATGGTTTGACCATGAACCAATTTGATTTGAATACGGAACGGGTCAGCCACATACAAGGCCCCATCACGTTCTTGCAATCGATAACCTGCCGCAGTCAAACGAGCAGTAATGGCATCCAATTCTTGTTGGTCTGGAACAATCAGTTCAAAATAATCCAATCCAGCAGCCTGTTCTGGAGCTGGTAGCGCTCCTTCACCTGCCCATATATTCAAGCCCATATGGTGGTGGTAGCCACCTGCGGAAACGAACAGGGCTGAAGATCCATATCGGCACGTAATGTCAAAGCCAAGCACATCGCAATAAAATTGCTGTGCTGTGCGCAAATTAGATACATGGAAGTGAACGTGCCCAATTACTGTTTCCTGTGGCAGCCCCTGCCAAGGTATATTTTCAGAAATGGCAATCAGGTCTTCTGCATCCACGGGACCTGTTCCCATCATGTAAAATCCATCTGCATCTCTTTTCCATTGATCACGAGGACGATCCGCATAGATTTCAATCCCGTTATTATCGGGATCATGGATGTATAGTGCTTCACTTACATCATGATCTCCCTGTCCGATTTCAATCTCATGAGCTAGCAGATTACGCAAAGACAGGCCAAGAGCTACACGGTTCGGTAGAAGAATAGCAAAGTGATATAATCCGGCTACGGACTGGCGCGGCAGAATAACTGCATTTTCAATATAGTTAAGGATCAGTAGCGCATGCTTTCCGTCGACAGTCAATTCAGCGGTATCCGCCGTTTGACGCAGAAGCTGTAAACCAACGACCTCAGTGTAAAATTGAATCGAACGCTCCAAGTTACTAACTTTTAATGAAACCTGCCCGATTTTAGTGTTGTCATGAATATGTGCTGTCATCAGATTTCCCTCTTTCTACATGGATTGGAGGACTAAGGCTTAATCAAATTTATTGTTCTGTTGACCCACGACGGCTGAACAAAGAATCCAGAGACCAGCGAGTTGTCGGTGCAAATACGAGATGAAGAGCTACCAGAATAAAAGCAATATCCAGCTCATAGCCAGCGCCTTGACCATTCCCCATCAACCCGCCAGACAATTTGGCCGTGAAAATAGCGCCGATCAATACAATAACTAATAGTCCGGATACATAACGAGTAAGCAATCCAAGAATTAATGCAATCCCGCCGACCAACTCTATCACCGCAACGACATAACCTAAAAATCCTGGGACACCAATGCTGGAAAACCAGCCTGCAACATTACCCAATCCCATTTGGAATTTAGCAATTCCGTGTGCCAAAAACAAAATTCCGAGCGCCACCCGCATAATTGTAGAAACATTTCTGCTTGCTGAACTCATCTTTATCTCTCCATTCTGTTTGTTTTAATACACTCATACAAGTGTATATGAATAATTAATTTATATTACTAATAACTTGGTTAAAAAAATAATAACTTCTGAATCTATACAGCAACACATAAGTGTGAATCAAACTCAAATTATTAGTAATAGTAATAATTATTTTGTAAAGTGAATTTAGCATAAGAAACTATAGTCTGTCAACAAATTATTTGGTATGATGAATAATAAATTAGTATACATTATATTTTCTAAAAGGAGGAACGCTCTATGGGTATAGGATGCAACATTCGCGCGGCTCGTAAACGTAAAAATTTATCCATCCAGCAAATATGCGAACGAACCGGTCTATCTCAAGGGTTTATGAGTCAAGTAGAAAATAATAAAACTTCCCCTTCCATCGCTACATTGGACAGCATCGCTAATGCGCTGAACGTACCTCTCGCATTTCTGCTTCTTAAAGAAGAGGAACGGATGCAAGTGATTCGTAAGGACGAGCGCCGTAAAACATTGTATGGTAAAAACAAGCTCCAGGTCGATCATTTGGGTGGTCAGGGTAATGTCAAAATGATGCTGGTGGACATGCCGCCAGGCTCATCTACAGAAGAAGAGCATGCTCATGCCGGGGATGAGATTCACTTTATTTTGGAGGGTACGGTATACGTGGAGCAGGGCGAGGATTCAGCTACGCTGGAAGCAGGAGATTCCTTTAGCTGGAGAGCAGCCATCCCCCACTATGCCAAAAATGTTGGAGAAAACAACGCGCGTATTCTGATCGCCGTATTTCTCGAAGCAGAACATGACGTCTAATAAAAGTTTGAGCAACTTACAAGGTCAATCATCATTTCAGTGTAAAAAGCGTGTACCGGGAAGTTAAATTAACTTCAACGATACACGCTTTTTGTAATAGCTGTTTAACTCATCTTACTCTATCGCCTGCTGGGCATCTGTACGCGATTCCCACGGCAGCTTGAAGGTTTTCATGATCTGCTTGGCATTGGCTGGGAGTCCGCTTACCGGATCACCCGTCGTACCCAACAGCTCTTCTTTTTTATTCGTAGTAATACGCCCATAATAAGTAGAGCTGCTGTCCCCCCATCCTGTAGTATACTCGTAGATCAGCGGCTTATTTAATTTCGGATAGGTTCCCCACTGATCTTTGGCTTTATTGGCCAAAAACAGCTCCAGTGGATCGTATTCCATCGTAAAGGTTTTATCAAAGGGAGCTCCCACATACCCTTCATAGGTAACAATCGGAAAACCGTCCTTCACTTCAACCAGACTCAGCACATCCCCGTTCACTGTAAAATACCGCAATGCTTCGCCTTGGGGGAACATATAGACACTGGACAGCAGCTCAGTGTTAGGACGATGTGCTTCTATATAAGGATGGACAGAACGTCTTTCTAAGTGGATTAATGCTTCACGTGCTGCCACGAGATCTCCCTCATATATTTGTTCTTTTAGTTTACCGTGAATCGGTGGCTGGATCTGAATCTGTGTATTTGTCTTCTCCAACGTATAACCTAAATCAAGCGATACATCTCTAAGAGGCACATATACGTCTTTACCTACAACCTCAAATGTAAGCTGCTGCTTGTTTTTACGTGATTTCTCCTTAAGAACTAAGGGTTCAGCCCACTTTTGCAGCGTGACCTGCTTTTTTTTAGCATCCCAATGGTAGCTTGCACCTACAGCTTCAGCCAAAGGGTTAAGCGGTACCATGAGCTTACCGTCAATCAATAGAGATTTGGTCTTGTTGTTTAAGGGTTGACCGGCTATAACAATATCTGTTAGTTGTGTTGATTGAGGTGCTGTGGTTCCCTGTTCAACCGCTTTGGCTTCTCCTTGATGCATTGTTGTCAAGAGTAATGGAAGCATCAGCAAGGCGACAAACAATCGCTGAAATCCTGTTCGATCTAGCTTCATTATGAGTCTCCGTTCACTTAATAGACTTGTTCATTCCGGCTCTATTTCTTTTTGGCTGCGTCAATGTCTCCAGGTCTCATCCCTGCCCAGATGTTCGGGATACTGACGGCCTCTGGATGCTCAAATACGAGAAACGCAGTCGGCAAATATCGTTCTCCGTATTCAGAGGAAGGCTTGTTGACAATGGTGTTATCCTTGACGAGCACCGTTGATGAACCTCCATCCAGATTAGCACCGATAACCGCTCCATGTTTAAGTAAAATATTTTGCATATCATACAAGTTGGCACCTATGCTGTACCCAGGCTGGCGACCGTCGACGGTTACGAAAAGGATTGCCCCGTCTGCTCTCTGTCCCATCGCGGTACGGGGAGCAATGCCCCATCCCTCGCTTGCATTGCGAATCAGACCTTTTCCATTCACGATTAGCCGTGGTTGGAAAGTAACCGCTTCTTGCACATTCATTTTGGACAACTCGGACAACGAATAGTGACCGGCTATCATTTTTCCCTGTTTATCAATACCTACGATTTGAACAGAGGCATTTTTACCCATATCGTTGTAGTATATCTGACCCTGAGAAATGACAACACCAATCGGTTTAAAGCCATTCCCGTTCCAGTTGGGATCAGCGAATCCACCGCCATTCACACCAGCAACAGCCCCCAAACGCTCGACCATGCTAGATACATGTTCTCCCCGGCCGACTTTAGCAGGAACCCCGAGCCTAATTTTAGTGGGGTCATGCACCGTCATAACATAGCCATGATAGTTACGACTTGACACCTCTTCCACTTCAACCAACGGCGTTTGTTGTACTTTAGTAGGTATCAGATCAGGCAAGTTGATTGTATGTCTATCCTTCTCTTCACCCATCTCTTCGAACCGGGCCGAATATTCAGCCACGCGCTTCTTCGCCTCTGCTTCGCCGATAAAATATTTCGCCCAGTGACGATGCTGAGTCGTAATCAGCGTGTCTGCAGCCAAATAGCGCATGTCCTTGCCAGAAGGGGTTAAAAACAACCATGCACCACCTCCAATTCCTGCTAACAGGAATACAATAAAAAGTCGCAGCATAAAGCGACCAAATTTTCCTTTTCGTTTCTTTTTCTTATTTTTCTGCCTGCGAGCTGCTGCACGCTGTGGCAAGACTTCCGGTTTCATTCATCATCTCTCCTGTTTGGTGACTTCTATCGTATTTCTTCACTATTGCCCATCAAATGATCAGTAGCGATAGGCTGCGACATCTAACGACAATATCATAAACTAATTTTGTAGAATGATAGTGTCAATTTTTTAACAGATTCATCCACTCTGAAAAAGAATACAGCAAAAAGCCCTTCACATTTATGTGAAGGACTGTAAATAGGGGGGATATCCTATTTACGGAGCAGCCTCCGGTTCGAGTAGCATGAACAGCTCTTTCATCTGCTGTCGCTTAAGTTTGGGACTAAGCACATACAAAGTATCGCCCGGTTCAATCACAGTTGTACCTCTCGGGGCAATAATTTGCTCGTTCCGAATAATGGCTGTGAATAAGATGTCTTCAGGCAGCTGTATATCCTGAATCGCCTTGCCGGCTATCGACATCCCCTTTTGTACCTGAATGTGGTTGATTTCCGAAGTGGTTTTTCCCAAAGAAACTAATTCCAGCAGTGAAGGCGACGATGTCTCGTTAGGGTCCATCAAGCCAAGCTTCACCGCTAGCCACGAGATCGTGGTACCTTGAATAATCGCAGAGGTGAGCACGACGAAAAATACGACATTAAAAAACAAAGGTCCTACATCCATTTCATCCAGTAATGGATAAGTTGCTAGTACAATGGGTACCGCCCCCCGCAGTCCTGCCCAGGATAACAGTGTCTTCTCGCGTACAGAGTACCTGGAAAAAAGCAAGCTTAGGAACACGCCTATTGGACGAGCCACGAGCATGAGGATGAAGGAAAGCGCCAAGCTTTGCCACGCAATGCCCAGCAATTGATCGGGAAAGACCAACAGGCCGAGCAGGACAAACATCATAATCTGCACCATCCAGGCGAAGCCATTGTTAAAATGAATAATGGATCGCTTGTAGGTCAAGTCGGAATTTCCCAATACAATGGCCATGACATAAACGGCCAGCAATCCGCTCGCCTCCAGTAACGATGCCGCCGCATACGTCAAGACCGCAAATGCCAATGCCATCACAGGATACAAACCGGATGAATCAAAATTCATTTTATTAATCGCATATACACCTAAGCGTCCGAGTACAAAACCAACGGCTAAACCAAAACCCATTTCCCATAAAAACAACAAGATATGTATCCAAATGGATTGCTCAGGGTGATGTATCAGCTCAATCAATGTTACTGTGAGAAATACAGCCATCGGGTCATTGCTGCCGGATTCCGCTTCAAGCGTCGAGGTAATTCGCTTTTTGATGTTTTTACCTCCTAAAACGGAAAACACAGCTGCCGCATCCGTCGAACCAACAATAGCGCCAAACAGCATGGATTCCATCCAGCTTACGCCTAAAATAAACTTGGCGCAGACGCCAATGACAACAGTCGTGATGATGACTCCTAACGTTGATAATGACAACGCAGGTCGAATTACTGGCTTAACATCTGCAAACTTTGTCTGCATCCCGCCTTCAAACAAGATTACAATGAGCGCAAGAATGCCCACCAGCTGTGTGATAAAGGCATTATCAAAATAAATAAACTGACTGAGCACCATGCCTACGGCAATAAACAAAACAAGCGCAGGCATACCGAAACGGCTGGAAAATTTGGTAGTCAGCACACCGACCAGCAGCAAGCCGGACAGCAAAAGCACAATCAAATTAATCACGGTTGTCTGTTCCATACGGCTTCTCCTATCTTGAAAATAAATGTTCATTTTTTCGCCTTCTAACTATATACCCTCAAATCACACAGAATACTAATCTTAAGTAAAAAAATTATAGGAGAAAATTAAAAAATCCAGCTTATGGTCTGTGCTAAATCGGCACTCCATAAGCTGGTCTGTAATTTTTATAGGTGTTAAGCTACAACAATTGTCGTGCTTTAGGCTTTAGGATGAATCATATGCGCTGGTACAACATATTGATCAAACTGCTCTTCAGTCAGCAGTCCGCTACGGAGTGCCGCTTCCTTTAGAGACAGTCCTTCCGCATGTGCAAGTTTGGCGATTTTAGCGGCATTTTCATAGCCGATATGTGGATTCAATGCTGTCACCAACATCAGTGAATTGTTCAAATTGTGCTCAATCTTAGCGAGATCAGGCTCGATGCCGACGGCACAGTTGTCATTAAAAGCAATGATGGAATCAGCCAGCAGATGAACTGATTGCAAAAAATTGTATATGATTACTGGTTTAAACACATTTAGTTCGAAATTCCCTTGACTTGCTGCAAAGCCGATGGCTGCATCATTACCCATGACTTGCGTAACGACCATCGTTAGTGCTTCACTCTGAGTCGGATTTACCTTACCAGGCATAATGGAGCTACCTGGCTCGTTAGCAGGAATCGTGATTTCGCCCAAGCCGCTCCGTGGACCACTAGCCAACCAGCGAACATCATTGGCGATTTTCATCAAATCTGCAGCTAACGCTTTGATTGCTCCATGTACAGCCACCACTTCATCGTGACTGGTCAGTGCATGAAATTTATTAGGTGCAGAAGTGAACGTTTTGCCAGTGAATCCGGATATTTCCGCAGAGGTTCGGGAACCAAACTCTGGATGAGCATTAATTCCTGTACCCACTGCTGTTCCGCCAATCGCCAGCTCCTTCATATATTGAACCGTATCGACGATCATTCGTTTGCTTTTATCCAGCATGGCATACCAGCCGCTGATTTCCTGACCCAGTGTTAGTGGTGTCGCATCCTGTAAATGGGTTCGGCCAATTTTGATGATATCCTTGAATTGTTCTGACTTCTGTTGAAAAGTCTCCTTCAGCTTATCAATGGCAGGCAATAAACGGTCCTCAACGGCAATAACACCAGCTACATGAAGCGCTGTAGGAAACGTATCATTTGAGCTTTGTGACATATTCACATCGTCATTCGGATGCAGCTTCGCATCTTTTCCCTGTTCTTGAAGCCATTGGCTGCCCAGATGAGCAATCACTTCATTGACATTCATATTGGACTGCGTTCCGCTCCCTGTCTGCCATACAACCAACGGGAAATGGTCATCGACTCGTCCAGCTAAAATTTCGTCCGCTGCATAAATAATGGCGTCCTGCTTTTCCTGAGATAGCTTACCCAACTTATAGTTGCTGATCGCCGCACTCTTTTTGAGCACCGCGAACGCCTGAATGACCTCTACTGGCATTTTCTCCGAGCCAATCGGGAAATTTTCCTTACTGCGCTGTGTTTGCGCTCCCCACAAACGGTCTGCCGGTACTTTGATTTCGCCCAACGTATCCTTTTCAATGCGGTAGTTCAACTCATTTCCTCCTCTTGGCCTATGTAATTCAGACAAAATATGGTGATCTTCTTTGCCTATTATACATTAAATTTCAAATGTTATCATATATTTTGCAAGCGCTTTTTTTACAATAGGGTTAGAGGAGAGACAGAAGAAAAATTCAGCTATGAGCTTGATTACCAGTCTCAGCTAATCGTGATGTTGCTTTTGGCATGAACTTCTTTTCTGCCCAGTAGCTTGTTTAGTGCGTCGATATAAGCTTTAGCGCTAGCTTCCAAAATATCTGTACTTGTACCTCTTCCCAGTGCTGTGTATTCACCTTGCCTCAAAATAGCGTGGACTTCCCCCAACGCATCTTTGCCGTACGTTACAGACTGGATGGAGTAATCCTCCAATTCCACCACTTCCCCACTGGCCTTGTCTATCGCATTGAAAATCGCATCTGCAGAACCATTACCCATCGCTACTTCATCAATCGATGTACCATCTTGCTTATTCAGCCGTATGGAGGCGACTGGGACCGACTGATTACCATAAGACACCTGAATGGAATTTAGCGTGTAAATTTGAGGCGAGGCATTGCGGCTTTCATCCATCAGGACGAGTAAATCTTCATCCAGCACCTGTTTTTTCTTATCCGCCAAGGCTTTGAATTTGCGGAACGCATCCTGAAGCTGTTCCTCTGTCAAAACATCAAAGCCCATGTCCGCCAGCTTTTCCTTAAACGCATGACGTCCCGAATGCTTGCCTAATACAAGTTTACTCGTCTTCAGACCAATGCGATCAGGGGATACGATCTCATACGTTGTACGCTCCTTCAGCATTCCGTCCTGGTGTATACCGGACTCGTGTGCAAATGCATTGGCCCCCACAATAGCCTTGTTTCCTGGTACCGACATCCCTGTACGTTTGCTTACCAGTCGACTGGTGGCATACAGCTCCTCCAAAATCAGACTCGTTTGTGCACCATAGAGATCGGTTCTCGTATCAAGGGCCAGTGCGACCTCCTCGATAGGTGTATTTCCGGCTCGCTCACCGATGCCATTAATGGTACCTTCAAATTGATCTACACCGTTACGGATAGCTGCCAGCGTATTGGCTGTTGCCATGCCAAGATCATCATGACAGTGTGTGCTAAGCTGTATTTTTTCGATACCTGGTACTTGTTGTTTTACGATTCTAAACATTTCTCCAAATTGATCTGGCGAGGCATATCCCACCGTATCCGGCAAATTGACGACTGTCGCCCCAGCGCGAATTGCCATATCTACAACTTCACAAATAAAGTCCAACTCGGTACGACTGGCATCCTCTGCCGAAAATTCTATCTTGCTAAAATACTTGCGTCCATAACGAATGGCCGCGGCAGCGGTCTCTAAAACCTTCGCTTTATCCATTCGCAGCTTATGCTGGCGATGAATAGGTGAGGTAGCTAGGAACAAGTGAAGACAAGCGTCCTCCGCCCCCCGTAGAGCTTCTCTGACCGCATCTATATCCTGCTCTTTCGAGCGTGCAAAACCAACCAGTGTTGCTTGGGTGACCTGTTTGGCAATTTTCTGCATGCTGACGATCTCACCAGGTGAGGTTGCCGGAAAGCCAGTCTCAATCCGATCGACGCCTAATTTTTGAAGCTGAAGAGCTATTTCCACCTTTTCTGTGCTGGTTAAGCTAACTCCTGGTGATTGTTCTCCATCTCTTAACGTTGTGTCCAACACCCATATTTTTCGCATACAGATACCACCTTTGGTTTGATTTTAGGAGATGCTCAAAGTAGAAGGTTTATACATCATTCTATTCATCCGATCATCTGATGTTTAAGATTAAAAAAATTAAGAACTTCCCATATGCTTTTGCAGCTCCAGCTTGGTGCCGTCCAAATGCTGAATACTATACAGTTCTGCAGCTTTGCCATCCTGATCCAAGATCGCTTCATAAATTTTTTCATGTTGAAGTGTAAAATGATTTTGCATTGCTGGATCGGTAATCAGATTGCTCAGCGCCTTGCGAATAGCCTCTACAAAGCTGCGGTAGACGTCCGTAAGCACCTTATTGCCTGTAGCTGCTGCAACAGCCAAGTGAAAAGTGATATCCGCATCCAAGTACCCATTCATATCTCCAGCGGCCAATGTCGCAGCTCGACGGTCCAGCGCCTCCCGCATCAAGCGTAAATCTTCGTCATTACGACGTAACGCAGCTAATCTGGCAATCTCCAGTTCCAGCACGCTCCGCACTTCATAAACTTCAATAATTTCAGCGCGGCTTAGTCGGTAATCCAATGGTTCTTGAGAAGTCGTTGGTTGGCAGACAAAGGTTCCGTGTCCTTGCTTTTTCTCTAATAGACCGGCATGCACCAGTACGCTAACCGCCTCACGAACTGTAGATCGCCCGACTCCAAATAGCTTCATAAGCTCGGGTTCCGTTGGAATCCTAGTGCCCACATTCCATTCACCAGCAGCAATTTTTCGTTGCAGCTGCTCAGCCACTTCATCGGCAATTTGCTTGCGTTTGACGGCTTGAAAAGGCACCATTTCATAATTCATCTGATCATCTCCTGTTTCGTATCATACTATGACACATTGCTTTTCTGCAACCTATTTCACCTTCCTTCCCCATTATCTTTTATATAAGACCTTACCAATCGAAAAAGCTTGCACCGTTCATCACGATGCAAGCTTATGAGGATAGAGAATATTAAGATTTCGTTTTATTCGGAATAACACAATACAGACGGCTGGTTGTTTCAAAAATATGCCCCGGAGCCAGTGCAATTAACCCGATGTCTTCCGCAGGCAAGTCCGGTCGATTCGGTGCATTGATCATGTTCATTTGGGGTTCGGGACAGATAAATTCCTTGTTCGCTTTGTTGTTCCAGATCATCCAATGCTTATAAGCAGTGCCTACATCGTATACAAGGGTAGCACCTGTCTTACTGTGTGTAAGTTCCATGTAGTTACGTCCATTTTGCGGAGCCGCCGTATAATGATTATCCATAGAGGCAAAATAAGGGCTAACTCCTGTTGTCTTCATCAATTCCTCTTCCGGGGATAACGGTTGGAACTGCCCAGTGGCCAACAATCGATCTGTCAGCTCACGCCGCTCACCGATCGTAACCTTAATCTTGTAATCCTCAGGCGAGCTATCAGGTACAAACGGTACCCGAATGGCTGTGTGAAAGGCAAACAAGTTGGGAATCGGCTGATCCCCCTCGTTATGAATCACATAACGCTGATGCAGGCCGAATTCGTCCAGGCTGTACGTCAGCTTCATTGTAAAGGTGAAGGGTAGATAACGGAACATAGGATGCCCTTCCCTTACATGCTGATTCATTACTACATAACTACCTTGCTCCCCGGAGCCGTAGTCCTCAACCTCCCACCGAACGGTGTGTAAAAAGCCGTGCAAATGGTTATGGGTAGCCTCTTCATTAATTGGCAGCTCATATGTAACACCATTCCACAGGAATTTTCCATCCTCATACCGATTCGGAGGGAACAAAAAAGGAATTCCGTAAACGGATGGGCTTTGTTTAAAAGCCTCTATGCTCTCAGCATCCGGCTCACGTAGAAAAGAATATCCCGTCTCATTGTCACGAAAAGAAATCAGATTTGCGCCGTTTCCTGGCAGGGCAACCGCTTCATATCGTCCAAATTTAAGACGAATCGCCGGTATTCCATAATAAAGATCACCAATTGCAGTATGCTGTTGTGTCATCAAAAATCCTCCTTGATGAAATGACGATGTTTAATGAAAGCGTTTAGCTTTTGGCTTGACTATACCATGTCCAGCAAAAAAATTCCACGTCAACACAAAAAAACGATGCCCCGCAAGGCATCGTCCTTCACACATATTACACATAGCGTCCCTGTTTGGGTACTGCCATGTGTTCAAAATTCCCAGCCAGCCGTTCCAACTGATCGGTCAGCTCGGTACCTTGCATGAAATGTCCATGCCCTGTAACTGCAATTGCGGGCTTTAAACCAGCTAACATTTTCACTGACCGCTGTGCAGCTTGCCAATCTGTTGTAAAATATGCAGGCGGTCCGTGGATTTCTTTTTCCTGTAAAAGCACAGCCAATGCCGATTCCTGCTTTACCGTGATAAAAGCGTCACCAGCCACCATTAAGCGTCTCCGCTCATGAAAAAGCGATACATGACCAGGCGTATGTCCTGGTGTGTGTAGCCACTTCCAACCAGGGGCGCCGGGGATACTGCCATCTTGGGGCAAGGAGGTGATGCGATCATCGAGATCTATAGCATCATTGGGGTACAAAAAGGAAATTCCCGACATCAAACCTCCCCCCACACTAGGGTCAGGTTTTTGATAATCTTTCATTCCCGTTAAATAAGGTAGTTCCAAAGGGTGTGCATAGACAGGCGTACCCCAATGCTGTACCAACTCAATAACCGAACCTACATGGTCAAAATGACCGTGAGTAAGCACAATAGCAACCGGAGGACCCGTAAACCGTTCCTCAGCCAGGCGTATAATCGAGTCTGTGAATCCTGCCATCCCCGTATCCACCAGCACCCAGGATCGGCTTCCCGGCTCTCCGATAAAACACACATTTACAAACAGCGTCCGTAAGCTTAGGAGATCGGGAGCAGCCTCTTCATTTGCCGTCATTCCTTCGGTGAACAGATGATTTGCCAAAGCTTCACCCTCCTATTCACATGGAATTTCTTGTTATACTCGACCTATAGGCTTCCCCCATGTCAGCAGATTATGCGGACACTGCTAAATATAATCCGCTTGTCACGAAAATAGACCATGTTTACATTACTCGGGTAATTTACTCCATGCCGCATCCAGCAAATAGTCGAAAAGATCATCGTTCTCTTCAATCCAGCTATCCATCTGTAACATTTCTTCCTCCAAGCGCGGCTCTCCAGCAAAATGGAGACTATAATCCCACTCCTTTCCCTTTTTACTGTGGAAGGTAATTTCATATATAGAACTCTGTCCGTCTACTCCAAATACCACTTGACCTAAATATGCACCGTTCTCATCTCTTGTCATTTGTGCCTGTTGAATATGTACTTCTTTCAATTCCTGAGAAGAATTTTGCTCTGTCATTTATTTAACCGCCCTTTCATTTTCACTAAAAAGTACCAAAACTGATTTGTGAACCTTTTCGTTACATTGTACAATATATAAGCTATGTGTGGAATTTGCAAAAAAACTGTGCGAATTACCCTATTCTTATTTGAGGCTTTTTCGTGAAATGGAGGAAAGTTACATGTCAGATTTTCAACAAAAATTGCAGAAATATGCGGAATTAGCCGTTCGAGTGGGCGCGAATGTCCAACCTGGGCAGACACTTATCGTTCATGCGCCAATCTTGTCCGCCGAACTCGTACGACTTATCGTTAAATCAGCGTATACTGTCGGAGCCAAGCTGGTAAAAGTAAAATGGAGTGATGAGACGGTTACCCGATTACAGTATGAACTAGCTCCTGATGAAACTTTTAATATTGCTCCCAAATGGTACGCAGCCGAAATGACTGAAGAAGTGGAAAATGGCGCTGCAGTACTCCATGTCATTGCCGAGAATCCTGATTTGCTTCAAGGGATTCCGTCCAGCAGAATTACCGCTGCCCAGCGTGTGCGATCACATGAATTACGGCAATACCGTGAATACCAAATGGCTGACAAGTTCAGCTGGTCTCTGATTGCTTATCCTTCAGCAGAATGGGCAGCCAAAGTGTTCCCTGATCTGCCAGCTTCCGAGCAAATGGATAAACTGTGGGAAGCCATTTTCAGCACTGTACGTGTGGATCTGGACAACCCTGTGGAGGCGTGGAATGAGCATTTGAAAACTCTTTCCAGCAAAGCTGATATTTTAAACTCCAAACGCTATAAAAAGCTGCATTATCTGGCTCCAGGCACAGACCTCACCATCGAACTTGCAAAAGACCATCTGTGGGTAGCAGCCGAAAGCATCAACCAACAGGGACATAGTTTTGTAGCCAACATGCCTACTGAAGAGGTATTTACTGCTCCACTTAAAACGGGAGTAAACGGTAAAGTCAGCAGCACCAAGCCACTCAGCTACAGTGGCAACATTATCGACAACTTCTCACTGACCTTTGAAAATGGACGTATTGTCGATGTACAGGCCGAAACCGGCTTGGAGACTCTCCAGCATCTCGTAGAAATGGACGAAGGTTCACACTACCTGGGCGAGGTTGCGCTCGTGCCTCACAAGTCACCGATCTCTGACAAAAATATTTTATTCTACAATACATTGTTTGATGAAAATGCCTCGAACCATCTGGCTATCGGTAATGCCTATGCATTCAACCTTAAAGGTGGTAAAGATATGACTCAAGAGCAGTTGGCTGCCAACGGTCTGAACTCCAGTCTGACTCACGTCGACTTTATGATTGGTTCAGGTGAAATGGACATCAACGGCGTTACCGAAGACGGTACTGAGGAACCGATCTTCCGTAAAGGAAATTGGGCGATCTAACACGGCAAAAAAGGCTCTCACCGCTTTATGCGGGAGAGCCTTCTTGCTTCGTCCGTTAGGATATGTTACCTATATTCACAGTGTATTAATCCAATAGTTCGCTGCAAGTCCAAAAACGATTTGTACTATGCTGATGATGAAAAAGACAATAAAGCAGCTTACGACTCTTCGATTAATGGTTTGATGTAAGGATAAAGATGATTTCACATAGAACATACTACCTAATATCCCTAAACACAGACCAAAGACGCCTGCAAATAACCACCCTATAACCAAGCTGACCACTACAAAAGCCCAACTCCAGCCCGGAGCCTTACTTACTGGAACATAAGGTTGATTGGACCCAAGATATATACCGTTTACAGCTAAATCTGCTTTGTTGCCAATGACTACAACATTCAGAGCTTTCTCCTTTAATCTTATTGGAAAATCAATCAAGTTTAAAAATGCGTTCTGGCTTTTCACCTTCTGCTCGCTACCATTCACAATGACTTTTCCACCGTTAAAGCCACGCTTATACTCAATAGTATATTGAGTACCTTGATCTTCCACATTCCATTTTGCCATCGTTAAACTCCTCTCAAAATTTAGGGGAGCCGTAAATATACTCCCGGGATTACCTAATTATGTACCATGAAAATCATACCATAAGCTGCAAGTTAAATAATGGAAAAAGGCCGCTTATTAGCGACCTCTGAATCTACTTTATTAGTATGGGATTAGTTTCAATGTCCAATTTTAGCCTTGTAGGCAACTGAATACTGGTCAGCTGCTAAGATTGCATCAAGCACATCATCCGCTGTAACAGCAAATGGTAAATTGTGAGCTGTTTCGCCTTCTTTGGTAGCAGCCTGAGCTACCCGGTATAAATCCTCTCGTGAGGCTTCATGCAGCTTAATGTCTTCCAGCGTAACAGGCAGG
Source organism: Paenibacillus sp. BT-177 (assembly GCF_025846815.2). Lineage (NCBI taxonomy): Bacteria > Bacillati > Bacillota > Bacilli > Caryophanales > Paenibacillaceae > Paenibacillus > Paenibacillus sp. BT-177. Next base: position 16,445 of record NZ_JAOYTP010000008.1, on the reverse strand, counting down.
TCCAGTTTTAGATAAAAATCAATATACCGCTCCACCTCAGTTAAAGGTCTTTTTTCCAAGGCAAGCTGTACTAAGGTGCCAAAAGCTACTTTTTGACCATGCGTCAGGTGATGAATGTCTCCTTCGAGTACGGTAAAACCGTTGTGAATGGCATGTGCGCCTGCCAAGCCACCGCTTTCAAAGCCCAAGCCGCTTAGCAACGTATTGGCTTCCACCACCGCTTCAAGCGCCGGTGTAACAACTTTGCGTTTCACAGATTCATAAGCTTGCAGTCCGTAATCGAAAAGAACTTCCTCGCACTTGGACGCAATGGCTTCTGCCGCCAACGTTGGCAAACCACCAGCCATAGTGGTAGCACGAGCTTCAATGACTGCGCGGGCTTCAATCCACGTTGCCATAGCATCCGCAATGCCTGAGGAGAGGAACAAAGGCGGTGCTTGAGATATGACTTTCGTGTCAACCAGGATTAAGCTTGGATTTTTACTGAAAAAGGAATACGTATCAAATGCACCCTCATCGGTGTACAAAACAGATAGTGCACTGGTGGGTGCGTCTGTAGAGGCGGTCGTTGGAACAATCACAACTGAGGAATCGAGTAGCTCATTAACGGCTTTGGCGGTATCCAACGTTTTACCGCCACCTACACCAATGACAATATCGACCTGGCCGCTTCGTCCCTCATCAGCAATACGGTTTACTTCATTTTTGGATGCTTCCCCTTGAAACTCAACCTTTACCACCGTAATCTCAGCCTGTTCTAGACTTTTGACCACCCGATCGGCTGCAATCTCCCAAACCAGCTTGTCCGCAATAACCAAGGCCGTATGACCTAAAGGCTTAACATATTCACCTGTTTTATCAATCACATTTTTCCCTTGCACATATTTACCTGGACTAATAAATACTTTTTCGCTCATCATTCAACTCTCCCTTCCATGTTTGTACAACCTTTATTATACGGCTGAAAGAGCACACATCTCAATTTCAAAGCCAAGATCTTCTATCATTTGATGATCAGCGGTAACTTCTTGGCCTTCTGTCGTTAAATAATCTCCTACAAAAATCGAATTTGCTGCATAAAGGGATAGCGGTTGTAATGAACGCAGATTTAACTCCCTTCCGCCTGCAACACGTATTTCCTTGGATGGACAGATGAACCGGAACAGTGCCAACACCTTCAAAGCTTGGATCGGCGAGATCCGCTGTGCTTCTCCTAAAGGGGTTCCGGGGACTGGGTTCAGGAAATTAATCGGAATAGAGTCGGCATCCAACTCTCGTAAGGCATAAGCCATTTGAACGATTTCCTCATTCGTCTCCCCCATACCGATAATAACGCCAGAGCATGGAGACATTCCGTGTGATTGAGCCATTTTCACAGTTTCGACGCGTTGATCATATGTATGTGTGGTTGTAATCGAGGGATAGTTGGCCTTGCTTGTATTTAAATTATGATTGTAACGGTGTACCCCCGCATCTGCCAATCGCCGTGCTTGATCTCCCTTGAGAATCCCCAAGCAAGCGCAAATCTTGAGCGGCATGGTACGAGTAATTTCCTGTACAGCATCAATTACCTGATCCAGCTCCCGATCTGTCGGACCTTTGCCGGAAGCTACAATGCAATATGTCCCTGCTTTTCGTGCTACGGCTTCCCTTGCCCCAGCCAACAGTGATTCCTTGTCCAGCATACTATACTTGCTGACAGGTGCCGTGGAAACGATGGATTGTGAGCAATAACTACAATCCTCCGGGCACAGACCACTTTTGGCGTTCATGATCATATTGAGCTTTACTTTTTTTCCGTAAAAATGATGCCGCACCTGAAATGCAGCTTGCATAATCGGTAATATTTCTGCATCGTCCGCTTCCAGTACCGCCGTACCTTCTTCCAGCGTCAGATTGCTGAAATGGATCGCTTTTTCAGCTAATCGGCCCCAATCTACATCCTTATTGAATAAATTCATACTTCATCCTCCCTCATTTAAATGAACATGTAACCAGATGAGATTTTTAGCGTAAGGAAATTTGCTCCATTGTCAACCTATTGATATGCAATTAGGTTGACAATAACACGAATATCATATCAATTCATATCCTTTATGTAAAGAAGGCAAATTAAAAAGCGACCCCACATCATTGAAGGTCGCTTTCCATATTTATTCCATTATGAGACTCCTGCTTCCTCCACGACGATAGGCTGTTTAATTAGCCGAATACGTGAAATCCGCTTGTTTTCAACTTCTTCCACAATGAACATACATCCTTCAAACACTACAGACTGGCCTGGCTGTGGAGGAATAACCTCTACATGTGAGTACAGCCAGCCTCCTACTGTATCATAATCCTCATGATCAAGATCCAGTCCAAAGCGATCGTTCACTTCATCAATTAATAACATACCGTCAATGGAAAATTCCTCGTCATTAATCTGCTCACAACTCGGACGTTCTTGGTCGAACTCGTCCTGAATCTCACCGACGATTTCTTCCATAATATCTTCCAGCGTTACCATACCCGATGTGCCACCGTATTCATCAATCAAAATTGCAATTTGCGTCTTGCTACGCTGCATGCGTTTGAGCAGATCACTAATTTGCGTTGATTCAGGAACAGCAAGAATCGGGCGAATCATCGTACGGGTATCCAGTGTGTTCGCACGTAGAAGATCTTTAATATGGATAAAGCCGATAATATGGTCCTTATCTTCGGCGCAGATTGGATAACGGGTTCTCATGCTTTCCGTCGCAATCGCGAGATTTTCTTCTGTAGACTCATTACTGTATAAACAGATCATCTCCGTGCGCGGAATCATGATTTCCCTGGCGGTCGTGTCGGCAAAATCAAATATATTATCAACAAGCGCCAATTCCGTATTATCAATTAGTCCGCTCTTATTGCTTTCTTTCATCAGAATGCGTATTTCATCCCCCGTATGCGCAGAATCATCATATTCGGATACCGGCTCCAGACGAAATAAACGCAGCAGGCTGTTCGCCATTCCATTCAACGCCCATATGAATGGATACATCAACTTGTAAAACCAAGTCATCAGCATGGCCGAATACAGCGTAATAGTCTCAGATTTACGAATAGCTATCGTTTTGGGTGCCAATTCACCCAATACAATATGCAGAATCGTAATGACAATAAATGCAATGACCACGGCAGTACCATGCACGTATACCGCTCCCAAGCCAGCGGCAGTAAATATAGGTTCAATCAAATGTGCGATGGCCGGCTCTCCGATCCATCCCAGTCCCAACGATGCTAGGGTAATACCCAATTGGCAAGCAGACAAATAAGCGTCCAAATTGTGTATCATATTGGCGGCGTATACGGCCTTTTTATTGCCCGCCTCCACCAAGGTTTCTATACGGCTGCCCCTAACCTTCACCATGGCAAATTCCGCAGATACAAAAAATCCATTCAATAATACTAATGCAAAAACAATAAATAAGTTAAACATACTCGGTAAAGGGTCACTCAATATGCTCCCCATCAGCCGTCATTACGGCAGACAGGCGCACCTCCTTCGGATAGTTTCATCATAGACAGAACGATAACACATCATAAGCAGCGTCAACTTCCCAACACATTCACCCCTTCCGGCTTCCCTAAGCCATATTCCGCAAAATGATTAAATCATTTATCAGCTTATATTTAATTATATAACTATACTCTATACAGTCAAACCACAAGCAATGTCAGAAAAATCAATCCCTCTATCATTTAGGTCGGAAAGCTCTCATTTTCGCCTCTTACCACCAAGAAAGCAACTATATTTGAGAAAGAATATAAACAAAATACATCCCCTGCCGTCTGGCAGAGGATGTAAACTCATATATATGAAGGCATCAGCGAACCGGAGATCCGCCCGGGTTCCCGATGACGCCGGGATATTGGTACAACAATGGCTCATCAAAAGTTGCATAATCCAGGTTTAACATCAGCAGAATGGTCCGTTTGCCTGTCGCCGGATCACTAATAATAATGTGGTCCCGACCTGCTGCTTCTAGAATGCCTTTGAATATTTTAGCATTCCATTCCCGGTTATTTTCATAGGTCATATAAAAGGTTCCCGTTTTGCCCAGGTTCAAGCGTAAAATATTCTCGATGTATGATTGCTCGTATTGCGGAGTCTGAACCTGCACCACTGTACCCGTTGGTGTCATAGGGCTGCCACTACTTACTTGAGGTGGAAAGCCAGTCATAGGTTGCATAGGTTGCATAGGTTGCATGGTTCCGGCTGGAGCCATCCCTCTTGGCCATTCGGGATATCCATTACCGGAAGCATAAGATACTGGACGGTAAGCTTGCTGTGAAATCATGTAAATTCCTCCTAAGATGGTTTTAATTTAACTTTAATTCTTCAAGCCATTCTGAAAGGTGTCTAATATACATTAGGACAGTCCTGTGCAGTCGGGCTAAAAAAGCAGTGGGCTTTAAAGCGTCCGGTATTGGTCTGGTTATACCAGGTACCCGGGCATTCACCAGCTGGTCTGAAAAACCATAATGCATTGGATGCCGGACGTATTTTTTCTCCATTAATTACACGCTGGGCAAGTCGAATGTCCCGATCACGGGCTTTCTGATAAAAATACCCTTTCTGAGTAGCTTCAAAACCTCCAGGGCTTTGAAACACCATGTCATTCATGAGGCGTATCCCTTGGAAATCCAAGCAATTGGATAAAATTCGGTTCACACCGACATTACCAACCATGAGCATTCCCATCTCACCTTCACCTTCGGCCTCAGCCCGCATCAGCCGGGCGAGGGTCCTCACATCCCCTGAGTTGGTCTTGATTACAGCCATCGCGTCCCCTCCTTGCTTCTCAATCACATACCCTATCCTATGGTACAAATGCCCAATAAGTGACAGTCCAGAAAATAAAAAAATAGCCCCAAGAATGGGACTACTTATTTAGGCTTTTATCATGGCTCGTAAACCATCTTACGCGTCATGCCACCATCGACCACCAAATTCGTGCCTGTTACAAAATCATTGCCCGGTTGTGTCAAATACAGACAGGCTCGTGCGATGTCTTTAGGGGTCCCTACTCGTCCAGCCGGGTGCTGTTGATGGTCTTCAGCACGCAATTGCTCGTAATCCCCGGTTTCAATCCATCCTGGACTAATACAATTGACCTGAATCCTATCCTTTCCTAGCGATATGGCCATCGCGTGTGTAAGGGCGGCTATGGCTCCTTTGGATGCCGCGTAGGCTTCTGTATCCGGCTCTGACATGAAAGCTCGTGTAGAGGTCATATTAATCACTGAGCCCCCTTCTGCGTTCCGCTTCATTACCTTAGCCGCTTCTCTTGTTGCAATAAAACAGCTGCGTACGTTTGTGTTCAAATTGTCATCCCATTCTGCTACGGTTAACTCATATGGAGATTTCCATCTGGACACGCCTGCATTGTTAATCAATGTATGAATTGTACCGTATTCTTCTTCCGTGGCACGGATCAGCGCTACAATATCTTCTTCCTTACGCACATCACAAGGGATAAAAATGGCCTGATGACCCTCGTTCCGGACTGCTGCAGCAGCTGCGGCGCCCTCTTCCTCATTGCAGTCAGCAAACACGACTCTGGCACCCTGAGCAGCGTAGGCAAAAGCGACCTCTTTCCCGATACCATGCGCTGCTCCTGTTACAATAACAACTTGTCCTTCAAATGACACGACTTATTCCTCCTCTGAACTACTCTGTTTTAGTATATATGTACCAAAATGTGCCGTACAAGAAACATTCACAGCCCCCTACCCTGACTCCTAGCAGAAGGCTGTAAATGATTTTGACTGAATCCTACATTTTAACCTGCTCCAAACTATAGCGATTAAGACGCTGAAATCCAATATACCTTGTACCTTGAAAAGTAAGCCGTCCCTCATCCCCTTCAGCACATTGACCATATTCTTCCCCAGATACTTTGAACTCCATCCGGTCGCCACTCTCCACCTCAAAGGTTACATAATAGAAGGTATAGGTACGAGTGCCTTGTTCCTCCTGGCGCCTCTGTTGGAGATGTGTCCTTCTGGCCGTAATGCGGGAACCCACAGTCAACACAGGCTGCCGCTTGTTCCGGCTCCATTCCATGACTTCCCTGCCCGCAGACAACACGACAATACCCAACACAACTACGAAAAATACGGGCAATACCGTACCCAGCCAATCGAACATCCATAATGACTCAAATCCCATGCACCGCACTCCTCTCCGCCAGGCATTCCACAGGGAAACCACCGGGCATCCTGACCTGCCTCAAGCCTTCTATAACAGTATATGTATGTTGCTGCCCAAATTTGATAGTAACCCTCAAGAACGCCAAGAGCCTCCACGGATTAATCCGGGAGGCTCAAGATATGGCGATATCAGAATAGCTCATCGATTTACACATGTACAAGCTGGAGATAGCGTTGTGTTTCATCCAGAACTTCATGATCTTCTTCCTCGGCGTAACGCTCTGCGCATTGCTTGCAGTCCTCTTCAGTCGTGCAACCGTAGGCATCTTGACAAGTGTAGCAAAATTGAAGGTAGTATTGGGTTAACATATGATCCTGATTCGCTCTCATGATTATCACTCCTATCGTTGTTTACAGGTTTAGTATAACAGTGGCTCATTTGTTAGTTTGTGATTTTTTTCACATGTTGACGTATAAAATTTAAATTTTTTAAAAATAAAACGCCCTGGGAAGACATCCCAGGGCAATCACCTTTATCGTGATTATAAAATCCTCCAGTTTGCACCACCGTCCGTTGTTTTTAACAGCAGTGATTTCTTGTCGTCTAGTCGTTCCAAAAGCAGCCAACCTACCGATGAAGAAGCAAAACGTAGCTTGACTGATCGTGGATAGTCTTTTAGCTTCGAAGGCAGCACCTTGTTGCCTCTGAGACTTGTCCACGTCTTTCCTCCATCCATTGTACGGCTCATTCCGTTTACGGTTATAACCCACCCTTCTTTATCGCTTAGAAAGGTACGCCCAGGAGTTATAGAAGTATTATTGCTACTCAGACCCAATGGCACATCATTCCATTGTGTTCCAGTATTATTCGTAAATAGCCCGTTATATTTTGTACCGTTATCCCCGTAGCAGAGAACCGGAATCCAATATGAAGAACTGTTACCTTCAAGAGACTGCTGAGCTTCTGCCTTAGCCTGAGGGCAACCCTGCATGCTGTTAGCGACCGGAGTCCACGTTTTCCCTAGATTCGAAGTTTTATACAACTTCACCCTGCTGTCCACATTAATCGCCACAAAACCCTGATTGTTGGAAGAAAAGCTCATTCCCGCCACACTGCCCTGATCGGGTAAACCTGAGCCTGACTTGTTGGATGTCATACCAGAACTTTGGGCAACTTTATTCCACGTGGCTCCTCCGTCGGTGGTGTGATACAACATTTTTTGTTGATCCTGCTCATTCAGTTTTATATAAGCCATGATCCAGCCTGTAGTTGGATTTACATATTGAATCGAGCTTACATGGTCTCCGCTTGGTAGCGCTGATACATCCCAGCTCTGTCCTCCATCTGACGTTCTTAGAATGACCGTTGCTGTTTGGTCCAGATTTTGACGGACAACCCAACCGTGACGGGAATCTGTGAAACTGATATCCTTGCCATATTCAAGCTTGTCTTGAAATTGAACATTTTCGGAGGGAGAAATATTATTCCATGTTTTCCCACCATCATGGGTATCATAAAGGCGCAGCTCATTATGGGTAACTCCCCAAACCAACCCTTTATTGTTATCGTTTAATGAAAATCCGCGATTCGTGTTTGTACAACATATTTGGCGTTTGGATCACCCGCCTTCGGGGTCACCGGCGGATTAATAGTTATCGTCTGTCCCTGGTCATCTGGTTCCTCAATCGAAGGTTTAGTTACAGTTTTTGGGGTTTCAGCAGAACAGGCAGTTAGCAAAATACCCGTTAACAGCATTACTCCTCCCAAGAGCGCACGCCAGCGCAGTTTCATATCAAAATCCTCCCTCGATGGCATGCGGTAATCACGTGCCAAAAGCTTATCTGAAACAGAATTATACCATAAACACCCCTATGTGACACTTTTCGCGTAATGACAAAAATAACCGGCTCCTTCACAAAAGTGAAGGATACCGGCTTTTTTTATACTAATATTGTTCAGGATTTATGGTTCAACAAACTTTTGTGATATCCATAGAAGAAATAAATCAGTAATCCAAGGAGTAGCCACACGATAAATCCGATCCAGGTGCTGATATGAAGCTGAAGCATCAGACCGATGCAAACCAAAGCACTCAGTAGCGGAAGCAACGGAACCCATGGTACGGTAAACCCTCTTTTCAAATCCGGGCGTGTCTTGCGCAGAACGATGACCCCGACCGAGACTACAGCAAAAGCGAACAGAGTTCCAATACTCGTCAGATTGGTCAGTGCATGCAACGGGAACAAGCCGCTAGCCAATGCGATAATGCTACCCACCAGCCATGTACTTCGAATTGGTGTTTGGGTTTTGGTATTTATTTTAGATAAAAAAACGGGTAAAAGGCCATCACGTGACATGGAAAAGATTAATCGTGTCTGGCCGTACAACAGAACCAGTAAAACGGTCGTCATCCCTGCAATCGCACCGACTGAAATTAATCCAGCTACGAAATCCTGATGAATAAAGCGGAGAGCAAACGCAACCGGATCACTAACGCCCAACTGCGTATAAGGTACCATCCCCGTTAGCACAACTGAAACGGCAATATACAATATCGTGCAGATGGCTAGAGAAGAGATAATGCCGATGGGCATGTTTCGCTGCGGATTGCGTACCTCTTCGGCTGCAGTTGAGATAGCATCGAAACCCAGATAAGCGAAAAATACGATTGCCGCAGCACTCAATACACCAGAAAATCCATAAGGCAAAAATGGTGTCCAGTTGGCAGGCTTAACATAAAAGATTCCAATCGCAATGAATAACAGTACAACCCCAACTTTGACACAAACCATAATGAAATTGAATCGGACCGTTTCCTTGGCTCCGAGACTTAGCAACAGTGTGATGAGCATGATGATGCACACCGCTGGCAGATCAATAATGGTCCCCTTGGTCGAATCAAAGGCTGCGGTTAAAGCTAACGGTAGATGTATATCAAATCCGGCCAGCAAGCCTTGAAAGTAAGCAGACCAGCCACTACTCACAGAGGCGGCCGCTACTCCATATTCCAGAATCAAGTCCCAACCCAGTACCCAGGCCAGAACTTCTCCAAAAACAATATAACTATATGCATAAGCGCTCCCAGCCGCGGGAACTGTAGATGAAAGCTCTGCATAGCACAAGGCTGCCAATACGCAGGCAATTCCTGCAATAACAAAAGAAAGCATCAAGCCGGGACCTGCATTTTCTGCCGCTGCCTTGCCAGTAATAACAAAAATCCCTGTCCCGATGATGCATCCTACTCCTAGCATGGTGAGATCAAAAGGCCCCATTGTTCTCTTTAAGTGACCTGTAGATCCGCTTTCCTCGTGCGAGAGCAGTCCTGTTTTTTTTCGAAATAAGTCCATATTCCTAATCCTCTTTCCATAATTTCATGCGTTAATATCGGTGCTGCAACGCTTTAGTGCGTGTTCTTATCATTCGATTAATTATTAGCGAGCTCGCCTTTGAAGTCAAGGAAAAATGTCATATTTCTTTGCGGTGGGTTAGTATATAGGGTACACTAAGTTGGAAAGATAAATTTTTAAGTAATATCCCAAAATGAAAAGGTATACAACCCGAGAAGGAGATGAGGATTTTATGAGCTTAAAACCTTACAAACGAAGTAGAGTGGCTATTGTCGGCATGGGAGCGGTTGGCACAACAACCGGCTACACCCTGCTGCTGCGCCAACGCATGCAAGAACTTGTCTTTATTGATGTCAACGTCAAAAAGGCGAAGGGGGAAATGCTCGATATGAATCATGGGCTTCCTTTTCTCGGCGGTGTCAAAGTATGGGCGGGTGATTATGAAGACTGCCGTAATGCAGATATCATCATTGTTGCAGCGGGAGCTTCACAAAAGCCGGGAGAAACACGTATTGATCTTCTCAAGCGTAATGCCGAAATTTTTGAAAGTATTATTGATAATATCGTCAAGGTCAATACACATGGCATTTTGCTGATCGCAACCAATCCAGTGGACATTCTCTCCTACATCTCTTGGAAACGCAGTGGTTGGCCTTCAAGCAGAGTCATTGGATCAGGAACGTTGCTGGACAGCGCACGCTTCCGCTATCTGATCGGGAAGCAAAAGGGCATCGATCCACGAAGCATCCACGCCCATATTATTGGAGAACATGGTGACTCTGAGTTACCTGTATGGAGCACAGCCAACGTGGCTGGAACTCCACTGGAGTTGGACGAAGGAACGAAAAATGAAATTTTTGAGAATACGAAGAATGCTGCCTATGAAATTATAGATGCCAAAGGCGCTACATCCTACGCCATCGGGCTGGCTCTTGACCGTATCGTAGCCGCTATTCTCGGAGACGAGGGGTCGGTACTTAATGTGTCCACCCTGCTGGAAGATTATAACGGTGTATCTGACGTTTATTTAGGTGTTCCAAGTATCGTGGATCACAATGGAGTACGTGAAATTTTGGATCTTCCGCTCAATGACGAGGAACGTGCAAGGTTGGTTCAATCTGCGGACAAGCTGAAAGATCAAATTAGTAAAGTGCATATGTAATTCAGTAAGTCAAGAATATAAAAGCTAAACAAAAACGGACCTCCACAGCGGATACATCCGTTGTGAGGTCCGTTTTTTTATAATATAATTCCGTTCGTTTGTCGCCCTGCTATGCGTTCCAAATTACCAAGGTGGTGTATCGCCATCCACACCCTCATTTTCATGCTGCCTTTTCTCTTTCAGCCGCTCAGCCACTGTTTCAAAGGATTCAGGTTGTAGTAGTTCAATCGGAGAAAATCCCTTTTCAAACGTAAATGCATCACCTTCAATAATAAGTGCATATCTATCATGAAGTTTTGTGATATGCAGCTTGGCACCAAAGTCGGATAGTAAACCACGCACAGCCGTATCATCCAGTTTGAAACGAACTTCAATTTCCGGTTTTAGCTCGACAATATGCTGCGCAGCCTCTACGACCTGAAGGGGTTCCCACTTCCCTTGCAAATCCCGTTTTTCGCTGGCTGCCCACAGTTCCAGATCGCGCTCTTCCTGCTGTCTTTCCTCATTAGATGCATCCGGCCATTTGGTTTCTACATAGTTCTGAACAAAGCCCATGACATGCTCATTAACGATTTCCGGCATGGATTGCTCATAAGTGACGAATTTCAAAAAGTCTTCAAAATACCGTGCATGCGAAGACTGATGTATTTTAAGCTCCCATTCATCGTTCATACCCTCCTCCAGCATGTAAGGATACATGATGGATTTCATATTACGGGCTGAAATCGCCATTTCGACCTCACTTACCAGACTACTCTCAGTAATCCGTGCAATTTTAGGTTCAAAATCACATTTGAGTACAAAAATAAACGGGTCGTCAGAGTGGGTATTTAATGTAGCCTGTACAATGATCAGTGCTCCACCTCGTACCGCGCTTGTATCCAAATACATCCGCACCAGATCATCACATGCATTTTTAAAATCTTCCTTATCCTCTGCTGCACGTAGTCGGGCGAACATATTGAAATTCGGATTACTGCTCAGTTCATGTTCCGGTTCGACGATAAAGCGGCCAATTTTGGTCGGTGCCTGCTCTGTGCTGGGATTTTTTTCAACCTTTCGCTTGCTAATACGAGCAAATTCCCCGTCCAGAAATTTTTTGACATCACTCTCGTCGTAATCATAGTCATCCATTGTAGCATAATGCTTGTAGGACTTACCGCCTTGTCCTTCTTTTCCGTCTACCTGAATCACAAAAAAAGATAAAAAGTCCACTTGAAAGTTCATTTACGTTCTATACGCTCCTTTTCAGGCATGTACGCGTAATTATATCACTATGATTTTAAAAGGTACATCGGATTCAGATTCTGATAGATAAAGATGCGCTTATTAGTTAACATAATATTAATTATGTTCATCTATTTTATTTGAGTATAATTTCCAATTTATAAATATGTAGTGACTCATTCCCTTCTATTCTAATCCGCATTCTTTAGCATGATTGATCACTTCCTTTTTCCTGCTCTACTTCATTCATAATCACAAAAAAACATTTGACTAAATAGTAGTATATTTATTATATTATCTATTGTTATATAGACAAATATTAATTTTGTTTATAAAAAACAAAAAAAATAGACCCTAAGGGTTTTACCCCCTGAAAACTGGAAAGGAGAGTTTGTTGTTGTTTAAAAATCCATATATAAGGACTATTATCGCCTCCAATGCGTTGCTAAATTTGGGCATCTGGGTGCGGAACTTTGCCATACTGTTGTATGTAACAGATCTGACCCATAATGATCCCGTATACGTATCGCTCATTTCGGTTGCTGAATTTGCGCCTATCTTTCTGTTTGCCATCATTGGAGGTACGTTTGCGGATCGTTGGCGGCCTAAACGGACAATGGTTAGTTGCGATCTGCTGTCGGCTGCATCCATTTTTATCGTGTTGCTCGCATTGTGGTACGGGTCATGGCAAGTGCTCTTGCTATCCACTTTCTTCTCGGCCATTCTATCTCAATTTTCTCAGCCATCTGCGATGAAGATATTAAAGCAGCATGTAGCACCAGAACAGCTTCAGGGAGTGATGGCTCTTTTTCAGTCTCTCATGGCATTATTTATGGTTATCGGTCCTGTCGTCGGTACATTTATTTATCAACACTTTGGTATTTTCTCTTCATTGTCTATAACAGGAATGTTGTTTCTCATCTCTGCGCTTGTTCTGACTCGTATCCCACAAGATGAACAAGCAATTGAGATAGATCGACCAACTCATTTTATTGAAGAGCTTAAAGAAGGAATACGTTATGTATGGAATAACCGTACACTTCGCACGCTTGGAGGAACATTTACCATAATTGGGCTGGCAGTCGGACTTATTCAACCATTAATGGTTTTTGTCGCTATCGAGAACCTCGGACAAGATAAGGAATTTTTACAATGGCCGTTAATGGCGAACGGAGCGGCTATGCTGTTGGGCGGCGGTCTGATTATGGGGATTGCCAAAAAAGTTCAGCCGCAATTGCTGCTGACGACTGGACTTCTGGTCAGCACACTGACAACCTTTGGAGTAGGATGGTCGCACAATATTGTGCTGACAATGGCATTACAAGTACTTAGCGGTCTATTTTATCCTTGCATTCATATCGGTATCAACACGATGATGATGAAAAATGCCGAAGCTGCTTTTATCGGCCGAGTCGGTGGTGCCCTCTCTCCCCTGTTCTCGGGGATGATGGTCGTCGGTATGAGCATCGGCGGTACACTCAAACGCGAATCCTCCCTGTACACCGTATATATCGTGAGCGCCGGCTTATTTTTAGTCGGATCGATGTTGTTGTTACCGCTGCTTCGTGACAGACAGCCTGTACAAGCTGTCACATCCGTTGATTCTAAATAAGAGCACAAGAAACCGCCCTGGGAGATATGATATGCCAGCTACTAGGGCGGTTTCTTAATGTTAGTACTCTGTTTCATATGGATGCTTTATTCCTGCTGGAGTGGGATCATTTTCATAAATCATTTAATCGAATTTAGTTAACATAATATATATTTCGTTAACTTCTTGTCCTCATGATCACTTTTTCATCAAATTGATGAAGTCAGCCTTGACTTCCATATCTGTCTGATTGTATATTGTGGATATATCTTCAATTAAGGGAGAGATTTTAATGTCGGTGAACGTTCTTAACTAAGCAATTGCATATTCAGGGAAAACCATCAGGCGCTTGTACCCTTCAGGGACAGGTTTGTTTGTTGCTGGGTTTTCACCCTGGTATTAGTTAAGAACATGCGGATATCATAAATCGCCTTAGGGATTATTTTCATTTAGGCCTTATTCCGTGCTGTGTTCAGCACGGTTTTTTTGTTTCCAGCTTTGTGAACTCTTTTTACACGTTTTTCTATTCATAAGCCAATGAACTGATATGTTGGTTGGCCTGTGGTTTAAAACGCAGAATTGGTGAGTTCACATGCTGGATTATAGGCTTATTTGATGATACATTCCCTCTTCCTTAAAGGGCGGAGAATGAACGTTTTGTTCATTCCCCGCCCCTTTTTTTGTTTTCCAGAAAAGTTTTGAAAAAATCCTGTCAATACACAACTAAAGGAGAGATTTATTCATGAATGAAACTACAATGCTGCGTTTGGAATATGATCAGATTAAAACAAGAGTATCTGAATGTGCCTTTTCGTACCTGGGTAAGCATCATGCCGCTTCCATGCAACCAATTACAGATATCCGTACAATCAAAATTCGTCTTAACGAAACGAGCGAAGCTTTACAGCTCATTCGCCACGGAGCTAGCGTACCCGTTCCTTCATTGGAAGGAATGGAGCACATTCTGCACCTCTTGGGAACCGGCTATATGTTCAGCGAGCGTGATTTTTCTCATTTGGCCCAATTCATCAGAAGCTGCATGCAGCTGATGAAATATATGCATGCCAAGGCGGATGCAGCTCCAACCGTCAGTGCTTATGCCTCTTCCATGTATGGTATGGAGTCACTCCTATCCGAAATCGAGAGATGCATTTATTCGGGTCGAGTGACGGATAACGCCAGTAAAGAGCTAGCTAAAATTCGCAAAAAAATTGCAGTTACTGAAGAACGTATCAAGAGGAAATTAGACTCTCTCACCAGCCGTCATCGATCCATCATGCAAGAAAATATGATCAGTCAGCGCAATGGCCGTTATGTACTTCCGATCAAAAAGGAATTCCGCAAACAGGTGAAAGGCAATGTACTGGATGAATCGGGAAGCGGTCAAACGGTCTATGTTGAACCTGCAGAGATCGTAAATCTACAATTCGAACAAAGCGCAAACATGGCAGAGGAATCAAAAGAGGAAATGAAAGTGCTGGGAGATCTGACCGGAATGGCTGAGTCATACAACCGGGAACTAAGCATTAATACAGAGACGGTAGGCATACTGGATTTTTTATTGGCTAAAGCTAAATACGCCATAACCCTGGATGCTGTTTCTGTCGAGCTTAACGATGAGGGGATTATAGATATCCATGGTGCACGTCACCCATTGATGGCGAATACTATGGTGCCGCTTGATTTCTCAATTGGTGAGGGTTATTCCTCGCTTATTATTACCGGACCGAATACAGGCGGAAAAACGATGGCTCTCAAAAGCGTCGGTCTGTTAACACTCATGGTGCAATCCGGCCTGCTGGTACCTGTTTTGCAAGGCAGCCGCATGGCTGTATTCGAGGACATTGTGGTAGACATCGGGGATGGCCAAAGTATTGAACATGCTTTGAGCACCTTTTCTGCACATATTCGCAACATGATTGGCATTTTGGAAACGGCAGGCAGCTCTACTCTGATCCTGATCGATGAAATGGCTTCTGGTACTGATCCGGGAGAAGGCGTAGGCCTATCTATCGCACTGCTGGAAGAATTTCATCGTCGACGGACGACAGTAGTGGCTACCACCCACTTTAGCGAAATCAAGCATTTTGCTGAAAACACACCGGGATTTCAAAATGCTCGTATGGAGTTTGATACCGAAACGTTGCAACCCTTGTACCGACTTCGCATCGGTGAGGCTGGGGAAAGCTATGCATACGCAATTGCTTTGAAACTAGGCATGTGGACTCGCATTATCGAACGTTCGGAGGCCATTTCTGCTGGAAGAACGTCTCAGAATACACAGAAGTCTTTGGTTCTTCCCCCTTATTTTGATGATAAAAGGCCTGAGGATGTATGTAAACCTACCTCTAAAAAAGCATCTACAGACCGTACAGTCGCAAAACAGGAAAAACAAGAGAACCCACTCATAACCAGGTCGTTTGCTCTTGGAGATAGTGTTTATGTCGGCTACCTAGATCGAACTGGTATTGTTTGCAAAACGGAGGATGAACGAGGCAATGTTGGAGTTTTGATTCAAGGACAAAAGCTGATCATAAACAAAAAGAGGCTCATTCTTCACATCGCAGCAACAGAATTGTATCCAGACGATTATGATTTGGATATTGTTTTAGAAACAAAGGAAAATCGAAAAAAACGAAAGCTTCTAGCACGCAAGCATGTTCAGGGGCTAATCATTGAATCTCCTCCAGAAAATGAAAAGTAAGCGTACGTGCATATTCTTCATTGAAAAATAAGTTGCTTCGGAATGTTATACGCACCAAATAAACATAATATTTATTATGCAAACTAAATGAATACAAAAGAGCATGTCTTAAGTGGGACTGACCCCCGTTTGTGAGACAGGGATCAAAACACCTTCCAAGTTTAAGCAGCCAGTTGTCGGAAATGAACCGGCGACTGGTTGTTTAGTTTTGTTTGAATGCGAATTGAGTTATA
>NZ_JAOYTP010000007.1:0-214999 GCF_025846815.2 Paenibacillus sp. BT-177 | reverse complement strand
CCCAATTAGTAAGACCCCTTGAAGACGACGAGGTAGATAGGTTGGGGGTGGAAGTGCAGTAATGCATGGAGCTGACCAATACTAATCGGTCGAGGGCTTATCCTAAAGATAAGGCGCAAGGAAGTTTCGGATCCAGTTTTCAGGGTGTAACACCTTGGAATTACGCTTGATATTCAAATTCACTTTGCTGATAATCTGAATATCTTGTAAAATTTCACTAAGCAAGTCCATTCATATGGAGAGATACCCAAGTGGCTATAAGGGGACCCTCTGCTAAGGGGTTAGACTGCGAAAGTGGTGCGAGGGTTCGAATCCCTCTCTCTCCGCCATTTAGGACAAGCTAGTGAATTATGTTATGGCGGTGTAGCTCAGCTGGCTAGAGCGTACGGTTCATACCCGTGAGGTCGGGGGTTCGATCCCCTCCGCCGCTACCATACATACCCAGGAGGCTTAGCTCAGCTGGGAGAGCATCTGCCTTACAAGCAGAGGGTCGGGGGTTCGATCCCCTCAGCCTCCACCATTGTGCCGGTGTAGCTCAACTGGTAGAGCAACTGACTTGTAATCAGTAGGTTGGGGGTTCAAGTCCTCTCGCCGGCACCATTTTTTTTGAAAAATATAGGGAACTGTGGTGTAGAGGCCTAACATGCCTGCCTGTCACGCAGGAGATCGCGGGTTCGAATCCCGTCAGTTCCGCCATTTTTCAGTTTAATATTTTCAGCGTACTAAAGTGGGAAGGGGTATCCCTCCGCACTTTATTTTTTTGCAATGGATATGGCTCGGTAGCTCAGTCGGTAGAGCAGAGGACTGAAAATCCTCGTGTCGGCGGTTCGATTCCGTCCCGAGCCACCTTTATATGGAGGATTAGCGAAGTGGCCAAACGCATCAGACTGTAAATCTGCTCCCTTACGGGTTCGGTGGTTCGAATCCATCATCCTCCACCAGTTTTATGAGCCATTAGCTCAGTTGGTAGAGCACCTGACTTTTAATCAGGGTGTCGAAGGTTCGAGTCCTTCATGGCTCATCAGAAGTCATCAACTATAAGTTGATGGCTTTTTTTGTATTGTTTTAAATTATGTTTTTATATAGCTTTTTGTTTTAAGGTATCGACAGGTTATAATAAGTTCATTATGTTCGCTTAGTGTTTATCTATATTCTAAAAAAAGTGAAGTGGTGATCGCGTGACTTTGAATACAGAGTGGATTCAGCAACAGCTTCAGAATATAATTCAAGCGCCTTTTACCATAGTGCCTTGGTGCCCAGAAATGATGGCAGAAGGAGAAACAACGGATTCAGTCATACCGGATAGATCATTTGTTAGTGAGAATAAATTATATTTTCCGTTTCGTGCATCGGCAGGTGAACTGGCTGCTTTTGCAGTAGAGGCCAGATACTTGTCGGATCGAGAACGGAAGTTGATAGAAGCGCTACTGGGGAACATGGAACAAGTTTGGCACAATGGTCCAAGCTTGTCGGTCAACCGGGCTTATAGCGAGGAAGAGCGGATGAGTCGTTTTGGACAATGGCTCATACAGCAGGCAGCCAACCTAAACAGTAAAGAAGAGGTTCCTGCTGAATTAGAACTTCGTGATCCGCTATCAGCGTGTATGGTGCCGTTTTTGCTAAATGGTGAGGGAACACAGGATGGAGCTATTACCTATACGCAGCTTCATCGATTGTTAGCGAGCTATTTTGGAGGGGATGTGCTGCTTACTCCATTAGACGAACAATCTTGGCTGATTCTCGCTAAAAAGGAGCTTTTATTAGGAGCCGACGATGAACGGGATAAAGATACTGAGACCAGAGAGGCAGATTTTGCGGAACCGCTGGAGGAGGTACTTACGGCTTTTAGCTTGGGGTTATATGAACTTATCGCGAATGAATGGGTCGGTGTATTCCATTTGGCGATTTCCAAGCCCTCGATCCCTTTGCAAAGTCTTCCCCACGAGCTGAATTTATTATGGGAGACGATCCATCTTGGCAAGCTTTTTCATGTAACAGAGCACATCCACCTTTCATGGGAGCTTCATTTGGAGAGACTGTTAAATCGCATTCCCAAGGAACAACGTGTGCTATTTTTGGAGCAAGTAATGAAGTCATCTGTCATACTGGAAGACTCAGAAACGATGGCTACATTAGATATCTTTTTTCAACTGGATTGTAATGTGAGTGAGACAGCCAAGCGTCTGTATGTTCACCGAAACACGTTGATTTACCGTTTGGACAAGATTAAACAGGAGACCGGATTGGACGTGAGGACGTTTAATGATGCGGTTTTGGTCAAACTATATCTACTATTGTACAAAGTGACAAAAAGGAAATAGCATTTTTGTGCAGTTTGCGAATAGTCATACTTTGGGTACTAGGGTAAGATACAAGTAGAAAATGTATTCGATTTCAAAACTTGACCTTGGGGAGGCAAAAGCTATGGCTGGCGTACGTTTAGAGCATATTTTTAAGAAATATCCAGGTGCAGAAAAAGCTACGGTTGTTGATGTCAATTTGGACATTCAAGATAAAGAATTTCTCGTATTGGTTGGTCCTTCCGGTTGTGGGAAGTCTACTACACTTCGTATGATTGCTGGTTTGGAGGAAATTTCAGACGGTAAATTGTACATTGGTGATCGTGTTGTGAACGATGTGGCTCCAAAAGACCGCGATATCGCGATGGTATTCCAATCCTATGCCTTGTATCCGCATATGAACGTATACCAAAATATGGCCTTTGGTCTGAAGCTCCGCAAGGTTAAAAAGGAAGAAATTGATAAACGTGTACGTGAAGCGGCTAAAATCCTTGATATTGAGCATCTGCTGGATCGCAAGCCGAAAGCGTTATCAGGCGGTCAGCGTCAGCGTGTTGCCTTGGGTCGTGCGATTGTACGTGATCCACAAGTCTTCTTGATGGATGAGCCACTGTCCAACTTGGATGCTAAGCTGCGTGGTCAGATGCGTGCGGAAATCACGAAGTTGGCTAAGCGTCTGGAAACGACCGTTATCTATGTAACACATGATCAGGTTGAAGCCATGACGATGGGTGATCGGATTGTAGTTATGAAGGATGGTATCATTCAACAAGCTGCATCCCCGGATGAACTGTACAACCGTCCAGTGAATTTGTTCGTTGCTGGTTTTATCGGCTCTCCTACGATGAACTTTATCTCGGGTAAGCTGGTTGAGAAAGAAGGTGCGTTGCATTTCGCAGCACCAGGTCTGGATCTGTTTGTACCTGAAGGTAAGGGACAGATTTTGAAAGCGAAAGGCTACATTGGCAAAGAAGTGATCTTGGGCATTCGTCCTGAGGATATTCATGAAGAGCCTGTATTCTTAGAGGCTTCTCCGAATACGATCTTTACATCCACTGTGGATGTAACGGAAAACCTCGGTCATGAAATGCTGTTGTACCTGAGCGGTGCCGGAAACGACACGATTATTGCCCGTGTAGACGGACGTTCCAATACTCGTGATGGTGTCAAGGCGAAGTTGGCTGTTGATATGAACAAAGTTCATATTTTTGATAAGGAATCGGAATTGAGCATTCTGGTTGGCGAATAAGATCAGCCTCTGGAAGAGAGTCGCAGTTTTCCCCAAGCGGAGAACTGCGACTCTTTTGTATATGATATCCGCTACTAGCTTTGGCATTGCATTCAATGGAAAATTCCGATACGATGGGTGTACAATGGTGCAGGTTTAGATTCAGACAAGGTTCGTTGGCATAAGTCCTAGATTGGGGCTTGGAGATCCAACTGTCGGGATAGGGATAGCCTGGAATCCTATTGTTAAATCAAGTGAAGTGTGGACTCATTCAGGATAGGCTGCGTGGGTTTGTATGGTTAATAGAATAATGCTACATAAATCAAATGGCGTATAGAATCCGGTTTTTGCAGATGAAGGAGAGAATACAATGGCTAAACAGGTAAAGGTATCCGAGCTTGTACAGCAGTTTCAAATGGAGGTTATTTCCGGTGAAAAAGGTCTGCGCAGACTGATCACCGTGGACGATTTGAATCGCCCAGGCCTGGAGATGGCCGGGTATTTTGAATATCATACACAGGAGCGGGTACAGCTTTTGGGAAGGTCTGAGCTGGCTTTTCTGGGTATGCTGCCTCCTGAGGAGCGACGGGATCGGATGGAGCGTTTGTGTACAGAGCTGACTCCATGTATTATCATCACACGTGGCCTGGAGGTACCGGCCGAGTTAGTGGAGGCAAGCGCAGAGCGAGATATTCCTGTACTGCGAACCAATATGGCGACGACGATTTTATCAAGCCGGATCACAGGTTTTCTGGAAAGAAAGCTGGCACCTACGGCGACTATTCATGGTGTACTGTGTGACGTGTATGGCGTGGGAATGCTTATCACTGGCAGTAGTGGAATTGGTAAGAGTGAAACAGCACTGGAACTTGTTAAACGTGGGCATCGCTTGGTAGCAGATGATGCGGTAGAAATCCGGCAAACGTCCGACTTTCAGTTGCATGGAACAGCACCTGAACTAATTCGTCACCTGCTTGAAATTCGTGGCGTGGGCATTATTAATGTGATGACACTGTTTGGTGCTGGTGCAGTTCGTAATAATAAGCGGATTACATTGGTTGTCCGTCTGGAGGCATGGCAACAGGACAAGCAGTATGACCGTCTCGGTCTCGATGAAGAAACCACACGCATTATTGATACAGATGTTCCACTCGTTACGATTCCAGTACGTCCGGGCCGAAATCTGGCTGTTATTATCGAGGTAGCGGCCATGAACTATCGGTTGAAACAAATGGGCGTTAATGCAGCTCTGCAATTTACAAACAAGCTGACTGCGACGATTTCTGAAGATATGGAAGAGATGGATTAAGGTTCGTTCGGTTGCAAGGAAGAACAAGGAGTGAGAGAAACATATGTCAACGGCAACATTACTGCTGAATCCGATTGCTTTTTCAATCGGGGCAATCAAGGTCCATTGGTATGGGCTTATTTTGGGGCTGGCGGCACTTGTGGGTTTATATCTCGCCATCCGTGAGGGAAAAAGATTCGGTATTCCGCAGGAATTCTTTATGGATATGCTGCTTCTGGGTGTTCCATCGGCCATTATTGGAGCGCGTATTTATTATGTAGCCTTCAAATGGGAAGACTACCGAGATAATCTATGGGATGTCTTTAAAATTTGGAACGGCGGTATCGCGATATATGGTGCCTTGATTGGTGCCATTATATGTGCGGTTATTTATTTCCGCTATAAAGGGTATAACTTCTGGCGTATCGCTGATATTTGTGCGCCGGGTCTATTAATCGGTCAAGCGATTGGACGCTGGGGTAATTTTGTCAATCAAGAGGCTTACGGTGGACCAACGGAAGAGACTTTTTTGCGCAATCAGCTACATCTACCGGACTTCATTGTGAATCAGATGAACGTTAACGGGGTGTTTCATCACCCTACGTTCCTGTACGAATCGCTGTGGAGTATTGTAGGCGTGATTTTGCTGCTTGTGATTCGCCGGATGAAATTTGTACGTGCGGGTGAAATGTTTGCATTTTACTTCATTTGGTACTCTATTGGTCGCTTTTTCATCGAGCGGGTGCGGACGGACAGCTTGGCCTTTCAGGGACCGGACTGGCTGGCTTCCTTTGTGAATGCTCTGTGGTCCCCTATGGTATGGCTAGGGTTTGAACCGGGGTACTTGGATCCGAATTACGGTAACGTACGGATCTCACAGTTGCTTGCTATTTTCATCATTGTAGCTGCTGTGATTTTCATCTTGGTTCGTCGTCGGAAGGGCTCAGCCGTTGCGAGATATAGCGACCCGATTGTCTCCAGCAAGACAGGGATTGATCAGGTACCTGATGTGACGCCAGAACAGGTGTCCCGTCCTGGACAGGATGCGGTTTCTCCAACTGCCACGGTGGATAAGCTATCTAAGGAAGACACGGATGAGGACAAGAAGGAGCATCTATGATAAATACGATTTTGTTTGATTTAGACGGTACCATTATGGATACGAATGAGTTGATTATCAGCACATTTTTACACATTTTGAACCATCCAGATGCTGATCCGCTAACGCGGGAGCATATTATTCCTCATATGGGGGGAACACTGGACGATCAACTCCGTACTTTTACGGGATTAACGGATGTATCTGGGCTAATTAAAGACTACCGTGCTTATAATCAAATTCATCATGATCAAATGGTGAAGCCATTTCCACATGTTATTGAGGTTATTCAGGAGCTGCGCGCACGAGGAATTAAGCTAGGGGTTGTGACAACCAAGATACGACCATCCACGATGCGTGTACTTAACCTGTTTGATCTGACTTCGTCTATGGATTACATTGTGACGGTTGACGATGTGGAACATCCGAAGCCTCACGCGGAGCCAGTGCTCAAGGCTTTGGCAGGTTTAAATGCTAAAGCGGAACATACGTTGATGGTTGGTGACAGTTCCTTTGATATTTTGTCAGCTCAGGCGGCAGGTGTGAAATCTGCTGGGGTGGCCTGGTCGCTCAAGGGTGAGGAAACTTTGCGCGGATATGGACCAGACTACATGCTATATGATATGAGGGATCTGCTGAAGCTGGAGCTTCAAGGTGTCAATGTATCGTGAGAAAGGTGAACCGCTATCCTGTAGAAGGTCCCAATGCGTTGTGGCAAATTTATCGGACGGTGAGCCCTTGGAAAGGCATTAAGAACTTCATTTTTATACAGATTGCCCGGTATTGTCCTGTGCTTTCTCTGAAAAATGCTATTTACCGCAGAATACTGGGGATGAAGGTGGGGGAACATGCTGCTTTTGGCCTGATGGTGATGGTGGATGTTTTTTTCCCAGAGCATATTACGATCGGGAACAATTCGGTCATTGGATATAACACGACCATACTGGCTCATGAATACCTTATACAGGAGTATCGCATCGGTAAAGTGGTGATCGGGGATCGTGTGCTGATCGGCGCGAATACAACCATATTGCCGGGTGTTACCATCGGTGACGGAGCTGTTGTAGCGGCCGGAGCGGTTGTGCATAAAGATGTACCGGCAGGTGCATTTGTAGGCGGTAATCCGTTGCGTGATTTAAGACGCTCTGGTGTGGATGAAAAGTAAATAGCACGATAAGAAAGGCCCCTTATGTGTTAAGGGGTCTTTCTTGTGCTGTTTTTCTGTATAATAAGTGGGGTAATGCATATTGGTTATGTTTAAAAATTGATAATAAATATTTTTGCAAGGCGATATGGGAGCGTGTTGATTTGGTCAAAAAAGAACGTATACCAGAGCTTGATATTTACCGGGGAATATTAATTGCGGCCGTCATTACCATTCATGCGACTTCAATGGCATTGATTGATGCGCGTCATTCTCTATTGTTTTATCCCTTTTTATTTTTAAATATGTTTAGCAGCTTTGCAGTGCCTGTATTTATTTTTGTGAGCGGTTTTGTTTTATTTTACAATTATGTCGATCGGCCACTTCGTGGAAAGAGTATGCTTTTGTTTTTTCGAAAAAGACTGATGTTTATTGTGTTACCCTACGTTTTATTTTCTCTTATGTACTATTTGACCTTGGTGACACGTGGGTTGATGCCGCTTAGTGATCTTCCGCTCGTGCTGCTAACGGGAAAGGCGTATACGCATTTGTATTATGTTATTATTATCATCCAATTTTATTTGGTCTTTCCGCTACTGTTGTGGGGAGTGCAGCGTTTACGTCATTGGATATCGAGTCCACGGAGAGCAGCTTTTGTCATTTTGGCAGTAGGGTTGGTCATTCAATGGGGGTTTGTACTGCTGAACAAATATGTTTGGCAAGAGGAGAGAGGAAGCCTTGCAATTACGTATATCAGTTACTTTGCCTTGGGTGCCGCTGTAGCGATTGGATATGAAGGGTTTAAAAAGTGGCTTTTTCCAGTCCCAGGTACGGTAATGGGTCGCGGCCAGTTGATCAGCTGGTGGGCCCTGTGGGCGGCTTGGTTATTACTCGGGATCGTTTATGTACAAATATGGTTTATAGCCTACCGCAAAGCCATTTATGCGGACTCGCTGGTCTATGAACTGCTACATAATGCATATGCTCTCGTATCTGCATTGGTGCTGTTTCAGTTATCGGTTTTATTATATCGTCATACTAGTGATAGACTGCGAATGTTCATCAGTTGGCTGGGAGCATGTTCTTTCGGTATATATTTACTTCATCCGGCGTTATTACGAGTGTATCGCAAACTGGATTTGCATGGTACACCGATAGAATATGTCTTCTCTGTTGCTGGCGGATGGGTGTTGGCGCTGTTTGGATCATGGCTGATTGTGACGTTGTTTTTTCGATATGTACCATTTTCATGGATCGGTTTGGGCACAGTTCCGAAGTTTCCATCCCAGAGTAAAGATGAACAGGCAAACTGCTAAATATTTTGACTTAGACTGTTGGCTTAAGGCTGACAGTCTTTTTTTAGGATTCATGCATTTTGTATTGGATAAAATATGGAGAGGGGCAGCGATTGTCTAAGCTGTAAAAATGGGCTGCTTCGTTTGGTTGACGTTCATAAGTAGGGCATGATAATATATCGAATATACTTTAGTTTGTTAGCACTTTACCATGATAAAGATATTGAAATCATGAGGTGATAGAGATGTCTAAGCCAAAAGGATTCGAGATTCCTATAGGGGTTCGGGATTACCTTCCACGTGCAGTGTCGAAGCTGCGGGCCATTGAACTGAATGTACTCGCTTGTATGGAACGTTGGGGTTACCGTCAGATTATGACGCCTACGATGGAATACTACGATACGGTAGGAGTAGCTAGCTCTACTTCTGATCGGAAGCTGTTTAAATTGCTCAACAACCGAGGGACTACGTTGGTACTTCGTTCTGATATGACTGCTCCAATTGCACGGGTGGTATCTTCGTTGCTAAAGGAAGAGGAAGTACCGCTTCGCCTTTCCTATCACGCCAATGTATTTCGAGCGATTGAGGAAGAGGCAGGAAGAGAGGCAGAGTTTTTCCAAACAGGCGTGGAACTGGTAGGGGATGACTCACCTGAGGCTGATGCAGAAGTTGTAGCATTGGCCATTGCATCATTGCAGGCAGCGGGTGTTACCTCTTTTAAAATCGCCATGGGACATGTGGGATTCCTGAACGGGTTGTTTGAGGAAATTATTCCAGGTCGACAGGCTGAACAGCAAGCACTAAAAGAACTGTTGCTCAATCGTGATGTAGTGGGCTACCGAACGGCGATTGAAGCTTTAGGTTTGGCGCCCGAGCATCGCGATAAGCTGGAGGCCATTCTTCGGCTGCGTGGCGGGAAGGAAATTTGCGAGCAGGCTACCCGCCTTAGTGTGGAGCAACAGACGATTCAATCCATTGCACATTTATGCGAGGTGTGGGAAGTGCTGGAGGCATACGGCGTATCTGAGCATGTGTTAATTGACCTTACCATGATCGGTGATTTTTCATATTATACAGGAATGACTTTTGAGGGCTATGCAGCGGAAATCGGGTTCCCGGTATGCAACGGAGGTCGTTATGACAATCTGCTTCAGCAGTTTGGGCGATCTGTACCAGCAACGGGATTCGCATTGAAGACGAACCGAATCGTCGATGGTGTGGATGGTATTGCAATTGAGACGAAGCGTCCTGTACTTATTCGTTATGACGAGCAGGAACGTCGAGAGGCGTTATCTGCAGCGGCACAGCTACGTGCAGAGGGGCTTACTGTGGTGACAGGACTCACGGGGGGACCGGAAGATCGACGTCGTGAGCAGCAGGATCTGTACGCAGAGGTATACAGCTACACAGCTGAAGGAAGACAGCCCGTACAAAGGAGGGAATTGCCATGACGGAAACATTGAAGGTAGCCATGCCGAAGGGACGGATTTATAAGCAGGCTTCCAAGTTGTTTCGCCAGGCAGGGGTTCCAATTCCACTGGATGTGGACGAAACCCGCAAGCTGGTCATTCCATTGCCTGAGCTGGGGATGGAATTTATTATGGCGAAGCCCGTGGATGTTCCTACGTATGTGGAGTACGGTGCAGCTGACATCGGCATTGTAGGTAAGGATGTTTTGCTGGAAGAAAACAAGGATGTATATGAGCTGCTGGATCTGGGGATTGCCCGTTGCCGGATGTCGGTGATTGCTTTACCCGATTGGCAACCAGGTATTCGTCAGCGGGTCGCAACCAAATATCCAAATGTGGCTTCCCAGTATTTTCGGGAGCAAGGTCAGCAGGTGGAGGTCATTAAGCTGAATGGCTCCATCGAGCTAGCGCCGTTAATTGGTCTGGCAGATCGCATTGTAGATATGGTGGAGACGGGGCAGACCTTGCGGGAGAACGGATTGGTTGAGCAGATTAACATACTAGATATTACCAGTCGTTTGATTGCCAACCGGGTCAGTTACCGGATGAAAAATGGTCCGATTCAGGCATTGTGTGATCGATTGCATCAGGTGATTCCAACTGAAGTAGTACCGAAGGATTAAAGGCATTAAAGGCATTAAGGGGATTAAGGAACGGAGCAACGGTTCAGGAGCATTCTGCAAGCAAGCAGCAGGTAGGGGGAATGAGCAAATGAAGATCGTAGCAGCCCGTGATTTCAGCCTCCAACGAGAGGTAGATTACGGAACACCTGAGCAAAACGAGGCTGTGCGTACGATTATTCAATCGGTACGCCAAGAGGGAGATGAGGCTGTCCTGCGGTATACAGAAATGTTTGACGGTGTATCGCTGACAGCGGAGCAGCTTCGTGTGACAGATGGAGAATTAAAGTTGGCCTATGATAAGGTAGAGCCTTCATTTATACAGGCGATTCGAGAAGCGGCCGCTCATATTCGCGCTTTTCATACCAAGCAAAAGCGTAACTCATGGATAGATTTACAATCAGATGGTAGCTTGCTCGGTCAAATCATCCGACCATTGAAACGTGTAGGCGTGTATGTTCCAGGTGGTAAAGCTGCCTATCCCTCCTCGGTATTGATGAATGTTATTCCAGCTCAAGTGGCTGGAGTACCGGAGATCGTCATGGTGACACCCCCGGCGACAGGCGGCAAGGCAGGGATCGACCCCTATACACTGGTAGCTGCGGCAGAGGCTGGTGTAACGGAAATATACAGGGTTGGCGGAGCGCAGGCTATTGCCTCGCTTGCATACGGGACACATAGTATTGAACCGGTTGATAAAATTTGCGGTCCCGGCAACATTTATGTAGCGCTGGCGAAGCGAGAGGTATACGGTGCAGTGGATATCGACAGTATTGCGGGACCAAGTGAAATTGTCGTATTGGCAGACGACACGGCGAATCCCTCTTATGTAGCGGCCGACCTACTTTCACAGGCGGAACATGACGAAATGGCCTCAGCCATTCTGGTTACGCCTTCGCAACGCTTGGCCGAAGAAGTATTAGCCGAGGTACAGCGCCAATTGGCGGAGTTGCCGCGCAGAGATATCGCTGCTGCATCGGTGGAGGCATACGGAGCCATCATTGTCGTTGACAATTTGGAAGAGGGCATCCGTATTGTCAACCGGCTTGCGCCCGAGCATTTGGAGATCATGACAGAGCAGCCGATGGAGCATATGGGGCTGATTGAAAATGCGGGAGCTATTTTTCTGGGAGCGTACAGCTCAGAGCCGGTAGGCGATTATTTTGCCGGACCAAATCACATCATTCCGACGAATGGAACAGCACGCTTTTCTTCGCCAGTGGATATTGATGATTTTATCAAGAAGTCGAGTATGATCTATTACAGCAAGGAAGCACTGCTGCGCAATGGAGAGACCATTATGCAGCTTGCCCGGCATGAAGGGCTGGAAGGCCACGCACGGGCGATACAAGTTCGATTGGACAATGAGAAGAAGGCGGTGGATGGCGATGGGGAACGAAAATAGCAAAGCAGAGCGTACAGGCAGTGTCAGCCGGAAAACGAACGAAACAGACATTCAGCTGTCATTTGCAGTAGACGGGACAGGGCAGGCCGAGATTGAAACGGATGTTCCTTTTCTGAATCACATGCTGGATTTGTTCACCAAGCACGGACAATTTGATCTAAATGTACAGGCCAGAGGGGATGTGGACATTGACGATCATCATACCGTCGAGGACATTGGGATCTGTCTGGGGCAAACCTTGCTGGAAGCATTGGGTGATAAAAAGGGTATCAAGCGCTATGCCAGCGTCTTTGTACCGATGGATGAGGCACTCGCGCAGGTTGTTATTGATCTGAGCAATCGACCTCATTTTGAGTATCGTGCAGAGTACCCGTCTCAGCAGGTAGGCAGCTTCTCGACAGAGCTGGTGCATGAATTTCTATGGAAATTTGCATTGGAGGCTCGCATGACGCTGCACGTCATTGTTCACTACGGGCAAAATACCCACCATATGATTGAGGCGGTGTTCAAAGCACTGGGGCGTGCTTTGGATGAGGCGACCTCCATTGATCCACGAGTGACAGGAGTGCCTTCAACGAAGGGAGTGCTGTAGTCCATGTCCATTGCCATTGTGGATTACGGCAGAGGGAATCTGCATAGTGTGAGCAGGGCGGTTGAGCGCCTTGGCTATGAGGCTGTAGTGACAGGAGATGCTCAAGTGATTCGTGCCTGTAGCGGTGTAATTTTGCCGGGTGTAGGGGCTTTCGGGGATGCGATGGAACATCTGCGTTCCAGCAGATTGGATCGGGTTATTCAGGAGGTTGCAAGTGCTGGACAACCGCTGCTCGGTGTTTGTTTGGGAATGCAGCTATTATTCACTCGTGGTGAAGAATACGGCAGTCACGAAGGACTTAATATATTACCAGGCGAGGTCGTTCGGTTTGCTCCTGATCTGGGCGTTAAAGTGCCACATATGGGCTGGAATCGTCTGCATATCACCCAGCCAGAGCACCCGTTATTGCAGGGCTTGGAGGAAGGGCATGTATATTTTGTGCATTCCTATCATGCAAAGCCGGAGATCGAAAGTGACCTGCTGGCAGTAACCGACTATGGTGGAGCTGTAACGGCTATTGTTGGCAGAGGCCATGTATACGGTATGCAGTTCCATCCGGAGAAAAGCGGAGAAATGGGGATGCGTCTGCTTCGTCAGTTTTTGGAATTGGCGGAAGCGGAAAAGCGAGCATAACTACTTGAGCGTTTGTGTTAGTAGGCTCAAATTTGGGCGTTGATGGGTGTGAAGGTATATAGCTGTTGATTAGTTCATAAGGGGGTCATACTTTGTTCACGATATACCCGGCGATTGATATTCGCGATGGCAAATGTGTACGACTGGTACAAGGTGATTATAACCAGGAGACAATATACAACGAAAATCCGGTGGAAGTAGCACGAGAATGGGAGCGCTTGGGCGGCTCCTACATTCATTTGGTTGATTTGGACGGTGCCAAAGCAGGTCAACCGGTGAATGATGCGCTCATTGGACGGATTGCTTCTGCGGTGCAAGTGCCTGTACAAGTGGGCGGCGGCTTACGTACGCGCGAGCATGTGGAGCGGCTGTTGTCGCTGGGCGTGAGCCGGGTGATTTTGGGCACGGCAGCTATTGAGGATCGTGCTTTTACGGAAGCGGTATTGGGTACCTACGGTGATCGGATCGCCATCGGTCTAGATGCGCGAAATGGCTATGTGGCTACGCGTGGATGGCTCGAAACCTCGGAGGTTCGAGCAGATGAATTGGCTGCTGAACTGGCCTCCAAGGGAGCTGAAACATTTATTTTCACAGACATTTCTCGTGACGGCATGATGCAGGGCCCGAATGTGGAGGCAATCGCAGCGCTTGCCAAAAGCAGTGGACGAACCGTGATTGCATCCGGCGGTGTCAGCAAGATGAATGATCTAATCACACTGAGCACCTATGCGAAAGAAGGCGTAGGTGGTGCAATTGTGGGTAAAGCATTGTATACAGGGAGCATTGATTTACAGGTTGCCGTACAAGCTGTAGCAAAGGCATAGGGGGAGTAGGCATGCTGGCTAAACGTATTATTCCCTGTCTGGATGTAAAGGATGGCAGGGTGGTTAAGGGCGTTAATTTTGTGAACTTGCGCGATGCAGGTGACCCAGTGGAGCTGGCTGCGCTTTATGACCGGGAAGGGGCGGACGAAATCGTATTTCTGGATATATCCGCTTCGGTTGAAGGTCGTGCCACGATGGAAGAAGTAGTTCGACAGACAGCCGGAGAAATTGCTATTCCTTTCACCGTAGGTGGCGGGATATCTCATGTCGATGATATGAAACGCATTTTGCGTGCCGGTGCTGATAAAATCGGCGTAAATACGGCGGCTGTCCGCAACCCTCAGCTGATCGCGGAAGGTGCGCGCAGCTTTGGTTCACAATGTATCGTTGTTGCCATCGATGCCAAGTACAATGAGGCGTGGGGCGAATGGGAAGTATACACGCACGGAGGCCGCACGCCATCGGGTATTCGCGCCTTGGCCTGGGCCAAGGAAGCAGAGCATCTGGGGGCCGGTGAGATTCTGCTGACCAGCATGAATGCAGACGGAACTAAGGATGGCTTTGACCTGCCGCTGACTTCCGCGGTTTCGGATACCGTAGGGATTCCAGTGATTGCTTCCGGCGGAGCAGGCAAACAGGAACATTTCTATGACGTGTTTACGTCAGGTAAAGCGGATGCTGGATTAGCAGCAACGATTTTTCACTATAAAGAAATCGGAATCCCTGAGCTGAAACGGGATTTGAAGCGCAGAGGAGTGGAGATACGATGAGCAACGAATTGAACCAACAGCTATCTCTGGAGCAGATACTGGATAATGTCCGCTGGAACGAGGCGGGGCTTGTCTCGGCGATTGTGCAGGATGATGCTACACTTCAGGTGTTGACGCTGGCCTATATGAACCGCGAGTCGCTGAAACGGTCTTTGGAGTCAGGAGAGACCTGGTTCTGGTCACGTTCCAGACAGGAGCTGTGGCACAAAGGAGCAACTTCTGGGAATACGCAAAAGATCTCCTCCATCCAGCTGGATTGTGACGGCGATGCTCTATTGGTGCGTGTCATTCCGAGCGGTCCGGCCTGTCATACAGGCACAACGAGTTGCTTTTCTCGTGATATTTCCGTGCCAGGAACAGCTGTAACACCTGTGGCAGGAAAAGCAGGAGCTCAAGTGTCGGTAACTCGTACCGATGCTATTCCCATTTCTTCAGAAGGCCGCTTTGAGGTGCTTGCCCAATTGGAAGCAATTATTAAGGAACGCGAGGAGACGCGTCCTGAAGGAGCCTACACGACCTATCTTTTTGATAAAGGTGTAGACAAAATCCTGAAAAAGGTTGGCGAAGAAGCATCCGAGACCATCATTGCAGCCAAAAATAAAGATAATGAGGAGTTGCGTCTGGAGGTCAGCGACCTGATTTATCACCTGCTGGTGCTGTTGCAGGAGCGCAAGCTACCACTCGATGACGTGCTGGCTGAGCTGAATCGCCGTCATGAACGTCCTCGTCGTGATTAGAACGGCTGTTGCAGGGTTTGAAAGGGGGAAGTCGCATGAAAATTGACTATCATACGCATCATTCCCGCTGCGGGCATGCGATAGGAAGTCTGGAGGAGTATGTGCAGCAGGGGATCCGGCTGGGGCTGGATCAGCTCGGCTTATCCGATCATATGCCGCTGCTTCATGTAGAACCGGCCAACTATTATCCAGAAATGGCGATGCCTATGGATGAGCTGCCCCGATACGTGGAAGAATGCTTGGATCTGAAGGAGCGTTATAAAGGGCAAATTGATATTCGTGTTGGTTTGGAAGGCGACTATATCGAGGGCTGGGAACGCGAAATCGAAGATATCGTCCATGCATACCCATGGGATTATGTGATTGGTTCCGTCCACTTTCTCGGTGAGTGGGATGTCACCGACTTCCGTCAGGTACACCATTGGGAAGGTAAAAATGTGCTAGAGGTGTACCGCACATATTATGATGCGGTTTCTAAGGCGGCCGCTACGGGGTTGTATGACATCATGGGTCATTTGGATGTCATTAAGCGCTTCGGCTATCATCCGAAACCAGAGGAAGAGGAGGAGCTGCGTGAATTGGAGCGCTCCGCACTCTCAGCCGTAGCCCGCAGCGGTCGGGCAATGGAGCTGAATGCATCAGGACTATCCAAACCCTGTGCCGAAATGTTTCCGAGCCGCCGCATGCTGGAGCAAGCTTTCACGCTAGGTATCCCGTTGACCATCGGCTCGGATGCCCATGATCCAGCGAAGCTGTCTGAGCACTTGGAGAAGGCGCGATCACTTTTATATGAAGTCGGCTATCGCGAGCTTGCCGTATTTCAGCATCGTGAACGTTCACGGGTTCCGTTAACGCTATAATACTTATTTATTGGGTCAAAATGTTATATTTAGTTGCTAGCCGAACGCACCTTTCATACAGGGAAAATGCGCTCGGCTATTTTGCGTATTTTTGCATATGTATCTATCGGGGTATGAGTACGGAACCGATTTTTGGAATGAGGTAGGATCGACTGTCAAGTCGTTTTGAAGTTGTGGTATACTGAAGGGTATGAACATGCCAGTTACTTTTAAAGGAGGTGCCTTGGTTATTTATGAAAGGGAAACATCTGCGAGTTTCGGAACCTAGCCCTAAGATTATTGCTTTGCGTTTCGACGCATCTTTCTTTTTTGAGAAAGCTGTGCGCTCGCTTGATCGCAATCATTATGACAAGGCATTGAAATATTTTCGCAAAGCCGTTGAATATGAACCGGATAATCCGGTGAATCATTGCAATATGGCGGGTATATTATCAGAGATGGGGGATTATGCAGGTTCGAATGAGATCCTGTCCTCTGTTCTGAGTGACGTAGACTCGTCGATGACAGAATGTTATTTCTATATGGCGAATAATTACGCTAATATGGAGCAGTTTGAAGAAGCGGAAAAAGCATTGGTCACGTACCTGGAGGAGGACGAAGAAGGCCAGTTTCTTGATGAAGCCGAGGAAATGATGGAGCTGCTCTATTATGAGCTGGACCGTCCGACGAAGCTGAACCGCATTAAGGCCCGGCAGGGAGTGGTTGAGCATGATCAGGCCCGTGTTCTGCTGGAGGAAGGGAAATTTGCTCAGGCAGCCCAACTGCTCAAGCAAATTTCTGAGGAGCAACCAGACATGTTCGCTGCGCGGAATAATCTGGCGCTAGCGTATTACTACATGGGATTGTTCCAAAATGCTAAGGCTACCATTATTCAAGTGTTGGAGGATGAGCCAGGTAATTTACACGCATTGTGCAACTTGGCGATTTTTTATCAGCACGAAGGCGGCGGTCCGGAATTGGATCGTCTGGTTCAAACCTTGGCGGTCACTATACCGTTTCAGGAGGAGCAGGTATTCAAGCTGGCGACCACTATGGGGATTCTCGGACGTCATGAGGAGGCCTACAGACATTTTCGTAGGTTGCTTCATGGCAATGGAGAGAACAATGCGGACGCTTCTTTGTACCATTACACAGCGGTAGCTGCCAGCAATACAGGAAGATATGCGGAAGCTCGGCGGTTATGGAGTCATTTGCAAAAGCAGGATGCTTCCTCGGAGGTTCCAAGATTTTTCCTGTCCAGATTGGAAGAGCTTCAGCAGGAAGGTACACCGCTGCAAGTGCTCAGCTATCACTATCATCTCCCGTTTGAAGAGCAATTCCGCATGTGGGAGAAGTTTGGTGCTGAGCAGGTGCCTGACAGTATGAAGAAGGACCCGCTAATCCGGTCATCTTTCTTTTGGGCCTTGCGCCACGGAGACCGGGCGACTCAGCTTCAGGTCATTCAGGCGTTAAGCCTGATCGGTGACGATGAGGTGCGTCAGGCGCTGGAGTCCTTCGTAGAAGACCCGGATCAGGAGAGTGAACTCAAACGCCGTGCTCTGCAAGTATTGCAAGAGCTGGCAGAGCAGGAAGTACAGAATACACACGCGGTTACGGAGCATCCTGAGCGGTTGGAGGCTGAGAAAGATCCGCATACAACCGAAGGTGATATCTCTGCTTCGCCAGTTGATCCACAATGGCAGGCCGTGCTGGACAAGGTACTGACCGTCATGAGCAAATCATCCGATCCGGCCATGCAGCATGATTTGAGATCACTTTGGCAGGAGTATCTGGATCGGCTTGCTCCAGAAGTCCCGATGGTTCAGCATACTGAGGGATGGGCAGCTGCGCTGGAATATTTGACAGCCAAAATGCATCATCATTCAGTCACCTATCAGGAAGTAGCCGACCGCTATGGTATTTCCGTATCGACCGTAAGCCGCTACGCACGTCAAATTGACAGCGTGTGTGGTATCAAACAGAAGCTGAAGCAGCCGCTCTCCACGTTTAAAAAGCAGGTCTGAGACCTGCTCCAAACATCACTTAAAGGAGGCAACAAACGTATGTATAAATCCATAATTATTGGTACAGGTCCTGCAGGCTACACAGCCGCTATCTATTTGGCACGCGCCAACATGAATCCGCTGATCATTGAAGGAATGCAGCCCGGTGGGCAGCTTACCACAACGACTGAAATTGAAAATTTCCCGGGTTTTGAGCAAGGTATCCTCGGACCTGAGCTGATGGATAACATGCGCAAGCAGGCCGAACGTTTTGGCGCTGAGTTTACTTCCGGTTGGGTAGAGGAAGTCGATTTCAGCAAGCGCCCTTTTAAAGTGAAGGTAGAGGGTAAAGGCATCATTGAGGCGGAGTCGGTTATTATTGCTACAGGTGCGTCCGCCAAATACCTCGGCATTCCAGGTGAGCAGGACAATGTAGGTCGCGGAGTTAGCACATGCGCAACTTGCGACGGCTTCTTTTTCCGTGGGAAAAAGATTATCGTGGTCGGCGGTGGCGATTCAGCCATGGAGGAAGCGAGCTTCTTGACCCGTTTTGCTTCCAGTGTAACCTTGGTCCATCGTCGTGACGAGTTGCGGGCATCTAAAATTATGCAAGACCGCGCACGCGAGAATGAAAAAGTACATTGGGCATTAAACCGGACTCCTCTGGAAGTTGTGACGGGAGAAACTGGCTTAAAGGGCTTGAAAGTACACAATAATGAGACCAACCAGGATGAGCTAATAGAGGCAGATGGCGTGTTCGTGGCGATTGGGCATACACCGAATACAGGCTTTCTGAACGGACAGATCCATACCGATGAGCACGGCTATATTGAAGTGAAGCCAGGCACGACGGAAACGAATATCCCGGGTGTTTTTGCCTGTGGGGACGTTCAGGATAACCGTTATCGACAAGCCATTACGGCTGCGGGAACGGGCTGTATGGCGGCTATGGATTGCGAGAAGTATCTTGAAGGCAGCGCCGTCCACGACTGGAGCGAAACACTGGATCAATAAAGGGTGTCTATAATACACAAAGTGGCTAATGTGAGGGGCTAAGGGCCCTCTGTTAAGCCCCGTTGTTTGTTCAGGAAGAGAAAGCCTGGTGCATTTGCACAGGCTTTCTCCTTTTTATGATTATAGAATTTATAAATGTTCAGCGGAGCTGAACAATTCTTTAATCGCAAGAAAAATTTCCGTTAAGCGTGGTCTGGCTTCCTTGAAAGTACGTCAACAGACGTTTTTCTTATGGAGGCATGAGGTTAAAAGTTCAGCTAATCGTACATTTTTCAACAGGCAAGTGTCCTTGACCGTAACGGGGGCTTCAATTATAGTTGGAACGTAGGATTACTATTATGAGGCAGGAATTTTAAGCTATATTTCATACCAGATTTTTAAGTAAACATAAAAGGTGGCTTGGAACATGTCTGAAAGTATCTATGTAGGTGTCGATTTGGGTGGTACCGCGATTAAAGTCGGCATTTGTAATGAAAACGGACAGCTTTTGCACACATATGAGGGACCAACCGAAACCGATAAAGGTGTAGACGTTGTCATTGGTAATATCGAAAAATATGTGCGGCACATTGTTGAGGAATCTCCTTATGAGTGGGATCAACTAAAGGGTGTCGGTGCAGGCGTTGCAGGTTTTACGAATGTTCGTGATGGTATTATTGTCCTCGCTCCTAATATTGGCTTTCGTGACGTACCGATCCGTGCGCTCCTAGAGAACCGGATTGGCAAGCCTGTGAAAATAGACAATGATGCGAATGTTGCTGCGCTGGGTGAGGCTTGGGCTGGTGCAGGCAAAGGCATTGAAAACTGCGTATGCTATACCCTGGGAACAGGCGTAGGTGGCGGTATTATTATAAACGGTAAAATATATCAAGGTTCTTCGGGCATGGCTGGGGAAATTGGCCATATCAGCGTTGTGCCTGATCTGGAGGCTATTCAGTGTGGATGCGGCAAAATGGGTTGCTTGGAAACTGTATCTTCCGCAACAGGCATCATTCGTATGGCCAAGGATGCTGTGGAACGTGGCGACCGGACCTCTCTGGCTCTGGAAGATCACATTGCTGCTAAGGAAGTATTCGATGCTGCTAAAGCCGGGGATGAAGTCGCGCTGCGTATCGTGAACCGGGCTGCCTTTTATTTGGGGAAATCGATGGCAGCTGTTGCTGCTGTGCTCAATCCAGAATTGTTTATTATAGGCGGCGGTGTTTCTAAAGCAGGCGACTTTTTGTTTGAAGAGATGCGTCGCGTATACGCCAAGCTGGCTCCTGAACCGCTTCAAAAAGGTGTATATATCGTACCAGCAGTGTTAGGCAATGACGCGGGTATCGTAGGGGCTGCAGGGTTGCTGCTACGCTCCTAATCCACAGGTTGATGATAGGGGTACTGGCATAGAGCGAAGAAGCAAAAGGAGAGGGAAGTCCATATGACAGACAATCTAAAAAATGCTGCACCGTGGGCAACGCTCATTATTATTACGGGGATGTCAGGCGCAGGGAAGACCATTGCGGTGCAGAGCCTTGAAGACTTGGGCTTCTTCTGCGTTGATAATCTGCCCCCTGTGCTGATTCCCAAATTTGCCGAGTTGATTGAGCAGTCTAACGGTAAAATAGGCAAAGTGGCTCTTGTCATTGATTTACGCGGACGAGAATTTTTCACCGCCTTGTCGGAATCGCTTAATTATATTAAAGATCATTTTACGATTCATTGTGAAATTTTATTCTTGAATGCGAATGACGGTGTTCTCGTACAGCGGTACAAAGAAAGCCGTCGACGGCATCCGCTTGCTCCAGATGGTATGCCTTTGGATGGGATTCGTTTGGAGCGTAAGATGTTGGAGGAACTCAAAAGCTCCGCTACACAGGTTATTGATACAAGTACGATGAAGCCCGCAACCTTAAAGGCGAGGATTATTTCGAGATTTTCTCATCTGGAGAGCAGTATGCTGTCCGTGAATATTACTTCTTTTGGCTTCAAATATGGTATTCCCATTGATGCCGATCTTGTATTCGATGTGCGCTTCCTGCCTAATCCCCACTATGTGGACCAGCTACGTCCACACACGGGACAGGATAGCGATGTATATGATTATGTCATGAAGTGGCCGGAGACTCAGGCGTTCCTGACCAAGTTGCTGGATATGTTGCACTTTTTGATTCCGCAGTATCGCAAAGAAGGTAAAAGCCAGGTCATTATCGGTATTGGCTGTACTGGAGGTAAGCATCGTTCAGTTGCAATATCGGAGTATTTAGGAAAAATGCTGGGTGCCAGCGAGACAGAATCCGTTTCTGTTTCGCATCGGGATGCTGATCGGGACCGGCATTAATGAGGTGAAATCATGAAAGAGACCGGATCACAACGGGAGCGCCCACGTATTGTTGTTATGGGCGGCGGAACCGGCTTGTCCGTCATGCTGCGAGGCTTGAAGCAAAAGCCGCTGGATATTACGGCTATTGTTACAGTCGCTGACGATGGCGGAAGCTCCGGGATATTGCGCAGTGAGCTGCAGATGCCCCCTCCAGGGGATATCCGCAATGTGCTGACTGCCTTGGCTGACGTGGAACCAGTAATGTCAGATATGCTAAAATACCGTTTCGGTGCTGGATCAGGATTGTCAGGCCATAGTCTGGGGAATTTGATCTTAGCAGCGATGACTGATATATCGGGGGATTTTGTAACGGCAGTGCGTGAGCTTAGCCGTGTATTTGCTGTCCGAGGGCGTGTACTACCGGCGGCTGAGGAAGGCGTTGTGCTCAGCGCCGAGATGGAGGATGGCACGGTGATCACCGGGGAGTCCAAAATCCCAGAAGCGGGCGGACGAATCAAACGTGTTTTTCTTGAACCGACTCACGTGGAGCCGTTGCCTGAGGCTGTGGAAGCCATTAATGAAGCCGATGCGATTCTAATTGGTCCCGGCAGTCTATATACCAGCATTTTACCGAATTTGCTTGTACCGAAACTTGCTGAGGCTGTGGTGAAATCAGATGCTATCAAAATATTTGTCTGTAACGTGATGACCCAGCCGGGGGAAACCGATGGCTATACAGTGGGAGATCACCTGCAAGCGATCTATGAGCATGTAGGGCATCATCTGTTCGACTATGTCATTGTAAATAACGGAGAAATTCCACCCCAAGTACAGGAAATGTATGCCGAGCAGGGAGCTAAGCCTGTTCAAGTAGACATGGGCGAGCTGGCTGATCGAGGATATAAAGTAGTGGCAGATACGTTAGTTCTGTTCCGCACGTATTTACGGCATGACGCCGACAAACTGAGCCAGCATATTTACCAATTGGTACAAAACTGGATGTTAAGAAGGAGGTGAGTCCCTTGTCCTTTGCGGCACAAACGAAAAAAGAGCTTACGATGATTGAAAGCCAGCCCTGCTGTGAAAAAGCGGAACTGTCTGCGCTCATACGTATGCTCGGATCCGTACAACTGTCGAATAAAAGGGTGATATTGGACGTGTCCACAGAAAATGCCGCGATTGCAAGGCGGATTTACTCCTTGATCAAAAAGCATTTTCAACTTCACATCGAACTGCTTGTACGGAAAAAAATGCGCTTGAAAAAAAATAATGTGTATATTGTCCGTATTCCTAATGGTGTACAAGAGCTGCTAAAGGAGCTTTATATTGTCTCAGAAGGCTTCTTGTTCACTGACGGGATTAATCGGGATATCATTCGGAAAAACTGTTGTAAGCGGGCTTATCTGCGAGGTGCCTTTATGGCAGGTGGCTCTGTGAATAATCCAGAGGGATCGTCTTACCACCTTGAAATTTCTTCGATGTATGAGGAGCATTGTCAGGCGCTAGTTGATCTCGCTAATGAGTTTCATCTCAATGCCCGCTGTATTGAGCGAAAAAAAGGCTTTATCCTTTACATCAAGGAAGGCGAGAAGATCATTGAGCTGCTCAGTATCATTGGGGCGCACCAAGCCTTGTTCAAATTTGAAGATGTACGTATCATGCGCGATATGCGCAATTCCGTAAACCGTATTGTTAATTGCGAAACAGCTAATTTGAACAAGACGATCGGAGCTGCTGTCCGGCAAATTGAGAATATTAAGTTGCTGGAGAGGGAAGTTGGTTTGGAGACCTTGCCAGATAAACTGCGTGAAGTGGCAGAAATTCGGCTCGCTCATCCCGATTTGAATTTAAAAGAAGTCGGGGAAATGCTCAAAGGGGTCGTGAGTAAATCGGGTGTAAATCATCGACTTCGCAAAATTGATGAGATGGCTGACAAAATCAGGGGGGAAAACGGCCTGATTCCGTAAAAGAGGGTCTGTGGGGCTTTTAGAACCGGTTTTTTTAGTTTTTTTTCTAGTGTCTGTCCCGGGTTAATGTTATAATGTGATAAATAAAATGGAGTAAATAGCGTCCAGATTTATTTGATGAGGGGGTAAGCTGACATGTCAAAACATCCAGTAGTTGTACGCTTGAAAACAGGACTGCACGCCAGACCTGCTGCGTTGTTCGTACAGGAAGCGAATAAATATTCATCTGAAATTTTTGTGGAAAAAGAAGACAAAAAGGTTAATGCCAAGAGCATCATGGGTATTATGAGCCTCGCCATCAGTACAGGTACTGAAATCAATATTAGTGCTGAAGGTGCGGATGCCGAACAGGCTGTAAACGCTTTAGTAAGTCTGGTTAGTAAGGTAGAGCTGGAAAATCAATAAACGAACATTTGCTTTGTGATATGATGTATGCTCTTAGTGAAAGCCCCCCTCGGGGGCTTTTTTTTGTATCCAGAAAAAAGCATTCAACCAGCCCCGCCATTAAGCTATTTATGTATAATTATTTGAATATAGCGACCGCGTTAAGTCCAAGCTACAAATAGTTAAAACCCCTGGGTAATGCTCTGTTTCGGAAATTTATACCGCTTGGCTGCAACCTTTTCCCGTTTTTTCCGTCTGGAAGGTACAAACATTTTCAAGAAAGAGGCTGACTACAATGAGAGTTTGGACAAAAACAGTAAGCACAGCAATTCTTGCAGGAGCATTATTAGCTGGGGGAATAGCAGGAGGGCTGTGGACGGGAGCTGATCGCGCTTATGCAGCAACGGCGACGACGGCGAATGGTGTAATTAACGTGAGTGGAAGTGGTGAAATAATGGCTAAGCCAGATATCGCTTATCTCTCTATTGGTGTGCAATCGGAAGGAAACACCGCTGCTGCTGCTCAAAAAGCCAATGCTGCGAAAATAAACAAGGTTACACAGCTGTTAAAAGAAAAATGGAGCATTAGTGCAGACGATATTCAGACAAGCCAGTTCTCTGTACAACCTAACTATACCTATAACGAGAAAGAAGGACAGAAGCTCAAAGGCTACATGGCCAACCATACACTTTCAGTGAAATACCGCAATTTGGACAAAATTGGTCAACTGTTGGATGAGGCTACAAACTCCGGTGCAAACAACGTAGATAATATACAGTTTTCCGTAGAGAATCCTTCCGCTTATGAGGAAGCAGCCATTGCAAAGGCGTTGGATAATGCTCAATCCAAAGCCAGTGCCGTAGCAAAATCAGCTAAACGCGGCTTAGGAGCTCTGGTGAATGTGACAGTAGATGGCGGGGAAGCTCAGGTTTTCACACAACGTGAGAATGCCATGTCCAAAGCGCTCATGGATATGAGTGGCGGAACAGAGATACAGTCGGGTCAAGTAACGGTGAAAGTCCAAGTGTCTGCCCAATATGAGATGAACTAGAATAGACCATTAAGCGGAGCCGCAAGCGCCTGCAACATTGCAGGATGACTTGTTGGCTTCTTTTGTCTATTGAAACCGTTTTGTAATGAGTCTGTCATAGCTAATGGCTGTTAGGTGTACAGATTGAAATCAGGGAGTGTACAGATTGTAAACTACATACAATAGGGTATAGATATAATAAGAAAAGTGATCAAAACACATAGATTATACAGATTTGCAATAGGAGGAATACTTACGATGAACAAACATACAAAAAAATGGGGCTCAGCATTGCTGGCAGCGGGAATTTTAGCAGGGGTTGTGGTTATTCCCGTTTCCTATATTGGGGCAGCATCGACCAAACAGCAGCAAGCGACAACACAGCAACCAGGGATCGCCATCCAATGGAATGGTAAAACGTTGGCGGCTAAAGGTATTCAAGTGAACGGGAACACCATGATTCCAGTGGCAGCACTGCGTGACAGCTTGGGAATTCCGGTGAGCTATGACACCAAAGAAGGGACATATACAGTGGGGAGTGGGTACAACAAACTCTATATCGTGGTCTCCTCCTCGGATGCCTATGTCAATGTGAACGGAATCAACACGCGCAGCATGGATGCCAAAATGATCGCCGGGAAGCTGTACATTCCTATAAGTCTGCTGAAAGACTATCTGGGTATCGATGCTCAGTGGAATGCAGTTCAGAAAACCGTAACATTAAGTAAAAGCCAGCTAAATCCAATCACAATTGCATCTCAGACGCTTCCAGCTTCGAGTAATGCAAAGGTGTCTTATAAGATTAAGTATCCACAAATCAGCGGCAGCCAGCTGAATCCTGAGGCTCAACAGGCCATTAATAATGTGCTAAAAAAGCATGCAGAGACAGTATTGGCAGCAGGCAAAAAGATGGTGGCAGAGGGAGAGGTTACAGCAGAAAGACCGTATGATTTCGAGAATGATTTTGCAATTGCCTATAACAAGGACGGTATTCTAAGTGTGATTATGCAGGACTACTCGTATACAGGTGGCGCACATGGTATGACGGCGCGTAAAGGATACACG
The DNA here is from genome assembly GCF_025846815.2 of Paenibacillus sp. BT-177. Taxonomy (NCBI): domain Bacteria; kingdom Bacillati; phylum Bacillota; class Bacilli; order Caryophanales; family Paenibacillaceae; genus Paenibacillus; species Paenibacillus sp. BT-177. Next base: position 188,991 of record NZ_JAOYTP010000007.1, on the reverse strand, counting down.
TTCTCGCTCGCTGATGGCAAGCTGCTGCAATTGTCTGACGTATTGAAGGCAAATCCGAACTATAAAAAGTTTTTGAATGCTGATTTGAAGAAAAAAATTGATGCGCTCCAGGCTGGCGAAGGTTTTGAAAAATTTAAAGAGTTGGCCGCAGATCAGAATTTTTATGTGACCAATAGTGGAGTAACCATCGTGTTTGATTTGTATGATTATGCTCCATACGCGTATGGAATTCCGGAGTTTACTTACTCGTTCGCTCAACTGCTGCCTCAGGGCGGAAAGCCTTTTGCGGGACAAAATCAATAATTTGGATGACCTATATTTTTAAAAAATAGCAAATCAGAAAGGCTGCCTACTGGATACAAAAATCCGAGGCAGCCTTTCTATTTACCAGCTATTCAGAAGTAAACCACTTTTCTTATACACCTTCTGGAGAGGAGCTAGTTAACACTTTATCAATAATACCGTATTCTTTGGCATCATCAGCGGACATGAAATAGTCACGGTCTGTGTCTTTTTCGATGCGTTCCAGTGGTTGACCTGTGCGATCTGCGAGAATGCGGTTCAATTTGTCACGCATTTTCAGAATGCGACGGGCGCGAATTTCGATATCCGTTGCCTGTCCTTGTGCACCGCCCAGTGGCTGGTGAATCATAATTTCACTGTTTGGCAAGGCAAAACGTTTGCCTTTGGCACCTGCATTCAGCAAGAAAGCGCCCATAGAAGCAGCCATACCTACACAAATGGTAGATACGTCAGGTTTAATGTATTGCATCGTATCGAAAATGGCCATACCAGCTGTGATGGAACCGCCAGGACTGTTAATATACAAGTGAATGTCTTTTTCAGGATCTTCAGCAGCCAAAAACAGCATTTGTGCAATAATTGAGTTGGCTACAACGTCATTGACGTCCGAGCCTAACAAAATAATGCGATCCTTCAACAGTCTGGAATAAATGTCATAGGCGCGTTCGCCGCGGTTACTTTGTTCTACTACCATAGGAACATAGCTCACGTCAAAAAACCTCCCTTAAATATCGTTAGTGGATTTGGTGGATATGCCGATTACACATCCCTATTTATAAACTGTTACCGTATTAACCACATGATAAACAATTTCAAACAAAAAGTCAAAGAAAGTCAAACTATTGATTAAAAAAAGAGCGCTCAGCGCTCTTTTTGGTTAAAAACATTATATGGAACAATTAGCCAATCATATAAAACGACGCGCCCGCGAGGAATCGAACCTCGATCTCAGGCTCCGGAGGCCTACGTCATATCCGTTGGACCACGGGCGCACAGATGAACATTACAAGCAACTAACTAATTAATTGGAAACAAAGATGATTATATGATATACGGCATTGAATTGCAAGCTTTTATTACGTGCGCATATTCACATAAAAAGTTGAGAAATATAGGTTCAGATAGACTTGCATGTGAAGCAAATATTGGGTAAGATATACGTGGGACTTAAAAAGTTATCCCGGGACATTTTAAGACCAGTTAGAGATATAGCATAGAGACAGAACTTAGAAGTGTGCGGGAGTGGAAAGCATGCGAAAGATATTAGAAATACAGAAGCAGCTTCTGCCCGACCTCATGGATGTTTTGAAAAAAAGGTACACGATCCTGCATCAGATTATGTTGTCCGAAGTTATTGGACGCAGAACACTGGCAGCTTCACTGGATATGACCGAGCGCGTACTGCGCGCTGAGACTGATCTCCTTAAAGCGCAAGGGCTAATTGAGATTGAGAGTGTGGGCATGAAGGTGAGCAAAGCAGGACTGGATCTGCTGGAACAGCTGGAGCCGATTGCGAACAACTTGTTCGGCCTGTCCCAATTGGAGGATCAGATTCGTCAAGCCTACGGTTTGAGGAAGGTGGTTGTCGTTCCAGGGGATTCGGATGCTTCACCGTTAGCGAAGCAGGAACTGGGCCGTGCTGGCGCAAAGGCGCTGCTGAGTGTTATGGATGACGAGGACGTGGTCGCTGTAACAGGTGGCACGACGATTGCAGATGTGGCGGAACAACTGACATTACCTGCTAACGGCCCGCTTAAAGGCGGATGGTTTGTACCGGCACGCGGGGGTTTGGGAGAGAGCATGGAAATGCAGGCAAATACAATTGCTTCCACGATGGCTCGCAAGGTCGGCGCTCAATACCGTCTGCTCCATGTACCGGATTTGCTCAGCAATCATGCTTACAACTCCTTGCTTGAGGATACGAATATTCAGGATATATTGAGCCTGATTCGAGAGAGTCGTATTATCATTCACGGAATAGGCAACGCCATAGCAATGGCCCACAGACGCAAGCTTGACCCTGAAACCTTTGCCCAGATCAGCAATGAGGGCGCGGTTGCCGAATCGTTTGGCTATTATTTTAACGAAGACGGCGTCGTTGTTCACAGAATGCTGACGCTTGGACTCCGTTTGGAGGACATCAGGCGTACGGAGACGGTGCTGGGTGTGGCTGGAGGCAAGAGCAAGGCTGCTGCTATTCATGCAGTATTGCGTTTCGGACAGGAAGACATTCTTGTCACCGACGAAGGCGCTGCTGCCGAGATTGTAAGCCGTTATTTAAGAGATTGATAAGGTTTTTTAATTGTGTTGTCTTGACGGGCTTTCGGGTCTGTCTTGAATATATAAAACTAAACGAACTTTGGGAGGAACTCACTCATGACAGTTAAAGTTGGTATTAACGGTTTCGGACGTATTGGACGCCTTGCTTTCCGCCGTATTCAAGACGTAGAAGGTATTGAAGTAGTAGCAATTAACGACTTGACAGATTCCAAAATGCTGGCACATCTGTTGAAATATGATACAACACAAGGTACTTTCCAAGGGGAAGTAGAAGTACATGACGGTTTCTTCAAAGTAAACGGTAAAGAAGTTAAAGTTTTGGCTAACCGTAACCCTGAAGAATTGCCTTGGGGAGACCTGGGTGTAGACATCGTTCTGGAATGCACAGGTTTCTTCACAACTAAAGAAGCTGCTGAGAAACATTTGAAAGGCGGCGCTAAAAAAGTTGTTATCTCCGCTCCAGCTACTGGCGACATGAAAACTGTCGTTTACAACGTAAACCATGAAATTCTGGACGGATCTGAAACTGTAATTTCCGGTGCTTCTTGCACAACTAACTGCCTGGCTCCTATGGCTAAAACATTGCAAGACAAATTTGGTATCGTTGAAGGTTTGATGACTACAATTCACGCTTACACTGGCGACCAAAACACTTTGGATGCTCCACATGCTAAAGGTGACTTCCGTCGTGCTCGCGCAGCAGCTGAAAACATCATCCCTAACACTACTGGTGCTGCTAAAGCAATCGGTCTGGTTATCCCTGAGCTGAAAGGTAAATTGGATGGCGCAGCTCAACGTGTTCCAGTACCAACAGGTTCCCTGACTGAGCTGGTAACAGTTCTGGAGAAAAACGTAACTGCTGAAGAAATCAACGCAGCGATGAAAGAAGCTTCCGATCCTGAAACTTACGGATACACTGAAGATCAAATCGTTTCTTCTGACATCAAAGGTCTGACTTTCGGATCCCTGTTTGATGCAACTCAAACTAAAGTTCTGACTGTTGGCGACAAACAACTGGTTAAAACTGTAGCTTGGTACGACAACGAAATGTCCTACACTGCACAATTGATCCGTACTTTGGAATACTTCGCTAAATTGGCTAAATAAGAATTTCCTTATCGAGCAACATCATAGAGCGGAAACAGGTGTTATTGTTTCCGCTCTTTATATATCAAAATGTGCCTTAAATTCCTGTTTCGTAAAATTATAAGGGTGCGGAGGAATATGGAGATGAACAAAAAGAGCGTACGTGATATAGAACTGAATGGAAAACGGGTGTTTGTTCGTGTAGATTTTAACGTTCCGGTTGAAGATGGTAAAATTACAGATGACAAGCGTATTCGCGAAACCTTGCCAACCATTAACTACCTGATTGAAAAAGGTGCAAAAGTTATTTTGGCGAGTCACTTTGGACGTCCAAAGGGTCAAGTCGTTGAATCCATGCGTCTGACTGCTGCTGGTGTACGTTTGTCCGAACTGCTGAAAAAGCCAGTTGTTAAAGTGGACGAAGCAGTTGGTGAAGCTGTTAAAGCGAAAGTGGCTGAACTGCAAAACGGCGATGTGCTATTGCTTGAAAATGTACGCTTCTACCCAGGAGAAGAGAAAAATGATCCTGAACTGGCTAAGCAATTTGCTGAACTGGCTGACATTTTCGTGAATGATGCTTTTGGTGCAGCACACCGTGCTCATGCTTCTACAGAAGGTATCGCGCATTTCCTTCCGGCTGTTTCCGGCTTGCTGATGGAAAAAGAGTTGTCTGTTATTGGTAAAGCTTTGTCGAATCCAGATCGTCCTTTTACAGCCATTATTGGTGGTTCCAAAGTAAAAGACAAAATCGACGTAATCGACAACCTGCTGAACATTGCAGATAACGTAATTATTGGCGGCGGTTTGACTTATACATTCTTCAAAGCTCAAGGTCATGAAGTGGGTCAATCTTTGCTGGATGAATCCAAACTGGACGTAGCTCTTGGATTTATTGAAAAAGCGAAGAAGCTTGGCAAAAACTTCTACCTTCCTGTGGATATCGTTATTTCTGACGATTTCAGCGCTACAGCGAACACGAACATTGTGGACATCGACGGCATTCCTGCAGATTGGGAAGGCGTGGATATCGGACCGAAAACTCGTAAAATCTATGCAGATGTTATCAAAAACTCCAAATTGGTTGTTTGGAATGGACCAATGGGTGTATTTGAAATCGAGCCTTTCGCTGGCGGTACTCGTGAAGTAGCGGAAGCTTGTGCTACAACAGAAGCATACACCATCATTGGTGGCGGTGATTCTGCGGCTGCGGCTGAAAAATTCCACTTGGCTGACAAAATGGATCACATCTCCACTGGCGGCGGCGCATCCCTGGAATTCATGGAAGGCAAAGCACTTCCGGGTGTTGTTGCACTTAACGATAAATAATCAAACGCATTACGCGTAATAAAGGCTTTAGGGCACCTAATAGTTAGGAGTTGAAACCATTGAGAACACCGATTATCGCGGGTAACTGGAAGATGTTTAAAACCGTACCAGAAGCTAAAACCTTCATCGAAGAGATCAAAGGTAAAGCAGAGGTTGCAGGAGTGGAGAGCGTTATCTGTGCTCCATTTACAAATCTTCCTGCTCTGGTTGAAGCAGTAAAAGGTACATCTATTAAAATCGGCGCACAAAACCTGCACTTTGCAGAAGATGGCGCATTTACAGGTGAAATCAGCGGCGGAATGCTGAAAGATCTGGGCGTAGACTACGTTGTGATCGGACACTCCGAGCGTCGTGAGTATTTCAACGAAACAGACGAAACGGTGAACAAAAAGGTTCATGCAGCATTCCGTCATGGCCTGACACCAATCGTATGTGTAGGCGAAAAGCTGGAAGACCGTGAAGCAGATCAAACCAAAGAAGTTGTAAAAGTGCAAACTGTAGCAGCTTTTGCTGGTCTGGCTAAAGATCAAGCAGCACAAGTCGTAGTTGCTTATGAGCCAATCTGGGCCATCGGAACAGGCAAATCCTCCACTTCGCAGGATGCGAATGAAGTGATTTCCTACATCCGTAGTCTGATTAAAGAGCTGTATGATGAAAATACAGCAAATGCTGTACGTATTCAGTACGGTGGTAGTGTAAAACCTGAAAATGTTACTGAGTACCTGGGTCAAAGCGATATCGACGGCGCGCTCGTGGGCGGTGCCAGTCTTCAACCGGCGTCGTACATCGCGCTTGTTGAGGGGGCGAAGTAAGATGACAGCACCAAAACCGGTAGCTTTAATTATTATGGACGGATTCGGACTGCGTGACACTGTGGAAGGTAATGCGGTTGCACAGGCCAACAAACCGAATTACGACCGGTATTTAAAACAGTATCCACATACCACGTTGACGGCTTCTGGTGAAGCGGTGGGTCTGCCGGAAGGACAAATGGGTAACTCCGAAGTAGGTCACTTGAACATCGGCGCAGGTCGAATTGTATATCAAGATTTGACTCGTATTTCGAAGTCCATCCGTGAAGGCGAGTTCTTCGACAATGAAACATTGGTTAAAGCCGTGCAACATGCGAAGAAGAACAACACTAAACTTCACCTGTACGGACTTCTGTCCGACGGTGGTGTGCATAGCCATATCAGCCATCTGTTCGCTATGCTGGATCTGGCTAAAAAAGAAGGATTAACTGAAGTGTACATTCATGCTTTCATGGATGGACGTGACGTTATGCCTGATAGCGGCGTAGGCTTTATGCAACAACTGGTCGCTAAAATTCAGGAAGTGGGCATTGGCCAAATTGCAACCGTACAAGGGCGCTATTATGCAATGGACCGCGACAAACGTTGGGAACGTGTTGAGAAGTCTTACCGTGCAATCGTATACGGTGAAGGTCCTCAATACACCGATCCACTCGAAGCATTGAAGGAATCGTATGAAAAGTCAGTGTTCGATGAATTCGTGGAACCAACTGTTATTGTGAAGGCTGATGGAAGCCCTGTAGGGCTGGTCGAAAGCAATGACTCTGTCGTATTCCTGAATTTCCGTCCTGACCGTGCGATTCAATTGTCTCAAGTATTTACCAATGAAGATTTCCGTGGTTTTGACCGTGGGCCAAAATGGCCTAAGGATCTGCACTTTGTTTGCCTGACCTTGTTCAGTGAAACGGTTGGAGGCTTTGTTGCCTATGAACCGAAAAACCTGGACAACACGTTTGGCGAGGTGCTGGTACAAAACAACAAAAAGCAATTGCGTATTGCTGAGACAGAAAAGTATCCGCACGTTACTTTCTTTTTCAGTGGCGGACGCGATGTGGAGCTTCCTGGCGAAACTCGTATTTTGATCAATTCGCCTAAAGTGGCTACATATGATCTGCAGCCTGAAATGAGTGCGTATGAAGTAGCGGATGCTGCTGTTAAGGAAATCGAAGCTGACAAGCATGATGCGATTATCCTGAACTTTGCCAATCCGGATATGGTTGGACACTCCGGTATGCTGGAACCAACAATTAAGGCAGTAGAGACGACGGATGAATGTGTTGGACGTGTTGTAGATGCAGTTAAAGCCAAAGGTGGCGTGGTAATTATCATCGCTGACCATGGTAACGCGGATATGGAAATTGATGAGCAGGGACGTCCGTTCACAGCTCACACAACGAATCCGGTTCCGTTCATTTTGACTGACGAAAATATCGTTCTGCGTGAGCATGGAATTCTGGCTGACGTAGCTCCAACGCTTCTGGATTTGATGCAACTTCCGCAACCTGCGGAAATGACAGGAAAATCTATGATTGCATCCCGCAAGTAAGCTTGATTTAATAAGTATAGGCTTGACCAATAAATTATGAATTACAAAGGAGATTAAGTACAAATGACTATTATTTCTGACGTGTACGCTCGCGAAGTCCTCGACTCCCGTGGTAACCCTACGGTTGAAGTTGAAGTATATCTGGAATCCGGTGCGATTGGTCGCGCTATCGTTCCTTCTGGTGCATCCACAGGCGCTCACGAAGCTGTAGAGCTTCGCGATAACGACAAATCCCGCTACCTGGGTAAAGGCGTTCTGCAAGCTGTTAAAAACGTGAACGAAATTATTGCTCCTGAAGTAATCGGCTTGGATGCTGTGAACCAAGTAGAAATCGATACATTGATGATCAAATTGGACGGTACTCCAAACAAAGGTAAACTGGGTGCGAATGCAATTCTGGCTGTATCCATGGCTGTAGCTCGCGCTGCTGCTGAAGCTCTGGGCTTGCCACTGTACACTTACCTGGGCGGATTCAACGCTAAACAATTGCCAGTACCAATGATGAACATCGTTAACGGTGGTGCTCATGCCGACAACAACGTTGACGTACAAGAATTCATGGTTCTGCCTGTAGGCGCTCCTACATTCAAAGAAGCTCTGCGTGTTGGCGCAGAAATCTTCCACAACCTGAAATCCGTACTGAATTCCAAAGGCTTGAACACAGCTGTTGGTGATGAAGGTGGTTTTGCTCCTAACTTCAAATCCAACGAAGAAGCTCTGTCCACTATTATCGAAGCGATCGAAAAAGCTGGTTACAAACCAGGCGTTGACGTATTCCTCGGTATGGACGTTGCTTCCACTGAGTTCTTCAAAGATGGAAAATACACTTTGGAAGGCGAAGGTAAATCCTTCACTTCTGCTGAGTTCGTTGACCTGCTTGCTTCTTGGGTTGATAAATACCCAATCATCACTATTGAAGATGGTTGCTCCGAAGATGACTGGGAAGGTTGGAAATTGCTCACTGAAAAACTGGGCAACAAAATCCAATTGGTTGGTGACGACCTGTTCGTAACTAACACAGAGCGTCTGGCTAAAGGTATCGATGAAAACATCGGTAACTCTATCCTGATCAAAGTAAACCAAATCGGTACGCTGACTGAAACATTCGATGCTATCGAATTGGCTAAACGCGCAGGATACACAGCTGTAATCTCTCACCGTTCCGGTGAATCCGAAGACAGCACAATCGCTGATATCGCTGTTGCAACAAATGCAGGCCAAATCAAAACTGGTGCTCCTTCCCGTACTGACCGTATTGCGAAGTACAACCAATTGCTCCGCATTGAGGATCAACTGGGCGAACTGGCTCAATACCACGGCTTGAAATCTTTCTACAACCTGAAAAAATAATGTTGCGAAAAATGCTGACAGCGTCTTAGACCTATGGTTTATGATCACGAAGTCTGACGCCCGAAGCTTTTACGCATGAATAAAACAGACCTGCTCGCCATGTGCAAGCAGGTCTGTTTTTTATTATGAAAATGTATAATATATCTACAGAAGCTTAATGACTAAGTGTCTTGCCGTAGCTGTTGTTATCTACTGGAAGCTGTGGTAGAATGAAAATAGTGTTTTGCGTTAATTTCCGGCTATTTAAAGCATGATATGTGCATGTTTTCATAAAAGAGGCTGTGTTGTTTTGCAAAACAGATGTATAAGCTCAGGAGGTGGGATTTTTCATGGAAATCTTTTTGAAAGTGCTGCTCGTTGTGTTCTCGATTGCTGTTATTGCGGTTGTTTTATTGCAAAAGGGGAAAAGCGCAGGTTTGTCCGGTGCCATCTCTGGCGGTGCTGAGCATCTGTTCGGCAAGACCAAAGCTCGCGGTATGGATTTGATTTTACAACGCGTAACTGCTGTTTTGGGTGCGTGTTTTATGATCGTTTCCGTTTTGGTTGCATTTTTCGCAAAATAAGATAAATATACACCTTAAGCCTTCGTTTCACGGGAAACGGGGGCTTTTTTGGATTTTGGACAGGCAGGGATGCCGTCGATTAAATTCGTGTATACTAGGGTATGAGTATATAAAGAGCCTTGTATCAGGAACAAGGAACATGCGGATTTATTACTGAAAATTAAAGGTCACCCGAGGTGGACAAAATTATGATAACAGAGCAACAACTACTTGATTTCATGCGCGAGACCGCATACAAGCCTATGACATACCAGGAGCTGGAGCAACATTTTGACATTAAGGATGCAGAAGAGTTTCGGGAATTTCTTAAGCTCTTGAACGCATTGGAGGAAGACGGGAAAATTCTACTGACCCGCACGAACCGTTATGGTGTTCCAGAACGGATGGATTTGCAGCGCGGGCGTTTGCAGGCCCATGCCAAGGGCTTTGCTTTTTTGATTCCAGAGGACCGGGAGCACCCGGATGTATACATTCATGCTAACGACTTAAAGAGCGCGATGAATGGAGATACGGTACTGGTAAGAGTAACATCAAAGGGACCTGCGGGTGGCCGACTAGAAGGCGAAGTTGTGCGAATCGTGAAGCGCGCAGTGCTTCAGGTAGTCGGTGTGTTTCAGAGCCACGAAGCATACGGTTTTGTTTTGCCGGATGATAAACGTATTAACCGGGACATTTTCATTCCTAAGGACAGCTTTAACGGAGCTGTAAACGGACAAAAGGTCGTCGTGCGTATTGTGAGCTATCCGGAAGGACGTGCAGCGGCAGAAGGCGAAGTGCTGGAGGTGCTGGGTCATAAGGATGATCCGGGCGTTGACATCTTGTCCGTTATTCGCAAGCATCAGCTCCCAGAAGCTTTTCCGGATGAAGTGATGGCGGAAGCGGATCAGGCTCCTGATGCGATTACGGAAGAAGAGATTATACGTCAGGGACGGCGTGATTTGCGCGATAAGATCATAGTTACCATTGACGGGGAAGATGCCAAAGACCTCGATGATGCGGTTAATGTAGAGCGTTTGCCGAACGGAAACTACCGTCTGGGCGTTCATATTGCTGACGTAGGGTATTATGTGCGTGAGAACTCCAAGCTGGATCTGGAGGCATATAACCGCGGTTGTAGTGTGTATTTGGTTGACCGCGTCATTCCGATGCTTCCACATCGACTTTCAAACGGAATTTGTTCATTGAATCCTCAGGTGGATCGACTGACTTTATCCTGTGAGATGGAATTCAATGAGCATATGAAGGTTGTAAAGCATGATATTTTTACCAGCGTGATTAAAACGAAGGAACGGATGACCTATACTAACGTTCGCAAAATCCTCGAAGAGGAAGATGCAGAACTGATGGAACGTTACGAGGACCTGGTTGATGTATTCCGTACGATGAAGGATCTGGCATTGAAGCTGCGTGCGAATCGGATGCGCCGCGGTGCAGTTGATTTTGATTTTGATGAGGCCAAAGTGATTGTAGATGATGAAGGCAAAGCTGTCGATATTGTGAAGAGGGATCGTACGATAGCCGAACAAATTATTGAAGAGTTTATGCTGGCGGCCAATGAAACGGTAGCCGAACATTTTCACTGGCTCAAGGTACCGTTCTTGTACCGGATTCATGAGGACCCCGACCCAGAGAAGCTGCAAAACTTTATGGCTTTTGCAGCTAATTTTGGTCATCAGATCAAAGGTCGAGGAAATTCCATTCATCCGCGTGCACTCCAAACATTGTTAGAAGATATTCAGGGTACGAAGGAGCAAACGGTGCTTAGCACAATGATGCTGCGTTCGATGAAGCAGGCAAAATATGATGCGGAGTCTACAGGACATTTTGGACTGGCTGCGGAGTATTACTCTCATTTTACATCACCGATTCGTCGTTACCCTGACTTGGTAATTCACCGTGTCATTCGTGAGGTATTGGAGAATGGCGGGGCTTTGACAGATGAGCGTCAGGAATATTTGACTGCACGCATGCCAGATATTGCTCAGCAATCCTCCGAGCGTGAACGTGTGGCTGTGGATGCAGAGCGCGACACAGAACAGATGAAAAAGGCTGAATATATGCTGGATAAGGTCGGCGAGGAGTTCGAAGGGATCATCAGCAGTGTAACCAGCTTTGGGATGTTCATTGAGCTGGACAACACAGTCGAGGGCTTAACGCGTCTGAGTGCACTTACGGACGACTATTATCATTTTGACGAGCAGCATATGGCGTTAATCGGAGAACGCACCTCTAAGGTATTCCGCATTGGGGATGAGGTTAAGGTTCGCGTCGCACGTGTGAATATGGAAGATTACACAATTGACTTTGAACTCGTCGATATGAAGCAACGGCAACGTCGTGAACGGACGGGAGGCTCGGGCCAGGGTGGAGATTTTGCACGTGGCGAGGGCCGTGCTAAAGGCAGAGGCCGAGAAGGACGTGACCGTAAGGGCGGTAAGGACAAGGCTGGTAGAGAGCGTAAAGGCGGTCGTGAGGCGGCTGGAAAGCCTAAAGAGGGCGGCAACGGAGGAATTAGCACCGCAGGTCGCGCAGGTCGCGGTGGTGGAAACGGTGTCGGTACAGGCTCGCCAGGCAGCTTCGGCTTTGGTAGTGGCAAGGGCGGATACAATTCGCCAGCAACGGGTGCAAGCAAGCGACGGAAGAAGACGTCTGCCAGCGGGATCTTCATTGGTGATGCAGCTACCCCAGGTAATGATGCCAGATCAGGCGGTGAAGGCGCAGCACGTCGCAAGCGGAAAAAAAAGGGCGGTAACGGCGGAAATAGCACTGCTGGGTTTGTACGGAAAAAGAAAAAGTAGGTTGATAAAACTTACTTGTTAGGTAACTGGAGCTTCTCAAGAACAGTGGATGATGCTGATGGAAGCTTAGGTATATGAGCGGTTTCTATCTGCAGTAAGGATAGAAGCCGCTTGATTTTAGTGTGCTATTGGGGTAATTAGAAATGTAGCAGCCTTGACCTTTCTTGCTTTTACCATCTGAAATTTGTTACAATATATTTCTAGGGTAGCTCTTTGTAGCTGGATTTCTAGATTGAATTAAGTTATGTATAAGGAGTGGTATTCATGGGTAAGAAGGCAGACGGGAAAGTGCTCGCCCAGAACAAAAAAGCTTCCCATGACTATTTTATTGAGGACACCTACGAGGCGGGCATGGTGTTAACGGGAACGGAAATTAAGTCTCTGCGGAATGGTCGCTCTAATATAAGCGATGCTTTTGCTACGATCCGTAATGGTGAAATTCATATTCACAATATGCATATCAGCCCTTTTGAACAAGGTAATCGTAACAATCCGACCGATCCGACGCGTACGCGTAAGCTGCTGCTGCATAAAGAGCAGATTCGTAAGCTTATTGGTCTCTCGAAACAGGAAGGCTACACCATCGTGCCGCTCAAAATTTATGTTCGCAATGGTTATGCCAAACTGCTGCTTGGACTGGGTAGAGGTAAAAAGCAGTATGATAAGCGAGAAACGGCTGCCAAACGTGATGCGCAGCGTGATATCCAACGTGCTCTACGAGAGAAGCAAAAAATTGCAAGATAAGTTACTGCTGATTAGAATGGTACAAATTACGTGGATAAGTTACTTGTTCCTGTAATGGTGCTATTTTATCAAGCTATAATGGCTTCAATCCGTTTCGTTATGACATGTAATATGTTATACTAACGAAGTAGTAATTTTTCAATGCATCTTGATTTAACATGGTTCGAGTGTTGAATCTTAGGATTCAGCTTTTGATATTATGCACTTATGCTCCGGTATTTCCGGATTTATCCGTGGAGCCCTTTTATAATATGGGGGCGTTTATGGATTCGACGGGGATAGTTCGAGCATGGGTAGCGGGTAGTGGGGACGCGTCCACTTCATCAACGCTAAAGCCTATTAAACGGCAAACAACAAAACAACTACGCTTTCGCAGCTTAATAACCTGTGAGCGTGCTCCTCTCCTGCATCGCCCATGTGCCGGATGTAGGGGCTAACCTATAGTGGGATACGCTGTCACATCTCCGCCTGGGGTGTGCTGAAGAAGACAATCAGGCTGACCCAACGTATAGCCGGTTACGGGGCGATACTCGGGTGACATCAAAACTGTGACTACACCCGTAGAAGCTTATGTGTCGTTATCTTCGGACAGGGGTTCGACTCCCCTCGCCTCCATTCTAAAAACCCGCTCAGTGAGCGGGTTTTATTTATTAATAATGAGTGATGAAATGTAATTTGGATGTAGAAACAACAAGGAATCGTCAAGGACTTGTTCAAAGAAGAACTAGAGCTGAAAATGAACTATAACAGATTTTTACATAGTACAAGATGATTGATTATAATCAAAAGGCACTGGTCACACATTTAGTATAAAATAGACCGTAAGAGAAGGTGTCTGCAATAGGTACCTTAATATAATGGGGGTTACAATATGATTACAGGTGAGATCAAAAACAAGATCGATATTATGTGGACAACATTATGGACAGAGGGAAATACAAACCCTTTAACAAATATCGAGCAACTAACATACCTACTCTTCATTAAAGGCCTAGATGAAGGCGAACTTAAGAAAGAAAACGAAGCGAATTTTTTAGGGCTTGAATATAAAGGGATTTTTTCGGAAATGCCAGCAGACTTCAATGAAGTGCAAAAGAAACACTGGCCAATGATGCGTTGGACACAGTTTAAGAACTTACCAGCTCAAGAAATGTATGAAGTAATGGTGAGTACGATTTTCCCATTCATAAAAACGTTAGGTGGTAAAGAAGAATCTGCATTCTCAAAGTACATGAAAGATGCAATGTTCCAAATTAATAAGCCTGCTACATTACAAAAAGTAGTAACTGCACTTGATAGCATCCCAATGGAAGAGCGTGATACAAAAGGGGACATTTACGAGTACTTATTATCTAAGCTACAACAAGCGGGTACAAACGGTCAATTTCGTACACCACGCCATATTATTAATATGATGGTAGAACTGATGAAGCCGTCACCAGAAGACATAATTATCGATCCGGCAATGGGTTCAGCGGGTTTCCTTGTTTCAGCAAGTGAATATTTACGAAAGAACCATCAAGACTTGTTTTTAGTACAAGGGTTAAATGAGCATTTCCACAACCACATGTTCTATGGTAACGATATGGATACAACGATGTTACGTATTGGGGCTATGAACATGATGTTGCACGGGGTAGACGCTCCAAATATTGATTATCGTGATTCACTATCTGAGGAAAATAAAGATGAGGATAAATACACATTAGTGCTAGCGAATCCACCATTTAAAGGATCATTAGACTATGATGCTGTATCGAATGACTTGTTAAAAGTAGCGAAAACGAAGAAAACAGAGTTATTATTCGTGTCGCTTATTTTACGTACGTTAAAGGCTGGTGGACGTGCTGCTGTAATCGTACCGGATGGTGTATTGTTCGGTAGCTCAACTGCGCATAAAGCCATTCGTAAAGAAATTATTGATAACAATAAGTTAGAAGCGATCATTTCAATGCCTAGTGGCGTATTTAAGCCGTATGCAGGAGTTTCAACAGGTATTATGATTTTCACGAAAACAGGTGCAGGTGGAACGGATCACGTATGGTTCTATGATATGAAGGCTGATGGTTACTCATTAGACGATAAACGTACGCCAATTGAAGCGAATGATATAGAGGATATTATTGCCCGTTTCAGTAACTTACAAGGTGAAGCAGAGCGTAAACGTACAGAGCAATCATTCCTTGTGCCAGTTGATGAGATTCGTGAGCAAGGCTATGATTTGTCGATTAATAAGTATAAAGAGGTTGAGTATGAGGAAGTGGAGTATAAATCACCCGAAGAAATCATTAATGATATTCTATCTAAGGAAGAAGAAATTATTAATGAATTAAAGGTATTAGAAGCTTTATTGAAGGGGTGAGTAACGTGGAATATAAAATTGAAGATTTATTTGAGTTTATTAGAAATGGAGTGAATATAAAACAGGGATTATCAGGTGGATATCCAATAACTCGTATTGAAACGATTTCAACAGGTGAAATAAATCGTAATAAGATGGGATATGCAGGAATTACTGATATAGGAAAATTTGAAAATTATATATTAGAACACGAAGATATCTTAATGTCTCACATTAATAGTGAAAAACATTTGGGTAAATGTGCGTTATATGAAAAAAAAGAGAATGAACAAATTATTCATGGGATGAATTTACTAGGGTTAAGGGTGAAAAGGGGGATTTTATTACCTAAGTTCGCCATTTATTTATTCCAGACACAGCAATTTAGAAAATCTCTAAGTAAAATTGTTAAAAAGTCGGTTAATCAGGCAAGTTTTGCTGTGAATGATTTGAAGAAAATTAAATTGGATATTCCATATATTGAACAGCAAAAATATATTGTAGCAGTACTTGATAGCTGTAATAGGTTAATAGAAAAACGCCAATCCCAAATCACAGCATTAGACGAATTAACACAAAGTTTGTTTTTAGAGATGTTTGGAGATCCAATTCAAAACATAAAAAAATTCAAGCAGATGCCAATAAAAAATGTTATATCGGACATACAAACAGGGTGGAGCCCTGTTGCTAGTAAAGAACCAGCTACTAATAATGAACCAGGAGTTTTGAAACTAAGTGCTGTTACAGGAGGCAGGTATAACTTTAAAGAAAATAAAAAGTTACTTGATGGGACACCTTTTAAAAGTGAGTATGAAGTGAATGTCGGGGATATCCTTTTAACAAGAAAGAATACAAAAGAGTTAGTTGGGGCTTGTTCCTATATATTTGAAACGTCTTCAAAACTGATGTTTTCTGACTTAATATTTAAATTAATTATTAAGAATATAACTTTGATAGAACCGATTTATCTATGGAGATTATTGAATAACAATTCAATGAAAAAAGAATTAAGTAAACTAGCATCGGGTAGTTCAGGGTCGATGCCTAATATATCTAAGAAAAATTTAAATGAGCTTCTAATTGTAGTACCTCCTATTGAATTACAGAAGGAATTTGTTAATAAAATTATTTCTTTAGAAAAGATAAGAAATGATTTTATTAACAGCCTATCTTCATATGAAATATTATACAATTCCCTACTCCAAAAAGCCTTCAAAGGCGAGCCCTTCCAAGAACAATAACTATCTAGCATAGGAGAAAAGTATATGTTGAACTTCGATTTTTTAAAGTACAAACAGTTATTCACTAGCTTTGCCAATGCCTGTTATGAAGCGGAAAAGGCGATGCAAGTTAGCCCAGCCACGGTTGCGATTTTATCGCGCCGTGCGCTCGAGCTTGCGGTGAAATGGGTCTATCAGTTTGATAACGATGTGAGAATACCCTATCAAGATAACCTCTCAAGCTTGATTCATAATCGTCACTTTTTGGGCATCATTGATGAAGAACTGTTGCCGATGATGAAATATGTGGTGAAGCTTGGAAATGCAGCAGTACATACGAATGTGGCAATTACTCGTGATGAAGCGGTGTTGTCTTTACATAATTTACATCAGTTTGTGGCATGGATTGATTATTGTTACGCCGAGGAACATACCGCATCTACGTTTGATGAAGCGTTATTGTATGATGCAGTATACAAGCGAGAGCGTCCAGAGGAACTAAGTGATTTATATGACAAGCTAAGTGCTAAGGATCAGTCACTTGAAGAGCTTCGTAAGCAGAATGAAGAACTCCGGGCACAACTAACGGCTAATCGTGTAGATTCACAACGAGATTACAATTTTGATGTCGATACGATTTTAGAGTTTGAGACGCGTAAACGATATATCGATTTAGACTTAAAGTTAGCTGGATGGGAAATTGGCAAAAACTTTGAGATAGAATATCCGGTAACAGGTATGCCAAATGCAAAAGGCGAAGGTTACGTGGATTATGTGTTACGCGGTACAAACGGTAAAATTTTAGCTGTTGTTGAAGCAAAACGTGCTTCACGTGATCCCAAAGAAGGGCGCAACCAAGCAAAACTGTATGCAGATTGTGTAGAGCAGGTGCAGGGGATACGACCTGTCATCTTTTATACAAACGGCTTTGAAACGCATATTTGGCATGATCACTATGCAGCACGTAAAGTGTCAGGCTTCTATACACAAGATGAGCTACAATTGTTAATCGACCGTCGTCAAATCAAGCAGCCTTTAACGAATATTGAAATAGATGATGATATTACGAACCGATATTATCAAAAAGAAGCGATTCTAGCGATTTGTAATACGTTCAGTAACAACCAACGAAAAGGCTTACTCGTAATGGCAACAGGCAGTGGTAAAACACGTACAGCGATCTCATTAGTCGATGTGTTAACGAAAAATTATTGGGTAAAAAATGTACTGTTTCTTGCGGATCGTACATCTCTAGTGAAGCAAGCTTTTCGTAACTTCAACACACTGCTTCCGAACTTATCATTAAGCAATATGCTTGAAAAAAATTCGAACCCTGAAGCTGCTCGTATGGTGTTCTCGACATATCCAACGATGATGAATGCGATTGATGAAGTGAAGCGTAAGAACGGCAACCGTTTATTTACGATAGGGCATTTCGATTTAATTATTATTGACGAATCACACCGTTCAATCTATCAGAAGTATAAAAGCATTTTCGATTATTTCGATGGGATGCTTGTCGGTTTAACCGCAACGCCAAAGGATGAACTTGATAAAAATACGTACACGATTTTTGATTTAGAAAACGGTGTACCGACCTTTGCCTATGAATTAGCGAAGGCTGTAGAGGATGGCTACTTAGTTGATTATCGCACGCGAGAAACCACGTTGAAAATTTTAGATGATGGTATTCGTTATGATGATTTATCCGAGGACGAAAAAGAAGAATTTGAAGAGATTTTTGAAGATGAACCGCAAGTAAGGGATATTGATAGCTCAGCCATTAATCATTTTGTATTTAACAAGAACACAATCGATCACGTGTTAAATGACTTAATGGAATATGGCTTGAAGGTTGAAGGTGGAGACAAGTTAGGAAAGACTATTATTTTCGCCAAAAACCACAAGCATGCGATGGCCATTAAAGAACGCTTCGATTTGAAATTCCCTGAAAACGATGGTGATTTTGCCGAGGTAATCGACTATAGTGTGGAATATTATCAGACGCTTATTGATGACTTCTCAACCCCGGACAAGATGCCACAAATTGCGATTTCGGTTGATATGCTAGATACGGGAATTGATGTGCCAGATGTATTAAACTTAGTCTTCTTCAAAAAGGTGCGCTCAAAAACGAAGTTTTGGCAGATGGTCGGTCGCGGAACACGTCTCCGTAAAGACTTATTTGGACCAGGATTGGATAAGGGCTACTTCTTAATATTTGATTATTTAAGAAATTTTGAATATTTCCGTGTGAATGAAAAAGGTGAAGAAGCCAAAATAACTCAAACATTAACGGAAAGGTTATTTAACACAAAGGTTGACATTGTACGTGAATTACAATCGCTTCAATATCAAGAAGCACCGTTTATATCTTATCGAGAACAGCTATTGAAGGAAATCGTATCGGACGTTCGGGCATTAAATGATGAGAACTTCCGAGTGCGCCAATACTTACAATATGTGCACAAGTATCAAAATGAGGAGAGCTGGCAAGCGTTATCGGTGGTACAGACCAATGAAGTGAAAGAAAAC
The DNA here is from genome assembly GCF_025846815.2 of Paenibacillus sp. BT-177. NCBI lineage: Bacteria > Bacillati > Bacillota > Bacilli > Caryophanales > Paenibacillaceae > Paenibacillus > Paenibacillus sp. BT-177. Next base: position 170,087 of record NZ_JAOYTP010000007.1, on the reverse strand, counting down.
ATTTCACCGTTAATTGCTCCGATTGAAGATGATGAGCTGGCCAAACGCTTCGACCTGTTAATGCTGACAATTGAACTAGCGAGCTTGCAGTCGAATAATGCTACAAAGTCTATTCGCCGGGTTATTGATACTGCAGAAGCACTTTCAAAACTAGGTACAATTCCACAAGTATTAGCACAAAAAGATGTGATTGATGACGTACGAACGATGGAATTCTGGGAAGAGGTTTCGCTTACTGATCTAGAAAGGGTTCGTGTTGCACTACGTGATTTAATTCGCTATATTGAACGTTCAAACCAGAAAATTTATTACACTGATTTCAAGGATGAAGTGATGACTGTTGCAGAAAATACGTCGATTTATAATGTGAATGACTTACAAAGCTATCGTAAAAAGGTAGAGCATTACTTAAATGAGCATCAACATGAGGATACATTAGCGATTTATAAGCTGCGTAACAACAAACCATTAACGAAGCAAGATGTAGAATACTTAGAGCAAATTTTGTGGAGTGAACTTGGTTCCAAAGAACAGTACGAAAAAGACTATGGGGATACCCCTGTCACAAAGCTTGTTCGTAAAATTGTCGGTCTTGACCGCCAAGCTGCTGTTAAAGCATTTTCAACATTTATTTCTGAACAGATTTTAAACTTACAACAAACGCAATTTGTTGAGTTGATCATTGATTACATCGTTAAGAATGGCACATTAGAACGCCAAGTATTGCAGCAAGATCCGTTTAGTTCAGTAGGTGGGATTATGGTTGTGTTCAAGGACCAGCTTCCAAAAGCTCGTGGAATTTTAGATATCATCGATCATATTAACCGTAATGCGGAGGATATATCTTGAGGGCTATTTACAAAGTCTTTTTGCATACCAGGTGAATCCTTGCTTATATGATGACGCCAATTATAGTTTTGCAAAGCCGTGGTTCGCCTCCAAAACCCGAACACCATCTTTTAAGGATGGTGTTTTTCATATTTAGGGCATAAATGTAATTGGGCGTGGTGTCAGGAATACTTTAGCGGGATTATGCGTTACATAAGCCTATGTTATAATTAATAAGTACAATATCTTTTGAAAAATCACATTTCACATTTCTATATATAAATCCATTGGACAAGGAGTACATTGACTAACTGTGCACGATGATCAGACTTTATTGCACCACAAGTTAATTATAATCGGCGCAGGCGCATCAGGACTCATGGCCGCCGTTACTGCGCGGGATTTAGGTATTGATACCGCCATTCTGGAGGGGAACGACCGGATTGGGAAGAAAATCTCCATGACAGGTGACGGTCGTTGTAATATTACGAACGATTCCACTGCGATGGGTAAGGATGACGAAGCGGTAGCCTTATCGCGCAAGTATTACAGCAGTCAGGCTGAATTTACGCTGCCTGTGTTGCAACAATTCGGCATCGGTCTTTCTTTCATGTGCTCGGGCTGCCGCTTACTAAATTGAAAGAGGGTTTAATGTACTACAGGCGGCATCTGTGGTGGATATTTTCGAGCTTGCTCTAGAGGAGCGGAACATTCCGGTATACCTTAACAACAAAGTGCTTGATGTCACCGTATCAGCAGATCATCCGCGATTTAAAATTACATGCCGAACGGAAACAGAGGAGCAGGTGGTCTACACTAGCGAATATCTGTTTCTCTGTACGGGTGTTCTTACCTGCCAGAATGCGGGGACGGATGGGTCCGGATATACAATCGCCCAGCAAATGGGGCATTACTTGGGGGAGCCTGTTCCGGCCCTCGTGCAATTGAAGGTGAAATATCCATATCAGAAGGCACTTTCCGGTATCAAACTCCAAAGACGTGCCGACATCCTCGTGAACGGCAAAGTCGCAAGCAGTGAAACAGGGCGGAATACATTACACCGATTACGGCTTCTCCAGTCCCACCGATACTACAGCTTGGCTGGACGGCAGACGTTCATCTCGCGAAAGGGGACACCGTATCTATCCATCGATTTGATGCCGAACCGCACGGAGGAAGAGGTTATCGAATTTCTGGAGACGAATCAGAGGAAGTTCCCGCACCGAACGTTCGCGGAGTCCTTTGTCAGTTTTCTACACAAGAAAATCGTCTCCGTCCTGCTGAAGGAAGCTAAGATTGATCAAGAGCCTAGGCCTGGAGCTCCGGTTATTCCGCCGCGAAGGCAATTACTGATCAACTTGGCAGGCATAGTGTATAAAGATGGATAGTTGTTTGGCTCTCACACAGGAAACACGCATCGGCGGATTGTGGTTTTGAACAGCCACGGTTCGCCTCCATTTGAGTAAGACAAGAAAGCCATCAGCCAGTGTTTCTGGTTGATGGCTTTTTATTATGGTTTTAATAATTGAGATAAAGAGGCCTTACAACTGATTTTGGTACTAATTATAGTTAAGTCACGACGATTTGCCTTTCATCTATTGTTTATATCAAGCGATTCCACGCTATAATATCCACTCTTTTACATGCGGATACACCCCATATTTTCTAAGAAACCTTATGGAACTCTCTCATGCACAAGGTACTTCTCGATAGTATCGACGCCCTCTTCAACAATATGCTCTGAAGCAAGGCAATAATATTTGTCTTCAATAAGTTCACTCTTTTGGGTTAGGGAAGAACCGATGTGAATGTGATTCGCTATTTTAATATCTCTTATCTTTTAGGGGCAAGACGGTTTTGGGGAGCTTCATGCATTCATTCGTTAGCCATGTTAATTCAAAATAACAGAATGGATGGGGCTTTCTGTAAACAAAATCTTTATTCTATCCGATACATACATAAGAATGGTTTACTGTTAAAAATAACCTCTTAAACTCATGTTTGAATGGTGTGATAGCTACGAACACATGTAAACACAAGGTGGCTGGCGAACGTGCCTTGTGCCACAGGAAAGGAGATATGAAAGCATTTGGACGTACTGCAAAACGGAATAGGGTATGAAAGTCTACGCTTATACGGTCCTTTTCAACCTCAGCATATGGAACGATTGCGAATTACCAGGGCCGTTAACGATCATGCATACCTGTATGTGAGCGGGATGCTGTCGGAAGAACAGGGAGCCGCGTGTGTTGGACAGAGCATGGAGCAGGAACCGATTGTCATACGTCAGTTGAATGGGCAAGGACAGTCGCTTAGACGTTTGTTTCATGGGTTAATTACACGCATGTCTGTGCACTGCATACGGGGAGTATACACTTTTGAACTGGAGGCGGCCTCGCATTCCTATCAAATGGATATCAAGAAGAAAAGGCGCTCCTATCAAGATATTCACCGTACTTATGATGATCTGGTCACTACAATGGTTCGGAAGTACATGTATGGAGATGCCATTGATACGGTGACCAATTATGCTAAATTAGGTACTTTTGTTTTACAATATGAAGAAACCGACTGGGCCTTTTTAAAGCGTCTTGTCTCTCGCTTTGGTTCGGTACTTGTACCGGAGATTACGGCTGCATCACCTAAGATTTTCTTTGGGATGCCAGAAGGCAAGCAGTATAAGGTGGAGCGAGATGTATTTTATAGGGTACGGAAAACATTTCATGATTTAGATAGAGGGAACCTGGGGGAACGTGCTGGTGTGTATGTCACCTATACGATTGATAATCTGCAATACTATGCACTGGGTGACTTGATCACGTTACCCATCGGACAAGGCAAAGAACTGGTTGTTGTTCGGGCAATGACAGAGTTAAAGGACGGTTTACTCCAAACTCGTTATGATCTCCAAGCTGAACAGGATATTCAGTATGATCGGTATGAAAACGATCAAGCTATCGGGATTTCACTCACGGGAACGGTGCTGAAGGTACAACAAGATTTCGTACAACTTCAACTGGAAATTGATCCGAAAGCAAGACCTAGCTAAAGCTTGCTGGTTTCCCGTAGCTACCCGTTATGTCGCGGAAGAACATAGTGGCTGGTATGACATGCCTGAAGCTGGGGAACAAGTGGAGCTGTATTTACCTACACACTGTGAACAGGAAGCCTATGTGGCAGATTCCTTGCGACAACATCGCCACGTCAATGGACAGCCAGATGTGAAGGCATGGAAACACGTACAAGGTAGCGGCATAGAAATGTCTGAGCAGGAGCTGATCCTGTCCACTTCCGATGGGTTTTCGATTACACTGCATGATGATACAGGCATCACCGTCAACAGTCCGGGGAATGTACAGATTCAGGGCGGTCATGTAAAGCTGGATGCAGGCCAGGAACTATCACTGGAAGCTGGAACCGCACTATATTTAAAAGGTGGAGCCAGCAGTATAGTGCTAGATGGTGAGACGGACACCAAAGCCCCAGTGATTTATCAGGAAGGTACGGTAAAAGCTCCAGTTTTCGTAGCTGACCTTCCTCCTGTACCTGAGCCGCCGTTGATGAATATTAAGGCGTATGAGGCCGCACAATCTAAAGCAGCCAATGCTTCTTCCAGTAGTACGGCTCCTGCTCCTACAGCAAAGGTTACAAGTCCAGCGGCACTTCAACAGGCCAATGCTTTGCTGGGTACAGTATCCAAGCTATTAGGCCCCATTCCAGCAGTCGGGAAAGTAGCCAATGTGATGTTGAATATATCGGGTGGACTAGCAGGTAAAGTGGCGGCAACGGTTTTACAAGTATCCGCAGCAATCCCTGTTCGGAGCAAAGGAACGCCTACCTTGGGGGCGTCTAAAGAAGCAGGCATACATCCGTTAAAACATTGGGCAGGTCTGGCGCTTCAAGGATTGATTAGTCAGTATGAGCATGAGCAAGCAAAACAAGCCTATTATAGCAAGTGGATTTTAGGCAAAGTATATACGAGTGCACGTCATGTAGCGCATTCCGGTGGTCCCCTAGAGCTCGTTCAAAACTTGCTGAGAGAATCGAACACTATAGTTCATGCTTATCAGCAAATTCCCACCGAGTTGAGACAACGCTGGAGGGCGAACTACGACAGTTACATGGCTCAACAGCCGCAGCCGAAGCAAGAGGAAGAATCTCAGTCCTGGTGGGATCTTATGGCGGCAGTCCAGCTCCAGAATGCGGAAAATGAAGCCATTATGGCGAAGCAGATGGCGAACGAGTTGGAGTATGCCGCAGATGTGGGTGGAGAAGTTGTACTAGGAGCAGCAGCAGCGGTTGTAGAAGATTATTCGTTCGGATTAATGAATAAGGAATATACCTCAGAGCATCCGATGGCGCGTAAAACAGGTGAAGTGATCGGACATTCTTTGACGACTGTAGCCGGAGCTGTAGAAACGGTTGGTGCTGTGACGGAAGGATTCTTAGGTGGTTTGGTAACAGCTTCAGGAGTAGGGGCACCTGTAGGCGTCCTGGCTATGGCACAATCTGCCCTTTTGGGAGCACATGGGACAGCGGTAACGTATACCGGAGCATCCAATAGTGTGGAAAGTGCTAAGGACCTTTATCGAATGTCTAAAAGCGAGGGTCCAAATAGTTCAACGCCGTCTAAACCTTCTGGCGGAAAGTCAGGTAAGAGCGAAGGAACACCTGCTTCACAGAAACCGAGCAAACCCAACGAGAATCCGTCCGGGACTAAGGTGACAGGTGACGTTGTTAGTAATATTAAACTTACAGAACCTTCTTTACCAAAGGGTAGTAAACCTAAAGGTAATTATGGAGCAGGAGATTCACATGGAATAAAGAAACAAAATGAAACAGCCGATTTCTTGGCTGACAAAGGTTATGACATTAAGATGTTGGATGAAATTGATGGTGGAAATGGTTATGGGATTAAAGAAGGATCGAATCCAGATTTTTTAATCGAAGGGAAAGTATTCGATTGTTATGCGCCTAAGCCAGATGGTAAGGTACAAAGTATAATAAAAGAAATAGCAGGAAAGACAAAGAACCAATCTGGAAGAATTGTTCTCAATTTAGACAACTTTCCAGATGAAAAAATTGCAGAAATTACTGGAACAATTTTAAGAAAAGCAAATCCGAATGGTGATTTAAAAAGACTTGAAGAATTAATTAGTGTTAAAGATGGCACAATTACAAAAGTATTTGGAGGAGAAAAGTGAGATGGACTGTGAATTACTTTTAGTTTCAAATTTAGGACCTGAAACATTAAAGAGAACAATTTATAACATAGTAAGTGAGACAGTTAAAGATAAAGTAACTAATTACGAAAACTTTTCTCGTCTTAGCTGCAGATATTTCACAATTGATATTGAAACAGAAGATATTACTAGCATTGATTTTTTAAGAGAAGAATACGGCATGAAAATAAATACAGAAATTAGTGTTCAATTGTTTGGGAAAACATTTTATGAAGGACTGGAGGTCTTATTTCAAACTATTGGGAAGATTTTAAAGAGCTTTAATCCTGATATGGTGTTTTTGGAAAATGGTACAGATCAACTATTTAGAAAAGAAAATGATACTGTAATTGTAAACACAAATTTAGACCAGTATCAAAAGAACTATCTATCTAATAGAATAATTGATTCGCTAAAATATCCATATATTGAAAAAGATTTATCTAACTAAAATAAATTTACAATGTCAGTTCAGGAAATTATCAATGAGTCTGATGAAGGTATAGCTAATTATGGACTTCATTCTCACGAAGAGTTTGAAAAGTATATAGCTAAACAAAAGTATCCGAGTGAAAATGTATTTTGTGTGCCATTAAAAGGTATAGATTATAAAGCATTGATTATTTCAGAGGGAACAAGCAAGTTTGTTGATTTAAAACTTGGTTTATATATGCTTGATAGAGAGTATGATATCTTCATTTATTAGAGAACAGAATTAAGGTTTGAAGATATTGGTAAATTTTTACAAGGCGAAGATTTTATTAAATTCAAATCAGAGCTTTCTGAACATAATCCTAGTAATCTAAAAAAATGAATTTATTCTAAGTAACCTCCCCCAGTAGTTCTGAGCATCACAATACGCCAAATTGTGGATTTTCCATGCCATGATTCGCCTCCATTTGAAAAACCCGCTCATAGAGCGGGTTTTTGCTTTTTAGTAGGATCGATTGCGGACTAAGTATATTCCAACTCTACAAACTCCGATTATCCAAATCATTTGATAAAATCATTTTTATTATGGGAGCGGCCTTTCCAAGTCATAATAACTGCTTTTATTCTGAGCAAGGAAGGATTCAATTCGATCCATTGTCCGTTCCGATATCAATCCCCTTCTCAATATTAATTTCAGAAATATACATTGAAAATAACACATGGGATGGTTCTTTCTGTAAACAAAATATCTATTCTGGCCGATACATACATAAGATGGGTTATTGTTAAATATGCCCTTTTGCTTTTATATTTTGAATTAATACTTATCTTTTTTACGAAGAAGGGACTAACCCTATGAACTATATGGACGAGCATATTTTAAGTCTTAAAAATAAGCTTAATTATGATGTTGCATCTAATAACGTAAATACGAGTCTTTCTCAAACTGTTATTTCCGAACAGGATCACTCCGTTTCTGAGAAAAATTTGGCGTTACGTTTAGGTGATGAGCTCATTCCGCTGGAATTAAGGGTGATTTTGGACGGAGAAATTGAGGTTAGCGTGCCGAAATCCTTTAGCTTGATGCCACTGGAGCAGGCCAAATTTAAATATCCTTCGGTGCATCGTCCAGAGGTCATTTATACCTCGGAGGATGGAACGGTGAATATCACCTTTAATCGGACAGAATCCACTTTGGCAGACGAGGAGCTTTCTGATTTTGTGGAGCAAATGGCGGACACTTTGCGAGCTGTACAACCGATCCGTAACTGGTTGGGCACTCAAGTGATCGTAAATCATTGCGGTCTGTCCATTGGAGTGATCCGTTTTATAGCTGCAGGCGTGGATACGAATTTGTACAACGAAATCCTGCTGTTCACCCATGCAGGACAGGTGATGATGGGGACGTTTAACTGTACGGAATCGGACATGGAGGTATGGATACCTGTAGCGGAAAACACAGTGCAGTCGCTTCATGCAGTTTCATTACCCTTACAAACTACGCTTGAGAAAGGAGCGGATTCGCTATGAGTCTGGGCTACGATAATATCCAAATCCATCCCTACGAGTTGGTTGAGCTGGAGCAGCTTACCCTCACGAAGAAAATCAACGAGCATACTCGGCTCTATTTTACAGGGATCATCCCGGAAGAGATGCAAGACAGCTATGTGGAAACAACGGAAAAGAACACGGTGATTGAGGTAAGCCAACGCAATGAATCGGGTGAAAGTAAGCCGCTATTCAGCGGGATTGCGCTATCGGTCGAAGTGAAGGTTGTGCGGGATGTGTACTATCTGGAGGTAGAGGCGATTTCCCATACTTATCGGATGGATATTCAGCAACGCACCCGTTCTTTTCAATATACCAAAATGACGATTCCTCAGATGCTGGAGCAGATTGGTAAGGATTATGAAGGGTTGGATGTGATTGATGGAGCGACAGGTGGAGAGCCCATTGGACGGATTGCCATTCAGTATCAGGAAACGGATTGGGCTTTTTTAAGACGCATGGCTTCCCGCTATCATACGAGTCTGATGCCTGTGGCGCGTTTTGACAGTCCTAAACTTTATTTTGGCATTGAAGACAGCCCTGCACAGACCGTGCTAGATCATACCCGTTATACGGTACGCAAGCAGATGCTGCCTTTTCGCTACTTTCAGGAAAATGAGCAGGCGAAGGTGAACGAAAATGATTTTATTTTTTATGAGGTGGAGACAGACGAGGTGCTGGATCTGGGCGCTCAGTTGACCTTTCAGGGACACAGTTTGTATGTCATTGAGGCTTATACGGAGATGAGGCAAGGGCTGTTGCGGCATCAATATGTGCTTGCCTCGTACAAAGGCTTACGGCAGAAAGGCTATTATCAGGAAAAGCTGGTGGGTGCTTCATTAGGCGGGGTGGTCGTAGACGTACGTCAGGATCAGGTACGTATCCATCTGGATTGCGACGAGAAGCAGGCGGTCAATCAGGCGCATTGGTTCAACTATTCGACGGTATATAGCGGCGGGGGACATACAGGCTGGTACGTAATGCCGGAAAAAGGGGACCCGGTTTCACTCTATTTTCCGGGCAGCCGTGAAGAGGATGGGGTAGCAGGCAGTGCAGTCCGACGTGCAGACAGAGGGAGCGGACATAACAAGCTTTCCAATCCGCAGATGAAAATATGGCGAACACCTCATGGAAAAGAAATTCGTTTGGGACCGGATGAACTGGTCGTGACGGGTAAAGATGGCGCTATTTTTATCAAGCTGGACGACAAGGAAGGCATTCATATTGTGAGCAATAAACAGGTAAGTATCTCGGCGGGAGGTAATCTGAGCCTGTCGGCAGGGAAAACGATGAATTTGTCCGCAGGCAGCGAGCTGCGTATGGATTGCAACGGCAGTCATATTCAATTGAGTGGGTCAGCGGACATGAAGGGCAGTGAAGTGAAGTCGAATTAGCCTATAGGGCAGCGGATGACTGGCGTCAGCCTGAAGATATAAATTTATGAAGAGCTTTAGGTGGTGGTTGAGTACAAATGGAGAAGCCTATTGATGAGTTAGAACCGCAATGGCGAGCTATATTGAATCAGGCGTGGTATCTCATCCGCAGAGACTGGGCGCTGAAGTTCAAGGTAACGCAGGAGCAACGGATTCAAGCCTGTGTCGAAGAGTTTCGGGGATATTGCCAGCACATTCGGCAAGAGCAGCTTCAAGGAAGAAAGGAAAGGATCGGTTATATCACATACTCCATGCTACGTACCACATGGCTGGAAGAACGGCCTGCTTATCTCGTAGAGGCTTCCGATGCTTTATGGATGCTTGATCCACAGCCGATCCATTTTGAATGGAACACAAGCTGGGCATATTCCTACTGGACCGATTTGCAGCAGCAATTGCGAAGGGAGGTAGAGCAGCAGCAAGTTTCTCTATCAGAGCTTGAATGGGAGCAGGTTATGCTGGAGGCAGCGGTACACATTCATGCGCTCGTTGTGAATGTGGTTCGCTTGGCGATGAAACAGGCTGTGTGCTTACCGGAGTTTCAAGAGATGGAGCGAGAAGAGACGTTCGAGATTCGTGTGGGTGAATATTTGGATCATAGTGTATCGGTATATCGAGAAGATCGCAGAGCCATGGAGGCGAATGAGATTGGGTCGTGGTTGGATGAAAAAGAAGAACATGCGTACAGCTATCAGGCGTTGACCCAAGTTCAACTGTCGGACGGAGATTATAGTCAGTTGGATTTCCGCTATACGGCTTTTCACCAAATCGGAATGGAACATAGTCGCTTGTATGGCTGTGTCCTGGTAGGAACGGTGTGGCAGGAAAGTCAGTTAAATGGAATCGATTTGACATACAGCTTGCTTCATGGAGCCAATTTTAGCGGATGCTCGATGAAAGGGGCCATATTGGATGTCGTTATGGGTAACGCCGGATATGGATCAGATGCTTCATTGGATTGGGAGGCATTGGGTTTTGCTGGCGTAGATTTCACAGGGGCGAGCTTGCAGGGAGCCCGTTTTCATGATGCACAGTTACGAGGAGCCATTTTTCAAGAGGCGTTACTACAAAAAGCGTCCTTGGACGGGGCAGACCTCACGGATGCCTGCTTTGTTGGAGCAGATGTGACAGGTGCATCCTTTAAAGGGGCCTGTTTGATCGGAACCGATTTTACGGGTGCAAACGTACAAGGAGTCATTTTTACCGATGAGCAGCGTAGAGGAGCCATTGGTTTGGAGTGGTCTACACAGGTAAGGGATGCTGTTAGCAAAAGGGAGTGGCTGCATTGAGATATTTTCGACTGATGATAGACGAGCGGGTAAAACATCGGGTGGAGCCTGCTGCGCTGTCTCCTTTGCAAGTAGAAGATATCCTGACGGAGGCCGAGGGAGAGCAGCAGGATGATCCTCTTTTTTTGGCTGTACATACCGATCCACAAACAGTGTACCCGGATTTTCTGGAATTTCCCCTGCCGCTGGTGTCTGATCGGATGAAAGTATTATTGGAGAAATATATGCCGGGACTGAAATGGAAAGTGGCCATCCTTACCAATTTCCAGCAGGCCAGACAGGAGGTATACTGGTTGCTTCGTCCGCCGATGGTGGACTGTTTGTCCGCACATACGGAATGGTATCCCAATGGTACGTTGAAGCGTTTGATACTGAGACAGGGGGAGATAGAGCCCCCTGTTTTTCGGATTGAGGGACTGATCGAACCTCATATCTATATTCATTTGGCCGTTGCAGAAAGCCTGCTGCGCCGATCTTTTACAGGTATTCGAGTGCAAAGAGTTGAGATAGAAGCACTAAGGAGGATGGGGTAAGTGGGAGAAGCCCAGGTAAGATCGGGAACGGGTGCAAAAAAAGCTATGTCGTGGCAGGAGCGATCTTAAGTTGTAGTTATGGCACACAACCTGCCCGTTTGAAGAGACCTTTTAGCCATGGCGTCTACGTAAAAAATAAAGCACAAATGAACATTGGAGATTACGTTCCAGGAGTGAACATTCAGTCTTTTGGAAATTGCTCCAGTCCTTTAAATCCGGCCGTGCAGGCCAGTGAGATGGTGGACATCTATGGCGTGAAAAAGGCTCCGTGTGTTCCAGTTCTGACCATGCCTTGGCTGAATGGGAAAAGTGATGTGAAGATCGAGGGACAGCCGGCTTTGACACAAAACTGTACCCATCAGTGTCTGTATTGTGGTCATATCCAAATTGAAAATGATGGACAGGAGCTGGACTAAGAGTCTGTTTCAAAGCTGTTGGGTTTCGAATTGTATTTGGGACGTGTATACAGTTGAACTGAAGGCTGCTTCGTATTCGTACCCGATGGATATCCAGATAAAGAAGCGATCTTATCAGGATATCCATCGTACCTACGATGGTCTGGTCACTGCGATGGTACAAAAATACCAGTATTACCAGCATGGAGATAGCATTGATATTAGGGGGAGAAGCAACTCAAGGATTCATTTTCTCCTCTCTTTAATAAAGGGTTGACAAGAACAATAAAATATTATATCTTTATATCAAGATAAATAAATTAAAGATAAAACAACAGCAAATTTTGAATAGGGAGGTATACACATGATTGCGATTTTAGAAAGAATTAACCAGTTGGCAAAAAAAGCAAAAGAAGTTGGGTTAACTGAAATTGAAAAAACGGAACAAATGGATCTTCGCAAAGAATACCTTCAAATCTTTCGAGGCTCTATCAAAAGCATACTTTTGAATGCTACGATTTATGATCTGAATGGAGATGATGTTACTCCTGAAAAATTAAGAAAAGAACAGGCTCAAATCGTTAAGCCATGAATTTAATTTTGTCTAATATCTCTAATTTAAAAATCTTTAAATAATAAATAATAACTATGGAGAGTGATTTTATGTTGGCGAGTGGATTGTTGTTGATACGTTTGGTGGTTGGATTGCTATTCGTGGGGCACGGGGCTCAGAAGCTTTTTGGCTGGTTTGGTGGTTATGGTCCAAAAGGTACCGGTGGTTGGATGGAATCAATCGGGATCAAGCCCGGAGTATTGATGGCCGTGGCCGCTGGATTGATGGAATTGCTGGGAGGAGCTCTATTTGCTGTAGGACTGCTTACTCCACTGGCAGCATTGTTGATTACGATGACGATGCTTGGAGCGATTGTCAAAGTACATGGTCAAAACGGGATCTGGGCCACCGCTAATGGCTATGAATATCCGCTGGTTCTTATTGCTGTCGTAGTCGGTATTGCGTTGATAGGCGCAGGTCCATATTCCATTGATGCAATACTTCATTAATACATGAACCTAAGTCATTAAAAATTACCAATGATGAAAAATAGGGATTTCTACGATTAAAGGAGGATTTTATATGTCACTTCAAACTACAGGTATCCATCATATTACAGCTTTTGCTGGTAATCCGCAGGCAAATGTCGACTTCTATGCAAGTATTCTTGGACTTCGGTTAGTGAAGAAAACAATCAACTTCGATGCTCCTGAGGTTTATCACTTGTATTTTGGTAACGAGGCAGGAAGTCCTGGAACGATTATTACTTTTTTCCCGGCACCAGGAACCCCCAAAGGGCGAGTCGGAGGCGGTCAGGTGGGCATAACCTCGTATGTGGTACCGCCAGGTTCACTTGATTTTTGGCAGCACCGTTTGCAAAGCTTTGGTATTGAAGTTACGAAAACAAGCCGTTTTAATGAACAGTATCTTCAATTCGAGGATAATGAGGGCCTACGTCTTGAGCTTGTTGAACGTGCAGAAGGAGCGAACAGTACTTGGTCTTACGATGGCATTTCGGCTGATAACGCCATTAAAGGGTTCGGAGGCGCCGTACTATTTAGCGTCAATCCACAGAAAACGATGGATGCATTGGAGAGCATACTCGGATTTACGAAAATCGACGAAGACGTCGAATATGCTCGTTATCAGTCCGCTGGAGAAATCGGCAACATTGTGGATGTTCCGCTGGTCAAAATGGGCTTAGGCTTTGGTGGAGCAGGCACGGTACATCACATTGCATGGCGCGCAAAAGATTTCGAGCAACATGAAGACTGGAGAAGCACAGTCCAGCATTATGGCTATCAGCTGACCCCAATCATCGACCGCCAATATTTTAATGCGATATATTTCAGAGAAGCGGGCGGCATACTATTTGAAATTGCTACAGATCCACCGGGATTTGCTAACGATGAACCTGCGGAATCTTTGGGGCAGAAATTAATGCTACCAGAGTGGTATGAACCGCAGCGGGCTCAGATCGAGGCAAACCTGCATCCTATTGAAGTGAGAACATTAACAGATAAACAAAAGTAAACGAAATAGCTGCTGTTTTGCATCCAGATAAAGTCACATAAATCCACAATCTCATTCGATTGTGGATTTTTCATTCGATGAATTACCTCCTGAAAATGAAATCCTCCGCAATTAACCTATATTTATGATTTGACTAATCTAATATACGACATTATCTATCCAAGACAGAACCTGCTTCCAGGTATATATCTCATGACCTTCCGCCCTCTTGTTATTACACCAGCTTTTCAGACTTTACTAACATTTCTCGTAACACACGAGCGACTCGGCTTTTCCGGTTCTCAGCTTTCTTTTGTATCGCTCGTAATGATTGTTGGTATGCTGGGGTGTTGTTGTGATAATAAAACTGCTTGGCAGCAATGCGTAGTGTCCTTCTCAACAACATAGCTGATGAACGTGTTAACCTGGAACGGAGTCCCCTGCGCAATACTCGTAGCGTATTTTTGTAGGTCTCAAAATCCTCGGATGGAGGAATTAGAGCGAATAAATTTAACGAAGAGTCATTGAACCCGTAAGTTTCATACATGATTCTCAGATTTTCCGTATTTAAAACGTTACCTCTAAGATGGGTTGGATGTTCCTGATGATATCCGACCAGCTCTTTGATGCAATAAAAAGGGATTTTTAAGCGATGCAGTCTATAGCCAAGGTCCCAGTCTTCGAGTCCGTACAGCACAAACCGTTCATTAAAACCTCCAATACGAATTAAGTGGTTGCGTCTGATGGCCACACAACGAGTTACTAGCATCATCCAGGGAGCTACGTCCGTTGAGGCAAATTGTTTCTGCGTATTGGGAGGAACCCTTGTGGGACTAACGACTTTAGACAGTGCACCTGTTTGATGAAGGATATCTTCTGGCGTTATGACCGGGGTAATTTCATTCGCTGTTTCAAAGTCAGGATTCCATAAGCCGGATTGTGTAAGTATGCTCCGACAATGTTCTTTTTCTTCCACAGAAAAATCAGGGTGATAGTGGGTAAATGCATCGTCCCACGAGTGCGGAATGCCTGAAAGCACAGATTTGGGATACTTGCGGTGATAACGGCTCACGGTTTTAATGAAATGAGGCAGCACCAAAAAGTCAGCGTCACAGAAAATGATGTATAGCCCTTTTGCTCGGCGCAGTCCCAAATTTCGAACGGCAGATCGACCGCGTTGTTCAGGGTGTGACACATAGATAAGGGGATAGGATGCTTTGAAGCCTTCGACCATTTCTTTCGTTCCGTCTGTAGAACCATCATCAGCTACAATGACTTCGAATAGTTGCTTCGGGTAGGTTTGTGATTCAAATGAAGCGAGTGTGAGCAACAGCTGCTGGGCGCGATTATAGGTTGGAATGATGACGCTGTAGCGGATAGCCAATGTGATCTCCCCCCCACCATTCTAATTAGAGAACCTTTGAACGAGATAAATAATAACAATGTATTCAAGGATTTTAGCCTGGTCTAGTCAAACAACCCACAAAGTTCGAAACAGGCTTGGTCCTATGCGGATGTTAATGTGGAAGTGCTGTATTTTTTGCTGATTTGCAGATATGTTTCAGTGGTGTGATGTATATGTCATGGTAGCATTATGCATAAGGATGTAAAGTAGAAGGGACACAAACAAACATGAGATGAAATGGGCATGTTTATGGTAAACTATATGGAGTTATAGAAGACCTGAAAGAGGAGTACTATATGACACAATTTGTCTATAAGCAAATTATTGACGATCTTAAAATGAAAATTTTCGCTGGAAAGTTTGCAGATATGAGATTGCCAGATGAACGTAGTCTTAGTGAGACTTACCAGGTTAGTCGTAGTTCCATTAAACGTGCTCTGACTAAAATGGAGAGTGTCGGAATTATTTTCAAAAAACAAGGTTCCGGGACATTTATTAATCCCTTATACATAAGAAATGAATCTATCTTTAACTACGAGGGCTCTAATCTAGGAGTTACTGATAATTTTCAAATGCATGGCAAAAAGCCAAAAATCAAAGTATTGAGTTTTGAGGTCATTCCACCGACAGAAGAACTACAGCGCGATTTGTTCTTGGACACTCATGATTTTGTTTATAAAATCGTTCGCTTGCGTCTGTTTGATGATGATCCATTTATGATCGAAACGGGCTATATCCCCATTAAAATTGTCCAGGATTTAAATCAGACCATTATTGAGGGTTCCATTTTTAATTATTTGGAGGACTCGCGGAACCTGGCCGTCACCAAATCCTTTTTATCTATTTTTGCAGAACCGTCTGAAGAGAATGATCAAAAGCTACTGCAATTGAAAGAAAATGAACCCGTAGGCATTATGGAGGGTGTTTTCTTTTTGGATAACGGTACCCCATTTGAATTTTCGCATATGCGATTTCACTACAAATATTTGAAATTTAATACCTTTGTATCGGTACACTAATGAAAAGACTGGAGAATTCTCCGGTCTTTTTTTATAGTTTTGAAAAAGGATTAGAGTCTGCAAACTCTTCATTTATCACAAATTTTATTGGTTTATCCTGCTATATATTTTAATGTAAGAGCTTTTTTACTGTCTTTTTAATTTATATTTCATAGTATGTTCAAAATTTCACAAAATTGGACCGTATCACTTGTGAAAAAGGTTGAATTAATTCAGCGTAGCGTTATGATGTACATGTAGATGAAATTTCCGGAAATAAATTACAAACAATATTACAAACAAAATTACTAGGGAGTGGACACCATGGCTTTATCACCCGTGTTAGAAGATTACTCGTCTAAAACATATTTGGAAAAACTTGATGCATACTGGCGTGCAACGAACTACATTTCAGTAGGTCAGCTTTATTTAAAAGACAATCCTTTGTTGAGAGAACCTTTGAAAGATTCGGATGTAAAGGTTAAGCCTATTGGACACTGGGGCACGATTCCAGGCCAAAACTTTATTTATGCTCATCTTAATCGTGTTATTAATAAATATGATTTGAACATGCTTTACATTGAAGGTCCTGGTCACGGCGGCCAAGTTATGGTTTCAAATTCATATCTTGATGGAAGCTACACCGGAATTTATCCGCAAATCACGCAGGATATCCCAGGTATGAAGAAACTGTTCAAACAATTTTCATTCCCTGGCGGTATTGCTTCACATGCTGCGCCTGAAACCCCTGGATCTATCCATGAAGGTGGGGAGCTGGGCTATTCCCTTTCTCATGGTGTGGGTGCTATTTTAGATAATCCGAATCTGATCTCGGCTGTTGTTATTGGGGATGGTGAAGCTGAAACGGGTCCATTGGCCGCTTCGTGGTTCTCTAACCGATTTATCAATCCAATCACGGATGGCGCAGTGCTGCCGATCTTACATTTAAATGGCTTCAAAATTAGTAACCCAACGATTATGTCTCGCCAATCAAAAGAAGAGTTAACCTCGTTCTTTAAAGGTTTGGGTTGGGAACCATTCTTTGTTGAAGGTGAAGATCCTAACCACATGCATCCAGAAATGGCGAAAGTATTGGATACTGCCATCGAAAAGATTGAAGCTATTCAAAAGAATGCGCGTGAAAATAATGACCTTACTCGTCCGGCGTGGCCAGTGCTTATCTTCCGTTCACCTAAAGGCTGGACAGGTCCAAAGGAATGGGATGGCGTGCCGAATACAAATTCGTTCCGTGCCCACCAGGTTCCAATTCCGGTTGATCAAAAAAATATGCAGCACGCGCCTGCTTTATTAGAATGGCTGAATAGCTATAGACCAGAGGAATTGTTTGACGAAAACGGTCGGTTAAAAGCAGAGATTGCTAAAATTTTGCCTACTGGCGATAAACGAATGGGAATGAATCCTGTTGCGAATGCAGGTAGCCTTATTAAAGACTTGAAATTGCCTGATTTCCGTAACTATGCGTTGGATAACTCCACGCCTGGTAAAGTGATTGCACAAGATATGTCTGTGTTAGGTAAATACGTTAAAGATGTGGTTGTTTTAAATGAAGAGAATCGTAATTTCAGAATCTTCGGGCCTGATGAAACGATGTCTAACCGCTTGGCTCCTGTTTTTGAAGTAACCAAACGCCAATGGATGGATCAAATTATTGAGCCTAATGATGAGTTCTTGTCATCTTATGGTCGTGTCATTGATTCCCAATTGTCTGAACACCAAGCTGAAGGATTGCTGGAAGGTTATGTGTTAACAGGCCGTCATGGTTTCTTCGCAAGTTACGAAGCCTTCCTGCGTGTGGTTGACTCGATGATCACTCAACACTTCAAATGGTTGCGTAAAGCAACGGATCAAGGATGGCGTGCAGACATCCCATCATTGAATGTTGTAGCTACTTCAACGGTCTTCCAACAGGATCATAATGGGTATACACACCAAGATCCAGGTTTGTTAGGTCATTTGGCTGATAAGAAACCAGAATTTATTCGTGAGTATCTGCCAGCTGACGCCAACTCTCTGCTAGCTGTTTTTGACACCATTTTAAATGACCGTCAAAAGATCAATTTGGTTGTTTCGTCCAAACACCCACGTCCACAATGGTTCTCTGCTGATGAAGCAAAAGAATTGGTAGACAAAGGGTTAAAGATTATTGACTGGGCAAGTACAGATCAAGGCGGAGAGCCTGATATTGTCATCGCTTCTGCTGGTACAGAGCCAACGATTGAAAGCTTAGCTGCGATCTCGATCTTGCATAAAAAACTGCCTGACTTGAAGATTCGCTACATCAACGTAGTAGACTTACTGAAGCTGAGAAGCCAAAAGTTAGATCCTCGTGGATTATCTGACGCTGAGTTTGATCAATTTTTCACAAAGGACAAGCCAGTCGTATTCGCTTTCCATGGTTACGAAGGTCTGATCAAAGATCTGTTCTTTGACCGTCATAACCATAATCTGCATGTACATGGTTACCGTGAAAATGGCGATATTACGACACCATTTGATATGCGTGTATTGAATCAAATGGACCGTTTTGACTTGGTGAAGGAAGCTGTTCTAAGCTTACCTAACGCTGGAAAGTACGCAAATATTGCGGATGAAATGGATGCAATAGTTAAGAAACATCATCAGTTCATTCGTGAAGAAGGTATTGACTTGCCAGAGGTAGAGAACTGGGTATGGGAAGGCCTGAAATAAAAAAGTATAGTACATTTCAGCTTTGTGTTGGACAACCAAGCAGTCAAGTATGAGCTGGAATATATGATTTGGTAGTAGTATAGATGTGCCTGACCCCTTGAATTCAAGTATGATTTCAACGGGGATCAGGCACTTTTTGATGTAGCACACTGAGAATTTAATAGGGAAGTCACGAGCAAGTGGGTAATAAGTATATGGGAACCGAATGGTTCACTGTATTTTGTCTGAATATTGAAGAGGTGTTATGGTATAAGAGAATAGGAGAGGAGGCTGTTAATATGAACCATCAAATTCCAGAGAAGGTATTGAATGATGGCACTAAGGTGCCTGCCATTGGATTTGGAACTGCTGGGTTGAAGGGTGCAGATGGAGTAAAAGTGATAACCAGCGCGATTGATGCGGGTTACCGTCTGATTGACACAGCTTTTAACTATGAAAATGAGGGCGCTGTCGGGAAAGCTGTCCAGCAGAGTTCAGTACCGAGAGAAGAATTGTTGATTTGCTCCAAACTTCCAGGTCGTCGACATGCATATCAGGAAGCCATTGTCACGATCGAAGAGTCACTATATAGAGGCGGTTTGGACTATTATGATCTGTATTTGATCCATTGGCCAAATCCCAAAATCAATCGGTATGTTGAAGCCTGGCAGGCATTGATTGAGGCGAAGAAGCGGGGCTATATTCGTTCGATCGGAGTCTGCAATTTCCTGCCTGAGTATAATGAACGTTTGATTCGGGAAACAGGTATCACGCCGAGCATCAATCAGGTTGAATTGCATCCATTGTTTAACCAGGAGCATCAGCGTGCAAAAGATGCTGAACAGGGCATTGTGACGGAATCGTGGAGCCCTTTGGGTCGCGGTCACAGCATGATGGAAAACGAAGAGATTGGGAAAATTGCTGCTGCTCATGGCAAAACCGCGACACAAGCGATTTTACGGTGGCATATTCAACTAGGAGCGATCCCGATTCCTAAGGCCTCTTCTGTAAAACACCAGAAGGAAAACCTGAATATTTTTGATTTTGAGTTGTCGCCTGAGGAAATGAACGTGATTTCGGCGCTCAGCAGGGAAGATGGACGGCTATGGGGGCAGGACCCCAATTCCTATGAAGAGCTATGATCTACAAGAATGAATGAGAAGGGTTCAAAAATCTGTGGAAGGTTTTTGAACCCTTCGCTTTTAGTGATAACCGAAAGCATGCGATAGGGTCCATATATAGCTATGATGAATGATGAACATTTTTAATAGGATTTGATGTATGATATGGGGGAATGTAGTCCTTTCGAAGGAGGTCATCATGGGGATTTTGTCAAGGTTTAGGGATATTATGAAGATGAATATCAACGCCTTAATGGATAAGGCGAGTGATCCGGAGAAGACGATTGATGATTATATGCAAAATCTAAATAGTGATCTGGGCAAGGCGAAAGCGGAAACGGCCTCAGTGCTGGCTGATGAGAAAAGAGCGAAAAGAGCACTGGATGAATGTAGAGCTGAGATCAAAAAGCTCCAGCATTATGCAAGTAAGTCTGTAGAAGCAGGCGATGAAGAGGAAGCCCGAAAGTTTCTGGAACGTAAAATTTTGCAGGCGGAGAAATTGGAATCGTTACAGACATCCTATGACTTAGCTTCGGCAAACGCCGTACATATGAAACAAATGCAGGAGAAATTGGTGTCCGATATAGGGCAACTGGAGTTGCGGTGTGCCGAACTTAAAGGGAAGCTGGCGATCGCCAAAGCACAGCAAACATTGAATTCTATGGGCGACCATGATTCTGTTTTCGAGGCCTTGGAAGAAAAGGTGAACAGGGCACATGATGAAGCGATGGCGATAGCCGAGCTCCGAACAGGAACGAAGGACGACCTGGATGCGTTATTCGCACAATATGAGAAGAGTACCAATCCAGAAGATGAGCTGGCTGCAATCAAGAAGAAAATCAATCCCAAAGAATCATAATAGTTTCTACATGAAGAGGTGAGCAGATGCCGGTTATCGAATACAAATGCCCCAACTGCGGCAGCGGCATGGTCTTTGACAGTGAGACAGGAATGTTATCTTGCCATAGCTGCGGAAGAGAGGACAACATCGATACGATTCCTGATCCTCTGACTAATCGTATTTTTTCAGAAGATGAGGCCCATGAGTATCATTGCAATAACTGTGGAGCAGTGATTATGACCGAAGTGGAGACGAGTGCAACGGTGTGCAGCTTTTGTGGTTCTGCCGTGGTGCTGGGTGATCGACTGACTGGAGAGCTAGCTCCGGCGCAGGTTATTCCTTTTTCGATCAGCAAGGAAGAAGCCATAGCTGCATTCAAAAAATGGTGCAAGAATGGCCGTCTGACACCGAACCGATTCATGATGGCCGACCGAATCAAGGGAATAACCGGTATGTATGTCCCCTTCTGGTTATATGAATTACATAATCATATTGAGGTTCAAGGTGAAGGTATCCAAGTGAGAACCTATACAAGCGGAGATTACGAATATACAGAAACGAAGCATTTTGATGTATATCGGAAAATCCGTTTGAATTATGTGAAGGTTCCGATTGATGCTGCGGAGAAAATGAATGACGAGCTGATGGATAAATTGGAGCCTTTTCCCTATGATCAGCTCAAGCCTTTTAAAACACCATATCTAGCGGGTTATATTGCGGAAAAGTATAGTTATAACGAAGAAGAGCTTTTCCCGCGAGTAAAAGACAAAGTGAAGGAATATATTGATGCTTATATTCAGTCTACGGTGTCAGAGTATACGTCCGTGAGTTACACGGAAAAGCAAATTGATACTACATTAAAACAAGCGGATTATGTCCTGCTCCCGGTATGGGTCATACACTATGACTACAATCAATTGGAGCATACGTTTGCGATGAACGGTCAGACGGGCAAGGTAGTTGGTAAACCTCCGATTAGCAAGTTCAAAGTGACAGCTTGGTTTGCAGGCATTTTCGGCATAACTCTCTTTTCATTAAGGTTAATCACTTGGCTAATCATGGGAGGAGAATTCTATTGAAAAAATATAGAGCCATTGTGGCTGTTTTGTTGTTCTTTGCCGCCTTTCTAGCGGTTCCTATGGAAATGAAGGGCGAAGCAGCAACGACAGAAATGAAGCCATTGATTTTTGATGAGGCGGGGCTGCTTAATCAGGAAGAGTATGATGTGTTGAACACTATGGCTAACCAATACGGAAACGAAAGAGAAACAGACATTATTGTTTATACGACCAACAACCCCGACAATATGGATGTTATGAAAATGACGCAGGATTTTTATGATGACCATGGCCCGGGTTATGACAGGTCTCATGGAAATGCAGTCATTTTAACGATGGATATGAGGAATAGAGAGGTTTATTTAGCTGGCTTTTACAAAGCAGAACGGTATCTGGATGACGACAGGCTTACTAAAATCCGGCATGAGATTACCCCGGATCTGACGAACGGTAACTATGGGCTTGCATTTCAAAAGTATATTCTGGGCGCGCACAAATATTTGGCCATCCGCCCAGGCGTGAATCCGGACAGCATATTTTTCAAAGGCTGGCTTCATTTGGCGGTTGCGCTGGGATTGGCGTCTATTATTGTAGGTAAGATGGTTTCGAGTTCCGGCGGTCGGGTTACGGTAAATCGGCAGACCTACGAGGATGCAAGCACGTCAGGGGTTCTGGCACATCAAGATCTGTACACTCACACAACGACAACGAAGCGGAAGATTGAAAAGAGCAGTAGCAGCAGCTCATCAGGCGGAGGAGGCGGAACCACCAGCGGCGGTCATTCGCATAGCGGCAGCAGAGGATCATTTTAATGGAAGGGATGGATACAGCACATGGGGTTCTTCAGGAATCAATTTGCAAATGTTGTTGAATGGGAAGAATTTAGGGATGATATGATTTTTTGGAAGTGGAGCAATCGTGAAATTAAAAAAGGCAGTAAATTGATTATTCGCTCCGGCCAGGACGCCATTTTTGTAAATAACGGCAAGATCGAGGGCATTTTTGAGAATGAAGGGTCATATAACATGGACTCTGATATTATTCCATTTCTATCGACATTAAAAGGATTTAAATTCGGCTTTAACAGTGGCATGCGGGTGGAGGTCTTATTCGTTAATACGAAGGAGTTTACGGTCAAATGGGGAACACAAAACCCGGTTTTGATCCCTACTCCCCAACTGCCAGGCGGGATGCCGATTCGTGCCAACGGCACATTTAATTTTAAAGTAAACGATTATGTTACGCTTATTGATAAGATTGCCGGGGTAAAGGACAGTTATCTTGTTGAGGATGTGAAAATACGGATTACTTCGGTGTTGGAACAGTTATTGATGAAGTGGATCAGCCGAGAAGGCAAGGATATGTTTAATCTACAGGCAAATGCTTCTGATATTTCGAAGGGCATTCAGGAAGATCTGGATATGCAAGTGATGGACAACGGTATGACGATTACAGGGTTTCATGTGATGAGCTTCAATTATCCTCAAGAAATCCAGGATATGATTACAAAGACAGCTTCTCATGAAATGATCGGTAATCTACAAAAGTACCAACAAGTGACGATGACCGACGGTATTGCATCGGGAAATGTAAAAGGCGGTGGTGCTGCTTCGGATATGGCGAGTATGATGATGGGCATGAATATAGCGAATGAAATGATGAAAAACTTGAACCCAAGCCAGAAGCCCCCGGCTGAGACTCAGCCTGCATCCGATGCTCCCACTCCTTCGGGTGGCGGTAAAAGACCTAATTTTTGTCCGAATTGTGGCACAAAAAACGAGGGAGCTAACTTTTGTCCGAATTGTGGACAGAAATTGAACGGGTAGCCATAGCGAACCGCTGAACTGTTTCCTTTCAGGAAATTGCCGACTGGCTAAGTAATTCTATGAACCAAACAGCAGTTGTTGCAGAGTATTCTCTGTGATGACTGCTTTTTTAATGTAGATTGTTCAAGCATTTTCTTTATAAATCCGATTTATTGGATTGAAAAAGGTACACAAGATAAGGTACTATAGCTATATAGTACGTATTTATATTAACTAATTAGTTATTACATTAATAAAATATAGATATAGGAGCCATAAAGATGACCAAATTCCAAGATCAAATCATTGCGCGGTACAAGTTTGATGATGCAGAGAATGTCGGCAAGGATAGCTCTGGACAAGGTAATGACGGGATTGCTTCAGGCACAGCAGCACCTACGATCTCCCATACTACCGGAAGAGCGGCTTTGGCACTTGAGGGAGGTCCCAACGGAACATCTTATATTCAGCTACCTTCTGATCTGTTTAAAGATGTAAGCGATAACACTGGTGTTACAGTGACGGCTTGGGTAAACTTCGGCAGATTCACGGATATGTGGGAACGTGTTTTTGACTTTGGTAAATCTCACACGGGTCCTTATATGTTTATGACACGGAATCTGCGCGGAACTCTTTTCACTGAGGTGGATTTGTCCGTAGACCCAGGAAGAGGCTTTGTCAGGGATGAGTGGATGCACATCGCCCTGTCTGTAATCGGCACAAAAGGCGGTACATTAAGCAGTGCGGGACCGGTGGTATATGTTAATGGTGAAGTGGCAGCAGACGGTTCCATTAGCCAAACCTCCAGTGGTAACTATGCCAAGCTGCGCAAATGGTTCGAAACATTTGCAGATACGACCAACTATAGTAACAATTTTATCGGTCGTTCCCAACATGCAGCCGATGTAGACTTTGCTGGCTTGGTTTCGGATTTCCGAATTTATAAAGCAGGCTTGACGGCGGATGAAGTCATTGAGGTCATGTGCGATTCATTGACAGATGAGGAGATTGTGAAGCTTGCCCGCGATAAGTATTTATCATTTCCGACGACGATTATAACCAAAGACATATCTCTACCAACGGTTCTGATGGGTGGAAGAGTAGAAGTGACTTGGAAATCCAGCCAACCTAGCATACTCTCTGACAATGGACAGGTTCAGGCGATTACTTCCGCAGAGGGAGTCACCGTTACGGCTCTCTTGACCAGAGGTTCAAGTCGGATTGAAGAAAGCTTTGAAGTATCCGTTCTCCCAGAACAATTGCCTCCATACACGCTGACTATTCATGGGAATAAAGAAGTTATGGATGTCAGCGAAGTGATGTACGGCTTATTCTATGAGGATATCAATAACGCCGCAGATGGCGGGATATATGCAGAACTTGTACAAAATCGCTCATTCGAATCCTTCGAGTTTGATACGTATTCCCATGCTTCGGGTGAAT
Source organism: Paenibacillus sp. BT-177 (assembly GCF_025846815.2). Classification (NCBI taxonomy): domain Bacteria; kingdom Bacillati; phylum Bacillota; class Bacilli; order Caryophanales; family Paenibacillaceae; genus Paenibacillus; species Paenibacillus sp. BT-177. The sequence continues at coordinate 144,983 of NZ_JAOYTP010000007.1, read as the reverse complement.
GTGGATGCTCTACAGGACGGAATCGCAATCCGCTATTCGCCTGGTCTGGTGATACGGACAAGATGACTCCACAACATAGCGGTGGATTAAATGAGTTTTTGGGCGCAAAAGACAAGGATGTGAACTCTTATTATGTGACGGTAGCGGATGGGGCAACGATCCGGAACAAAGGCTTCTCCGATTCTAACCAGAATTGTGCCATGTCCATCCAAGAGGGTGCCAAGTATGAGTTCACCATCTGGGCAAAGGCCGATTCGACGGGTACCATCACACTGCAACTTCAAGACTCGAAGGAAAAGGACATCAGTGATTCGGTAACCGTACAGGTGGAAGGTGGCAGCACGTGGAAAAAATACGGGGTCGACTCCAAGCTGGTGCTGACAGGTACAGCTACGGTGCTGGGACAGCTGGCACTTACATTTGAAGGGGACATTTCCATTGATATGGTTTCCTTATTCCCACAAGATGTATGGGGAGCAGGAGAGGAAGAGCAGTCCCTGTCGGCACACGCCAACTATCAGGGCAATCCGAACTACCGATTGAGAAAAGATCTGGTGAACGCACTGGTTAGCATGCATCCGAAGTTTTTGCGTTTTCCAGGTGGTTGTATTTCTGAAGGATCATTTATATGGGAAAACGTATACGACTGGAAGGAATCCATTGGGGATATCGAGCTGCGCAAGGAAAACTTTAATGTATGGGGCTATATGATGACCATGGGTCTTGGTTATATGGAATACTTCCAGTTGGCAGAAGACCTGAATGCAGCTCCGCTTCCGGTTATGGCCTGTGGTGTGCTTTGCCAAGCCCGCTCGGATTATGCTCATCCGGCTGGAGGCGCACTAAGAGAATACTATATCAAGAATTTTACGGATCTGATCGACTTTGCGATCAGCGTTGATTTTGAACATAATGAATGGGCCGCCATGCGTAAAAAAATGGGCCACGAAGCACCGTTCGATCTGCGTTATCTGGGCGTGGGCAACGAAAACTGGGGTACAGAGTTCTTCGCCAACTTTGAGGTGTTCAAGACATCAATTGATGAGTACATGGAGAAAAATTATCCGGGATATGAACTGCATATCATCTCCACGGTTGGCGCTCAAGCAGACGACGATGCTTATCAGCAGGGCTGGAAGTTCCTGAGCGGTAATATGAAGGGCTCAGCCAAGGTTGCTTTTGCAGACGGTAACCAGGTGACGGAAGAGACTGTAACCTGGTATGAAAAGCAAAAAGACTATATGGACACCATTGCCGATGAACACTATTACCGTTCTAATGAGTATCTGTTGAATAATGTGGACCGCTATAATTACTACTATAGAGCTTATAACGCGGATGGCAGTGTCAACTGGAAAGAAACGTCGAAGGTTTTTGTTGGGGAATATGCCTCGACAGATAAAAATACATTGGCAGGCGCAGTAGCAGAAGCAGCAGTGATGACGGGCTTCGAAAATAATGCCGATGTCGTCCGGTTGGCTGCCTATGCGCCGCTGTTTAACAAAGTCCTGACGGACGGAACTTACAGATGGACACCGGATTGTATCTGGTTCGACGACGAAACCGTGTGGTTTACACCAAACTATTATGTGCAGCAAATGTATGCCCAATATTTGGGCGATAAAGTATTGGCCACTTCGTTCTCTACTTACAAAAATGGCAAGCCGATCGACCTCATTCCTCAGGGTGGAATCGAAATCGCGACAGGCAACGCCGAGGTTGTAGTTAAGCGTGTGACCGTTACCTCCAATAAGGACGGCAGTGTACTGCTGGATCAAGATTTTACTAAGAAATTGAATTCATTATGGAATGTTATTCCTGGTTCCGTAGGATCTACGTTGGAGGAAGGCAAGGGGCTTGTCCTCAAAGCCCAAGATAGCGGTCTGAATGGCTTGTACATCTTGAACGACAGCTGGAACAACTACAAGGTAGAGGTGGTTGCTTCTCGCCTTTCCGGCACGGATGGTTTTTATGTGGGTGCAGGCCTCACGGATATTACCACTGAGAAAAAGAACGTCATCGAATACGCGATTGGCTATGGCGGCAATGCTACTGGCGTGAAGGTTTACAAGCAAGGCATAGAAGGCTATACCATGGGTGATTACTCTTCCAGTACAGCGGCGGGCAACCTGAGAGCAGCGAGCTATGAAGAGTTGGCCGACAACACCGACTACACCATCACGGTGAACTATGGGGGGGAAACGGGCAACAACCTGATTTGCTCCTACACCGACGGCAAAACTACCAGTAAAGTGCTGGACTACAAGCTGGAGGCTTACAACAGAGACGTGTTTAATTCGGTGACCCAAGATGCTGAACATGTATATGTGAAGCTTGTGAATGCCGATAACGTAGATAAGGCAACACAGCTGAATCTGGAAGATTTGAATGTTGAATCCAGTGCCAAGCTGATTACACTAACCGGCGATTCCTCGCTTGTTCATGTACCTAACGTGAATAAGAAAAATGATGAAAAGGTAGTGCCTACCGAACAGCAGGTCACACTTCATAGGGATTCTGTCCTCTTACAATTACCGGCTAACTCGGTAAATGTATTGGTACTGGATCTTAAAGCGTAAACAATTAAAACCCGCTCATTGAGCGGGTTTTTCTATGGATCAAGTCAGAATGTTGTTGATTTTATTTCCCTGACGGGCATTACTTCGTGCTTCTGTTCACCAGTTCACGCGGATTGGTACCATCGTCTATCGTTAGCGGGGTAGGAGCACCCGTAGCAATTCGTTCCCAAGGTACCATTTTAAAGTTCTGATTTAGCTTTTTGCCGTTTTGGAGATTTTCGTCATCTTGTAAAACGAAGATACCATGAGGGAAATTCTTGCCTAATCCGTAGCCAAGAACATCAATACCGTCTGTGACAGACGTACCATCTACGGTAGGGCTGTCGCCGATCGTGAAGTTGCTAATATAGGCATTGTCGCCTTGTCGTTCATAGATCGCATAGCTGCTGTTGCCTTGACTGGAGGCCATCAGGTACCCCTTGCCGTCCTTGCCATAATACAATGTGAGTCCCTCTATGTCATCGTGAAGTCTGCGTCCATCTGCAATATCAACACGTCGCAGCGGCTTAGATGAACCGTCTGGCTCGGCGCTATATTTCCAAATGGCGTAATCCTCTTCAGCAATGTACAGCGTACCATATTCATCATCGGCGACCATGCCCTCGGATTGCGTAGCCAGCTTAAACTGGCGGACAAGCTTGCCGGCAATTTTGCCGTTTCCGTTGTCAGTCAACTCATATTGCTCGAATTCGCCCTCTTTGCCCAAAACGAGCGCGTAAAACTTATCTGTCTTGAGGCTATGGTATAAACTGAATCCATATACTTCTTTCATGGTTGCTTTAATAGGTTTGCCAACCACGTTGGTCAATGTTCCTGATTCACCATCAATGGCAAAGATATCGATCGTATTGTTGGTTCGATTGGTTGCGCCTGCAATATCGATCTTTTTACCGCCCAGTGTAAAACCGTAACGAAGATCCACGTTGTTCATTTTTCCGACTTTGATGTTCTGCAGTTGCTTGCCATCCAGATCATAGACTAAAATTCCGCCACCTTTATTGGTAGCTAAAATTCTGCTTTTATCCGGATCAACCGGATTGAGCCAGATCGCAGGGTCATCAGCTGCATCTTCTCCATCCTCCACGGCTTCTGTTTCGACAGATGGGGTCACTTTATAGGTGGGAACTGCGTCTTTAGGATCTGCATATTTGCTATTTTCTGCTTCAAGCGCAGTAATCACTTTTGTAGGAAGATATACATTTCCATTGATCATCTTAATTTCTCGGTCTGCTTTTCCGCTTTGGCCAGCTAGACGATATTGCTTCTCACCGACTGTAAAAGTCCCGACAATGCCATTTTTCAGCTTGATCAACACTGAATGGTCATCACTGTCCCATGTAATGGTTGCCCCCATTTTATCCGCGTGTGTTCGTAGTGATGCGTACCCGGATGGCTGAATGTCTGCCGCATGGGTCAGTTCTGGTGATACCAGAATCCCTGTTAACATGGTTAATAATGCTAGTTTATTTACCTTCATATGTATGCCCCTTTTCTGAAGCGAAAATGATATAACCGACTCAGTATAAAGTGACAATATCAAAAGAATACAATCAAAATGTAAAAGAGACGTAAACATTCAATTGGCTGGTTTCCAGTATTGTTGTCTGTAATTTTTCGGTGACATTCCAAATCTCTCCTTGAAACACTTTGAAAAATAGCTGGCTTGAGAAAATCCTGTTTCCTCCGTAATTTGCTGGATGGACCAGTCGGTTTGCAGCAAAAGACTGCGTCCCTGATCCAGACGGTAGTCCATCAAATATTCAAGTGGTGTGCGCTGGAAGGCGGCCTTCATGCATCTGGCAAGATAATTTTGATGTACGTGAAAATGTGCCTCCAGGTCTTTATTCGTGATGGCATTTCTGTAGTTTTGTTTTAAGAATATTTCGATTTGTTCAGCTAACTTGGAGGAACTGCTTTTGTAATTCTCATCATATTCCAAACTCTGAAAAATATTCACAAATGTTTGTTGAGTCTCCCATAGAGCCAGCTTTCGAGTTTTTAAAGTAGAGGCTAGTAAATAGTCCAATTTGGAGAACAGCTCATGGGGATTAATTAGTTTTTGATATTTGGGTAGATGGATGGTGGTATGTTCTGAGTGAAAATGCAGCTCAGGAATGGGGGTGCTAGGGATAATAAGATTCGGCGAGGATTGGGCGCACCACATACTATTAGTTTGAAAATGAAACCAGTAAAAGGAGGTTTGTTCTGTACATGCCTCTATGGGGAAATGGTGCTTATCCGGCTCAAGAATAAGTGCATGATTTTCAGTTATCTTCCACGATTCATCTTCCTCACCGATGTGCAATAGTCCCTCTTTAATAATAATTACGTCAAAATAACCCAAGTTATAGCGATTCGGATGCCAGTCTCCTTTTTGATATGTAGTGAAATTTCCCTCTATGAAATAGGGCAATGGAGGGACAAGGAAAGATAGAAAGTCTGTTTTGCTCATAGAAGTCAGCTCCTTTGTGTGTGAAATCGTATAAGTTTTAGTTAAAGATCGCGATTTTTTTTATAAATTCAGGTTGATAAAATAAGGACTGTAGCAAGGGGAGTTCAGGTTAGCTTGTTCGATATTATCATTACTTTATCCTTATTTTTTCAAAAATGAAAGCGTTCTATTTTCAGGAAGGGATGTTTATCCAATGAAAACGGCAAAACCAGTGAAGCATGTCATCGTCGATGATTCATTTTGGAAAAAGTATAAGCAGGTTGTGGCGGAAGAGGTTATTCCTTATCAGTGGAAAGCATTAAATGATGAATTACCAGATACAGAACCCAGCCATGCGATTGAGAACTTTAGAATTGCGGCCGGGGAATCTAGTGGAGAGTATTATGGAACCGTTTTCCAAGATAGTGATCTTGCCAAATGGTTGGAGACGGTTGCCTTTAGTTTAAGGGATCATCCAAATTCTGCGCTTGAAGAGCGGGCTGATGAAGTCATTGATCTATTGGGAAGAGCGCAAGCTGAGGATGGATATCTGAATACGTACTATTTGCTGAAGGAACCTGACAATCGTTGGACAAACTTAAGGGACAATCATGAGCTGTATTGTGCGGGACATTTTATAGAAGCGGCTGTTGCTTATTATGAAACGACGGGTAAGACGAAATTCCTCAACATTATGGAGAAATACGTAGACCTGATTCAGCAGATATTTGGTACAGAAGAAGGGAAACGGAAAGGCTATCCGGGGCATGAAGAAATTGAGTTGGCCTTGATCAAATTATACGACGTAACGGCTAAGGATCAATACCTCAAATTAGCGCAATATTTTATCGAACAGCGGGGACAGCATCCTATTTATTTTGTGGAGGAGCAAGAAAAGAGAAAGCATATTCAAACAGAGCCCACCTGGAATGATGATAACAATATTAATTTTGGCCTAGGCTTCGAATATCAGCAAGCACACCAACCAGTGCGAGAACAAAAAGAAGCCGTTGGTCATGCGGTAAGAGCAGTGTATCTGTATATTGCGATGGCAGACCTAGCTGCAAAAACGGGAGATGCCTCTCTGCTACAAACCTGTGAAACGCTGTGGGATGATGTCACGAACCACAAAATGTACATTACTGCCGGAATCGGATCTACGGTGAACGCGGAAGCATTCACTTGCCATCATGATCTTCCCAATGACAGCATGTACTGCGAAACTTGCGCCTCTGTAGGGCTGGCTTTCTGGGCCAATCGTATGCTGCGCTTAGCGCCGGACCGGAAATATGCCGATGTTCTGGAGCGTGCGCTCTACAATGGAACGATTAGTGGAATGGATCTGGATGGGAAACGGTTTTTCTACGTGAATCCGCTGGAAGTCAATCCTTTCCAAAAATCGAGAAAAGATCAGGAACATGTAAAAACAGAGCGGCAAAAATGGTTCTTCTGCGCCTGCTGTCCACCCAATTTGGCGCGAATGATTGCATCGGTGGAGAACAATATGTACACCCAGACCGAGGATACGTTGTATACGCATCTGTATATTGCCAGCAAGGTGAACATGACTTTATCTGGACAAGAGGTTGAAATTACACAAACCCATCATTATCCGTGGGATGCGGATCTTGCTCTTTCGATTCATGTAACAGAGCCAACTGCATTTAAATGGGCACTGCGAATTCCAGGGTGGTGCAAGCAGGCAGAGGTAAAGGTGAATGGGGAAGTCATATCACTAGACCATCTTGAAAAAGGCTATGTCGAGATTCAGCGCACTTGGAAGGATGGGGATATGGTAACTTTGCACTTGGCTATGCCGGTGGAGCGTATTCGGAGCAACCCGCTTGTCTCCATGAACCAGCAGCAAGTTGCTCTTCAACGTGGTCCAGTTGTGTACTGTCTGGAAGAAGCGGATAATGGGGCGAATCTGGCAGGATTAAGATTACCAAAGGATAACCCCGTTACAGAAGAATTTAGCGAAAATCTGCTGGGTGGCATTGTAAAGCTGACCATAGAGGGATATCGGGTAAAAGGTTCAAATGCATTATACAGCTCGGAGCCCCCTGAACTTGTTCCTCAACAAATTACCGCCATTCCTTACTACGCCTGGTGCAACAGGGCCAAAGGGGAAATGCGTGTATGGGTTTATGAATTATAATTCATTCGCATGGGGAGAGGAAAGATCATGAGTACGAGAATTGTGAGTACGGAACCACCCGAAAAAGCAGCCAGTACCGTTCCTTTTCATCGTAAAATCAGCTATTCGTTAACGGATACGGCAGGCAATCTACTATACTGTGTCATTTCCAGCTATCTACTATATTTTTATACGGATGTATTCGGTCTTTCTATTGGGATTGCCGGAACATTACTATTTATCACCCGTTTTATTGATGCCATTGATGCCCCGATCTGGGGCATCCTGATTGACCGAACCAAATCAAAATACGGCCAGAGCAGACCTTATTTTCTATGGCTAGCTGTTCCGTTTGCCGTGTTCATGGTCCTTACGTTTACGACGCCCAATTGGAGTGAATCGGGGAAAATTGCATATGCGGCCATCACTTATATCATAGCGGGTATTTTGTATACGGGAATCAGTACACCGATTACGTCTATTCTGCCTAACCTGAGCACCAACTCCAATGAACGCGTGGTCTTGAACTCTTTCCGTATGGTCGGGGGAAACGTGGGCTTCTTCATCGCCACCACGTTCACCTTGCCTCTGGTCGCCTTCTTTGGACAGGGGAATGACCAAAAAGGATTTTCTCTAACGCTCGTTTTATTTGGAATTATGGCGATTATTATGTTTTTCATAGCGTTCGCCGATTTGCGTGAAAATGCGGCAGTGAAAACGAAATCTGTTCCCATTGCTAAAAGCTTTACAGCCATCAAGCGAAACTGGCCCTGGATGCTCGTTGTAGCTGCTAACCTGTGTTACTGGATCGGTTTGAATATTCGTTCTGCTACGCTTATCTTTTATCTGCAATACAATCTGGACAGTAAGGACTTGGTGCCTTTAATCAATGGACTGACCTCTTTGCAATTAATCTCTATGGTTCTGATTCCGTTGTTTGCCAGAAAATTAACTAAAAATACGATCATGATTATCGGATTGATATTAGCTGCATTAGGTCAAGTTGTGATTTTAATGGGAAGTACAAACTTAACCCTTATTATTGCTGGCTGGATCATTGGTGCATTAGGATCAGGCTTTGCGTGTTCTATGCCATTTGCCATGTTGTCCGATACAGTTGATTATGGGGAATGGAAAAATGGAATTCGGGCAAGTGGATTCCTGACTTCTATTGGAAGCGCATTCTGTATTAAAGCAGGTAGCGGAATTGGCGGATTATTGCCAGCATGGGTTATGGGTAGCACGGGCTATATTGCTGGAAAGGTTCAGACCCCGACTGCTTTGTCTGGCATTCAGTTCAGCTTCATCTGGCTGCCGTTTATCGTCTTCTTGATCGGAATTATTCCTATGTTTTTCTATAAGAAATTCGAAAAGAATGAAGCTTCTATTCAACAAGACTTAATTGCGAGAAGATCATAGATATTCTCTTAACAAGGTGTTATGAATACCGAGGGATAGTGTAATCCTGTTTCAAAACCTGTTCACCGAGCTGAGCAGGTTTTGAGGTTTTTTTTCTATTCAAATGTGAGTAAAGCCATTGACAGAATTTTCTTTTAGAGTGATACTTCTATGTAGAGAAAAGTGTACAGAATCAAGAGCCAGAGACATCTAGCCTTGCAACTTTATACATTTTTTCGCCATGAAAGACTCTTCTGTTGAAGGGTTTTTTTTCAATTTGATAAAAAGAATGTGATGATATGAGTCAACTGAGTGTAAGGATGAGAACGCACGGCTTTCTGAATCGGCATTTTTCTGGAGAGTCTATTGATTATCGGCAGATGATTGCCTTGTTTATCCCGCTTCTAATTGATCAGGCTTTTATCGTGGGTCTTAATTTGGTGAACACAGCAATGATTAGCTCGTCAGGGATGGCGGCGGTCAGTGCTGTAAATATGATTGATTCATTAAATATTTTCCTAATTAATGTGTTTGTGGCAGTGTCTACCGGGGGTACGGTTGTTGTAGCGCAGTATAAGGGGAGCGGCAACGATCTTATGGTCTCTAAAGCAACATCCGGTACGATATCCTCCGTTTCCTTGCTGGCCTTATGTATCAGTCTGTTTATGATCCTGTTGTACAATCCCATTTTAAGCGTCCTGTTTGGCTCTGCCTCGGCTGATGTATTGGCTAACGGCAAGGTGTACCTGCTGGGAAGCTGTATGTCTTTCGTGGGGATTGCGATCGTTGAGGCCGTATGTGGAGCGCTGAGAGGGATCGGCAAGACGAGGGCGTCGCTGGCTCTTTCGCTCATCATGAACCTTTCGTACGTGCTGCTGAATGTCGTATTTATTAACTTGTTAGATATGGGTGTACTGGGCATGACGATTGCAGTCAATGTGTCCAGATATGCAGGGGCTGCCTGCGCGTTGATTTATTTGGTTAGGGTAGATGACGACTTGCGTGTTCAGCTTAGAGATATGCTTTATTTTAATCTAGCCATGCTTAAAAAGATCCTGTTTATTGGTCTTCCTTTTGCAGCGGAACAGATGTTTTTTAATGGAGGTAAAATTTTAACGCAAATCTTCATTGTGAACCTGGGGACCAATGCATTGGCGACGAATGCCATTTGCTCATCCCTAGCTAACGTGTTCCAAATTCCTGCGAATGCTTTGGCTCTTACGATTGTGACCGTGGTTGGTCAATGCATGGGACGGCGAAATGTACAAGATGCCCGCAAGTTTACCAAATCATTTATTTGGCTGTCGTCCGGTTCGTTTATTGTAATGGGACTAATCCTAATGCCTTTGTTCAAGCCGATGGTGGGGCTGTTCCATCCGCCTGCTGAAATTGTAGATGACATTTTTATGGTCATGCTGATTAATACGCTGGCCCAGATTCCACTCTGGTCCATCGCCTTTATTACACCCTCTGCGCTTAGGGCGGCAGGAGATTCCAAATTTACGTCCCTCACCTCGATGCTGTCCATGTGGTTGTGTCGGGTAGTGCTCGGGTATGTCTTGGGCATTGTGTTCAACTTGGGCATTGTGGGTGTCTGGCTGGCCATGGATATTGAATGGGGTGTGCGGGGGATCGTTTTCCTCTGGCGCTTCCGCGGCAGCAAATGGGTCCAGCATCGTTTGATCGACTGAATAGGTCCACTACTATAAAATTGACCTCGGAATGAGGCGCTTTATAGTAGTGGATTTTTTTATAGACGGTTAAAGTTACGTACGCCTTATTCCATTCTGATCCCTATATTGCCTAACTGCACTCCCTGCTGCATACGGTAAAAGGCTTGCGCTGTATCTTGTAGAGGGAAGACGCTATCTATAATGGGATGAAGGGAATGGCGCTCCATGAATTGGAGCATATCTGCGAATTCCTCACCGCTCCCCATAGAGGTACCGATGATGCTAATCTGTGGGAAAAATATAGAACGCAGCGGAATCTCTATGTGATCTCCTGAGCTTGCGCCAAATGTAATGATCCGGCCATCCGGTTTGATGACATCCAGATATTTGTCGAACGTAGCGGGTCCGATGCTGTCAAGGATCAGATCCACGGTGTCTCCGTTCATGCTTTCTTTCCAATCGCTATCACTGTCGAATGCATGATGAGCGCCATGGGCGAGGGCAGCTTGTTTTTTTGCTTCGCTACGTGATGTGACGCTGACCCGTGCGCCCGCCGCTAAAGCCATTAACATGGCATACGTGGCTACCCCACCGCCAATACCGGGAATAAGGACATGGACCCCCTGCTGTAATTGGCCTCTAGTGAAGAGAGCGCGGTAAGCGGTCAAGGCAGACAAAGACAGTACCCCTGCTTCTTCCCAGGACAGGTAAGCTGGCTTGCTGACGGCATTTTGAACGGGAATGATAACCGATTCGGCCAATGTCCCGTCTGAAGGAACGCCCAGAATGGCAGGAACCAAGGGAACGTGGTGCGTCTTCTCCCATCCGATACATGGATTGATGATTACGTCAGTGCCTACCAGTGAGGTTGGGACGCCAGCGCCCACAGCCTCGATCACGCCTGCTCCATCCGATCCGAGAATGAGTGGAGCATCGTTGGCGGTTCGATCCGCCATGAGGAACAGATCCCGATGGTTCAAGCCTGCGGCTTTGAGTCTGACCTTCACTTCGCTGTGCCCCGGCTGTCTGTCCGTAACGTCCTTATACATCAGGCCCTCAAGGCCATTTTTGCCGGTATGTATTACAGCTTTCATTTTAAAGCCTCCTGTGGTCGATTTTAGATGCATTTGCATGTACTTTGAATTGTACAGAGCGGCAAGCATCCGGTAAAATGAACAAAATCGAACGTCAGTATCATAAATGATCATACCAAGCAGGTGATGTATATATGGAAAGCAGTGATTTGAAAATTTTTCGGGCGGTTGCTCGCGAGGGCAGTATCACAAGGGCTGCGCAAGTGTTGAACTATGTACAGTCCAATGTGACCTCACGGATTCAGCAGCTTGAGGCACAATTAAACGTACCGCTATTTCGCAGATCTAATCGCGGAATGACACTAACGTCGGCAGGAGAGAATCTGCTGGAGTATGCGGAATCCATACTGACCTTGCTCGACGAGGCAGAGAAGTCTACTCAATATTCGGACCAGCCTGCGGGACCGTTGCGATTGGGCTCGATTGAGACGACTGCGGTTACGCATCTAACGACTTTATTGACGGGATATTACGCTGAATACCCTAATGTGCAGCTATCGCTGATGACCGGGGGAACGCATGCCCTTGTACAAAAGGTATTCAATTACGAATTAGATGGGGCATTCGTCTATGGCCCTGTCGATGATCCGAATATAGAGCATGTTGCGGCGTTTGAAGAGGAGTTGGTGCTTATTTCGGAACCGGGAGAAAGTGATATGAGCAAGTTGCTTGCCAAGCCTATGCTGTTCTTCGATGTAGGCTGCACACATCGGGCAAGAGCGGAAAGTTTTCTGAGTGATGCAGGTGTGGATGCGTATCAGATTATGGAATTCGGAACATTGGAAGTCATTTTAGGCGGTGTAGCCTCTGGTCTGGGGGTGTCCATGCTGCCACACTCGTCAATTGTAAAGGCGAAGAAGGAGGGAAGTATTGCTTCGCATCGTTTACCCGAAACATATCGTAAATTAGAGGTGTGGTTTGTTCATCGGCGGGATTCGGTTTACTCCAGTGCGCTGTCAGGATTGCTCCACTGGATGAAAAAGGATGTTATACTTAACTGGGATTAAATTGACATCAGGGGTGTATCATTTGGAAGAACATAATTTATCGAAAAATCCATCTACAGTAGCTCCGGGAGAATTTGTGAGGAATGGCGGTTATCAACGACGAGAACCAGATAGGATGGCGGTATTATCAGAAACATACGGAGCCTCTATCTTTTTCAGGAGATGGGCCGCCTGGATGATTGACTTCATTCTTATCGTCTTTGGGTATGGTGGGCTTGTCTATTTTATAGCGAAAAAAGTAGCTGAAGCTGAAATCCCAAATATGGGTATGGTAGTGATACTCTTCTTGATTGGCTCTTTCTGCTATTATCTGTTGCTGGAAGGACTTACAGGCTATACGCTGGGCAAGTTTGTACTTCGCATTCAGGTCGTGAATGGAGAAGGAATGCCGCCAGGCATGATTAAATCGTTGATCCGTACGCTCATACATCTGGTGGATACGAACCCGCTGCTTTTCTGGGGGCTGCCCGCCGGTATATGTGTGCTGGTGACACCTCGGAAACAACGAATTGGAGATATGGCCGCCAATACATATGTAGTTAGGACACGGGATTTGGGGAAGGTGAGCAAAAAGAAAACCGGGATTATTGCAGGAGCAATCATCCTGATGACGATCACTTCGATTGTCTTGGCTGTATCCTTAATTTCTACGCTCATTACTCAAATCGTGAAGCCTGAGGTATTTACCAGTAAAGATAACCAGTTTGCGGTTACGGCTCCGTGGAATTGGTCACGAGATAATAGGATTAATGAGGAAGCGGATATTTCCATTAAAAATGAATTTACCGATAGATATTTGATTGTATTGTCTGAACCGAAAAGCGACTTTGACAGCAGTATGACCCTTCAAGAATATAAAGGAATCATTGAGGATCATTTGGTGTCAGGAATTACGGACCCTGAATTGGGGACCGCTTCAGATATGGTGGTGAACGGATATCCTGCCATTGAGTTTACCCTAAAAGGAGAAATAGACGGGAATCTGGCCATGTATAACGTGACCACAATTGAAACACCTTCGCATTATCATCAGGTGCTTGCTTGGACCTACGCTTCCCGATACGGTCGAGCCCAGCAAGAGCTGCGCAAGATTAGAGACAGTTTCCGTGAAATGAACATGATGTAAAGTGAACCTGAAGCAATAACGATGATTCAAATTATAAGGCGGTAAGCAGAACAAGCAGACAGCTTATAGAAGCGTCTGCTTGTTGTTATATAGGCGGGACAGTGCTACGGAATGGTGCTATAGATGACTTTTGATCACTCGCAATCCGGCAACTTTTGCCACCTTGCCTTGTGGCTGGGCTGTGAATCGAATCGTAACTTCATTCTTTTGATTCGTCACAGATAGAGGTAACTCATAGGCAAATGTCTCGAACTTATTCATTTCCTCGGATTCCAGCTTGCCTTCTCCTAAATTCTGACCATCTGCAGTGATGTCAAAGTCACGATGAGAGCGGTCGGAGTCCTTCAGATAGGTCACTGCTAATTGGACTGGCTCATCAGGGAGCACCTTCATGACAAAAGAGAACCAGCCCCCAGACCATGTGTCGCGATATTTGCGATTATAAATGGACCCCAGGCCAACGTGTTCTCCAGTGAAGGCATGATCCCGTTCAGGCTGCATTTCGGCAGGCTGCACAACATCCACTGTAAGTCGTTCCAGCTCTAGCTGGTACGCTAACGCGGTACGGTATTCTGCCTCTGTTGCTACCCATTCCTCCTTGGAAAAGAGATCCCAGTAGACGGTATAAGAACGATCATATATCTGATAAAACGGACGAAGCTGCAAGTCTCCGATATAGCCAAGGTCGTTTAGATGGAATGTATTCGGCTCCTTCTCATCAGCAATCAGCTTGGTTGTCAGGGAATCGGCCGATCCAATCAGAACAGATGCCAGCAGACGTTCCTCGTTGGACTCCTGTACAACAGGACCCAGATCTCCAGCCAGCACAAGTGGGCCGTACATGAATGAAATCCGACGCGGATTATCCGGCATTTCCTCAACTCTTACTGTCATAGGAATATCGTATTCGACCGTATCTCCATCTTTCCATTCCCGTTCAATTACAATATAGCTGGTAGGACAAGCCTCAGCGGCATACTCTTCTCCGTTGATTATAATCTTCATTCCCTGCTCCGCCCAGTGCGGGCATCTTAGTTTAATCGTGAAGAACTTGGGCTCCTTGCTTACGACATGAAGCGTTCCCCGCCCATTTTGCGGAAAGAGGGTTTCTTGTTTGAGCTGTATGTTCATCTCATCCCACGTCACGGTAGAAGGGACATATTGGTTGACATAGATTGTATTTGCCGTGTGAAAATAAATCGCCGTGCCGTACATGGAGTGACTTTCCATACCGGACCCGACACAACATGTAAAATCCTCATATTGAGAATTGAAGGACTTGTGTCCTCCCATTTCCAGCGATACAAAATAGCATACACGTCCATCTACAGGCTGCTGTGAAGCCAGAATATGATTGAACATTGCTCGTTCATAGTAGTCGGCATAGGCTGCGTACGCGTCCCATTCGAACATATGTCTTGTTAATTTCAGCATATTGTAGGTGTTGCAGGTTTCACAGGTGCCTTCGCCCAAACGATCATTCAGCTTGCCGGGTTCGCCAAAATGTTCATTATAGCTATTGCCGCCGATTACGTAGGAATGCTTGTGAACCACCCGATCCCAGAAAAAGCGGGAAAGGTCCGCATATAGAGGTTTGCCTGTCACTTCGAACTGCCGTGCTGCACCGATGATCTTAGGAATTTGCGTATTAGCATGTCGTCCTGCCAGCGTATCGCGACTGTCTGCCAGATCATTCAGCACCTCTCCATGATAAAAGCGTTCTGCCAGGTTCAAAAAGCGTTTTTCTCCGGAATGTTCCGCCAGATCGGTCAGCACCTCGTTCATACCGCCAAACTCGCAATGGAGTACCTGTTGCACCTGCTCATCGCTCAATCCTTGGAATACATCCTCCAGCCAGTCGCCGAGTTTGATTTCCATCGCTAAAGCCTTGGGATGATGAGCGAGCAGGTGGGCATCACGCAAGCCTGCGAAGAGCTTGTGCATCGTATATAGCGGAACCCAGCCTCCGTTAAGATCAAAGCCCTGGGAACGAATATCTCCAGCTTTGACTTCTTCAAAAATCTCTTTCCCACGCGGGATGCCGGAAGTGTATCCGTTTCCATGATTGTTTTGGCATATTTCCAATTCGTCGATTACATAGTTTACTCGTTCCAGTAGTCTCTTGTCGCCTGTGGAGGCAAACATTAGCGCACAGCCAGACAGGTAGTGACCAAGTGTATGTCCACTGATGCCGCGTGCCTCCCAGCCCTCATAATGAGCCGCTTTGGGCTCCAATCCCGCATATTCACGAAAACGTGACAATAAACGGTCAGGTTCCAAACTCAGCAGATAGGTCATATTCAGCTCCATGGCGTGGTAAAGTGGGCCGGAATCAATGCTTACTTTATGCAAGTCAAAAGCTTGTGCTTTCAAAATCATCGCTCCTTAGCTAAGATGAAAGTGTATATTTCTCCACTACATTAGCATTGGAGTCGCGGTATGTCAGTAGCTTAACCATACAATAGGTGGACAAATCCGAACATGAATCTAAAGAGGCGATAACATGACCTATCTGAAAGTGAATGTAGATGCTCCGATCCAACTGATCTCGGCAGGCGAGTTCGTTTCCGAGGTGCCATGGAAACATATGAGCCGTTCCATTGAGAACTTTGAGCTGATCCTTGGAGTCCAAGAGACGGTATATATACGGGAGGAAGAGGAGGATTTTGAAGTAGGGGAAGGAGATATTCTATTGCTGTACCCCGGTCGTACGCATCGAGGATACCGGGAATCGTTGCCTGGGGTTAAATTTTATTGGTTTCATTTCGATGTACCTGCGACCCCGAATGTATTATCTAGTGAGGAAATGAAGCAGGAAACAAGTGCAATGGACGGGCTTGTACAGCGCCATGGCGTGATACGCGATATCTATTTACCGCAAAGTGTACAGGCAGATAACGGTGATCGGATTCATATTATTGTCAATCAAATCTTGCATGTCGCCAACTCACACTATCTTACGTATCACAGTGCAAATTATTTGTTCAGCTCACTGCTGATCGAGATATCCGAACTGGCCCTCAGTCGCTTGATCTCCAATCCTGTCCATTCACAGGGGAATGTGAGCATGAACAAGATTATTGAGTGGACTCGAATTCATGCTGGAGATCCGCTGACCGTGACCGATTTGGCTCAGAAGTTCAATTACAACAAGGATTATATATCCCGTTTGTTCATGCAGAATACGGGCATGCGTCCCTTGGAGTTCATTCACAGTATTCGAATCAACAAAGCTAAGGAATTGATTTCCCGTACAGATATGAGCATTAAGCAGGTAGCGGAAGAAGCAGGATACACGGATGAGAAGTATTTTATGCGGTTGTTTAAAAAGAGAGTACATATGACTCCTTCACAGTATCGGAATGCCTATCACAAAACATTTATGAACAATGTCTAGTCCATTTCCGCTTCATGGCAGCATAGATTATCAGACTATAATTTGATAATCTGATTTAAGAGAGATTGAATGAGAGCAATCAATACATAATACTTTGTCAAAAGGGGCGAGTGAGATGCTGCAATCACCATTAAAGGAAGAACTGACTCGAATACTCGAAGAGCATTCACTTGATGATGAGTTAAAAGAAGAGATCTATCAGGAAGCCGAAGCTACTATACAATTTCAGCTAGAGCATGAGGAAAACTATGAAAACGTTGGGAATAGTCGGATCGCCGGCTATCCAGATCTGCCGCCCACAATAGAGTGGCCGTGTAATTCAGACGGAGAATATTATACGTTTATTGCGCAAATCAATCTAAGCGAGTTGCCTTTTTCACCATTTGAGGGATTGCCTCATCAGGGCATACTATACTTTTTTCTTGGGCTGGATGAGCCAGCTTACGATATTGAGCATAAAATATTTTACTATAACGGCGACAGCAGTGCTTTGCAGAAAACATTACCGCCCGCTGGGCGCGTAGAGGTGTCGGTGGAGCAACGGGATTTCACTGCGTATGCAATTTCTTTTCATCCGATCCTGACGCTACCATCGGAGGGTGAGCTAGGAGATATTCTATTAGATCAGTACGAAGAGCTTTATGAGCTTTTATATGAACATAGCGACACGGTGTGGGGGCAGCATCAGTCTTTTGCCGGGAACACTCGTCGGGATGCTTATCTGTGCCGTAACGGGCTAAAGGGTCTTCTGTTTAATTGGCATAAGAGTGAGGGTCAGATCCATCAGGAAGCCGAGCAAGCTATGCATAGGGGAAGTACGGAGTATGCGGAGCATTTACGATCCGAAGTGCTGCCTCAGCTGCAAGAATACCAGGCGAATCGGGAAAAGCACGATCAAGCTTCGGAAAATTGGCATGTTTTGCTCTCTGTATCATCCTTGAATGAGGTTGGTATGTGCTGGTGGGACGCAGGGTATTTGGAGTTTTTTATAGATCAAAGGGACTTGAAGAACCTTGATTTCTCGCGAACATATGTTAATCTGGCTACAAGCTAGCCGGGTGCGGCAAGGCCGCTTATACGTAAACGCTGGAGCGGCATGGACTATGTCATGATGTACGAGTGGAATGAGAAAATATAAAAGCCCTTCCGGCTTTCCATCAGGGAAGCCGGAAGGGCTTTTATTATATATACTTGTCTATAGGGAGAGTTTATTTATATCCGCTGCACGGTAAACTCGAATTCCAGCTTTTGATCGGCCGGAATTTGATATTCCTCATGTACCGGAGCACCCCAGCTGTCGTCGCCGCCTACGCCCATTTGCTTGCCAGCTACGGTGACAACGGTGTAATACACATTGGGCAGTTCATACAGATGGCCTGCACTTTCCAGCTCAAACGCTGTATACGGCGAAATATTGCATTCCACTGGTGCGGTGGCAGGTGCTGTAATGCGAATGCCTCGCTGGGAATCGTCGGTAATATCGACCCGGCGCACGCCTGTACGGTTGCCGGATTCCTGTGGCACGACATACCCGGACACATTATCCGCAGCTTTGTTGCGGAATACGCCGAGTCTAGCACCAAAGGCTCGGTCAATGTAATTCTCCTCCGGTCCCATCGCATACCAGTCCAGATGGCGATAGTCCGCTGGAACCTTGAACGAAAGGGCAAAGATCGGCAGGTTAGGCAGCCCTGATACACCTTCATAGGTGGATTTTACGTTCAAACTGCCATCCGCCAAGACGGTGTAGGTTACCGTTACCTGTACGTCAGCATGAATGCTTAGGGTGTAGCGGAACGTAATGGTCACACGGTCTGTCTGCTCTTCCGTGACCTCAATATCCACACATTTACGCGTCAGGCTTGCAGCGAACCAGCCACCAGCTTCAAAACCCAGTGCGGTTCCCCGATCATTGTCTGTGGTTGCTCGCCAGAACAGCGGGGCAGGAGGCGTAGCGATCATCTCACGTCCAGCGTAGCGAAGTGAAGTCAGGCTGCCTGCTCCTTTGGAGAACATGATGGTGAAATCCGTACCGTGAACGCCAATATTTACATCACCATGCGCCACTCGTAGGGCTCCACCTATTGGAGCTTTCAGCGGATTTGGATCTTCCACAATGGAAATATGTTGTCCGAAGGCCACTTCATGCCCAGCCTCAGCCCAGAGCGTCGCTTCCTTCAATACGAGCGCTGTGTGAATGACATATTCCCCAGGCTTCTCGTCTGTGCTTGGGAATGTCAATGGAATATAGGCTTCGGTCTGAGCCGCCACATCCACATGACTCACATTTCGCGCGATCTCTTGACCTTCATGCAGCAGGCTGTATACCAGTTCATAGTCTCCTGTACCCTCGAACAGGTTTTCGTTGCGGATGGTCACACCTTTGGTATCCGGGATGAGCTTCAGATTTTGGTACAGGAATTTGACCTCCTGCATCTTCGGTGAAACCTTCCGGTCTGCATAGACAATTCCGTCTGTACAGAAACCATAGTCTGTTGGACGGTCGTCAAAGTCGCCGCCGATCGCCAGGTACTCGCGTCCGTAGAGATCTTTTTTCATGACCGCCTGATCAATGTAATCCCAAATGAACCCACCTTGATACAGCTCGTATTTGTTCTCCAGCTCGGTATACTTGTGCATGCCGCCTACGGAATTGCCCATTGCATGCATGTATTCGCAACTGATATACGGTTTTTGTGGATTGTCGTTTAAGTATTGCTCGATATCTGCGGGCTTGGCGTACATCCGGCTCTCCATATCGCTGGTATCATCGTACGTACGATTGTGAAACACGCCTTCGTAGTGTACCAGACGGCTCGGATCGGTGGACCGGAAATAGTTAGCGACATTGCGCAGCACTTCACCTGCATACGACTCATTTCCGCAAGACCAGATCAGAATGGATACATGGTTTTTGTCCCGTTCCAGCATGGAAATGGCGCGATCCATAACGATATCCTGCCACTCCGGCAGATTGGCCGGAATATTCCACGAAGGCTCGACTGCGCCGAGTTTTTGCCAGGAACCGTGTGTTTCCAAGTTCATTTCGTCAATCACGTATATCCCGTATTCATCGCAGAGCTCATACCACAGTGTCTGATTCGGGTAATGAGAGGTACGGACAGCGTTCATATTGTTCTGCTTGAGTGTCCGAATATCCCACAGCATATCTTCACGGGAAATCGCACGTCCGGTACGAGCGTTAAATTCATGACGGTTCACACCTTTAAAGACGATGCGTTTGCCGTTCAGATGCATAACCTTGTTGACCATCTCGAATTTGCGGAAGCCGACCTTTTGTGGGATCACCTCGACGAGTGTTCCATTGGCATCATAAATTTGAATGAGCAACGTATATAAATAAGGCTTTTCCGCGCTCCAGCGCTCTACTTGCTCCAAAGTTGCTGACAGCGAGGCGATGCCGTCTGTAAAGTCAGCTTTCAAAGAAGCTACTG
Source organism: Paenibacillus sp. BT-177 (assembly GCF_025846815.2). NCBI lineage: Bacteria > Bacillati > Bacillota > Bacilli > Caryophanales > Paenibacillaceae > Paenibacillus > Paenibacillus sp. BT-177. Next base: position 124,686 of record NZ_JAOYTP010000007.1, on the reverse strand, counting down.
TATGTCCGGTGGCATCCTTCACATCGACAGTTGTATGGGCTGTTGCTGGTTGTTCCAAAGTCAGTTTCAGTTCCAGCTGGCCCTGCGTGTAGGTAGCGTCCAGATCTGCCTTGGCATGCAGGTCGCGTACGTGAACAGTAGGGATCGTGTACAGATATACGTCTCTGAAAATGCCGGAAAAACGCCAAAAATCCTGATCCTCCAGCCAAGCTCCTGTACTTCTTTGATATACCTCTACCGCCAGCTTGTTTTCACCAGTTTGCAGGTAGGGTGTTAGCTCAAAGTCAGACGGTGTAAAACTGTCCTCGCTGTAACCGACAAATTTTCCGTTCAGCCATACATAGAAGGCCGACTCGACACCTTGAAAAGAGATGAACACAGGTTGCGCGTCGGAAGCCATATTTTCGGGCAAAACAAATCTTTTGATATAGCTACCGACCGGATTGTGGTCTTCTGGAATATGGGGTGGACGAACGTCTGAATGTCCGTCCCACGGGTACATCGTATTGGCGTACTGCATTTGGCCGAAGCCTTGTGTCTGAATATGACCTGGTACCTGAATATCGCTCCAGCCGCCATACTCAAAGTCAGGGGCATAGAATTCTACTGGGCGAGTGGCCGGATTCGTCGCATAGTTGAACTTCCAGCTCCCATTCAGGCTGTGACGCCAGGCCATATCGGCCTGGTGCTCTGCTTCCTGAAGCGTGGCGTAATACTTATGGTCGGAATAGGCAGGCAAGCGATTTACCGCGAACTTGGTCACATCGGTGAGCCAGTCCAGACTAGGGGTATGAATGGTCAAGGCGAACACTCCTTATTTTTAAATTGAATGAAGACCGTATACAGAAATCTATTATTTTACCGAGCCGACCATACCTGCGACAAAGTGCTTCTGCATCAGGAAGAATACCAGTGCAGTCGGCAATGTGGACAGGACAATGGCGATCATGATAACGCCGTAGTCCGGTGCATAGCTGGAGCCGAGGTTCGAGATCAACAGCGGGATGGTTTGATTTTCTGGCGTTTGCAGTACAATCAGAGGCCAGAGGTAGTTGTTCCAGCTGGACATGAACGTGATGATTGCGGCAGCGGCATAGGTTGTTTTCATCGTAGGCATATACACCCGGAAGAACAGACCTAGCTCGGATAATCCATCCATCCGGCCAGCTTCCAGCAGATCCTTGGGAAACATCTTGGTGCTTTGACGGAAAAAGAAGATCAGGAACGCCGTAGTTACGGTCGGAATAACGACAGAAGAGAGCGTATCAATGCCGATCCATGGTATGACATTAGAAATGCTGCCGAACATCCGGTAAAGCGGGATCATGATTGCCGCAAACGGAATCATCATCGACATCAGCAGGATATTGAAGACAACGTCTTTCGCTTTGCTTCTGTAAATTTCAAAGCCATAGCCAGCCAGTGATGCAATGAGCATAGCCAGCAGCGTCGTTGAGATGGAAACCTTTGCAGAATTACTGAGTGCAGTAACGATGTCTACTTGTTCCAGCAGATTGTGCATGTTATCCATCAGATGGGAGCCAGGCAGAAGTTTGCCTTTCGTCACATCGACTGACAGGTTCGTGGAGCTGGATAGCATCCACAGGAACGGGAAAATCGAAATGAATGATACAAGAATCAGAAAGGCGTACGTAAATGCTCTTTTTGTTTTCATCATTTTTTCTCACCTGCCACTTTAAACTGGATAATCGACAAGATAATGATCATAATGACGATGGAATAAGATACGGTCGCCGCATAACCAAAGTCGGATGAATACTTGAAGGACAGATTATAGATATATTGCGAAATAGAAGATGTCGCGTTACCGGGCCCACCCTTCGTAATATTCATAATTTCATCGAAGAGCTGGAGTGTACCAATCGTCGATGTAATCGAGGTGAACAGGATAATCGGCTTAAGCAGTGGAACGGTAATGCTGAAAAACTGCCGAATCGGGGAAGCTCCGTCAATGCGGGCTGCTTCGTAGATAGAGCTGTCAATGTTCTGAAGACCCGACAGATAAAAGATCATGTTGTACCCAGTCCAGCGCCATGTGATCGCGATAATAATTGTTACTTTGGCCCAGAAAGGATCTGTAATCCATTGGATTGGCGTACCAATCACATGCAGATTCAGCAACAAGGAGTTTACCAAACCGTCAGATGAGAACAGATACTTGAAAACAACCGAATAGGCTACAAGAGATGTGATACACGGCAAGAAGATGGCGGTGCGGAAAAAGCCCTTGAATTTCAGGTTTTTATCGTTCAACAATACGGAAATGAACAGAGCCAGAATGACCATTAAAGGTACCTGGAAAATTAAGTAGATAAATGTATTCTTTACGGCGGTGATGAACATTTTGTCGGTGAACAGGCGCTTATAGTTATCAATGCCGTTAAAACTCAGATTAGACCCTGTACCCGTTTTAAAGGATAAGATCAGCGCCTGAATCATCGGATAAAAATAAAAGGCGGCAATCATGATCACTGCGATGGATATGAACAACCATCCTGTCATACCTGCTTTGAGACGTGTTGTAGTCATTTTGGGCGCGGCTGTCTTCATACCATGTCAACTCCCTATGCAGCAATAAAACCTTGAACTCGCAAGCCCAAGGTTTTAAGTGCTTATCGTTTTATTGTTTAGCCTTGGCTAGATGGACTGTCTTATTTAAGCTGTGCTTCCGCTTGTCCTTGAGCGTCCTTCAGAACTGTGTCTACATCTTTCCCGTTCAGATAGTTTTGAATTTCAACGGTCATGATGTCCTCAATGGCATAAGTGTGCAGGCCATAATTGACTTTTGGAACTTGTTTAGTCCAATCAGCAAACTTCTTATACACTTTGTCGCCACCGAAGTAAGCATCTTCCACGTCATAAGCTTTACCGCTGGAAGCAGCGTTCAATGAACCGACAATTCCGATTTTGCTCAGCATATCTTGATACAGCTCTGGATCTGAACCGAATGTTTCTTTCAGGAAATCAGCAGCGGTATCTTGACCGTCCGAGTTGAGGACATACCAGGAGCTGCCGCCGAGGCTGGAAGCATTCACGGATTCAGGTATATTTTTCAGTTTAGGGAAAGGAACTACAGCCCATTTACCGGATTGCGAAGCTTCAGCCTTAATCGAAGGCGTAATCCAGTTACCTGTTGGTACGGAAGCAACTGCACCACTGTTGAACGCGGCCAAGAATTGACTCCAGTCGGCATTCATTTTAACAATATTAGCGTCGAACAAGGATTTGTACGTCAAGAGTGCTTCTTTTAGAGCTGGATTACCAGCCAGGTTTGGTGTTTTACCGTCTTCTTTCAGGTACCAAGAACCTGCAGTTTGGATCATGCCACGGATCAGACCCAGGTCATTCGGATCTTGAGTCAGCATATCTTTGCCTGTTTTCTGTTTTACAGCTTTACCGATTTCAATAAATTTGTCCCAATCAATATTGGTCAAGTCCGCTACTTTGTAGCCGGCTTGTTCCAGATAATCCGTTCTTACATACAATCCCATAACGCCGGAGTCGAAAGGAACTCCATACTGCTTGCCGTTGTAGCTGGTCGGCCCGATTTTATAATCCGCGAAGTCGGATGCTTTGATCGAATTAGTCATATCATGGAAAGAATCGGGATAGGCTTGCAGGAAGTTCTGTGCCCGGTAATCCTCAATTAGAACCACGTTCGGCAATCCTTTAGTAGAACCGGAGTTGAGGCCGGCATTCATTTTTTGTACGATATCATTTTGAGCATATTCAACAATGTTTACGGTTACATCTGGATGTTTGGCAACATAGCGATCTTTTGCCAGCTTCAGGGCTGCGATATTAAAGTTCGGGTCCCAAGCCCAGACTGTGATTTCTTTCTTGCCTGAATCTGTGGTCGTAGCTGCTTTCTCGGAATTGCTGGAGCACGCGGATAGCAAGATCAAGCTTGCGATCAGCAGAAGGAAAGACATTTTTTTCATTTTGTTCAACCCCTACTCTTTTTTTATATGTTGCTAATCATGTAAAACTTTTTTTGAAAGCGGTTACCTTGTTTATGAATTTAGTTTATCATCCTTGCTTTGCTGGCAGTTAGGAATATCTTTATACAGATTGGTCTTATTATTATGATTTATCTAAAAAGGTACCGCTTACATTTGTACTTTCTTTAGTTTTAGGTACTTTTTATAGACTGAACTAAAGTTCTTCACGAAGCACCATTCCGCCCGCTCCGTTCTTGTTCCACCTTCTTTGTTTAGTTCAGCCTATATTTTTTATGGGGTAGGAGGGGCGGGTTTTAGGATCAGTGGCAGGGTCATTCTTACTTTGGTGCCCTCGCCCTTCTTGCTGGAGATGGTTACGCCATATTCTTCTCCATACAGAAGGGTAATGCGATTGTGTACATTCTGGATGCCGATGCCCGTAAATAGTTGGCGTTTGCTCTTGGGATTCGGCAGTCCGTCTTGCACTGTATACCCATCCAAATCCATACCGTCTCCATCGTCGACCACTTCACAGATTAATGTATCCTCTGTTTTAGACACCAATATATAGATGTGCCCTGCATTCTTCTCATTAAACGCATGGAAAAAGGAGTTTTCGATAAAAGGCTGAATGATGAGTTTGGGCACATGGTACTCCAGACAATCGGGCGATACAAAGTAATTCACTTGTACCCGTTGCCCGTAACGTACATGATTAATAAATACATAATTTTGCATGTTGGCCATTTCCTGCTCGATGGTGATCGTTTCGCTCACATTGCTGATTGTATTTTGCAGCAGGGAAATGAGCGCATTAATCGTCTCGGCGGCGGTTTCCTTGTTTCCTTTGAGCACGAGCATTTTGATGGAAGCCAATGTATTGTACAGAAAATGTGGATTGATCTGCCGTTGTAGTGCAGCAAGCTCTGCATTTCGTTGGCCTTTTTGCGTTTCTAAAAGCTTACGAATATAATCATTTAGTTCATCAAGCATGTAGTTGTATGCATGACTTAGTTGTCTGACCTCATAGCTGCCTGTGACCGGGATATAATTATCAAAATTTTTCTCGCGTATCGTCGACATTTGCTTGACCAACCGAGTCAAGGAACGGATCAGGCGACGGGAAATGAGAAAAACAATCACCAAAGCAATCAGTACGATGGCGATGCAGATCCATACTACAGATTTAACGTCAATAATTTGCCCAACCGCCGTTTGTCTATCGATCATGTTCACCAGATAAAAATCAAATGAAGGAATGTAGTTGGAAAGAACGATACTCTCCTTATTCATCACATCTGCATTAATATAGTTCAGTCCCTGTTCATTGATTTTGGTGGCATAGCCCAGCAGTTCACTGGAGCGTTGTCCGATCAGGTCCTGGCGGTTGCTTGATACAATCAGTCCTGATTTGTCCAAAATCAGCACATCATTACCATTACTCGTGAAATTGTTATAAAAACGCCGAAATTCCGGCTCTCGGATAGCGATGTAGATCATACCGTACATGGTGCCGCTCGTTCGCTCCATAAATACTTTGGAGGCGATAATATAGGGGGTTGGCTTTTGTGCGGTGCTATTCATTTGTTGATGAAACAACTCCGTATCCATTTGATACATAAGCTGTGCTGGCCGTGCCACGCTTCGGGCTGTAATGGCACTGCTCTTAAGCTGTTCCGCAGTTACAGGCCAATAGGACGAGTCGGAGTAAAAGCTCCGACCGTTCATCCCTGTTACAGCGACACCGACATCATAAGCATCGACGTTCGATTTAATTTGCTTCATTTGCTGTGCCATACCAAAGTAAATCCTTGCCGAGTTAATCGAGTCAGATTGGCCGCCAGTCAAATAGTTTTTGACGGTTCCATTTTCCGAAGCATGGGTTACAGCATTCACGATAGAGTCATTGAAGGATTCAAAGCTGGATTGAATCTGGCTAAGCACCTTGGCATTCGTAATACTGAATGTCTCAGCGAATAGTCGTTCAGACATTCGAATCGTCACCAAAGAGGTCAGCAAGGACACCGCAGTGATGCTGACCACCATAACAATAAAGATTTTGAAGAACAGACCTTGATATTTGATCTTGTGGATATATCTTTTCATATTTAATCTCTTTTCTGCTGGCAGATATGCGCTTGCTCTCTAATAGAGATGCTCCCGGCGGTACTGGCTGGGTGAGTAGCCCTTCACTTTTTTGAACACTTTAGTAAAATAGCTGGGGTCCGAATAGCCTACTGTGCTGCTAATATCTGAAATGGGCAGCGTCCCCGATCGCAGTAATTCAGCAGCCTTCTCAACCCGGATTTTGTTCAGATACTCGCTAAATCCCTCTGTATGGTGTGCCGTAAAATAACTGGACAAATAAGAGGGGTTAAAATGAAAATATTGCCCAAGGGTCGTCAAATTGAGTGTTTCAGCATGATGTTCCTCAATATACTCCAGCAGTTTTTTCATGCTTGCACTACTTCCTTGCTGTGTTTTGGCCAGGATCTGTCGGTTCGCTTCCTCCAAAAAAGTCTCCAGCAACCGCACGGCTTCATGTACATGAGGAGCATCATTAATTGTTTTGAAATACGAATATTTCGCCGCATCCAGCTCCTTCATATCATACCCCTGATTCCCGAGCAAAATTGTAATGTTGAACACGATATTTCCGAGCAGCGATTTGAATTCAAAAGCGGTAGAGGTATAGTTACCGGACATGGCGGCTACATAGGACCTCAAATCCTGAAAAGCCGTATCAAAATGCTCACGCTTCATCTCTTCCGTAAACTGTTTTAGGTTAAACGAACTATTCACCTGAATAGGCTGAGGGAGTTCATCTTCCATCAGTAGCGCCGTTTCTGGGAAATAAAACCTGTAACTTAGCAGCTTCGGCAGCTCATCCTGATAGACATTGCTAATTTGGTTAAAATCATCAAATAGATGGCTGACCGCCCAGCCTGTCTGTGGCTCGACCTGCTTCGTCTCTTGAGCAACTTCCCTAACCGCAGCCATCCAGGCGTCTAATTCCCGTGGCTCCAAATTGGCTAAAAAAATAGCTGTATAGACATCAGATGGCAATTGTCGTAGAACCATGTGTTCACAGGCAGAGGCTAACCGATCTGTAAGCTTGGAAAATAGGTCCGAAGCAGAGGTAGTAGTAGAGCGCCCCTTATCTTGCTGTACCGACTGTTCTATACCTATGAGCGCAAAACGGGGATAAGGAAATGCTTGCTTCAGCAGTTCATTGTCATAATCTATGGTATAGCCGGAGATCAATTTTTCGATCACATGATCCATCGTAATTCGATTATTCCCGGCATCTTCCTGATACTGAATGGATGGGATTTTGCGGGCCGTTCGCTGAAGCACTTGAAGCAGCTCATCTGTGTCCAGCTTGGGCTTCAAAATATAGTCAGCCACACCTTGCTGAAAGGTGGAGCGTACGTAATTAAACTCGCCGTAGCTGCTGAGCACAATGACCTCTATATCTGGATAGTTCTGTCTGACTATGCGTGTCAGCTCCTCGCCGTCCATGATCGGCATCACGATATCCGTAATGATAATATGAGGACGTAAGGCTTCAATCAGCTCCAGCGCCTCTTTCCCGTTGGAGGCCTCACCTACAATTCGAAATCCGTATTGTTCCCACGACAAATGATGCTTGATCCCTTGTCGTACCAATATCTCATCATCTACAATCAAAATGTTGCATAGCTCATTCATGACAGCACTCTCCATAATTATATCTATTCAAAAAAGACGCCATTAAGGCGAGGGCCTAATCACCTGACGGAACAGTTGATAACGCTTCCAACTTTAACTAAAAACGAATGCATTCAATCTTTACATGCTAACATAAACGACACGGTGATTCCAAAGATAATTTAGTTCAAATGGCATATAAAAGACAAAAAAGGCTGCCGAGAAAATCTCGACAGCCTGAACAACCGGGATTACTTTATACAGTACCCCATGTCCGATCTCCTGCCAAATATTTTTCAGTCAAAATAGACAGCAGTTGAATACCGACCTCGTTATGTCCTCCCTCAGGAAGGATCAGGTCGGCGTATTTCTTGGAAGGCTCAATAAATGCCTCGTGCATTGGCTTAACCGTCGTCAAATAGTGATCATGGATCGAATGGATGGTGCGACCGCGTTCCTCAATATCGCGAAGAACCCGACGAAGAATGCGCACATCAGGATCCGTATCCACAAATACCTTAATATCAAGCAGGCTGCGGAGTTTTTCGTCTGACAGTACGTGCAGACCTTCCAACATAACGATATGATTTGGCAAAAGCTCTACCGTCTCGTCCGTGGAGCGGGCATGAACCGTAAAGTCATACACGGGCGCTTGAGTTGCTTGTCCTTTTTTTAGACATTGGAGATGCTCAATCAGCAAGTCGTTATCAAAGGCAAACGGATGATCATAGTTGACCAAAGCACGTTCGTCATAACTCAGATGTGAATGGTCTTTATAGTAGTTATCCTGAGATATGAAAGTCACTTTATTAGATCCCAGACGCTCAACGACGGCGCGTGCGACCGTCGATTTACCGGAACCTGTACCGCCGGCAATACCAATAATAAGCATGGCGTTTCACTTACCCTTCCCTAAATGTATCCCGATACAACTAAAGTATTGTAGCACAATGCACACTTTTTTTCATCACTGTTGCGCGTTGTATTTCTTCCATTTCCGTATCTTGGCTCTGAATGTTTTAAACGGTGCTACAGAGTTAATGTGAATCCATCTCGCCATAGGCCAGTTCGGATTGGTGCCCGTCCACTTGTGAACGCCCTGGGTGAAGAGTTCTTCATGACTGAGTGTGTCCACCCAATCCAGCCACGTTTGCTCAGCCAGCTTGAGCATATTTCGTAATTCATATAGAGAGTGGTCTGAATAGGTCTTGTAGAATGATTGGTATAGTTCGCCTAGTCTATTCCACTTATAATTTGGGGCGGGCATGATGACGGTTTTTCCCTCTCGTTCGTCTCTGTCCCAACTCATGACAAGATGAAGCCATCCGAGCTGGTAGGCAATCATCTCTGCGGGTGTTTTATCGACTTCGTCGATTCGAGTATCCTTGTGGCTTTCGTCGATCTCTTGGAACTCACTGTCAAACCGTAAGTAGGAGGTATGAATGGCTTCTTTTAACTCTGATTTGGAAGCATATTCGTAGCTAGACATCTAATCGCTCCTTTACATGATATTGATGATACTCACCCTTTTATATGTATCATTCTCAACATGACAACCGTATGTCTTATTCAAAAATAAAAAAATCTCGTTTTTTGTGATTTTATGAAACATCATTTGGTGTGTTCGCGAAAAAGAACGAAAAATTAATAGAAAAATTAAGACAAAAGATAAGTAATTAGACATATTTTAATATTTATTTAAGTGCCTATAATTATTGGAGTATAGCGATTAGGGCCCTCATTGGTGTGTGGATATGATTCCATCCATCAGTACGTTATATACCGTTTGCTTTAGTATTCATGAATCTAATTGAGAAGGGAATTGTGATATGAAATCGAGTTTGTTAAAAAAATGTGCAAGTGTAATGTTAAGCAGTACGTTGGCACTGTCTTTATCACTACCGCTTTTAGGCCATGTACAGGCTGATGAGAATGTACAGGTAAGTGATGATTTTGAACAAGGAGAAGCTCAAGGATGGTCTGCAGGTTCAGGGAACTGGTCTGTGGTCAAGGACGGGAATGGTTCTACATACCAACAATCTAGTCGAAGCGAAAGCCATTCCGTTAAAGGCAATACCTCATGGACGAATTATAGTGTGCAAGCAGATGTATATGTAAATGATTTTAATGGCTCTAATCGAGTATATGTGGCAGGTAGATACACGGATTCAGATAACTTCTATGCAGCATCATTGTACAATAAGAAAGGCGGAGCCCTTGAGATTCGTAAAAAGGTTAATGGCTCTATGAAGACATTGGCTACCAATAAAAAATACAAACTAGACACCAATACATGGTACAGAGTGAAGCTGGAGCTATCCGGTTCGGAAATCAAAATGTATGTTAATGATCAGCTGGAGTTGTCCGCCACAGACACTAGTCTCACTGCTGGAGCTATGGGTCTGGTAACGTCTAAAGCAGTTGCCCAGTTCGACAATGTGATTGTATCGGGTGCTTCTTCAGAAGGGAATGCAAGTACACCACCTGTGAAGCCGACACCGGGTACAGAACAACCAACTCCAGGGATGGACCCCGGTGTAACCTCCAAAAATAATTATAATTTGACTGGCTTTTCGTATGGTAATACAGGTGGTGGGAACATTACCGATACGGATGCTAATTACAAAAAGGTGTACAATGCTGTAGATCTCAACGAAGCACTGAAAAAAGGCAGCAAAGTTAAAGTGATTGAAATTATGAACGATCTGGACCTTGGCTGGAATGAAATCCCTAGCGCTGCGAAGGCAATGCCATTTAGCGCCAACAATCCTGTACAAACACATCCTGTTCTGAAAAAGACAGGGGTGAGCAAAGTCTATATCGAGAATATGAATGGAGTTACGATTTTCTCGGCCAATGGTGCGAAAATCAAGCATGCCGGTTTTGTCATCAAACGAAGCTCTAATTTGATTTTCCGTAACCTTGAATTTGATGAACTGTGGGAATGGGATGAAGCAACCAAAGGAAACTATGACAAGAATGACTGGGATTATATTACCATCGAAGGTGCAAGCTCTAAGGTATGGATCGACCATTGTACATTTAACAAAGCCTATGATGGCCTGGTAGATGTGAAAAAGGGCAGTAACGGAGTTACGATTTCCTGGTCCTTGTTCAAAGGAGATGACCGCAGCTCCAACAGCTGGGTAACCCAACAAGTCAATGCCATGGAAGCAGATAAGTCCTCCTATCCTATGTACGCTTATTTGAGAAGCAGTGCAGTGGGCATGAGTAAAGAAGATATCATTGTTATTGCAGCAGGACAAAAGAAAGCGCATCTGGTGGGTGCCACGGAAATGGCAGGCGACAATGCGGATTTGGAAGTGACGCTGCACCATAATTACTATCTGGATATTCAAGACCGTATGCCACGTTTGCGCGGTGGTAATGCTCATGCATATAACATCGTTATGGATGATGCTGGATTGGCCAGAGCTAAAAAAAGAATTACGTCCGACATGGCCAAAGCGATCGCTGCCAAAGGGTACCATTTTGACGTCGTGGGTAATGGTGCGATTTCAACAGAAAACGGGGCAGTGTTGCTAGAAAAATCGTATTTAATAGATGTGTTTTCTCCAGTGCGTAATAATCAAAAAGACCCTAACAAAGCGGATTATACAGGTAAAATCAAAGCCGAGGATGTTATCTTTTCGGACAACGGTGCCGTGTTCAGAGGAGGCAGTGACGCTGCGAATAGCCCGGTAGCTCCTTATCCAGCGAAGGCAAAGAGCTTCTCTTGGAATGGGTTCACAACGTTGCCATACAGCTATACAGCCGAAGACCCTGCCAACCTGGTTGCTCAATTGCAGGCCAAGGATGGAGCGGGCGCAGGCAAGCTGAACTGGTCGAGTGAGAACTGGCTCAAAACGGTGTACAATACAGCCGCTACGAAAGACGTACAAGTAGAAGAAGATTCTGAGTAGGTAGGTAGTTTGAAAAAAGCAGTCAGGACAGATACGCTCTGTTCCTGACTGCTCTTTTTGTTAACTACAGTCTAGGCTGCGTTCGGTACGAACTTAACCAATAACGACAAATGAGGATACGCCAGCAGGTACGGATCTAACGCGGAATAATACTCCATCATCTCTAAAAGTACGCAGAATATAAGGCTGGTTCGTAGGTGTGCGGACTCTGTTGAATCGGGCAGTACCAAAGCGGTCGAAGCCTGCAGCTTGAACAAAAGTTCCATCTAAACGCCGGAGTGTTGCAAAAAATCCAGACGTGTTAAAAGGTACACCATCATTGTTAGCCCAGATAACTGTAAATCTACGAAGGGTTTGTGTTGGACTCACATTGCGATATCTCGTAACAGGAACCTTTCTGCCCGTAGATTTCAGCGTTTGTGGAGGACGAATGGCCACTTCAAATCAACTCCTTTGTTGTGATGAGATATTAAATGCACACAAAGGAGCTTTGGACCGTGCTATAAACTACGGCTTCCTAAAAATAGGCATGTAGTGAACTCAAACTGGTACTCCATATACATTATAGTTCAATTTGGGACATCATTATGCCCACTCACGCCGTAGTGTAAAGAGGTCTTTTAACGCGTCTGTAGACAGCTCAGTAATCCAGCCTTCGGTACTGGTTATGATTTGGTCGCTAAGCTGCTGCTTGCTCTCCAGCATTTCATCAATGCGTTCCTCGAGCGTGCCCAGCGAGATAAATTTGTGCACCTGTACATCCTTCGTTTGTCCCATCCGATAGGCTCGGTCTGTGGCTTGATTTTCAACAGCCGGATTCCACCAGCGATCAAAGTGAAAGACATGATTGGCAGCTGTCAGGTTGAGACCCACCCCCCCGGCTTTGAGCGATAAAATAAACACAGACGGCTGCTCGTCAGGAGAGAGCGTATGCGATTGGAATTGGTCAATCATTCGGTCACGCGCAGTTTTGGACGTGCTACCGTTCAGATAGAGCACAGGCTCTTGGAGCTCCTGAGCGAGTACCTGCTGGAGCATCTGACCCATACCAATATACTGCGTAAAAATAAGGCAGCGCTCGCCCTCTTCCCGTAGCTCCTTGACCATAGCCAGGATGCGCTCCAGTTTGGATGAACGGCTAATGATCGCCTCAAGATCGGGCTGACTATAACCAGAAGCTGCTGCATCCAGAAGCGCCTCCTTGGTTAAAAGAGCAGGGTGGTCACAAAGCTGCTTCAACTGGGTCAGAGCTGACAAAATAGCTCCTTTGCGCTCGATCCCCTCCAGCTTCTGCATCCGTTCCATCAGTTCTTTAACAATCTGATCATAGAGCGCACCCTGCTCGGAGGTAAGGTGAATGTATGTTTTCATCTCGTTCTTGTCAGGCAAATCAAGTTGTATCGCAGGGTCCTTCTTTTTGCGCCGCAGCATGAAGGGCTGAACCAGCTTCTGCAAATCCATCGTGCGTTGCTCATTATGTTCTTTCTCAATAGCATTCATAAAGCGATTGCTAAAGGCGCGTGAGCTGCCCAGATAACCTGGATTGATAAAATCATAAATGGACCATAGCTCGGACAGCCGATTTTCAATAGGTGTTCCTGTCAACGCGATACGATGACGTGCAGGGAAGCTGCGCACAGCTGTGGATTGCTTGGTTTGCGCATTTTTAATGTTTTGCGCTTCATCCAGACAGATCGAATCCCAAGTCATGCTTTGCAGCAGCTCTTGATCCAGAGTTGCTGTAGCGAAGGAGGTCAGGATGACATCGGCCTGCTCGACTTTTTCGCGGAACAAGTCTCCCTGCTCCCGCTTGCCTCCATAGTGCAGCATGACTCTTAATGAAGGAGCGAAGCGGCTGAGCTCCTTCTGCCAGTTGCCCAGCACCGAAGTCGGGCAAATCAGCAACGAACTGGAGCGTACACCCGTCTCAGCGGCAATTTCCTGTAGGTGCAGTAAATAAGTAATAAATTGCACCGTTTTGCCGAGCCCCATATCATCGGCCAGACAGGCGCCCAATCCAAAGCGCCGTAAAAAGGCCAGCCATGCGTATCCGTCCCGCTGATATGTCCGCAGCTCGGCTTGCAGTCCATCCGGCACGTCCAGAGCGGGCCATTCCGATTGCCGTCCGAGCTGGCTGATCAGCTTCAGCAGATGGGCGTTCAGCTCTACTTCCAGTCGGAAGCGTGCCGGGTCCTCCGGCTGCTCGCCCGAGGCATCGCCTTCAGGCTCGTCGGTGTTGCCAAGCATATGCAGCTGCAGAATGTCCTGAAAGGACAATCCCTGAGCGCTGTCGATTCCGTCCATGGCGCGGCGGATTTGCGCCAGCAGCGCAGGGTCGAGCGCGATCCATTGCCCGCGGAAGCGCACCAAGCGCTCGTTGCGAGCCACGAGCTCGGCGAATTCCGACTCGCTCAGATCGGCATCGCCGATGGCCACACGCCAATCGAACTGGACAATCGAGTCCAGTCCGAACAGCGAGCTGCCCTTCGAGCGCTCTCCCGCTCCCTCGCCGGGGCGAACCTTGGCCCGCAGCTTTGGCTTCTTGCGGGTGGCTGCCTCCCACCAAGCTGGCAGCAGCACCTGCCAACCACTTTCCAGCAGACGTTGGCTGTCGGTCGTCAGGAATTGCCACGCTGCTTCGTCGGAGAGCGGGCGACTCAGTATGTCATCGCGGCTTCCGGCACGCTGCCCTGCGGGCAAAATAGCGGTCAAGCGTTCCAGCCATCCGCCTGAGCGCTCACGCACATGCACCGTCCACGCATCGGGCCATGAGCCGGATGCATATCCATCATCGGCGAGCTGTACAGGCACCAGCAAGGCCGGGTCCTGCTTGTCCTGCAACACAAGCTTGAGCTTCCAAGATGGCTCGTCGTCCTCCAGCTCTGGCTCCAGTAGTTGCAGAAGCGGGCGAAATGGCGCGGTATCTGCCTTCCATCCAATGGCGATCAGCCAGGCTTGGGCATCCAGGCCTGCCGCGACCTGGCGTTGGGGAGCGAAGAGAATCGGATATTCTCTTCGCAAATCAGCGGCTTCCGCTTCAGTGCCGTACCAGCGCTGAAATACAGCGGCCGAGAACGCCGCTACCAGCCCTTCGCGCTCGTTCTCATCCAGGTTGTCCAGCAAAGCAAGCTCTGCTGGTTGGATGTTTTCCAATGCTTCTGCATCCCACTTCCATTGCAGCTTCCCTGCCTGGAACGACGTGAAGTTGGGCACATAGGCTTTTGTTTCAATACAGTGAGCCAATAGAGGGATCAGCCGAAGCCACGGGGCATTGGCCTCGTCCCAGATCCATTCGATATGCTGTAGAAGCTCCTGCTCTGCCAGAAAAGGAATTACTTGCTCCGAGGGCAACACGATAATATCTGTGTCTTGAACATGCTGAATCTCCAGCTCGGTGCCATAAAATGAAGCCTCATGCCAAGCAAACAAACGCTGCTTCAACATTTGACCGGAAATGCTATAGTTCATGGAGGAATCGCCATAGATCAGCGCGTCCCCATAGGTAGTTAATTGAATATGCACCGTAATCGTTTCGGTATATTGGCTCATGATAACAATTTCCCTTTCCGCAATTCCTCCTGCAGCGCCCGCAGGCGGCTGTGACGGCTGGTAAAGGTCGTGAAGAACAGCTCCCAGCGTGTTTCTTGCTTCATTTTCTTGTACAGCTTGAACAATCGCTTTAACAGCTTAACCGCTGCTTTATAGCTAGATCTGTTTTTTTCCAGCACATAACGTTCTACCGCTTGATGGTAAAAGGGCAGCAACAACTCAGGCGCGTTCTTTTCAATAGGTTGCAGCACGCTCACCCGAAAACTTAAAGGTTCACTGCGTATGCTTAGCTGATAGTCGATCCATTGCCGCCATTTTTCATGAGCAAGTAGAGCCTCTTCATACATTCCACCCGCAAATGGAAGCATACCCTTCAGCGTGTCCCACATGTCCTCCTCTGCTTCTGGAAGGTGCTGCAAAACCAGCTCCCAATCATGCATATAATCCTGTAAATGATCATCCCGATGACTGTGAAGGAGGGGGCCGATATGTCGCAGTCCGTTTTTGAGACGTACCCAATCTTCGGCCTGTCGCAACGCATGTAGGAACAACAGCAATTGGCTGGAGGAGATTTTTAGTGGAAAAGCCCGTTCAGCCTCCTGTAGTAGTTCCCAGGCTTTATGATCCTGCGCTTGGTAAACATACATCCAGCTCTGAGCCAGCATCCACGGAAGCCGTGCCAACCTTGCACCATGCTCCTCCTCAGCTGCATGTAAATGCTGCAATTCCTCCGTATATATGTTGGAGTCCTGCCTTGCAGGATGCACCCAGTACAGCCAAAACTGATAATACGCGTCTGAAAAATAGGTACCGTTCCGCGACTCTGTCAGCATTTTTCGGCGCAAATAAGCTAAAGTTTCTGCCATACGAGCTTCATGCATCGGTTCATCAGTCAGCTCCAGTGGACGCTCAAAATCACGCTCGATCGCCTCTTTCAGCTCATCTGCGGCGATTTGGGTGTAGTAACCCATATAGGTATGAGTGGGATAACCCGTCATGGGGGCCTGAGGTACCAGCTTTTCCAGCACACGCAGATGAGCATGCAGTCCATATAGCTGCTGCATGCCAGGTGAGAGCGGCGGCTTCACAGCGTAGATCGAAGATAAAGCACTTTGGACATATTGAGAATTTTGTGTGTGCACATGGTTAAGGGCGATACACTGATCAAACAGATCATGCCATTCGGAAACGGGCATGTCCGGTATGTTGCTTGCTGTTTTACTGAGAGCATCTCGTGTTGTTTCCTTGTGCTCCAGCGAAAGGTTCGACCGGAAAGTAGGTGGGGTACGGGTGTCTGCTTTTGCAGCCAGCCGAGTGAATCCCGCCGAATGAGCGTTCACTAATGCATGGACGGAACGTTCCTGTTCATTCGCGTAGTTCAGCAATACGGCGATCATATGCTTGCAGTTGGTGCGAACAGGACATGTACATCTGCTGGCAGCAAAAGCACTCAAGTGGAGATCCACTTCGTAGAGCTCATTCCCATCCACGACAGCCGCAATATGGTCAGCATCAGGCATTGCGAATTCTTTTACCTTTCCCTGCTTAAAGTACTGAAAACCTCGTTTGATTGTCACATCATTAAAATGGTCAGCCACGTTTTGAATGAGCTGCTGCCACTGTATATCATCCATAAGATAGGTTGGTTTCATATGCAATAGTCTCCTAAGAGAGAATAGTTGATCTGGAAGTAGCTTAACTCTTCCATTATATCAGTTCACGAATGTAATTGAGTGGAGGGAGCAGTTGGAAAATTTCGAGGAATAAACGCTGGTTAAAAAGTAAAACCCCTTACGCTATAGCATAAGGGGGGAGTCATTGGCAAGAGCGAGGAGATACCCTTTACTGTTTTCCATCCGTTTTTTCTGTTCGATGGAAGACCATAGAGATGACAAGAAGCACCGAAGGTACTGCTGCACATACAACAATTCCAACATAACCTATTATTTTATCGAAGTTGCCTATTTCAATAAAATTTTGGGGATACATGCTCAGGCCAAATAACATAAATAACGGGAGATAACAGATATACTTGTTCCACTTCTGGGTGAGCTGGCTGATTCCAGTAACAATATAGAAATAATAATTTGAGGCGGTCATGAAGATTTTGATCGTCCACAAAATGATAAATAATATTTCAAATCGTTCCAGGAACGCACCGGGGAATTCAATTTGCTGTGCAAAAGAAACGACGGGCCACTGCAATCGGGAAACTTCTTCTACTGACATACAGCCAATGACCATCGTTACCATTAAAATATACAAACCCATTGCAATCGAGTAGCCAATCCACCCGGCCTTCCATGCTTTTTGTGGGTGGGTCATCACATTAGTTAATATAAGGATGGATTCAAAACCCATTGTAGAGAAAGGTATAACTTTAAGTGATTCAAAGATCGGACGCCAACCTTTATGGAAAACAGGGCGCAAATTATCAAGATTAAAATGGTTGATATTAAGAATGATCAACAATAAAAAAACAATAAAGGTTAAAGGAAAAAAAAGCTCGATCAATCGCACCATTGCATGGAGACCGCCCCAGGTCAAATACCCAATAAGCAGAAGAAACGGCAAGAGAATCATGCTTATCGGGGTTCTCTCCAGTGCAAGACCTTTGAGGAATTCCGCCATCATTCTACATACAAGAGAGCAGATCATCGTGCAAAATACAATAAATGCGATATTGATCAGAAAGCCGATGAATTTACCTGCAATCACAGGATTGAACTCATAGAACGTCTTCCCTGGAAATCTATGGCACAATTTAACGTGGATAAAAATGACGACGATCCCAAGCAGAGTTGCCAGCAAAAGTCCCTGCCACACGTCGGGTGTTTGCGTCTTCTCCGCAATGGTTCTTGGTAAACTGACAATACCCACAGCATACACGGTCGAAGTGACGGTAAATAAGGCTTGCAGGGTAGATATTTTTTCCTGTTTCATGGAAGGTATGTTAGACATTATTCACCCTCTCCTTTTGTATAAGCGCCAGTTCGCTCTATCTGTACCTTAGCCTTAACATTGATCGGTATTTCACTGAATGTATCTTGCCAATTTTCCTTTACCCGATCCCAGTAAGCGGGATATTTCACTTTTACTTTTGTGCCAAAACCGACCACATCTGCTCTCATTTCTTTCTGGAGTGTGTTTAGCGATTGGGATACGGTCTGTTTGATTTCATCCTGTGCCTCTTGTTTAGCAGTTTGAATGAATGATTCCTTCAGGAAGTCTTCAGAACTAACCGTGCTTTCGTTTAGTTTAATATCTGATTTAATTCGAACTGTGAATGAGAGGTCCTGCCCGTTGAGGTGGGGAATAAGTTTTGTGTGGACATCCTCAACTTCAAACACCACGGATTGATTTGACTTTGAGCTCTCAATTCTAATAATTGAGCCCTTCGTTTTTCCCAGCATCCAGTTGATTCCGATGACATCCTCTTCGTCCAGCCAATAAGCAAATTTCTTCGTTTTGCCGCTGACCAGAGCTGCGCCTGAGAAGTGGTTGCCTCCATTGGTTTCTAGACATTGAATGAGGAAGTCAGCTCCTTGTGAGATATGCGTAGAAATTTCTCCTAAGGTTATTCTATAAGGTATTTTTGAGTTTAAATTGCTGTTTTTAGCCATTGCTTCAAGGTCAATAGAAGGTATCTCTTGATGTTTACCGATCTTATTGAGCGCTTCTTTTGCATTGCCTTTTATGATCATAACAAGTGATTTTCGACTTGGTTTATAGGAGCGAGTAAACGTATCTAACAACTGGTCGATTCTTCTTTTTTGTATAGCTTGATCACTAATCAAAATCAGGCGAATAAAACTATATAAAGGAGCACGAGATACCTGCTTAGCCTGTTCCCTGGAAGCAGACTGGATGGAATCTTTATTGAAGGTTGTTACGTTGCGATACATATTTTTTCTGGATTTCTGCGCGATTAAGTGCTGGTAGGTAAGTTCCAGCATATTCTGCTGATCCGTATCAATGGCGACGCCTTGAATAATACTCAAGTTATCGATCTCTCTGCTATCCCAACAACCGGTGAGTAGAGTACACGCGATCCATGCGGCAAAGCATTTTTGTACCCATAGGGTGCGACGAAACAGAAGGCCGTAAGAAATCATAGTTTTACTTCCTTTTCCTGTTAGAGTGTGTTTCGTCCTGTGTCTTTAGCATCATAGGACGTTTTCTGAGATATTTATAAGGAACCCGAACCAAGGTGTCTTGTTGATCTCTTAGCCGAACAGGGGCTAGGGGTGACATGTAAGGAACTCCAAAGCTTTTGATTTGGACCATGTGTACGCCTAAACAAATAAAGGCTAAAATTACTCCATAAAGCCCAAAAACCCCTGCGATCATCATAATGGGAAAACGAAGAAGCCGAATTCCGATACTGCCGCTGTACTGCGGGCTTGCAAAGGACGCAATGGCAGTAAGACCAACAACAATAATCAGAAAAGCACTTACAACCGCCGCCTCGACAGCTGCTTGTCCAATAACAAGACCGCCTACAATACCGATGACCTGTCCTATCCCTTTGGGTAGCCGCAGACTGGCCTCGCGCAATATTTCCAATGCCAATTCCATAATTAAAGCCTCCACAAAAACGGGAAAAGGGATTCCCTCCCTTGAGGCAACGATAGATATGACCAGCTCAGGCGGGATTAATCCAGGATGGAAAGAAATCAGTGCAACGTACAACGAAGGCAGGAATGTTGCAATGAACAAAGCCATTAAACGAAGCATGCGGAAAAATGTCCCTAAGGGGAAACGCTCATAATAATCTTCTGGCGATTGAGCCAGCATCCAGAAGGTCATGGGAGCAATTAGGACAAAAGGGGTGCCATCTAGCATAATGACAACCCTCCCTGACATTAAGGCCGTTATAGCTTTATCCGAGCGTTCAGAGGCTTGAATCTGGGGAAACGGAGACCATGGATGTTCCTCGATCCATTGCTCAATAACCCCGGTATCGGAAGCATCATCCACATCAATCGTTTCGACTCTTCGCTTAACTTCTTGAACTAGCTCCGGATTTGCGATATCCGATATGTACAAGATTGCTAATTTACGGGAAGATCTCCTTCCTATGGTTATTTTGTCTATTCTGAAACTAATATCTTTGATGTGCCTTCTAACCATTGCCAGGTTGCTTTCCAAATCCTCAATAAAACCTTCCCTTGGTCCTCTAACCAAAGTTTCGGTGCTGGGTTCCTCAACACTTCGCGAAGGAAATTTGCCTGTAGAAGCAAAAAAAACATCATCAGTCCCTTCGATCAGCAGACAAGTATTGCCCGATAACACTTTGCTTACACACGTTTCAAGGTCTGTCCCTTCTTTCATATCGATCGTAAATGCTGTCTGCTGTATCAACTCCTCCTTTATTTTGTCAGGATTAACTGGGGAGTGGTTTTCACGGATTCCAGTTAAAATGAGCGGCTTGACGATTTGTTCGTTAATCATACTTGTATCCGCAATACCGGAGAGATAGATCATAATGACATGAATTCCCGTTTGGCCTACATTCATTTTTTTGAAGACGACATCAGGAAGATGACCCAGAGTCTTTTCAAGATAATCTAATTTTGCCTCGAGTGGTCTTGCCAATGACGTTTCCCCCTTCAAAAAACTTAAGCATGATATGCATGTAATATGTGTAAAATAGTGATAAATATTCATGAATCCTTTTTCGGCAAAAGCAAAAACGAACACCTAATGGTGTTCGTCTTTAGTCATACATAACGCTATATGAACTTAATCAGAATGGGATCATTTTTTGAACTCGTAAAAATGTTCCTCCAGCATGCTCAAGGAAAGCTCGGCTGTAGTGGCTACCACGATATCCGCACCTTGCATTTGCGAAGGTGTTCCTACACCGACCGCGAACATCCCGGCACCCTTGATCGCCTGTATGCCAGCCTGTGCGTCTTCTATGCCGATACAGTCGGCAGGCTGAACGCCTAGATTCGCAGCTCCGGCGAGGAAAATTTCCGGGTCAGGCTTTCCATGCGGAATGGCAGTAACATCCACCACACTGTCAAAATAGTGCGCTAGCTCCAGCCGATCCAGTATAAACGCTGCATTTTTGCTCGCAGAGGCCAGCGCGATGCCAACTCGGGCTTCACGCAGCTCCTTCAAAAGCGCTTGAATGCCCGGAAGAACGTCTGAGGGAGTCAAGGCTGAGATGAGCCGCTGATACTCGGTGTTTTTTTGTATAGCCAGTTCTTGCTTGCCTTCTTCTGATAACGTATCGGACAGGTTACCGCGTGCCAGTATTTTGTCGAGCGATTCCGTACGGCTGATTCCTTTTAACTGTTCATTAAATTCCCGATCAAAAGGGATGCTGAGCGCTGCCGCCAGGCTACCCCATGCCTGAAAATGATATTCGGCGGTATCTGTAATGACTCCGTCCAGATCAAAAATAACTGCTTTCATTTGCTTTCCCCCTGTCTGGTCCATTTATGAAGCACTGCTCGCCATTAACGACTGCCCACTGGTAATATGCGTTGGCTGTCCATACAGCTCCAGCGTGAGCGGTTCTCCGTCCAGCAGGGTAATGACTACTTCACCCTCCTGTACGAGAATACTTAGCAAGCGGCCGCGATAGTTGATTTTAAACGTATATTTGTTCCAGTCCTTTGGCAGAAAAGGGGAGAAGCTTAATGTTTCATTATAGGTTCTCATCCCGGCAAATCCCTGTACAATCGCCAGCCAGCTTCCTGTCATGGAGGTGATATGAAGTCCGTCTTCGGTATCGTTATTATAGTTATCCAGATCCAGACGGGCCGTCCGTTTATACATTTCGACTGCCTTATCCTCCATTTTGAGTTCAGCAGCCAGCACGGCATGAATCGAAGGAGACAGACTGGATTCATGAACGGTCATTGGCTCGTAAAAGGCAAAATTGCGCGCTTTTTCCTCCAGCGTGAACTGGTCTCCAAAGAAATAGAGCCCTTGCAGTACATCCGCTTGCTTAATGAAGCAGGAACGCAAGATTTTATCCCAAGACCATTTCTGATTAAGTGGCAGATTGCTAGGATGCAAAGTGGATACAGGCTGCAAATCCTTATCCATAAAGGTATCGTGCTGTACGAAGACGCCCCGCTCTTCATCATAAGGATAGTACATGTTGTTAATGATATCTTGCCAATGTGCACGCTCATCAGCTGTTACGGCCAGGCGCTGCGATTTCTCAGTCGAAATTTGAGGCAAGACTGACAAAGTATATTTTAGAACCCATGCAGCCAGTGTATTGGTATACCAGTTGTTATTAACGTTATTTTCGTATTCGTTTGGCCCGGTAACCCCGTGGATCATATACTGCTGACGGCTCTTGGAGAAATGAACTCGATCGGCCCAGAAACGGCTAATTTCGACCAGTACATCGATCCCGTAGTCATGCAGATAGGTCAAGTCCCCCGTATAATTGGTGTAATTGTAAATGGCATAGGCAATTGCACCGTTACGATGGATTTCTTCGAAGGTAATTTCCCATTCGTTATGGCATTCCACGCCTGTAAAAGTGACCATAGGATACAATGCCCCGCGAAGCCCTTGCTGGGTTGCGTTATGCTTGGCACCCTCCAGATGTTGATGACGGTACAGCAGCAGATTTCGCGTTACCTCCGGATCGGCAAGCGCCAGATACATAGGTACGGCATATGCCTCTGTATCCCAATAGGTGGCACCGCCATATTTTTCACCCGTAAAGCCCTTCGGTCCGATATTCAGACGGGCATCTTCACCGTAGTACGTAGAGAACAGCTGGAAAATGTTAAAACGTATTCCCTGTTGGGCCTCCGTATCCCCTTCAATTTCAACATCTGCCTTGTCCCAGCGTCTGGCCCAAGCGTCGATATGCTCTTGCTTAAGAGAGGTGTAGCCTTTGTTCACAGCTTCTACAGCGATGCGTTCACCTTGCGGAATCAATGCATCCTTTTCCATATCGCGTGAAGTGGTGACGGCTACAATTTTTTGCAGTTGGATACGGTCACCTGGCGAGACGTTGTATTGATAGTGGCGTGCAGCATACAAAAAGCCCTCTTCCGTCGTCTGCTCATCTTGTCCCTCGGTTACAATACCCATGGTAGCGTTTACGGTAAAGCGCGGAATACCGAAGGGATTATCTATCGTCGTTGTGGACAGGCTGATGAATTGCTCTTGAACCTCACGGGCTTCTTCCAGCCAAAATACCTCGTCATAGTTTGTGTCCTCATTTTTCGTATTGCCATCCAAATAAGGAACAAGCTCAATGCTTAAAGGCTGATCGCTTATATTTTCGACCTGATAATCAATCAGGCATAATTCACGTGTAGTAATGCTCAGAAAACGCTCTGTAGTGATACGAACCTGGTCGTTCACAGTACAAGCGCGCCGCAGGATTCCCTGCTTCATGTCCAGTTCCTGCACAAAATCGCTGATCTGTGCCGTAAATAAGTCCACTTCCTCTTGGTTTACAATCAGACGGATGCCGATGAAATTCATGGCATTGATGACCTTGCCGAAATATTCAGGATAGCCGTTCTTCCACCAGCCTACCTTTGTTTTGTCAGGGAACCATATACCGGAGATATACGTTCCTTGATGATGATCACCTGAATAAGTTTCTTCAAAATTGCCGCGCATGCCCATATAACCGTTGCCTATGGACGTTAAGCTTTCCTGTAATCGCATGTGTGTGCTATGTAGAGTGTGTGTTGTCAGCTTCCAACTATCTACGTCAAATAATCGGTTGTAAACCATGATTGCGTACCCCTCTCGGAAAATGAGATCGTTGTTTTAACGGAACCAATATATGAGCGAGTTCAGTATATAGTGCAACCGTTTGCCCTGTCAACGCAAAAAAAACTGATTTTATGAATATCCACAAAATCAGTTCTTGTTCATTTCTTAGAGATTCATAGTGTCTGGCTTGATTTGCGCTCTACAATTCGGTGGGGAACAATGATGTGCTTGGTCAATTCTTTCGGGTCTTCAATTTTTTCGATCAGACTTTTGGCAGCCTGATAACCAAGGCTGAAGATATCAATATCCACGGAAGTAAGTGGGGGATTCATCAGCTCAGCCAGCATCAAGTTATTGAAGCTCACCATGGACAGCTGCTCTGGCATGGATACGCCTAACTGAGCAAGCATTTTCTGTACGGCCATGGCTACAAGGTCGTCGCTAACGATCATCGCAGTAGGAGGCGGGGTAGCCTGCAATAACGTGCGCATGTCCTCTAGATTAAAGGGCTCCCTGACCACGTATTCCTTCGGTAGAGGCAAGCCGGCTTCTCGTAGTGCGTCTTGGTAGCCTCGGAGTCTTTCAAGATTTACGATGTGTTCCTGATCACCGCCAACATAAGCAATGCGCTCATGGTTCAGCCCCGTCAAATAAGTGACCACATCTTTGGCAGCCTGGTAGTTATCGTTGTCTACATGGGTAGTTTCACTGACAAACTGCTGAGGCTTGCCGATGACGGTATAGGGAATTTTCTCTTTATGAAGATACTCCACGATGCTATCCTTTTGCTTGGAGTACAGGACAATGTAGCCGTCAACGCGTCCGGTCCGGGTCATTAGCCTTACGCGGGATAGCAATTCATCACTCGTTTTGCCTGTGACAATCGACAGTGTATAATTGTGCTCGTTTACCCATTCGCTGATCCCGCGTAGGCTTTCCGGAAAGAAAGGGTTCTGAAAGATCGCCACGTCCGATTCAGGCATAATAATGCCTATTGACTGTGTGACACGGTTAGCCAGGCTTTGAGCGGAATAGTTGGGTTCATAGCCAAGCGCCTTCATTTCTTTGCGAACGCGTGCCTTGGTGGCTTCGCTGATTTTAGGGCTGTCTTGAATGACACGGGATACGGTGGAAGTAGCAACTTTAGCACGTTTTGCGACATCTTTGATGGTTACTGCCATCGTCTTCGTCTCCTTTTGCTATCTCAAGCAGAAAATATTATGTTCTATCATACGATATTGCTCCAATTTCAACAAATTAGCGGCTTTTTCGAGTATTTCTATCAGCATTAACCAAGATATTTATAACTAGGGTATTGCCAATAGAAAGCGATATCATTATAATAATCGTGCAACCGATTGCATAATTTTCTTATTGAGCACTACCCATGCTATACATACTATAAGGGATGGAGACTGAACGAGCATGAAAAAACTTCTATCATTTGATTTTTGGCAAAAGCTTGGGAAGGCACTTCTTGTGGTTGTTGCTGTCATGCCAGCAGCCGGGATTATGATTTCACTTGGTAAAGTAGTGGCGATGTTGGCTGGCGATATTCATTTCTGGGTGACTGTCGGCGGGGTCATGGAGAATCTGGGTTGGGGTATTATCAACAATTTACACATCCTGTTTGCCGTGGCGATTGGTGGTTCCTGGGCTAAGGAACGGGCGGGCGGAGCTTTTGCGGCCTTAATTGCTTTTGTTCTCATCAATATATCAACAGGAACGATTTTGGGCGTATCCTCGAAGATGCTAACCCAGGAAGGAGCAACCACTCATACTCTTTTCGGTGCATCGATTCCGGTCAGTGGTTATTTCACCTCTATTTTGGGGGCTCCTGCACTCAATATGGGTGTGTTTGTCGGTATCATCTCCGGCTTTGTCGGGGCCGTGGTGTTTAATAAATACTATAATTATCGCAAGCTCCCCGATGCTCTAGCTTTTTTTAACGGTAAGCGCTTTGTTCCGTTTGTCGTGATTCTCTGGTCTGTGATCGTGAGTTTGATCATGTCTGCTGTCTGGCCATTTGTCCAAGGCGGGATTAACCAATTTGGCGTCTGGTTGGCGACTTCAGGAGAGTCGGCTCCTTTTATAGCGCCATTTGTCTATGGTACACTAGAAAGACTGTTGATTCCTTTTGGTCTTCATCATATGCTGACCGTTCCTATTAACTATACTCAACTTGGTGGCGTTTACACGGTGCTCACGGGTTCTGGAGCAGGAAGCGTTGTTGCTGGGCAAGACCCGCTGTGGCTGGCTTGGGCTAGTGATCTCAGTGCGCTTCGTGGTACGGATCCGGCAGCCTACAACAGCTTGCTGGGAGACGTAACGCCTGCCCGCTTCAAGGTAGGACAAATGATCGGCGGAGCTGGCATCCTTATGGGGCTGGCAGTAGCTATGTATCGCCGTGTAGACAAAGATAAACGCGGCAAGTACAAGTCGATGATTTTCTCTGCAGCAGCAGCCGTCTTTTTAACAGGGGTGACGGAGCCGCTGGAATTCATGTTTATGTTCGTGGCGCCTGTATTGTATGTGGTTTATGCTATTCTTACCGGTATTGCTTTCGGAATGGCTGATATTATACATTTGCGTTTACATTCGTTTGGTATGATTGAGCTGCTGACTCGCTTGCCATTGTCTATAAATGCAGGGTTGGTGCAGGATATCATTAACTTTGTGCTGACTTGTGTAGTGTTTGCGGTAGCAACCTACTTTATCGCTTATTTTATGATCGGCAAATTCAAAATGGCTACGCCAGGAAGACTGGGGAATTATACAGATGAAGAGCCTCAAGCGACTTCCGAGGGAGAGAGTACAAAAGCCGATGGTTTGGCAGCGGTTTCAACTAAAAATCAATTGGCTGCGGATATCATCAAGACACTTGGGGGTGAGCAGAACATTGTCGAGGTGGATGCTTGCATGACCCGACTGCGTGTAACGGTGAAGGATACAGAAGCCGTCGGGGATGAAAAGACGTGGAAAGCGTTAGGCGCCTTGGGCTTAATTAAAGTAGATAATGGGGTACAGGCGGTTTACGGACCAAAGGCCGATGTGCTTAAATCAGATATACAAGACATACTCAATAGGTGATTAGCTTGAAATTATTAACCTTAAATGCACATGCTTGGATGGAAGAAAACCAACAGGATAAGCTGAAACAATTGGCTGCTTTTATTGATGAACAGCAGTTTGATGTCATTGCTTTGCAGGAAGTCAACCAGTCCCTAGAAGAGACTCCGTTGACACCGGACGATTTGGGCGCGTACTATAGTGCAGATCCTGAAGTTGTCATTAAACGCGATAACTATGCTTATGTGCTGAACGGTCTATTGTCCGATACTTATCACTGGACGTGGGCTCCCGCGCATATTGGTTTTGCCAAATATGACGAGGGTTTGGCGATTCTGTCCAAAACACCGATTACAGCGACGGTGAACGAATATATTTCCTCAATGCAGGATTATGACAACTACCGCTCGCGTAAAATTGTAGGCATTCAGACTGTGGTGGACGGAGTACAGGCCTGGTTTGTTAGTGGGCATTATAACTGGTGGAATGATGAGGAATCCTTCCGCGGACTATGGGATCGTACAACCGAAGTGCTCGATCCTTTAGCTCCGGCTCCTGTATTTGTGATGGGGGATTTCAACAACGCGGCTGAAGTGCGCGGAGAGGGATACGACTATGTAATGCAATCCGGTTGGTCAGACACCTATTCGAGCGCAGTAGTACGTGATGCAGGGCACACGGTTATCAAAGCTATTGCTGGCTGGGAAAGTAATGCGGAGCCGCTCCGTATTGACTATATTTTCTCCAGTAAGGCAGCACAGGTTCAATCCTCAGCAGTTGTACTGAATGGGAAAACAGGACCGGTTGTATCCGATCATTTCGGCGTTGCAGTCGAGTTGGAACTGTGATGAACACACAAAGGAGGCCATTTGCTTATGCAATTGGCCTTTTTCTTACGGATTTCGATTTTAATCGAATGGTATATTGAATAACAATCGCAATCAATACCAAAATCATATTGTAATAAAAGGGAGTATTGATGCTAAAACAGTCCATGAGCGCGCCTGCAATGATTGGAGACACAATGGCCCCCAATTCGGACAAAGATACGACGTTGCCGATAAATGAGCTTCTATTTTCTTCAGGAATAGCATCCCCTAGCTGTGAGTAAAAGGAATCCAGATAGCTGGCTCCTCCTATACCTCCGATGAACATCCCCAAGTATACGATCCACGGTTCTGTGAACCATAAAAATAAGATAATTTCCATCATGATTAATAATAGACCGATGATACATAGCAGCAAGCGATCCTTGAGCATATCAGATATTTTACCAATAAAGGGTGCTGATACAAAGGTAGATATGCCGATGATTGTAAAAGCTAAGCTGATTTCTGCTGGACTCCAATGGAGCTTGTAGGTTGCATACACAGAGAAGTATGTTAAAAATATAGAAAATGCACTCATTTCAAGGAAATGAACGGTGGAATAAAGCAGCAACTGTTTTGTTAATATGATTCTTCTTTGCGGTTTTTGAAGGGGGAGATGCTGTTGCTGTAGCTTTAAGGGAGAATTAGCGAAAGTCATTCTTGAAACGGCAATAAAGGATATACATGCAAAAATAGCAACGAAGTAAAACGGTTCGGATAAAGAAAAATGGGAAACAATGACTCCACTTATAAGAGGGCCTAAAATCATACCGGCACCTTCACTGCTGCTAATATATCCATTTAGCGTGCCTCGATTCTCTGCGGTGCTCATGTGATTGACCGTGACTCTTACAAAGACGGTTAGCCCTATAGCCACCAAGCCTTGAAGAAGTCTCAGTATGGATAGAATGATGAAGCTTGTTGCAATCGGAAACAGGAGCATACAAGCGATTTCAGCGATGAGTAAGCCTAACCCCAAGCGTTTTGCGCCTATCTTTTCATAGATTCGTCCTGCCATGCCTCCGCCAAGAAATCTTCCCACATAAAACAAAGAAAATAAAATGCTCATGCCAAGTGTAGATATCCCGAATTGCTCTACATAAATAGCAAAGAGTGGAAGGATCATACTTCCACTCATGTTAGCAATAAGGCTGATCACGATCATACAGGCAATATTACGATTTAAATATAAGTTTCTTACCATATCCTCGAAACCTCTCTTTGAGCTTGCATCATGGGGACCGTTTTTTTCGATGACTCTTTATTATGAATGAACGGCTTCCATTCGAGCTAGTGGGTTCCTTCATAGGATACGCAGGTGTACTCCACGCTGTGCCTAAATCCCAGTGCAATTTTGGAGGTGTGACACGTATGACAAGGGAGTGGCGTAGCCTTTAAGCAGGGAAGCCGCCTCCTGGGGGTGGCCAAGCTCCATAAATCCGGCGCAGTAGTACGATTTCACCCAAATGATAGGAATTGTGGGAAGCGATATTCCGCAGCAATCCCGCTTTTGTTTCCCCTGGGAAATGAGCCAGTGATTCATCCAGTTGCGTGGTTTCAGCAATTTGTACAGCCCGATCTACGCCCTGTAAAAATTCAGTAATGACAGCCTGCCATGCCTCTTCACTTTGCGGTCCAGTTTCTTCGGGCCAGCTTTCCATGACATTGCCTGGAAGCTGGGGCTTCCGTCCTTCCAAATGCTCCAGCATAAATTGCTGCCAGTAAATCATATGCTTCAGCAGTTGATAAATGCTGTGGGGCACTTCCGCGTTTTTCTTCCCTGCCAGCTCAACGTCAATGTCTGGCAAAGCCCGAGCCACGCGAATATGCCCACGTTCCCCGACCAGTGATTTAACCAGTGCTTGAGCGAATAATTGGTTGGCATCCGACATGTATAATCATCCCTTCTATGGAGAGCTTGTTTCTTGCTTGGTCTTATTTAGCAATTATACAATTATATTTTTCGAAATGGAAATAAATGCGTGGTCTAAAGTAAAGGGCAGAAATCATTTTAATAAAGTAGTTGATAATTGTTATCAATTAAATTACAATAATATTGTTTCAAGAGAAACAATAAAATACATTTGTATATGTTGTTTAATATATACGGAAATGTTAAGGGGAGCTTTCCGTATATGTATATTGTTTCTTTAGAAACAATTAGGTGGTGGGAATAAAGTTTTTAAATAAGGGGTGTGAACATGGATTACGAAGTGATTGTAGTAGGCGGCGGACCTGTTGGGATGTGGTTAGCTGCTGAGTTGGCATTGGCAAGGGTAAGCGTATGTGTAATTGAACGTTTAGAGGAGCCTATTCGCCAGTCGCGTGCGCTTACGCTACATCCACGGACGCTTGAGATGTTTGATATGCGTGGATTAAAGGAGCGGTTTATGAAGCGCGGCAGACCTATACGTACAGGTCACTTTTCAATGCTGAATACCCGCTTGGACTTTTCTGTGCTTGATAGTTCCTCCAATTATACGTTGTTTATTCCACAGGTGATTACAGAGCAAGTGATCGAGGAGCATGCGCTCAAGCTGGGAGTTATCGTTCACCGTGGTATGGAAGTGGTATCTGTGCGAGAGCAAGAGCAGGGCGTAGAGGTGGTTAGTGTATGTGCATCTGGAGCACAAGCCAATGTATCGGTAATGACTGCTGCCTATGTCGTAGGAGCGGATGGGGCCGGGAGTATCGTGCGCAAACAAGCCGGGATTGCTTTTCCGGGCACGGATACGACTCTGACCGCTGTATTAGCGGATGTAGAGTTAGCCAATCCGCCTGAAAATGGCGTACATTCCGAATATAGTGAACGAGGTGGGGTGATGATTGCCCCTGTGTCTCCAGATATTTATCGGGTTATTTTGACTACACCTCGACTGATAAATGTCCCCAAAGACGTACCTGTGACGCTGGAAGAAGTGCGGACAGAACTGCGCGATCTGCTTGGTACAGATCTTGGCGTCACCAATCCTCGCTGGTTATCCCGATTCGGGAATGCAACGCGGCAAGCGCAGACATATCAAAAAGGGAGAATCCTGCTAGCAGGTGATGCTGCGCATATTCACTTCCCGGCAGGTGGACAGGGAATGAATGTTGGCTTGCAAGAGGCGGCGAATCTGGGATGGAAACTGGCAGGAGTGATTCGTGGCTGGGCTCCAGACACGCTGCTGAATAGTTATCATGACGAACGTTATCCGGTTAATACGCAGTTTTTACGGAATACCGAGGTTCAGACTCGCTTATTGGATTTTACGCCTGCTGTATTGGCACACCGCCAATTACACGAGGAATGGTTCCGCCATCCGGAAATTAATCGGTCTATGGCAGAGCAGATTAGTGCACTGGATGTATGTTATCCAGCGGCTGGCAATATACCGCAGCATCCGCTGAACGGAAAACGGTTTGCGGATTTTGAATTGCAGTTGCCTGACGGAGTGACATCGTATGCTTACGATCTTCTTCATGAAGGCCGCTTTGTACTTCTCCATCTTGCACAGGATTCTAAGGTATCGAATGAGTTTCGCCATATCTCCCTTTCACATATTTCATATGTGGAGGCCATAGCCGAAGAATTGCCCGTTGGATGGAGAGGTGTGCATACGGTTTTCATCCGTCCCGATGGGTATATCGCCTGGGCCATTTCGGTGGAACAAACGGATATAGCGAGTGTTATTAAGGATGGCATTGTCACGTTAATATAAAGGAAAAAGGTATGATCATGACCATATTGTTTCCTGTGAAACAAATGTGGGCTATAATGAAAGGAGGAGTATGCCAAAGGAGTGACTACTTGTTCGTATGGAGAAGGCGACATCGGTTCAGCATGTCTATGATTTGCTTATTAAGATGAATCACCAGCTGGAGCAGCATCAGCAGAGAGAGAGCATGACCTTTCTCGAAGAAATCCGCGAGCACTTTGACGGAATGACTTCGCTCAATATGACGGATGTGCACGTTATGGATTGTATTGGGAAGCATGAGCCGATCAATGTTACGACATTAGCGGAACGAATGGAGCTGAGCAAAGGTACCATTTCGAAAGTTAGCACCAAGCTGCTCAAGGAAGGCTGGATTCGTAGAACCCAGCTGAACGACAACAAGAAAGAAATTTATTTTCGGCTAACCCCGTTAGGGAAAAAGCTCTTTCTTGTACATGAGCGGCTGCATGCTAAGGTACAGCATCAGTTATTTCAATTTTTAGATCGTTATAGCTCGGAAGAACTACATGTCTTGAAGCGTCTGCTGTCCGATGGCGTAGGTTTCTTGGAAGCTATGGAGTAGCAGAGCAGATCTTAATACAAGGGACATTTAAATCATCGACAATGTGCACCTGTTTCATCTCTGTGTGATAGCCACATGGGGAGATGCAGGTGCTTTTCTTTTAATGCAATAGTCGTTTTGCTTCCATATAGAGCACCTGCACGAACTTTTTCGTATTAATGCGGGCTTGGGACAGTGAAGGCTCCACATTGTTTTGCAGCTCCAGCATTTTTTTACGGATTTCTGTAAAATCAAAAAATTTGGATGCATAATTTTCAAACTTAGGATGAGTATAGTCGGTCAATCCGAGCGATACTATATGGCTTAATGTCTGGAAAATGGCGCGGCGGACACGCTGCTCCGATGCCTTGATTTCCTTGCTCAGCTCTATTGCTGAGGCCGAGTCTCCTAGTCGTTTGGACGCTATATTCGCAAATATATCCTTTAGCGAGGGAAACAGATAGGGCGATAGATTGCCGGTTTCTTCCTCATATTGCTCCAAATATTCCAGCATATCCAGTAAATCCACACTTCCGGCTTCGCCGATCATTCCCATCTCGGAGAGCAGAAACTGCCCTGAATTGACAATGTTTCGGGTCGGTTCCAGTGTCGCTGATGGGCTATTCGATGTGAACATCGACAGTCCTTGCAGTGTGCGCTGGATATCTGTAATGGATTGTTGCATGCGCAGGCGTTCGGTCACCTTTTGGATAACTGCAATAATTTCCAGTCGATTCAAGGGCTTGGCAATATAATATTCAATACCTAGCGAGTATGCCTCACCGATCATGTTTTTGGATTCAATCCGAGAAATCATAATGATTTTTCCGCTAAATTGATCACCGAGTGCACGCACGGTCTGAATGCCGTCACGAAGCGGCATTAGCAGGTCAATCAGCAACACATCAATTCGGTTCAGCTCCAGCAGGCCGCTATTCACGTAGGAACCATCCTCCGTTTCTCCAACGACCTCCCCTAAACCCTCGTCTTCAATAATGTCTGCCAGCATAGAACGAATCCCCTGATCGTCATCTACTATATAAAAACGCATCCGGGCTATCTTCCTTTCTCCGTCAGTTTCCGTAAAGGCAATATGACTCTAAAAGTGGTCTGTGATCTATCTGTGTGCTCATCTTCATTTTGTAGTAGTTCAA
This sequence comes from Paenibacillus sp. BT-177, assembly GCF_025846815.2. Classification (NCBI taxonomy): domain Bacteria; kingdom Bacillati; phylum Bacillota; class Bacilli; order Caryophanales; family Paenibacillaceae; genus Paenibacillus; species Paenibacillus sp. BT-177. The sequence goes on along the minus strand of NZ_JAOYTP010000007.1, from coordinate 91,495 downwards.
TCGTTCCATCAAGGCTCTCCGCGACTTCACGCACATAAAATAAACCCATGCCGGTCGAAGGCTGTCCTCCCTCATCATACTTGGTCGTGTATCCCGGTGTGAAGATCATTTCACGTTTACGCTGAGGAATACCTGGACCGTTATCGGTGACACTAAAGGATATTATATCCTCTTGTCCCGGTAGAAAATGAATGGAAACGTCAATCCTTCCGCTGTCCTTCATTGCTTCCACTGAATTGGATGTCAGGTTGTTAATCAGAGTGAGAACTGTATAAACATGCAGTTTAGGCAACAAAGGATCGAAATTCAGCGTGAAACGGATAGACTTGCCTAGCGATTGGGCGTATTTGCTGTTCGTTCGGACGATCAGCTCACCAAGTTCCTGTGAAGTCATATAATGCACGTCGCTTTCCGAATCAATGAGCTTGGACAAACCGGCAAAAATCCGCTGGCTGTCTTTTTTAATCTCATGGACTTGTCCGGAAATACGAAGTGCCTGTCTGGCGTAATGCTCTCTATCTTTCAGAGATTCATCCTGCTGCAACTCACGGTACAGTTCATAGCTTTCACGGGTAATTTGCTCTGCATGCGACAGGGTTTTGCCTAACTGGACTGACTCCTCATACAAGTCCGACACCAGAAGTAAAATTCGCTCTGTCTGCTGTCTTTGTGCCTCTTCATGCTGAACAGATTGATTTAATCGAATCATATTATAGAACCCAAGCACGAAGAAGCTGCGGATCATGGCCATAAAAGCCACTTTGCTGATCTTCATGATGTCCCAGAAATCGCCGTCAATGCTTCGCCGGACACTAAGTTCCGCCACACTTGCGGCAACCTCAATCCCCACCGAGAGGAGGCCTACGCGCAGTGCGCGGTAAGGCTCGGCATTAATGTTAAGGACCTGAAAGAGCAGGCCATAAACCATGTAATAAAAAAAGGTAGGTCCATGCAAGGTCACCAACGCTTCAAAGGAAGACCCGGGATGGAGATAATGATTGAGTGAAATGCGAAAAGCGACTACTGCGATCCCGACAAGCACACCCGATAGTGCAGGCGGAATTTGACGTATGGATAACAGAAAGAAAAAAAACACAGGCGTACCGAAGCTGAGACGAAATGTATTATCGAACGGGTGAATATTCAACTCACCTGCCAGTGGTACAAAGATAAGCATCAGCAGGAAAAGAAGGGTATTTAGCTTCATCCAAATTCACCTCCGGATATTTGTTTCAGAAAGGCAATGTAAGATAAATTCACAGGCTCAACATTAATGTTTGTGAATTTATAGAAAAAAACAAATACATGTGTAGATAACTGTCGGTTTTTATAGTTCGGATTGTAGTATAAATAACATCATTTGAATATTAAGAGCTGCATACTGCAAAAATATACAAACCAGCCAGGGGGGACATGAAGTGAAAAAGATTAATTTAACAATGCAAATCTTTATCGGTCTGGCTTTAGGTATTATTGTTGGTGCCTTATTTTACGGCAATTCAGGGGTGGAAGTCTACTTAAAGCCGATCGGTGATATTTTCATCCGCTTAATTAAGATGATTGTCGTACCTATTGTGATCTCAACGCTCATTATCGGTGTAGCCGGCGTCGGAGATATGAAGAAACTGGGGAAACTCGGCGGGAAGTCGATTCTGTACTTTGAAATTGTAACAACCATTGCGATCCTGTTTGGTCTGCTTGTTGCCAATCTGGTTCGACCCGGTGAGGGCGTGGACATGTCCCACCTGGCCAAAAGCGATATCCATTCCTATGTGGAGACTGCAGAAAAGTCTGGCCATAACTTTATAGATACAATTGTGCATATTGTACCTACCAATGTTATTCAAGCTCTGGGCGAAGGAGATATGCTGGCTATTATATTCTTCTCCGTGTTGTTTGGACTAGGAGTAGCTGCGATTGGTAACAAGGGCAAACCTGTGCTGAACTTCTTTGAAGGTGTAGCCGACGCCATGTTCTGGGTAACCAATCAGGTTATGCGCTTGGCTCCGTTTGGTGTATTTGCACTGATTGGAACGACAGTGGCCAAGTTTGGATTAGCCTCGTTATGGCCGTTATTGAAGCTTGTCCTGTCAGTGTACGGCTCCATGTTACTGTTCATTGTGATTGTTTTTGGAATTATCGCCAAGCTTTGCGGTACCCGTCTCTGGACCATGGTTAAAATTTTGAAAAGTGAGCTGTTGCTTGCGTATTCGACGGCCAGCTCGGAAAGTGTCCTGCCTAAGATCATGGAGAAGATGGAGAAATTCGGATGTCCGAAGGGAATCACGTCCTTTGTCATTCCGATCGGATATTCTTTTAATCTGGACGGCTCCACTCTGTATCAGGCACTAGCTGCCATTTTTATTGCCCAAATGTATGGCATTGATATGCCGATCACGACCCAAATCACGCTTGTACTCGTACTGATTATTTCCTCCAAAGGGATTGCTGGTGTGCCGGGTGCTTCCTTTGTCGTGTTGCTCGCTACGTTGGGAGCAGTGAATCTCCCGCTGGAAGGTCTGGCCTTTATCGCTGGTATTGATCGTATTCTGGATATGGCGCGTACGGTAGTCAATGTTTTAGGGAACTCACTTGCGGCTGTAGTCATGTCCAAATGGGAAGGCCAATATGATAAAGAAAAAGGCGAGGAATACGTTGCTTCAATTAAATAAGATACATTGACCGGTATAGTGGATAACAAGAGCACCTTTGCGAAGTAATGCAGAGGTGTTCTTTTTGTTTCCAGACTTGTTAACACACTTCCTTTTTCGACATTTTTCGATGTTTTTTGTATGGATATATAGGTATATGGACACGAAAAATAAGCCTTAGTACCTAGGTGATTATAGATTTATTTATAATGATTCTTAATAAAATACCGATATTAAATTATACCGTTTTATATATTGGCTTAGAAGGGAAGATCATGTATGTTTCTCAAGAGAAATGAGTCTCAATCACTTGCTCCTTTAGTAGAAGAAAGCCGCAAACTTTCACAGAGAATACAGCATAAGGATTATGCTGCTGCAATACAAGTCTCCTCAGCATCTCCTGAGGTTCAAGAAATCGCAAACAATGTTAACCAAGCGATAGAGTCCATGAAAAATGATGCTCAGCATGTTGATATCCGTTTGAAGCTTGTTACCAAGGCGATAGAGATTGGATTATGGGACATGGAGGTCATTGCGGGTGATCCTGTCAATCCCAATAATACGTTCACATGGTCGGAAGAATTCCGTTCTATGCTGGGATATCAGAGCGAAAAGGAATTCCCCAATGTATTGGACAGCTGGTCATCTCGACTGCATCCCGAAGATTATGACAGGTCTTTGGCAGAATTGTCTGATCATTTGCTGGATTTTACGGGAAAGACGCCATATGACGTACAGTATCGTTTGAAGCTGAAGCATGGAGAATACCGCTGGTTCCGGGCTACCGGAACGACGATCCGCGACGAGAAGGGAGTGCCGCTTCGGATTGCGGGCGCTCTGCTGGATGTGCACGATCAGAAGATTAAGTCGGAGGAGCTTCAGGCGCTAGTTACAAGATACGACCTCATTAACCTCGTGTTGGTTGAAGCTCCTTACGATGTAAATATTATCGGAGGGGACATAGAGAATCCGGATAATACATTTTGGTGGTCACCGCAATTCCGCGAAACGCTGGGTTTTAAGGACGAGCAGGATTTTCCAAGCAAGCTTAGCAGCTGGGCTTCAATCCTGTATCCTGAGGATGCTGAAATGGCGATTAAAGTTTTGAATGATCATTTAAATGATTATACGGGGCGCACACCGTACGAAATGGAATGCCGTTTAGTGCGTAAGAATGGTGAACATCGCTGGTACTATTGCAGTGGGAAAACATTGCGCGATAGTAAGGGAGTACCTATTCGCATTGCCGGAACTATCCGTGATATCACAGTAGAAAAGGAAAAGCAGGCTGTGGCGGATGAGCTTACGCTCAAAATTCAGCATCTCTCTGATTCCATTACAGAAATGGTGAACGGTGTTAACTCGGTTAGTAACCAGGCACAGGAATTGGCTACGGCTCAAGAGCAATCGACAGAGGCAGCGAATCAAGCCAAAGTCAGTGCAGAAGAGACGCAAAACATTTCGAACTTCATTAAAGAGATTGCAAATCAAACGAATCTGCTGGGTCTGAATGCTGCAATCGAGGCATCGCGAGCAGGCGAGCAGGGACGTGGTTTTGCAGTAGTTGCAGATGAAGTGAGAAAACTTGCCATCCATAGTGCTGATGCGACCGGGAATATCGAGACCAGCCTGGACGAAATGAAAACACTCATTGAGCGAATTCTGCACAACATCGGGAACATGTCTACGCTGACACAAACACAAGCCGCGCTAACGCAGCAAGTGAATGCATCTACGGACGAGATCAACAGTATGTCCAAAGCTTTGTTGGATTTTGCGAGAACGATGTAAGGCTTTAGACTTCATGCGAATAGTAGACCGGGCCATAGGTTCGGTCTCTTTACTGTTTTTGGTAGATGAACTATACTTTTTGAGGATCGATCTAATAATGACCTCATTGTAATTTCATGTGGAAAAGAGGAAACGATTTGAGCCTACTTAGTTCAATATTGGTTGGAATTGTAGCGCTGGAGCACGTGTACATTTTAGTGTTGGAAATGTTTCTGTGGACGACTCCACGCGCGATTCGTACGTTCGGTACCTCGAAGGAACTGGCAGGAGTGACCAAATCCCTGGCAGCCAATCAGGGGCTGTATAACGGATTTCTGGCTGCTGGATTGGTGTGGGGCTTGTTCTATTCCGATCCTGTGATCGGGCGGCAAATCCAATTATTTTTTGTCATTTGCGTGGTAGTGGCTGCGGTGTATGGTGCATTAACGGCCAATAAGTCTATTTTATTAAAGCAAGGCCTGCCTGCCATTCTGGCATTAATCAGTTTGCTGGTCTTCTAAATGACACTCTTAACGGGTGTCTTTTTTGCTCATTCGATCACATTTCGTTCACTAAAATGGGCATGGGACAAGGAGAGCAACGATGCCGCCGAACTGAGAGAAATTAGTCCCGGCCATTATGTGGCGTACCCGGTTGGCCGTTAGGTTAAGATCGATGGTACGGTGCACATAACCCATAGGAGGTAAAAAACGATGACTGAATCAACGAAAAGAGTACGTATTTCCCAGTGGGATGCGCTCATGCTGGAATCTTTACGTTCATTAGGCTGGTCCCCTGAGGAACTCATCCGTCGGGTGCAGCAAAATGAGCTACCAACGGATGGACAGTTTGATTATGCGGAGCTTGCCATCGGGCTGGCGGCCAAAGAGCCAGAGGTGTTTGTCAGCGCGGTAACAGACGGGTATCAGATCAAATACAATACGATCCGTGGCATTCGTTCGTGGATTGCCGTGGCGCTCGGGCGTGAGCCTGAGCTGTCTCTGGAAGAAGGAAGCGAAGCTGTAACATCCGAACTGACGCAGGCTGAGTATGATCGGCTGGAGCAGGTACTGTCGTTAGGCTGGGTCATTCAGGAAGCACGTCCCGCGACTGGCGATACTGCAGGAATGTACCGAATTGTGCCTGCTGTACAGACGAATTAAATCGTGGGGAGGGAGTAACCCTCTTTACCATAAATTGGAACGGGCTGGCCAGGGAGGCCAGCTCGTTTTTAATGCGATTCTTCTTCATCATTTTCATACTTGAGAAGATACGGTTACGGCTTGGCGCCTCATTCACAACCTTTCCATCTTTTCTCATACGGATATCATCGATTGAAATGATTAGAAAGGTTACATTTTTCACCATATATGGCCATGAAAGTATAGTAGTATTTATATTTTATGGAAAATGAGGAAAGGGGATATTTTAAAACTGATGAGTGAACAAGAAATACATAGGAGTGAATGTGGAGGTGGGACGATCGTCACTGAACCGAACGCAGTTTCACCACGTCCACAAAGAATTGTTTTGACCCTGGTTGCAGGATTGGCTTTCTTGATCTTTAGTTTCTTCCTTTCTCTAATCACAGGTACATTCCCTATCAGCTATGCGGAGTTATGGGAAGTTTTGTTTTCTTCCAATCCCGATCCCATATTAAAGGAAGTTGTATACCAAACTCGTATGCCATTTGCCTTGGATATGTTGTTGCTCGGAGGATGTCTGGCCGTATCAGGAACTCTCTTACAATTACGAACAGCTAATCGGTTTGCATCACCCACCTTAACCGGACTTATGCCTGGGGCAATGACGGGGCTAGGTGTTGTCCTTTTACTTGGAATGAACATAGATTCCTTTGGTAGTATGGCCCTTTGTATTGCAGGAGCGGTATTTGGGGGATTCATTGTATTTAAATTAAATAGAATCCGTTTCATTCGAGGACGGTCTGCGGGAATTCATTTATTCATGATTGGTTTCATTATGGATGTAGCCCTTCGTTCAATCTCTGGGTTTATTGTGCTACTTGGAGAAAATCAGCAAGAGTGGGCAATTTCTGTGGGAGGCTGGGGAATAAGGGAAGGATCATTCACGTTTTGGCTTGCCTTGGTTACACTTCTCGTTGCAGGATCTGTCTTCGCATTCCCCAAGCAGCTTAGACCACTGTACATTCCCTTTGCAATGGTGTTGACCGCCGCTACGGTGTGGGCATGTGGTACCGTCGGATATATAGGGCTTATTGTACCTTATTTCATGCGTTGTATGATAGGAAACCGTCCACGGCTTCTCATTTTAGGCTCCGTCCTTTGGGGAGGCGGGTTGTTGATGCTGGCCAAAGTCATTTCCGCTAGAATCCATGAGCCGGTTGGGTTGCCCTTAACCCCGGTGCTGGCCTGCGTTGGCATACCCTTTTTGGTCTTTATGGTGTGGGGAGAATGGAAAAGAAGCTCTCTGCTTGAGAAGTACTAGATTATCAAACGTAATATTTACCGGACAGCTAGACTGTTATCATACTGCTCTGCCAGCTCATCATACTCTCTTTTTTATGCTATATTTTATACATTAATAAAATAATCAGAGGGTTGAGGTGCAGCATGACATCAATGACTATTGTCGATCCATCCGTCAAACCAGGATTAACAGCTTTTCAGGCAAGTGCTGAAGATCAGGCTGAGGTTCACGAATTAATTTTAAAGACGGCTAGATGGCTGCACAGCAAGGGTTCCACGCAATGGGGCAAATTACTAAAAGGAGAAGATGATCACAATCTGGGCGGTGCTATTGCACGCGGAGAAGTGGTTATTTTCCGAACGTCAGAGGATCATCGCTTGGCAGGTGCAGTAATTTTGCAGCAGCAGCCCAGTGCTTGGGATAGTAGATTGTGGGGATTAGAGGAGACAGATTCTGAGGAAGGAACTTCCGTATATCTGCATCGTTTGGTTGTAGATCGAGATAATAGTGGGAAGGGACTGGGCCGTGAGCTCATGCAGTGGATTGAGCAAGGCATCCGTTTTGCAGGCAAGGATCGAATCCGTCTAGATTGTATTGCGGGCAATGACAAGCTTAGCGGGTTTTACAAACAATGCGGCTATACTTATATGGGCGAAACGAATGGCTATAACACTTTTGAAAAGATGCTAATAAAGTCATAGAAAAATGAATCCTAATTGAAGGAATACAAAAGAAGGAAGCAGGTGATCTGCATTCTTCTTTTTTTGTTGTGCAGACCTTTACGTCCTCGTGATGTCTTTCTTCTGGGTTGCTGTCATGTCAGAGCCACTCAAAAGAAAAAAAATTATATAAAAATGAAAATGGGGATATCGCGCTTTCTCCTTCTACATATGATGATAGGGAAAGTTTTGTAAGCGCTTCAAATGAAGGGTGATATACAACCATGCGAAGCTACAGGAGGCGGTTAAGGTGGACAATTACATGAGCTGGATAAAGATTGGATTTTTCCTCAGCGTTCTGTTTTTACTTGCAGCGGCATGCAGCACTTCTCCCAAGATAGAGAACACAGCTGGGCAAAAAGTGCGGCTTACGATGCAGGTTTGGGGTAATCCTGCGGAGGTGAAGGTGTATCAGCGGGCACTGGATGCATTTGAAAAAGAGAATCCGAATATCGAGGTTAAGCTGGTACCTGTACCAGGAGACCAATATGAGCAAAAGCTGTTGACACAGCTACAGGGAAGTCGCGGACCGGATGTCTTTTATTCCTATGAATCGACGATTGCGCGTTTGATCGGAGCAAAACAGGTGCAGCCTTTGGGTGAATTTTTAAAAAGTGACGCAAGTGACGTGAAGGCCGAGGATTTTCCGGAAGGATTATGGGGGCCGGCCAAGCGTGATGGGGAAATCTATGGGGTTACTCCCGATTCGAACCCGATGGTTATGTACTACAACAAAAAAGTATTCAAGGAAGCAGGCGTGAAGACACCGCAGGAATACTATGATGAGGGCAAGTGGAACTGGGACGCCTTTGAGGAGGTTACATCCAAGCTGAAGGCCGCTGGAAAGCAGGGCTATATTGCGGAAAACTGGTGGGCTCACTGGTATTCATGGGTGTGGTCGAATGGTGGCCGGATCTTTGATGAACAAGGCAAATATGTGCTGGACCACAATGAAAAGGGTAAGGAAGCCTTCGCTTTCATGCACGATATGGTGAAAAAGGGAAATGCGGTATACCTTGGTTCGCTTCCGAAAGGGCAGGGGGCAGATGCCATGTTCATGTCCAACCAGGTCGGCATGCTGGCGGCGGGAAGATGGCTGGAGCCCTTGTTTAGCCAAAATAAAAGCCTTGACTTTGATTATATCTACTGGCCCTCTAACACCGGTAAAAATGAACCTGTTGCCATTCCGGTTGCATATGTAGCTGTAAACAAAAATAGTCCGCATGTGCAAGAGGCCATGAAACTGGCAGCATTCTACGTCTCTGTGAAAGGGCAGGAGGAGAGGCTGGTTGAAGGTGGCAATGCCATGGGTACGCTTGCTGCCGCAGACGAGAGCATCATGAAAAAGGCGACGATTGAGCACTCAGGCTATCTGACTGAGGGACGAGATAAAGGGCATGCTTATGGTTCTGCATTAGCGTATGATGCACAGGTGCCGGGGTTGAACTCCGATATCACGGAAACCATTGACCTGATGTTCCTGGGCAAGCAGGATGCTGCGACAACCATTGAAAAGTTGAATCAGATCATATCCAAGGCGGTCAAGTAAACACGGGATGGGCCGTGACCAGGGAGGAAGGTGACAAGATGCAGAAAAAGTATCAAGCGCTGTGGGGCTATCTGTTCATTGGCCCCCAGTTTCTTGGTCTGTTATGTTTTTCGCTGCTGCCCTTGCTGTATGCGTTTTACTTAAGTTTTGTAAATTGGGATGGTTTCGGGGTACCTTTGTTTGTCGGCTTGGACAATTTTAAAGGTCAATTATCTGATCCTGACTTTTGGAAGGCACTCATCAATACGGTCTACTATATGGTGCTGGTCATCCCCGTGGGGATTGTGTTGGCTCTGCTCGTAGCCATCGTGCTCAATAAAGTAAAGGGCAGGGAAATCTATCGTTTGTTTTTTTTCATGCCTGTCGTAACCAGCTCGGTATCGGTTGGGGTCATCTGGATGTGGATACTGAACGGCGAATTCGGCATTTTAAACCACTTGCTGCGAGCGATTGGGGTTACAGGCCCAATGTGGCTTACCGATACGCATTGGGTGATCCCGTCGATAGCTCTACTTAGCATATGGCTGGGACTGGGATACAACATGGTCATTTTTTTGGCAGGACTCCAGGGCATCTCCAAAAGCTATTACGAGGCAGCCGAAATTGACGGGGCCAGCAAGTTCCAGCAGCTAAGGTATATTACATTGCCGCTATTGTCACCAACGACCTTTTTTGTCACCATCATGATGGTTATTAGCTCTTTTCAGGTGTTCGATCAGGCGTTCGTCATGACAAACGGCGGGCCGGCCAAAGCCAGCTATACGCTTGTATATCACATTTACGATCAGGCATTCATAGATTTCACGATGGGAGAAAGTGCGGCAGCGGCAATGATTTTGTTCGTGATCATTCTCATATTTACACTGCTGCAATTTAAAATGCAAAAGAGGTGGGTGCACTATGGAGATTAGTTGCAGAGGCAGGATGTTCCTGCGCCATGTGCTGCTCGCTGTCGGCTCTTTAATCATGTTTTTTCCATTTCTGTGGACCATCCTCAGTTCTTTAAAGGATATCTCTCAAATTTTTGTCGTTCCGCCACAATGGATTCCCGATCCGTTTGTATGGAGCAACTATCCGGCTTCGCTGGAGGCCATGCCCTTCGTGCAGGCGTACATGAACAGCTTTTACATTACGTTTGTTATCGTGACAGCGACCCTGATTAGTGCATCTATGGCAGCGTATGCCTTTGCTAAAATCCGTTTTCCGGGTTCGGATATATTGTTTATTTTGTTCCTCGCTACGATGATGGTGCCTAAGCAGGTAACGATGATTCCGTTATACTTGGTGATGGATCGTATCGGTTGGCTCGATACGCATTGGTCGCTGATCGTACCTGGAGCCTTGTTTAATGCATTCGCGGTCTTTTTGCTCCGTCAATTCGTCATGGGTATTCCACGCGATCTGGAGGAAGCAGCAGTCATGGACGGGGCGGGATACATTCGCATTTACTGGAGTGTCATTCTGCCACTCATTCGTCCAGCATTGGCGGCGATCGGAATTTTCACCTTTTTGGGTGCCTGGAATAGCTTTCTTGATCCGCTGATCTATCTCAATACACCGGAGAAATTTACGGTTCCGCTTTTGCTCAACAATTTCAAAGGACTATATACCGCCGACTGGTCACTGATGATGGCAGGTACCACCATCTCCGTCGTCCCGGTGCTCATCGTCTACATCATTGCCCAAAAGCAAATTATTGAAGGCATTACCTTAACAGGCATCAAGGGGTAGGGGCGTTTCCCTACTCCTTTTTGTGCGATTTCCGATACTGTAACGGAGTACGCCCGGTGAAATGCTTGAATACACGGCCAAAGTGAGCGATGCTGTCAAAGCCCGTTTTTTCAGCAATGGCGGTCACTTTCCAGTTCGTTTCCTTCAAATACGCCCGAGCCTGCTGGACCCGTACATCCTGAAGATACTCGACCAGGGTAAAGCCTGTGGTCTGCTTGAAAATGCGGCACAGATATGTGCTGCTAATATAAAAATGTCCTGCCAGTTGCTCCAACGACAGCTTCTCGGCATAGTGGGCATGCAGGTACTCAATCACCGAGTACACACGTTGCTGCTGCTCGCTGCGTTCCGGCGCTATGGTGTCAGGAGCCGCTGATTGTATGCGGCGGATTCGGATCAGTAGCTGTAGCAACAGGCTTTGAAGATACATATGTCGGTATGCATGCTCTTGATGGTATTCATCCAGCATTTGCTGGAACAGATGCTCCAGCTCGCGTTGTTCTTCCGCGGAGGGGCGAAGCAAAAAGCTTTTTTCAGGCAAAAGCAGGTGGCTCTGATCGCTGGATGGAGTAACAGACGTGGACGAGGCTACAAACGCTTCATCAAAGTTGATTAAAATTCGCTCATGGCTGCCGCTCCCCTTGTTACTCGTACGGTGAAAATCATGTTTGCTAATCCAGATCAGATCCCCCTTTTGTAGCGCGTATACACGCTGATTAATGTAGTAGTAGCGCTCTCCTGCCAGCAGATAATAGATTTCATGCGCTTGATGGACATGGTCGGCAGACATGCTAAAAGGCACCATCCGAAGCGCTTGCTCGATGGCAAAAAGGGGTGTAGCGATCATAGCAGCGTTCTCCTTTATGAAAGCATTCATGAGAATAATATATGCATACTTTTTGGATGAATTCACAATAAAAGCGAAGATTTTGCTCTTTCTTATACTATAAAATATAAGTAATTCATGTAAAGGGTGTGAACCAATTGGCTAAAATCAAATATGCGCTTGTGGGCACCGGAGGAAGAGCTGAATTTTTTTACGGTGAAGTTGTTACCGTTTTCAAAGATACATCAGAGCTGGTCGCGTTCTGTGACGTCAATCAGACGAGAATGGATTATGCCAATCGGCTGTTGCAGGAGAAATACGAACACCATCCGATTCCAACCTATAAAGCCCACGAATTTGACCGAATGATCGCGGAGACGAAGCCGGATATCGTCATCGTCACCACCATTGACCGGGTGCATCATCGGTATATTATCCGGGCGATGGAGTTGGGCTGTGATGTCATTTCCGAGAAGCCGATGACGGTCGACGAAGACAAATGCCAAGACATTCTGGATGCCATAGACCGCACGGGACGGAAGCTGCGCGTCACCTTTAACTATCGCTATGCCCCGCATAATACGAAAATCCGTGAGGTTATCATGGACGGGACGCTGGGTGACATCTTGTCCGTCAATTTTGAATGGCTGCTGAATACCCAGCATGGCGCAGATTATTTCCGCCGCTGGCACCGGGACAAGCGCAATAGCGGCGGTCTGCTGGTGCATAAATCGACGCATCATTTTGATCTGATGAACTTCTGGCTTGGCTCAAAGCCGGAGACGGTATATGCGATGGGCGACTTGAAATTTTACGGCCGGGAAAATGCGGAGCAGCGTGGCGTGACGGAGTTCTATCAACGCGCTTACGGCAGCAAGGCGGCGGAAAATGACCCATTTGCCTTACACTTGGATCGTAACCAACATCTAAAAAACATGTATCTGGATGCGGAGCATGAGGATGGGTACGTGCGGGACCAAAGCGTATTTGGCGACAATATCAGTATCGAGGATACGCTGAGTGTCATGGTGAAGTATCAGAATAAAACGGTAATGAACTACTCACTGAACGCTTATATGCCTTGGGAGGGCTTTATCATCGTATTTAACGGCACCAAGGGACGGATGGAAGTTCGGGTATCCGAGCAATCCTATGTCAATTCCGGTGGCAGCAAGGCAGATGAGGGGGCGTTAAAAGAGAAAACCATCACGATCTATCCTCACTTTGCAGCACCTTACGAGGTCGAAGTAGAGGAAGGCGTGGGGGGACATGGCGGAGGAGATCCAGTCATGCTACGGGATATTTTCGATAAGCCGGCAGAGGATCGGTTTCATCGTGCGGCCTCTCATATCGACGGCGCGTGGTCCATTTTAACAGGCATCGCCGCCAACCGCTCTATGCGTACAGGCCAGCCGGTGAAGGTGGAGCAACTGGTGCGATTATAACGATTGTAAGCTAGGAAGCACCTTTAATAACAAGAAGCCCCTCTATTCAGATGAACAGAGGAGGCTTCTTGTTTGTATTAGATATAAATGCACCTTACATCTTAGGGCACTATATTTTATTATTTATCGGCCTTCAGCTCACGGGTTCCCAGTTGTTGTACAGGACGATGGTTATCGGGAAAAATGGCAGCAAACTGTTTAATTTGGTCTGCCGACATTTCAATAGGCTGTTCCAATACCGTCCAATTCACATGTTCTGTGCATGGCGGGGTAGTCAGCGACCCGTTGTAGCGAACGGAGTGAAGGTCTTTTGGCAGCAGCGCAGCGAGATTTACATCCTCATCCAGAACCGCTTCTTGGGAAATATCTTTCGGCAGTTTGGACCAGATGCGATTAAAAGCCTTGTTTTCTTTGCCGCTTTGAATAAGAACGCCTAAGACGGCTGTGCTTCCGGTGTCGCTTTGATGAACAAAATGAAGCTCCATTTCAGCATTTTTACCATCTATTTGGTGTTCACTTGGATGATGAAAATGAAACTGCTTTAGAGTGAATTTTGTGCCATCCACGACAATATCATTGCTGGGACTAGCTGCATTGACTTGGACGGTGTGTCCATTATTTAGTATGGATACTTTAGTGGTTGAATAATGAACCTGTAGCGGTTGCTGCGTATGCGAAGCTTCCAGATGGGAATGCTCTATGTTGATGGGAGACTGTTCCTGACCATTACCACAAGCGACAAAATCCTTTTCCAGCTCCCCCCAATGCTCGGGTCCTTCATCCCCTTCGTAGGACCAGTGCGGGCTTTTCTGAACAACTGCATGTACGTTGTTAGCGGATGATGATGATGTTGCGCTAGTAGTACTAGAAGTGGCGGATGGTGTACATCCTGTTACCGACAATGCCAAGATTATGGAAAATATGCTGAACAAGCAACCTCTCCAGTGTTTTTTCATGTTTCTTTATCCTTCTTCCAAATAGATTATGTGAAACTTTTTACATTGTAAATTATTGTACAAAGTTCCTGCAAGGGTACAAGGACTTAGGAAAAAGGTAGAACTGGTTGCTTATTATTACCGGGTGTAGAGAGAATAATGGAGTGGTGAAATATTTGTTTGTCCTCTTTGGGGGAAGTAACTATAATAGTGGGGTGTGCATTACAAAATAATTCCATATCCACTCAAAGGAGAGATCTACATGAAAGCAGCGATTGTTACAAAAGACAAGAAAGTTAGTGTAGAAGAGAAACCTTTGCGCTCCCTGAAACATGGGGAAGCGTTAGTCCAAGTTGAATATTGCGGGGTTTGCCACACAGATTTACACGTAAAAAATGCAGATTTCGGTGATGTCACAGGCAGAGTTCTGGGACATGAAGGTATTGGGAAAGTCATTGAATTAGGTGAAGGAGTAACCAGCCTTAAAGTTGGCGATCGCGTAAGTATTGCCTGGATGTTCGAAAGCTGCGGTCACTGCGAATATTGTTTAACCGGAAGAGAAACTTTGTGTCGTGAAGTTAAAAATGCCGGATACACGGTAGATGGTGCAATGGCAGAACAATGTATTGTCACAGCTGACTATGCGGTCAAAGTACCAGATAATCTTGATCCTGCTGCTGCAAGCAGTGTAACTTGCGCAGGGGTTACAACCTATAAAGCTGTTAAAGTGAGTGATATCAGACCAGGACAATGGATCGGTATCTTTGGTATTGGCGGTTTGGGTAACCTGGCTGTACAATACGCAAAAAATGTGTTCAATGCTAAAGTTGTAGCCTTTGACATCAGTGATGAAAAACTCGAACTGGCCAAAAAAATTGGTGCTGACTATATTGTTAACAGCATGAAAGAAGATCCAGTCGCCCGAGCTAAGGAATTAACCAACGGTGCTGGTCTGGATGCAACCGTAGTTACTGCTGTTGCCAAAACACCTTTCAACCAAGCCATTGACGTTGTAAAGGCTGGCGCGCGTGTCGTAGCTGTAGGTCTTCCAACTGATAAGATGGATCTCGACATTCCGCGTCTGGTTCTGGACGGCATTCAAGTAATCGGCTCCTTGGTCGGTACTCGTGAAGACCTTAAAGAAGCATTCCAGTTCGCTGCAGAAGGTAAAGTTGTACCTCTTGTACAAAAACGTCCGCTTGAAGACATCAATGAGATCTTCGAAGAGATGGAGCATGGCAAAATCCAAGGGCGTATGGTCATTGATTTCACAAAATAACATGATGTCCAATTCGTAACTCTTGGAATTCTAAGAGAGAGAAAGCGCCTGCTGATCTATTGCAGACGCTTTTTTTTACTTTACAGCTTATTCAGAATATTATCCTCCAAAACCGCGGATTTATCCCCGTATTCTTTAATAATATGTCTTTCTCCCCAGGCACAAAGTGAATCCAAAATGCTTTTCAAACTACATCCATATTCACTAAGCTCGTACTCCACTTTGGGTGGAACCTGATTATAGCTAATTCGATTGACAATGCCGTCTTCCTCTAATTCACGAAGCTGTTGAGTCAGCATTTTTTGTGTTATAGAAGGCATCATTCGCTTTAATTCACTTGTCCGCATTTTTCCATGGGTCAAATGACACAGAATCACACACTTCCATTTTCCCCCGATTACCTCTAATGTCGCCTCAACAGAGATATTGTATTTTTTCTTTCCCAATGCCGATCCCTCCGTGTATGTCACCAGTAGGGTACTTTTTGGTACCTATATCACTAAAAAGTACGTACTGTTCATAATTGATTGAATAACTCATAATAACATCTGCTGGTCGAAGATTACTATAGATAGGAGTGAAAAACATGTCGCCAGAATCCAAGCGAAGTATCTGGCCATTACTGGCTTTAGCCGTAAGCGCCTTTGCCATTGGGACAACTGAGTTCATCAGTGTAGGACTGCTTCCCCTGATCGCTGAAGACTTGCACATATCCGTAACGATGTCCGCACTAACCGTAACGCTGTATGCATTAGGGGTTACCATTGGGGCACCTGTGTTGACCTCATTAACATCGAGTGTTCCTCGTAAAACGCTGCTGCTGTGGATCATGATTGTATTTATAGCAGGCAACAGCCTTGCAGCGGTTTCTAGCGGAATCACCCTGCTGCTGATTGCACGTGTAATCTCGGCGTTCTCCCATGGGGTGTTCATGTCCATCGGGTCCACCATCGCGGCTGACCTTGTTCCCGATGATCGGCGGGCGAGTGCTATTTCTATTATGTTCTCTGGCTTGACCGTTGCCACCGTCACAGGGGTACCGTTGGGCACCTACGTTGGGCAGCAATGGGGTTGGCGGGCTGCATTTATGGCCATTGTGGTCGTCGGTGTTGTGGCCCTCATTGCCAATCTGATTCTGCTGCCTTCTACGCTTCGAAAAGGAAATAAGACTCCTTTCAGCGAGCAGGTCAAACTGGTTACGAATGGTCGCTTGCTACTTGCATTTATCATTACTGCCTTGGGATACGGAGGCACATTCGTCGTGTTTACTTATTTATCTCCATTACTTCACGACATAACCGGTTTTGGACAAAATACGGTAACGCTCATTCTCTTATTGTATGGAATCGCCATTGCTATCGGGAATGTTATCGGTGGAAAAGCTGCGAATCGCAGACCGCTTTCAGCTTTATTTTATATGTTTCTCATTCAAGCCGTGATCCTGTTTCTGTTATGGTTTACCGTGCCATTTCAAACGGCAGGCCTGATAACTATTTTCTTTATGGGATTGCTTGCGTTTATGAATGTGCCTGGTCTACAGGTATACGTAGTCATGTTAGCCGAACGTTTTGCACCCAAAGCTGTCGATGTCGCCTCTGCTGTTAATATTGCGGCCTTCAACGCAGGGATCGCAATTGGAGCATATGTGGGAGGAATGGTGACGGATTCACTGGGTCTCATGCATACGACTTGGGTCGGTGGGGTAATGGTTTTTGTTGCGGTTCTACTGACAGCCTGGAGTCGTATGCTCGGAAAAAGGGATACAACCGCCTTGGTAGGCTAAAACTTTTAAAAAATAGAGAGGAAGTTACAAAATGACACAAAACCTACAAAGCACAACAACATTGCACAACGGAGTTCGTATGCCTTGGTTTGGCATCGGAGTATTTAAAGTGGAGGAAGGTTCAGAGCTCGTCAATGCTGTAAAGGCTGCTGTAAAGCATGGCTACCGCAGTATAGATACAGCGGCAATCTATGCAAATGAAAACAGTGTAGGACAGGCTATTGAGGAAGCCCTCTCGGAGAATAATCTATCCAGAAAAGATCTGTTCGTCACGTCCAAAGTGTGGAATGCAGATTTAGGCTATGAAGAGACACGAGCCGCCTATGAAGCAAGCCTAGACAAGTTGGGACTGGACTATCTGGATCTATATCTGATTCATTGGCCGGTTCAAGGGAAGTACAAAGAAGCATGGAGAGCTTTGGAGTCCTTGTATAAAGAAGGACGGATTAAGGCAATTGGAGTCAGCAACTTCCAAATTCATCATTTGGAAGATCTCATGAAGGATGCAGAAATCAAGCCAATGGTCAATCAGGTGGAATTCCACCCGCAATTAACTCAAGCCGAGCTGCTGCAATTCTGTCAAAAGAACAACATCCAAATGGAAGCCTGGTCCCCGCTCATGCAAGGCCAATTGCTCGATCATCCGGTACTGCAAGACATAGCAAACAAGTACGGTAAATCGGTGGCTCAAGTGATTTTACGCTGGGATGTACAGCAAGGAGTCGTCACTATTCCCAAGTCCACCAAGGCACATCGAATCGTCGAAAATGCCGATATTTTTGACTTTGAATTGACGCGTGAGGATATGGATCAAATTCAGGCGTTAAATGCCAATCTTCGGGTAGGTCCTGATCCGGATAACTTCGATTTTTAAATTCAGTTCATCATGAAACGCCGTTTCCTTCTTCATGGAAGGGACGGCTTTTTTGTATGATGAATCTGGGGCTACAGCAATCCAATCCCGCCATATGGTATTATAGAATTATATGAAATGAGAAGTTTTGAACGCTTATGAAAATGAAAATCTCCGGGGGACCTCATGAATAAGACGATTGCAGATATAGCCCAAATGGCTGGTGTATCCAAAAGCACCGTATCCCGCTTTTTGAACGGCGGATCTGTCAGCCTGGATACAAAGCGTAAAATTGAAAAGGTGGTCAAAGCCACGGGGTATGTGCCCAATACCTTTGCCCAGAGTCTAAAGGCAAAACGAACCAACATTATCGGAACCGTCGTGCCACGGCTGGATTCTTTTGCCACATCTCATACGTTAATGGGGATTGATGAGGAGCTGCGTTCCCAGCATTACCAGATGCTGATCTCTAATACGAGTCAGGATGTAAAACGTGAAATCGAAGCGATCTATGAGTTCGCACGGCAAAAAATTTCAGGTATCATTCTGCTGGCTGCTCAAATTACAGACGACCATCTGACCGCGATTCGAGACATCAGTATTCCGGTATTGCTGGTGGGCCAACAACATGAGCAGATCCATAGTCTTATCCATGATGATTATCGTGCCGGATATGATATCGGTGCATATGTTCTGTCACAGGGCCACCGTGAAATTGCCTATGTCGGTGTGACTGAAAGGGATGTTGCTGTCGGTGTACAACGCAAAGAGGGCTTTAGGCAGGCTGTTCGCGATGCATTACCTGCTGCGTGTTATACGGACGAGGCGATGCGAGCCGCAGGATATGATATCAGATACTATGAAACCGGGTTTAAAATGTCCGATGCACGGATTGCTGCATCCGCCATTTTGGACCAATTCAAACCATCGTTAATGGTGTGTGCTACAGATAATATCGCGCTTGGGGTAATCAACGCGGCTTATTCCAGAGGAATTACCATTCCGTCGGATTTATCGGTAACTGGCTTTGGGGGGTACGATATTACGGAGGTCATTCACCCTGCGCTAACAACTGTTCAATATCCGTATATGGAGGCTGGACGTGTAGCAGCACAAAATATTGTACGGCTGGTAGAACATAAAACGGTAGAGCAAGTGACAGTCATGGATTATTCCCTTATTGAAAGAGAAAGCGTTGACAAACGTTAAACAAGTGGATTATAATTTCTTCGAAACCGGTTCCATTTTACTCTTGCACAATTGGAATCGGTTGCAACTCCATGGATGAGTATTTTTTTTAATCGTATAGGAACCGGTTCCGTTATAATATTTTTTCGTTAATTTGGAACCGGTTCCCTAAATCTAAGTTTTTAAAAAATGAGGTACACCTATGAAAATGACAAAAGAACAAAAGTATCGATTGATCGAGCAGGCAGAGCCCGGTGAAATAGCGAGCTTGCAGAAAAAGGTGGAGCAATGTCAGTGGCGACAGTCGTTTCATATCCAGCCACCGACAGGTTTACTCAATGATCCGAATGGATTTTCATATTATCAAGGTGAATACCATTTATTTTATCAGTGGTTCCCGCTCGGAACCGATCATGGGATGAAATATTGGTATCATTTGAAATCCAAAGATTTGGTCACATGGCATAGTGCAGGCATTGGCATCACACCTGGGGACGATTTCGACTCGCATGGGGCTTATTCCGGCAGCGCGCTAGAGCATGAGGACAAGTTATACATGATGTATACAGGAAATACAAGAGACGAAAACTGGATTAGACATCCTTATCAATGCATGGCTGTGATGGATGAGAGCGGTCGCATTACCAAGTGGGAGCATCCTGTTATTGACCATGTACCAGAAGGCTATACAGATAATTTTCGAGATCCCAAGCTGTGGAAGGACGGCGATAGTTTCTACTGTGTGATTGGTGCCCAGAGAACGAATTCAACAGGCTGCGCTGTCCTTTATCGTTCAACCGATCTTCATACTTGGCAGTTCGAGGGGGAACTGAACACCGGGCTGGAATCGTTTGGATATATGTGGGAATGTCCGGATTATTTTGAACTGAACGGAGCAGGGGTCTTGGTCTTTTCTCCACAGGGCTTGGAGCCTTCAGGGGACGAAAACCACAACATTTATCAATCGGGCTACGTCATCGGCAAACTGCTGAATACAGAGACAAGAACACTGGAGCATGGCGCATTCCACGAGCTCGATAGAGGCTTTGATTTCTATGCACCACAGACGATGATTGACCCGCAGGGGCGGCGTATTATGGTGGCCTGGATGGGGCTGCCGGATATCGAATACCCGACAGATCCGAACGGATGGGCCCATTGTCTGACGTTACCGAGAGAACTTACGCTTCATGAGGGGAAACTCTTGCAGCGGCCAATCCCAGAACTAACCACATTGCGTAGAAATAGTGAGGATCGGGTAGCTGATACGTTGTCTTCAGAGAGCAAAACCTATGAAGGATTTAAAGGTACAGCGTATGAGCTGATCTGTGAAGTAGATCTTTTGGATGCGAAGGCATTTGGTATCGAATTCCGTGCGAGTGAGACGGAGAAAACGGTGATAAAATATAACGCCGTCAGCCGCAAACTTGTATTGGACCGTTCGCAATCAGGTGAGCCTGTAGCCGCTGAGTATGGTGAAGTGCGGCAGTGTGCATGGGATAAAGATCATATCAAACTTCATCTGTTTGTAGATACATCTTCGGTTGAGATTTTCGTCAATGATGGGGAAGAAGTGTTCACCAGTCGTATTTTTCCGCACCGAGAGAGTGACGAAATACGCTTTTTTGCCGACAAGGGAGAGGCTCTCTTCCAAGCGGTAAAATGGAATTTTACATGAGTAGGCTAATTCATCAAGTGGATCGTTAATCATCAAACATAACGGAATGAACGAGGGGATGAACATCATGGCGGAAAACAGAGAGATAGCTAAAGAAGTGATCGAGGCGATCGGTGGAAAGGAGAATATCGCTTCGTTTGCTCACTGTGCAACGCGCTTACGGATTATGGTGCATGATAAGGAGAAGATTGATCAGAAAAAAGTTGAAGAGATCGACAAGGTTAAGGGTGCTTTCTTCAATTCAGGTCAATATCAGATTATTTTTGGTACAGGAACGGTAAATCGGATTTTTGAAGAGGTTGAAAAGCTTGGCGTGACGGGTTCATCTAAAGAAGAGGTGAAGAGTCAGGCGAAAAAGGAGGGCAACGTCTTCCAGCGGTCCATTCGCACCTTTGGCGATGTGTTTGTACCGATTATTCCAGTGCTGGTCGCTACGGGGTTGTTTATGGGACTGCGCGGTTTGCTCACTCAGCCGCAAATTCTCGCTCTGCTCGGTATGACGCCGCAGGATATTTCACCTAACTTTTTATTATATACACAGGTATTAACGGATACGGCTTTTGCCTTTCTGCCTGCGTTAGTCGCATGGTCAGCCTTTAGAGTATTCGGCGGTAGTCCGGTGCTGGGTATCGTTCTCGGTCTGATGCTGGTAAACCCGGCTTTGCCTAACGCGTATAGTGTTGCGGACGGCTCAGCTCATCCGTTGACGATGTTCGGATTCATTCCAGTGGTGGGCTATCAGGGCTCAGTATTGCCAGCCTTCTTCGTGGGTTTGATCGGAGCCAAACTGGAGCGGGCGCTGCGTAAACGGGTGCCTGAAGCGCTGGATCTGATTTTGACACCGTTTTTAACACTGTTGATTATGATCACTTTGGGACTGTTTGCTATCGGTCCAGTATTCCATTCACTTGAAGAATGGGTGCTGCACGGAACAATATTTGTACTTGATTTGCCTTTCGGTATTGCAGGGATCGTCATCGGCTTTTTGCATCAGATTATCGTCGTTACAGGTGTGCATCATATATTTAATTTTCTGGAGATCCAACTGCTTGAAAAGAACGGCGTAAATGCCTTCAATGCTATTATTACCTGCGCAATGGCTGCACAGGGAGCTGCCTGCCTGGCGGTTGGTCTGAAAACGAAGGACAGCAAGCTGAAAGCGTTGGCGCTTCCTTCTTCGTTCTCTGCTTTCCTGGGGATTACAGAGCCGGCTATCTTCGGAGTCAATCTGAGATATATGAAGCCTTTTGTCATGGGTCTCATCGGCGGAGCGGTTGGTGGTTTTATTGCTTCAGTCTTCCATTTGGCGGCTACAGGGATGGCGGTTACAGTTATTCCGGGTACGTTGCTCTACATGAACCATCAGCTTCCGCTTTACATTTTGGCGAACTTGGCTGCTATGGCTGTATCTTTTGTCCTGACTTGGATGTTTGGCTTTAGTGATAAAATGCTGGATAAAGTGAAAACAGCGGGCTCCTCCAAATAATATCATCCAGTCAGCCCAAATACACGCAGATTCATGCGCGTAAGTATATGATAATGGTCGCTTTTACATGAATTCCATGTAGGGCGACCATTTTTTTAATCTATGAAATTCCGCTTCAGGCTATAGATTAGACGATGGAGGAACGTTCATCCAGAAATTCGGACGGGGAACAGCCTGTTAAGCGTTTGAAGATCCGATGAAAATAGGAAACATCGCTATAGCCCACATACTCCGAAATTTCACGAATCGTTAGCCGCGACTCCGTCAACATGTAGATGGCGGTTTTAATACGTTGCGTATGTACATGCTCGCTAATCGTTTGGCGTGTGACCTCACGCAGCAGTGTCGCCGCATAGTTTGGGGTTTTGTGGATGGCGTCGCCAAGCTCTTCTTTGGTTACCTTTTCCCTGTAGTGATTCTGTATATACTGTTTCATATGTTCCACATGCCGCTCTTTATCGCAAGAAATGGCGCCTTTGTCCCATTCCTGGTTCATATAAATCATGGCCTCGGTCAGCAGACAGTCAGCCATCAGAGTATAGTAGCTTGGGTGTTCTGTCCATTGATAATACATCGATTTGATCCGTTCATGCAGCATATCGTAGCATCCTGGTTTGATCAATAACGGCTGGTCTGTATTCAGTATGGGAAGTGCGCTGTTCGTACATGTTTTGCGGCAATGTATCACATACTTGGTATGGAAAAGCGTAGGAATACTCTTACCATAGTAGTTCAGATGGGCGGGTAAAAGCAGTGCTTCACCCTTGCCAAGAATGAACTTGCAATCGTTCACCCAATATACACATTTGCCAAAGGTGACCAAAATGAACAGTAAGTCATCGTGGTCGCTATTTGCGCCAGTCTTTTCATACCAGTCCACACCGTTGTCCTGCCGTATATCCACCAATGTAATCATGAAACTCACTCCCCGATGTCTTCAACATTCACTATACTGTAGTACATTCATCATACTATAGTTCATAGTCTTGGTGCACGGGTACAGGTAGAATAGAAGCATATAAGTTTAATGTAGATAGAGAAGCAAAGTGGAATAGAAACCATACAGTAAAGACATTCAGGAGGATGACATTACTATGCTTAAAACGAAAATTATTTGTACTATGGGACCTGCCTGCGACTCCATTGATTTGTTAAAAGAAATGATCCAGGCTGGTATGACGGTAGCTCGCTTAAACATGGCTCATGGGGAGCTGGAGGATCATGTTAAACGTATTGAAAATGTAAGACAGGCAGCGAAGGAAATGAATACCTGTATCCCTGTCATGATGGATATTAAAGGACCGGAAATACGGATTGGCAAGCTGAAAGAGGCATCTGTTCTACTGAAGCCAGGCAGCCAGCTCATTCTGACCACGGAAGAGATTTTGGGGGACGAGCATCGTATTTCGGTGAATTACCCAGATATGCCGAAGGATATCAAAGCAGGTGACCGCATTCTCATCGACGACGGTTTGGTTGATCTGACTGTAACCTCCATCGAAGGAACCGAGATGATTTGTAATATCGTAAGCGGCGGTATTTTGAAGCCGAGAAAAGGTGTGAATCTGCCAGGGATTCATACAACTCTTCCAGGCGTAACAGAGCGCGACGTGAAGCACATTCAATTTGGGGTGGAGCAGCGTATCGAGCTTATTGCGGCTTCTTTTGTGCGTAAAGGCGACGACATCCGTGAAATCCGTGAGATTTTGAAGGGACATCATGCCGAGCACGTACAGATTTATTCCAAAATTGAAAATGCCGAAGGCATGGAAAACCTGGATGATATCATCGAAGCTTCGGACGGTATTATGGTAGCTCGTGGCGACCTGGGCGTGGAAGTGCCGATTCAAGACGTGCCTGTGATGCAAAAAGAAATGATCGACAAGTGTAATCTGGTCGGTAAGCCCGTTATTGTCGCTACTCACATGTTGGAGTCCATGCAGGTGAACCCGCGTCCGACGAGAGCTGAAGTTAGTGACGTGTTCAATGCCGTTATGCAGGGAGCTGACGTAGTGATGCTGTCGGGCGAATCTGCTGCAGGTAAATATCCTGTTGAATCCGTACGGACCATGGCTGCGGTAGCTGCCAGTGCAGAATCCCAATTGGATTACCAGGAGCAGTTCGATAAGCGCAGAGCACGCCAAAGCACCAACATTACTGAAGTCATTAGTCAGGGTGCGGTGAGTTCATCTCTGGAGCTGGATGCCAAAGCGATTATTACCTCGACTGCCAGTGGATTCACGGCTCGTATGGTGTCCAAATATCGTCCGAAGGCACCGATCATTGCGGTTACTCCGAATAACACGGTATTCGCTAAAATTTGCCTGTTGTCCGGTGTATTCCCGATTAAAGGGGATAAGGTAGCCACAACGGATGAAATGTTCGAATCTTCCATCCGTAACGCGCTGAATGCAGGTTATATCCATAAAGGAGATACTGTAGTCCTGTCAGCAGGTGTTCCTGTCGCTGAGGCGGGCACTACCAATCTGATTCGGGTATATCAAGCGTAAGTTACATCAAATACAAAAAAAGGCGCTGATCCTCTATGGGTTCAGCGCCTTTTTGATGTTCGGTCGTGTCCTAGGCTTAAAGGCCGAACACACTTTTGGCAACGACTTGTGTCAGTTCTGCCTTATGGGCTTGGTATTGCTCAAGGGTAATGCTCTTATTGGCCAGTCGTTGATCCAACTGCTCCGTCAACTGAGCTACCTGTAAATCAACGATAGCCTGAGCATCCTGATTATTGGTTTGTGCAATATCAGCCAAGGTTTGACCGTTATATAATGCATCATATAATTGCTCATCGGAGGATATACCCAGTGTTTTCAACAAGTCATCATCCTTGGAAGCTTCATTGTCTTGTACATGAAGGGCTCTCTCTGGAGCCAGTGCAGCAGCATTAGCCCGACTTCCCCAAGTGGATGACTGCCCAATAGATAACGCCAGCAACAGTGTGCAGATGACCAACATTCGTTTTCGATTCATAAGTGTAAATCTCCTTTTGTGTTTCATTAAATTTCTGACGGGGTGGAACGGTATATGGATATCCAACGGGAGTGATGTTTATGCCTTTAGCCCATCCGGCCTATGTAGTTACCAGATTCTTAAATACATCATACACGCCCAATCTTAGCGCCAGCTTAATACTCGTTTAAAATAAACTAAAAGAGAAGATTGTAAACAGGTAGCGCTAAAAAAATTCGCAGATGACAAAAAGAGGATATGAAAAAAACCTCCTTCACAAAAGTGAAAGAGGTTTTAGACAACTACATCAAATTACAATTTAGGGTTTTTCCCATACTTATTGTCGCCAGGCTGACTGTCTAGACATGTGAATACAAGCAGCACAATGCTCCCAAAAGGAACCAAAGCGATCAGAATCCACCACCCGGTTTTGCCCGTGTCGTGTAGTCTGCGGAAAAGAACTGCCAGAGACGGTAACAAAACAGCCAAGCCATAGATAAATGACAATACGAAAGGAAGTCCCAAGAGGAAATCCAACAAGTATAATACCAGGCCAGCTATCGCATTGAACAAAGTAAACATCCAGTATTCTGTACGTCTTGCTCTACCTTGAAATCCTACATAGTTTTGCAGCACTTTTAAATACCATTGCATAAATTTTCACCTCCTCATAAAATGTAAATATTTGTATTACAATCATCATAAAACAGTTATTTTTAAATATATCGGCAGGTAACATATAGAATTTTACTTGTCAAATTATAACTTTAAACTAGGAATTAAAGCAACACATTTATTAATGTTAATAATTAAACGAATAATTTATAAAAATATAAAATTACATATTGAATTTTTCATATCCATTGAATAATATAGAGATACGATTAACCATCTGGTTTGAATCGTCCTTCTTAATAGAAGGAGGTTTTATTTTTCGAATTATTTGAAAGCGCTTTAATACAAAAGAGGAGATGATCAACATTTAATTCGAGAGTGAGGAAGTTAATACAAACATAATCCTGACCGTCTTATTCATTATTGTTTTATGTTATCAGGAATGTTCAAAACGAGAGGAGATTGATTTATGAAGCAATTATTTGTTCGTAAAGTAACGGCTGCTTCTCTGGCAGGTGCGCTGTTGTTGCCTGCTTCTCTGGTGGGCGCCGAGTCAACACTCAATTCAGATACAGCTGGGATTCAAAGTGTGGAGCAAACTTCCCTTCAAGCTCAAGGTCTGGAAAATGTTTTAAGCCAAAGTAAAAAGGCCGTCTCCTTCAAGGAGACTTCCGTACATGATCCATCCATCCTGAAAGTGAAAGACACATTTTACATTTTTGGCTCACATCTGGCGGCTGCCAAGTCCAAGGACCTTATGAATTGGGATACAATTGCGACAGGTGTGGCAAATGGTAATGCATTGATTCCCAACGTCAAAGAGGAATTAAAGGAAGCGCTGGATTGGGCGCAGACAGACACGCTGTGGGCAGCTGATGTCATTCAACTGGCGGATGGCAAGTTCTATATGTACTATAACGCTTGCAAAGGTGACTCCCCGCGTTCAGCTATGGGCCTAGCAGTTGCTGATAAAATTGAAGGACCTTATAAGAATAAAGGGATTTTTCTGAAATCCGGCATGTGGGGTCAACCGAGTGAAGATGGGACGATCTATGACGCAACCAAGCATCCCAATGCCGTAGACCCTGACACTTTCTATGATAAGAACGGCAAGCTGTGGATGGTATATGGCTCCTACTCCGGAGGCATTTTCATTTTGCAGATGGATGAAAAAACAGGGAAGCCTCTGCCAGGCCAAGGCTACGGGAAAAAGCTGACGGGCGGTAACCATGCTCGTATGGAGGGGCCGTACATACAATACAGTCCGCAAACGGACTATTACTACTTGTTCCTGTCCTATGGTGGATTGTCAGCGGATGGCGGATACAACCTGCGTGTGGCTCGGTCCAAAACACCAGATGGCCCTTTCTACGATGCTGAGGGCAACGACATGATCAAGGTTAAAGCGAATCCTGATAAACCTCTTTTTGATGACGCTTCCATTGAGCCATATGGTGTCAAGTTAATAGGTAATTACTTGATTCCAAGAGAAATTGGCGATCCGGGAACAGGGCTGGGTACGGGCTATGTGTCGCCTGGACACAACTCGGCTTATTATGATCCCAAGACGAAAAAGCATTTTGTCATTTTTCACTCCCGTTTTCCGGGGAGAGGCGAGCAGTTTGAAGTGCGTGTACATGAAATGTTCATGAACGCCGACGGTTGGCCTGTAGTTGCTCCTTATCGCTATACAGGAGAAGAGGATTCATTGAAAAAGCTGTCAGAGAAGGATGTCATCGGTCAATACTCGTATGTAAATCACGGGAAGGAAATTTCGGCCAATATTAAGCAAGCCGTTACCGTCAGTCTGGATCGCGGTGGCAAACTGTCTGGCGGAGTGAACGGTACATGGAAGCTGGGGGCAGACAATCAGCTGGAAATTACAGCAGATGGTGCGAAATACAAAGGGGTATTCCTGCGGCACCGTGATCCAGACACGGGAGCCAAGACGCTTGCTTTTACCGCATTGTCCTCCAAGGGTGTTGCGGTATGGGGTTCGCTAAAGCCTGACCTGAAGGCCAGCAAGATTGTAGCTGCGGTGCAGAAGGATTTGAGCCTAGGCGATACGAGCAACGTTTTTTATGATCTCACGTTACCTACTCAAGCTGCACAAGATACCACTATTTCTTGGGAATCTTCCCGTCCCGAGATTATTTCTGTCACTGGTGAAGTGTACCGTCCAGAAGCCGGTTCCCAGCCTGCAGCAGTTACATTGACAGCGACTATTAAAAAGGACAAAGCGACTGCGAAGAAAAGCTTTACAGCTATTGTTCCTGAGCAGGCTCAGGGTCCTCAGCTCGCACGTTACTCGTGGAGTGAGGATCAAGGCACCTCGGTTGTTGACAGCACATACAACCAACTCGACGGTAAGACCTATGGCGGTGCCACATGGGACAAAGACGGGAAGCTTGGCGGTGGTCTTGCCCTGAACGGCAAGGATGGTTACGTGCAGCTGCCCAATACGGTAACGGATGCGAAGGACTTTACCTTTTCCGCTTGGGTGAACTGGAAGGGTGGAGCAGCTTGGCAACGGATTTTTGACTTCGGCAACGGCCAGGCTCGCCATATGTTCCTCACCCCTTCCCAAGGAAGCGGTGTACTCCAGTTTACAATCCATGAAGGTACGGATCAGAGCTTGCTTTCCAAATCATCATTACCTCTAAACCAGTGGACCCATGTGGCGGTTACACTGGAGGGGAATACAGGGAAGCTGTATGTAAATGGTGAAGAAGTAGCTGTAAATGACGGTATTACCTTTAACCCCAATGAGTTGCTGACGAACGAGGCGTATCTCGGTAAAAGCCGCTTTGTTGCCGATGCTTACTTTAACGGTAGCCTGGATGAGGTACAGTTATATAACAAAGCGCTGACAGCAGAGGAAATTAAAGCACTGGCGGATTTGTAACTAAAATGAGCAAATAAAGCAGGAGATGAACTTTTTCTCAAGAAGTTCATCTCCTGCGCAACGTTGTGTATATTTATTTCTTGATTACTGGTATAATAGGAGGTAATTGCGGATATAATGTTTTAAGTAGGCGTTGATGATTCACTCTTGTCTGATGAAGACAGGTTGAAGCAGCAATAGATGACATGAGCACTCTGCATAAATTAAATTCTCCAGTGCTTGCGTTTTCAATACACTTATGGTAATATGAGTATATTGAAATTGTGACCTGAGATTCACATATTGTAGAGGGTTATTGTTTTAGGTTGAAATAACCTTGTGCAATATGTGAATTTTTATTTGTAAAAAATAAAGGTCATATAAATATATTTTGGAGGTAATTCCATGCAAACAGGTACAGTTAAATGGTTTAACGCAGAAAAAGGTTTCGGTTTCATCGAAGTTGAAGGTGGAAGCGATGTATTCGTACACTTCTCCGCAATCCAAGGCGAAGGTTTCAAATCTTTGGACGAAGGCCAACGCGTAGAATTCAACGTAGTTGAAGGAAACCGTGGACCACAAGCTGAGAACGTTGTAAAACTGTAATTTTAAATTACAGCCTACTTCAGATGCCCCGAACATAGCGTTTGGGGCATTTGTTTTTATCTGTTCACAAGACCGTTTTTGAACTGATTACATCTTATCGCTTTATAAATCATGAAGAAAGAGGGATGTTTATGTACAATTCACGGAAAAAGCCAATGGATGAGATTCCTGAGGAAATAACAACAGTTTGGAATTGCGCCAGTGATACATGCAACGGCTGGATGCGGGATAACTTCGCTTTTTCTGTCGAGCCGACATGCCCCATTTGCGGTTCTGCCATGGTGAAGGGCGAGAAAAAGCTGGCTGTTTTAAACAATACGAGCTTTAATCATACCAAACAATCCTAAGCGGATACATGTTTGTAGTGAAAGATGCCCCATAGCCATAACGGCGCTGAGGCGTCTTTTTTGTTTTTCTGAGAACAGGCTTTCAATTAGGGTGTAAAGAGGATGGGGATAGTATGCTCAGTAAGGTGGAATTAAATTCAGGTAGTGCTTCATAAAATACACCGTGACCACTTCGTTCGAAAGGAATAAGCCTGGAACCGGCAATTCCTTTTTGAGTTTGGATCGCTAGGGGGAAGGGGCAGACTCGATCCAGCTTGCCGTGCAGAATCCACGTAGGCACGTGTATACATGGCAAATCGGGCCGTAAATCAGAGTCACGCAGTGAATACAAAGTACAAGCCATGCTATGAACCGACGCTGCGAAGCCCTGATCACGTAACCAGTCACGTAAACTCTGGCTGACGGGATTGGCGAATAACATTTCGCCAAATGATGTTACCAGTTGTGGGCGATCTGTATAGGCTTGTTTGATGAGTTTATCTACCTCAGCGACAGGAGTACCGTAAGGAAAGTCGCTGGTTGGGGTGAATCGAGGCGTGGCAGCTCCGATCAAAATCAGCTGGTCAACACCCCATCCCCGGTGCCTACTCATGTAGCGCGTAACAATAGCTCCCCCCATGGAAAAGCCGATCAGTCGTATATGGCTTAATTGAAGGGCCTGTATAACAGCCAGGAGATCGTCTGCCAGTCGATCATAATGGTAGCCATGCCATGGTCGATCAGACTTCCCGAACCCCCTAAGATCTACTTGAATACAGCGGTATCCGTAAGCAGGCAACAGGGCAACCTGGTATTCGTACATTCGATGGTCCAGCGGCCAGCCGTGCACCATCAGAACAGGGATGCCTTCTCCTATATCTTCTACATACAGCTTAACGCCACGTTCCACTTCAATATAATATCCCATGATGCTCCCCCCTTTAAAAATCACGAAATTTCGTTCTCTCTCACATATATGTAGCCAGGGCTTAGCTCATTCGAAAAAGGGGTGAGATCGTCGCTATGCAGGTATGAAATTAGTAATATATGTATGTTATCCTGCATGGGGATAGGATATACTTATGGAATGAAACAGCATTGGGAGAGTGAAACAATGACACCATCAAAAACATTAAAATGGATCACAGGCGGATTGGAGCTATTTTTTGCTATTCCTGTTTTGGGCGGGCTGCTCGTCATAAATTCTGCGTATACTGTATTGTTCTTTATGTTGATTTTCCACATTGTTACGTTGGTGCTATCGGTGACTAATAAAGAGGCTTATTATGGATCTATTTTAGGGATCGTGACCTCAGTTGTTGGGTGGATTCCATTTGTGGGCTGGTTAATGCACTTGCTCTCAGGCATATTTTTGATGATTACCGCAGCCCAACAGCCGCGAGATCACTATCGTAATCGCAATCCCTACGATGATTATCGCTACTAGGGTCAATATCGCGCCGAAATGATGAAAGATCCTGTGGAACAGGATCTTTTTTAGTTATGAAATCTTCCCATGATTATGGTGTTGTAGTATTGACCATCTGAGAGAATTTTGTCGTTTTTTAATAACCCTTCGATTTCAAATCCATGCTTTTTATAAAGCTCAATAGCTTTATTATTGGTTTCCAAAACTTGTAGAGTCATTTTCTGGATACCGTTGGAGTCTGCCCAGGAAATAGATTTTTTCAAAAGATTCGTACCGATTCCATAACCCCAGAAATCCTTTAGTACACACACACCGAATTCAACTTTATGAGCGAATCGACGCAGAAGATGACCTTCACATCTTGAAAATCCAACGACTTTATCATGAACGACCGCAACTAAAAATAGATTTTTGGCATGCTCTGTATCAGCTTTAATAAGCTGTTCAAAACCGGATGTACTTATGAATGCTTCTCCCTTCTCTCTGTCTAAATTTTCAGTCTCTCCATCAATTAGTACGCGGATTTCCGACAAGTTCATCGCATCCTGAATCATAGCTGATCTGATGGTATAGCTTACTCCTTGTACATTAAATTCCTGTTTATTTATTTTCATTACATACTCCCTTTACCTGAATCAGGATAAAAAATGTGATCTCTGGTTTATGTTAGTTTACCACATATTGTATGTAATGCATGAAAAATAAGCCTGTCCTCTTCTGTTGTATCGCAGTAGAGGACAGGCTTATTCATTCTCGATCCGTACAGGGAAGCCGGATGGAGATTTTATTATTATGGAGTGGCTGTATCAGATTAACAAATGGTTTTTACGAATATGACTTATCGAGCTACAGCTTTTGGAAAACAGAAGCTGTAGCTATTTTTGCTTAGCAGAGGCTTTAGCTGTATTTGTTTTGGCGGGAGCCTTGGCCGCCGCATCTGTTTTAGCAGGAGCTTTACCTGTTTCTCCTTTAGCCCCGTCTACTGGTGGCTTAGAGGGCTTAACGCCATTCACCATATCGGTAATCATTTGCTTCAGGTTGGAAACACGTTGATTATATTCGCTTGTGGTAATCTTGCCGTTTTGTTTTTCCGTAGCGAGTTTTGACTTCATATCCGAAACCATCACATCAATCACGGAGTTTACGCTCACGCCTTGTGCTGTGGCGATCGTAGCAAGGGATTTACCGGCTTTCAGCTGTGTATTCAACTGACTGGAGGACAATTTTAATAGTTTCAGGAGAGCCTTGTTCTCAGCATAGTTTCCTCCTGCGATTTGTGGACCGTTAGCATCGCCGGGGTTTCCCTTAGGTGCCTGTGCTTTGTTTGCAGTGGAAGCCTTATCAGGTGTAGTTGAAGCAGCATGGGCTGCGCTTGTGGAGTACAGCGCTCCGCCTCCTAAAAATGCCAACGCCAACGTTCCGGCCAAAATTGCTTTCTTGGTGCTCTTCATCTTCATTTTCCACCTTTCGGTTATGGTTTGTTTGGTACGTGATACATCATAAGGGATTAACTTGAATGCTATCTGAGCGCAAGCTGAGCATTTACTGAATGAAATTTGGATGGCAGGACTAACTAACATTTTAACGAATTGCACTTGTATTAAGTGTATTAAGTGATATAATACACTATAGGCACGATAGATACAGCTGAATTAGGGGGAAAACACCCATGGAAGAACAACGGGTTGGCTCGTTCCGATTTTTAATTGACTTTAGCCAGCCATTATATGAACAAATATTAAATCAAGTACGAAGCTCCATTGCTAAAGGGGAGATCGAAATGGGAAGCAAAATGCCATCTGTTCGTGATCTGGCGCAGGAATTGCGTATGAATCCGAATACCGTGATGCGGGCGTATCAGGAGTTGGAGCGGGACGGATTGACTGAGAAGCGGCGCGGCCTGGGTACGTATGTAACTTCGTCCAGTGAGCGGATTGCCAGCTTTCGGGAACAACTGGCTATGACGTATATAGATCAGTTTCTCGGACAGATGAGCAGCCTGGGATTATCCTGGGAAGATGTACAGCAATATATAAGAAACCGACAGGACGGAGATCACGAGGAAGGAGGCGAAAAGGCATGACAGAGTCTGTGGTAACCGCAAAGAAGCTGATAAAGCAATATGGAAATAAAAAAGCATTAGACCAACTGAATGTCGTCATTCCGACAGGACGTATTGTAGGTGTGCTTGGGCCCAATGGCTGCGGGAAGTCCAGCTTCTTTCGAGCCATCACGGGGTTGATTCAGCCGGACGGGGGCGAGCTTCAGGTGCTGGGCCAACAGCCAGGCTGGGAAACCAACCGGAATATATCCTATCTTCCTGACCGGGCACGCTGGTATCCCAATCATACAGTTCAGCAGACGCTGGAATGGGGGAAGTCCTTTTTGCCTGGCTTCAATATAAAGGATGCCTATAAACTTGCTGACCATATGGATGTGGAATTGGAGCTAAAGATGGCCGGGTTGAGTCGCGGACAGGAGGCACGTGTGCTGCTGATTCTGTGCCTGGCACGAGAAGTACCGCTTATGATCCTGGATGAACCTTTTGTAGGCATAGATGTTCTCTCTAGAGAAACGATCGTAGCTGGGATTATTGATTATTTGGAGGATCGGCAACAATCCATACTCATTAGCACACATGATATTCAGGAAGTGGAAGGCTTGTTTGATTACACGGTCATGATGGACCGCGGGCGAGTGATATGGTCTGGTGAATCGGATGATCTGCGTGCAGAGCATGGCTCGCTGAATCAGGTGTTCCGCAATTTGTACAAAAGGGAGTGGAAGGTGTGAATTCATCCGAGCTGTTCAAAGATTTAATACGCCATGAATTTCGGAATAAAGGAAGTTGGAGAAAGCAAAGCCGTAATCGACTGCCCAGATCGTGGAGACTTGTATATTTCTCACTATTTCTAATTGCGGCGTTCGCGATTTCCTTGTACTTCGCTCTTCACAACCAACTCGAATTGACAAGGCTGTGGTATGTCACCCTGGGCCTGCCGTACATGATCGTTTTTATGGGTGTGGGAACACTCAGAAGAGAATGGGAAAATGATACCTACGGCTGGTGGCTGACCCTTCCTTATCCGCGTATGTGGTTGATTAGCGCCAAATGGATTGCTGCTATTTTACAAACCATTGTCGTGATATTGCTCTTGTTTGTGGTAGGTTCTCTATACGCGCTGTTTATCTCATCGACCATACAGGCTTATACATTTGCGGATGCAGCGTCTTTTATGATAGCCGGCTTGAACTGGTTTGTGATGATTATTGGTTTTACTCCGTTGGTTATTGCGGTGGGTCTGCTGACGGCTAGTACCAAATACAGCACTTTGCGGCCACTTAGCCCGATTCTGTGGATTCTTTTGATGGGTGGAGGGAGTATCTTTTATTGGTCAGGCGATCAGCGGATTTATGAGCAGTTTGATCGTGTCCAAAACGGACATTGGTTTCCTTTTACCTGGCATTTCCCGGTTGCGGTGTTGATTAGTTGGGTTGCTGCATATGCATTGATCCGCTTGAACGCTTATTTGCTGGAGAAAAAGCTGTCGATTTAACTTAGGATAAATGACTATATATTAGAAAGGAATTTCACCATGACGACAATCTTTATTTATGCGTTGATGGCTGTTCTGGTGGGGCTAATGATCTGGTTGAGAACCAAGAGACGAAGGGGCCCGGTAAAAGGAAATGGATTCCGGATTTTGCTTCCCATGTTTATTGCTTTCCCAGCTATGATGATATCGGTATATCAATTGATGCATATTCCTGGTCAAACGTACGCGCTCCCCGCCTTTTGGGAACTGTTGGTTGCTGGGTTATTAGGGGCTCTGTTTGGCTACGTTATTTTGCTGCATACGGCCTATGAAAGACGGGATGACGGTCTCATCTATCCCAAGCCGAACCAATATTTTAAATATATTATTATCGCTATTATTTTGATTCGCGTTGTTCTGACCCAATACCTCAGTAGTCTGGGTACGACCGAAATTAGCATGCTGGCCATTACGATGGCGCTGGTGTATATCTCAATCTGGCGAATTGGGAGCTTTATCAAGTTCCGGAGAACGTTGTCCGTATAACAATATTAATGAGGTTAACAGCGGCTTTCTATTCAAAAAGCGTCTAATCGCTTGGTGATAGGAGCCGCTTTTTTGAGCTAACTTTATTAGTGCATGTTATTCATAATAAAATTATGGAGAGTATCATACATTGTTATTGCTTTCCATATCCTTTATTCTAAGGTTTGTGGTTTGCGTGGCAACAGTCATAAGTATAAAAATTCAAAGGAGGGTTATTAAGGTTTCAAATGATTTAAATGGGGTTTAAAGTTAGATAGGGGGGAATGTTTATACTTCCGCGGTTAACTGCAACTATATTGGTTACATAAATTTCATTTCATACTCTATTTTACAGGTTGAGAGGGGCTTACATTCATGAAAAAACATACGGTTACTGCTGCGCTTGCTGGCTTGCTTGTTCTGTCTTCTGCTGTACCGGCTTTAGCAGCCGACGTAAAACCTGCTACAGGTATTCAGGTTTGGGTAGATGGCAAGAAGGAGGCTTACAAAATTGCGCCTATCGTGAGAAACAAGCAGGTGTTGATCCCCCTGAGACAGTTGGCCACCAGTTTAGGAATTCCACTGGACGCCAAGCATATTACATTCAATACGGCGCGTCAAAGTACGACGATTCGTTATGATCAAGCGACGGTTGTACTAGTATCCGGCAGCCCGGAAGCACAAATTAACGGGATTAAGGTACCACTGTCCACCTCGACCATCTTGACCAAGCAAGGGGTAACCTATGTGCCGGTCGATGTCGTCAAAGAAGCGTGGGGCAAGCAAGTGATTTGGGATCCGGCCAGCCAAACCTTGCAAATCGGGGTGAGTAATAAGGATAAGGTTGTAGAGATTCTGAAAAGTTTTGAAACGGGTAATACGAAAGCAGCTGAGGCTTGGATCAGCAAAGATCAGTACATTCAGCATAATCCGAGCTTTGCTAGCGGGAGAAATGCCTTTTTGCAAGGGATTAGCCAATCGAAGGGAGCCAACGTGCTGGTTGAAGTCCAGCGGGTTATTCAGGACGGCAATGATGTAGCAGTACATTATAAAAAGTCTATTGCAGGGAAAACGAGTATTGGTTTTGATATTTTCCGCTTCGATAGCAATGGTAAAATTGTTGAGCATTGGGACAACATGCAGGACTTAGCTCCAACCAATCCAAGTGGACATACCATGATTGACGGAACAACACAAGTCACGGATCTCAACCAAACCGAGACAAACAAAACGCTGATTCGCAAGTTTGTAGATGATGTGCTGGTTGGCAAAAATCGTGCAGCATTGGAAAGCTATTATAATGGGGATCAGTATATTCAGCATAATCCTCTTTTTGGTGATGGTGTATCCAGTCTGAAGCAAGCATTATCGGCATCAGGTCAGGGAGCTTCTATTGGATATGATCAGGTGCATATGGTTCTTGGAGAAGGCAACTTCGTGCTGGTTGTAAGTGAATTGAAATCTCCTAAGGGGACTTCAGCCGCTGTCTATGATCTGTTCCGTGTGGAGAACGGCAAAATAGCCGAGCATTGGGATGTAGTTCAGGAGATTCCAGCTAAAACAGAGTGGAAAAATACGAACGGTAAATTTTAAAAAATGCACATATAGTGTGAGCTGATTGGCACTTTCCAGACCGTCCGGTTCTTGTTAAAATGATGCAAACATAGATCAGGGGGATGACGATGGAAGGTTTGAAGGAACGTGTGGGTTGCCTGCATGCGCATCACTCGAATATAGCTTATGTGGAACGGGCTTTTGCTTCTTATGAAGTGGAACTGGTACATTTTGTGGAACCAGGACTTATGCGCCGGGTCTCATCGGACCCTCATTTTTCTGCGGATGATGCCAGTCGCAAGGTAGAAGAGCAACTGAGTTGGATGTCTCAAAGCGATCTAGACGTTATTTTGATAACGTGCACGAATTATATTGCTTTGGCGGAGAAGGCTCAAGGGGCCGTGTCTACACCAATAGTCGCACTGGATGAGCCTCTATTTCATGAGATGTGCGATGATTTGCTGCCACGAACCTTGGTATTCACGAATCCGGCTACCGTAGAGGGCACGATGAAGCGTCTTTATCATACGGCCACTCTATTAGGCAAGCCGGAACTCTCTTCACTGATAGAGGTCAAGGTGGTGGAGAGCGCTTTTGAACTGATTATGCAGGGACGTAAAGATGAGTATGAGGAATTGCTGGTTCGCTCATTGCATGAGCTGAGGAAGGCTGATCCAAGCAGAGGGCTGGCTGTAGCACAGCTATCCATGGTTGATGCTGCATTGCAAGTAGAGCTGGAGACAGGGCGGACGATTGCCAATCCCTTACGGTCGTTGGCGAATTTAATTAAGGTCTTGTTAGGTTAAATAAGTATAGCTAAAAGAACTTCCAACCCATTTTTGGGACAGTGGAAGTTCTTTTTTTGGAGGTTGGCGGGTGGGGCGCCTCTTTTGCTGTTCATCAGAGATTCTGTTGGTCCTGGAAGATGAATGCTGCGCCTGCCGATTCTCTTTGAACAAGCGTAACGTATAACCGTTCATGTTCCACGTCTTCCCCGGCAATGATTTTGAGAACCTGCTCAGCGGCCACAGCGCCCCATTTGCGTTTGGAGTAGTCTATCGTTGTCAGCCGGGGCTGAATATATTGCGCCAGCTCGATATTATCAAAGCCGACGATATGAACATCCTTGCCAATGGTAAGCTCTGACTGAGCCATTCGATTGTAAAAGCCTACGGCCATTTCATCATTGAGACAAAATACGGCTACAGGTTCTGAATCCGGGCCAACCTGCTGTTGTAAAATGATTTCAGCTGCCTGTTCACCGCCCGATTTCTCGAAATTGCCGTCAATTTCAATCATCTCGGCGACGCCGCTACGCTCAATGGTCTGCTTGACCGCCTGCATCCGCTGCCAGGAATCATAAGAACCTTCTGGTCCGGTCACAACATATAACTTGCGGTGTCCCAATTCCAATAGATGCTCTATTGCAAGCGCGGCACCTGCTTTGTTATCCAGCAGCACCTGGTTAATGTTAGGATGATTCAGTTCACGGTCCAATACGACAATTTTATGTCCCCGCTCGGCGTAGTTCAGCAGCTCCTGACTATCAAACGTCTGATCCAGTACAATAGCTCCGTCAATCATGCGTTCTGGCAGCATTCGATGTGATTGCTTTCCGCTGCATACAATGAGGTCATAGCCCTTGCGGTTCAAGATTTCCTTGATGCCGTACAGCAAATCTCCATAAACATCTCCGCGAAAATCAGTCAGGAATACGCCAATAATTTTGGTTTGCCTTTTCTTGAGATTCCGTGCGGCGGCATTGGGCACATAGTTAAGCTCTTTGGCAATGGCCAAAATACGTGCGCAAGTCTCTTCTGTTACCTTATCGCTACCGTTCAAAGCATATGAAACGGTAGATATGGAAACGCCCGCCTGTTTGGCGATATCTTTAATGCTGACCACAACGTCACCTCCTTGTGTTCGTCTTATATGTGCTATTGTATATGCATTATTAACCACATATCTATTCAAAATGTCGTAGTTCTACATGCAAGCAGCAAAGGGCGATCCCGCAAGATCGCCATTCCTTTGTTGCCTATACCTGATTTTGCTTATGAATCATTCGATTTATAAAATAATCTCCAGACGGTGTACACCATCATGTTCTGCTAACGCCTGCTCGAAAGTCTCACGTTTGATGCGCAAGGCACCGGAACGATAGCGATTGTCATCGGCTGGCTCACTTTCCAGAGGGGCACCGTTCAATACTGCACGGCCTTGCTCACCGCTCGTATGCTCTTGCAGCATGCGGTAGACGAAGGTGATTGGCTTTCCTGCAAAGGAAAATTTAAATTCCAATCCGTTGAGATCGTCCGGCAGCACAGGGTCCAGGATCAGGTCCTCGCCTGACTGACGAATACCAAGGACATTCGATATGAGCTGATTCATGTAGATTCCCGGACCGCTGGAATAGATTCTCCAGCCACCCTTGACGGGTACGGCTCCTTCCCGCAGTTCACCAAACCGTTCCTGTGCTTCATAGCGGGTGTTAAATTTACCGTCCGAGCTGCTGAAATACGCGTTGCTTTGGCGCCATTCGGCATTCGGTACGGTTGCACGGATGCCGACCGGATTGATGAGCTTCAGGCTGTGCCAAGCGTCATCCTTGCGTCCTAACTTGGCCATGGCTTCCACAAAGCGGATATGAGCGTGCACATATTGCAGCCCCACCTCACGTCCAAAGTTGGCCGCTTGCTCTGCGCGCTTGAAGTGCGAACTCACACCGCCATCATATTGAGCAGGGCGGTTCATCAGACGCACACCATCCGGGCAGAGGAACTGCTCGCGGATGAGCTGCTCATGAGCCAATGCTTGCTCAGGCGTGAGCAACTGGCTGATCATGCTGCGTGTCATCGGCAGCAAACGGTAGTGGATTCCCGTCTCGGTGTCGGACGGATGGAGCATGAGCT
The DNA here is from genome assembly GCF_025846815.2 of Paenibacillus sp. BT-177. Classification (NCBI taxonomy): domain Bacteria; kingdom Bacillati; phylum Bacillota; class Bacilli; order Caryophanales; family Paenibacillaceae; genus Paenibacillus; species Paenibacillus sp. BT-177. Next base: position 51,803 of record NZ_JAOYTP010000007.1, on the reverse strand, counting down.
TGGGTTGACCAGGCTCTTCCATATATACAAAGCCTGGAATAACTTCGCTCTCCAGCATGTAGCGATTGAAGTCTTTACGGATGCCGTTCGCCATCTGATGTAAATCTTGTGCGATCTTATCAGCATCGCTTGCTACATCTGCTGGAGCTTGCTCCAACGCAGCAGCAAAGTTACGAATCACTTGGTAGGTGAGTGCAACCGTCCAACTGCTCGCCATGTATTGCTTCAGCTGCGCATTGGCTGGCTGGAGAGTGTCATCCCAATCGCCATCGCCATAAGCCGATAAGTACGTATCATGCAGGAAATTCTCTCGAATATATTCGATTTCCTTCAGGGCATGTTCCATAAGGGTCGCAGTCTGCTTGGTATAATCGAAAGTATGCCGATGGGTGTAAGGCACATTTTCTCCCAGAATACTGTAATCACGGGTAGCGGTCAAATAATCGCCCAGTACCTTGAGCGGCCAAACGATAATATCCCCATGGCTTTCTTCTTGCTGCACGTGAGTATAGTTGTCAAACATAAACCATTGCGGCCAGTTTCCGCTGTCTTCATACTGATGGCTGAATATAGTTAGCAAAATGGAACGAACCTCATCAAAATTTTGCACTGCCGAAAAATATTCGACAGGCCCCTGACATACATCACGTGTTCCCCAGGCTGCTCCGCCGTATTGCTCCAGACCGTGAGGCACAGAGTAGTGGACGAGCATGTTGTGGGTGTACCACCAGGCCACTGCGTTTACACGGAATAGCTCGCTGGTTTCCTGTTGGCCAAGCGTCAGATGGAAGCCATTCATAAGCTCGTCAAAATACTCCCGGTAGCGCTCGCGCTCATCTTCAAAGGAGGCGTGTAGCTCCTTGTGTGCTCGGTCCTTCCCGGTCGAACGGCCATGCAGCCAACCTTGTACAGTGCAGGTCCATTCGCTGCTGTCGCCCAGTTCCAAAACGACCAAGGATGCATCAGGAGAGGCTCCACCCTGTAGCAGTGCTTGAGCGTCGCTCACTTGCTGTAACGAAGCGCCTGTTATGTGCATTCGGTACAAAAGATCCGGGTAAGCCTCGGCGCTTAGGGAAGCGGAATCCGCTCTAAAGAGCAGGTCGTCACCTTCGCGTTCCATATGAAACGGAAGCTCATATTCGTTCACATGCATAGACATTTGCTGAGTGATCAGGAATGGGTAGGCTTTACCGCTTGCCGAGCGCATGTGAAGCCGCACTTCTGGGCGATCGGCATTCGTATGGTTTGTAATAATGAATGTATCGTCAGCCGTTTTATAATACCAGCGCACATAATTAAAGCCAATCTCGAACAGGGAAGGCATGGTGAGCAGGCGGTATTTTCCTTGAATTCCGACGTAGATACGTTGACCGGATGTCTTGGGAATGTTGAGCGCATTACGCACGTTGGTGATCATTTTGTTGAAATTCGTATTACCGATCACGAGTTGGGAATTGAATACCCCGTACATATAGGAGGTGGTTGTAATGGTTTCTTCCTTACCTCCAGAGTAATGCCCACCCATTAAAATGTGCCCGTGAGGACGCTCTACACGAAGCTCTTTGGATTTGAGTACAACATGCTCATAGCTATCCGTAAAAAAGGAAAGTAGTTCATCGCCATCCCGTTCTTCTTCCTGGCGTTTCGGGAAAAGCTGATCCACTTCGGCATCGGTCAAGTTCAGCGTGCGCAGCGGTTCACCGATGGTTTGCGCTGTAGCTATACGTTCTGCCTGGAAGTCACTTGCGATGCGCGCTGGTATGATGGTCGCGGAAGCGTCCGCTAGAACGCCAACTACTTCATCGCGTGCTTTGGTTACCAGGTCCTGATACTCCAGCTTCGTCACTGCAGCCGGATGGCTCGGCTGGTACAGACCGTAAAACGTAAAGCGAGCTTCCCCGGCGAGTTTTATCCGCTCAGATTGCAGCGCTGTATAAGCGAATTCGTATTGATACACTTCATTGGCGAGCGAGTCGCGGCGCAGTGCTTCCGGCTCATTCGTTTCCTTGTAAGAAAGTCCAAAGAACTGAAATCCGTCAGTCGAGTATCCGACAGTACGGGTTAACGAGCCTTGTTGAATGTAAGGGAATGCCTGGCTTTGCGGCTGATTCTGACGTGAGCAAACGGTATAGCCTCTTTGTTCATCATGATAGACAGTATGGTCAATATATTGAGACAAATAAGCTTCATTACTGCGCACAGCAGCGGTATCGGCAATACCGATATCCTGACCGTACACAATATCTGCTTCAACGTCATCGCCCTGTAGGGTTACATCCCAGAACCATACTCCCAGGCGGCTTAGTGTGAAGGTCACCTGATAGCCTACACCGGCGGTGAAGCCTTCCCAAATAATCTGCTGATCCGTTTGTCTGATTACGCCGGGCGAACGAACTCCAAGCAGTGGAGTGATGCTTACGCCGGAAGGACGATACAGTCTCAGGTACAGATTATTCAAGGAACCATCGACTGAATTGGTCAACAGTTGGTTGATCATCGTTGAGCCGTGAGCGATCTTGTACACATCACCGCTGCTTAAAAAGGTAAAGGACAGGTCTCCGGCTCGCAGCAAAATATTTTGGTCTAAACTTGTATTCATCAAGGGGAACGCCTCACTTTCCTGTTTCTTTTACTAACCGAAAACGGCCTTCTGTAGTATCTCGGCTGTTAGGTCCTGTAAAGACGGCAAATTCACCGCTGTCACTGTCGAAGCTCAAATCTGCATGATGATAGCGCAGCTGAGGCTCGGTCACTGTAAATTCCACTTCCCGGCTTTCGCCTGGGGCAAGCAGGACTTTGCAGAAATCTTTCAGTTCTTTCATCGGACGAACCGTATCACCGCTGATATCACGGACATAGAACTGAACCGTTTCCTCGACTGGACGTGTTCCTGTGTTCGTTACTTGTACTCTAACGGTCAGTTCTTGACTGGGAATAAGGGTATCGCCGGAAAGCTGTAAGCTGTCATAGGCTACATCGGTGTAGCTCAGGCCATAGCCGAACGGGAATAAAGGTTCGTTCGGTATATCTAGATACTGGGACACATAGCGTTCTGTCGTGTTCGGATCTAACTGTGGACGTCCTGTATTAAAATGATTGTAATACACAGGCACCTGCCCGACCGATTGCGGGAAGGACATCGTCAGACGACCCGTAGGTTCGGCATCACCGTATAACAGATCGGCAATTGCTGCGCCGCCTTCGCCACCAGGGAACCAGGCTTCCAGTACAGCGTCTGCTTCTTCAATGACGCCGTGCAGATCCAATGGACGACCATTAAACAGTACGGCTACCATTGGCTTATTCAGTGTCTTCAGGCGCTTCACCAATTCCAATTGGGCCTGTGGCAGGCGAATATTCGAACGGCTGCCTGCTTCACCACTCATATCTGAGCGCTCGCCAAGCGCTAAAACGATGACCTCTGCTTGACTGGCAGCATGCAGAGCTTCTGCATATTGCTCCTCTGTTATGTCGTCTACAGAGCATCCTGCCGCTACGGTGAGCAGCGAGGAGGATATTTTCGAATGAAACCCGTCGACAACACGAATGGCTTCCTCTTGTGAACCGCTCCACGACCAAGAACCCAAAATATCGCCGCTCTCTGCAAAAGGTCCGATCAATGCAATACGTTGATTGCGATTCAATGGAAGCACGGAATCATTTTTGAGCAGCACGCATGATTTAATGGCTAGTTCTTTGGCAACCGCACGATGGGCTTCGCAGAACACAACTTCACGTTCACGCTCAGGGTCTGCGCCACGTAGCGGATTCTCGAACAAGCCCAGCTTTTGTTTGAGCTTCAATATACGCATCACCGCTTCATCAACGAGCGCTTCATCCAGCTGTCCGCTGCGAATTAGCTCAGGCAGGTGTCCATTATAGCAGGAGGTCATCATTTCAATATCTACGCCTGCCAGCAATGCTTTCTTTGCTGCCTCCCGCTCATCTTCGGCGATGCCATGAGGAATAAGCTCTTTGATCGCGGCCCAATCCGAAATGAGTACACCGTCAAATCCCCATTCATCACGAAGCAGATCACGCATCAGGCGCTTATTGCCCGTTGCCGCTACGCCTTCTACGGTATTGAAGGACGTCATCACCATTTCGCAGCCTTCATCTAAAGCAGCTTTGTAGGAGGGGAGATAATACTCTCGCAGCTGCCATGCGGATATATCTACGGTATTGTAATCTCGTCCGCCTTCACCGGCACCATAGGCAGCAAAGTGCTTCACGCATGCGGCTACCCGCTCGGTATCATTCGTCAGATCTTTACCCTGAAATCCGCGCACAAACGCACGGGCAAATTGACTGTTGAGATAAGGGTCTTCCCCAGTGGATTCCATTACACGACCCCAGCGGGGGTCACGTACCAGATCGACCATAGGAGCGAATGTGACGTGAACACCAGATACGGCTGCTTCCCGGGAAGCGATAGTAGCGCTCTCTTCTGCAAGTTCCATATCCCATGAGCAACCCATAGCCAGTGGTATAGGGAAAATCGTTTTGAAGCCGTGTACAATATCTGCCATAATTAAAAGCGGAATACCCAGACGGTTTTTACTCAAATGAGCCTGCTGAACACGAATCGCTTCCTGAGCTCCTGCAAGGCCGAGCACGGAACCAACATTGTGAACCGTTTGCTCGGTAATGCCGAGAGAAGCCATAGGACCAGTAATTTGGCCCTCTATACCCGCTTCTTCAAAAAAGCCACCCACAAGCTGTAGCAGTTGGTCGACTTTTTCTTCAAGCGTCATGTTTTGTAGATAGGAATTCAGGTGTTGTTCCATCATAATCCTCCGTAAGCTGTTTGGTTGGTAAAACAGCTCTCTTTTTCAGATTCATGAGATTTTTTGGACAAAGTTGATTCAAAAAAGTGCTGAACAGGCTAATAGCTAGTATAGAAGCATAATCTTCTGTTGTATTATTAATCGAAACGTTTCTATTGTTGGACTCAGTTGGATTATATACGCTTCCAAATGGAGAGTCAAATGCAAAACGGGGGTTTTTTATAGGACAAATAGCGTAATAAAGATTGAAATAAATGAAAAAGTGATGCGATTCCAAGTAAATAAAATATAATATCCCTATTGAATACGGTTTCAATTTGTTCTATAATGACTATCGAAACGTTTCTATTGATGAGTATGGTCCTTAGGCTTTAAACATAATTGTTATAACGGTATGCTTTAACTGCTATGTATTTGCATGTATCAGGATTTTGCAAAATTCGATTTCAGTCGCTCCAAATTGCAATATTTGGACATTGGAAGTCGCTTATTGAATTTTTGCAAAATTCATGTGCTTGAATCCGTTATCATATTGCATGATCGGTAAACTGATCATCTCGGGAGGAATTCGTATGATGAAAAGAACATTGGGGATCATTTTGGCAAGCACCTTATTACTGGGGGGTGCGCTGGTTGGTTGTTCATCCAAGGATGATTCGTCGGGCAAAGATGCAAATGGCAAGACGACCATTACCATGTGGGGAATGGGAGCGGAAGGGAAGTTGCTGCCTGAAATTGTAAAAGATTTTGAAAAAGAAAATCCAAATATTCACGTTGATGTACAGGCGTTGCCTTGGGATAACGCTCACGACAAATTGCTCACGGCGGTTGCCTCAAAATCAGGTCCAGATGTTGTCCAGCTCGGTACATCATGGGTGCCGGAATTAGCATCTGCGGGTGCACTAACAGACATCACGCCTTACATCAGCAAATACCCTGAGCTTGAAGCGAAAAATTTCTTCAAGGGCGCTGTGAGTACGGCTCAATTTGAAGCTAAACCGGTCGCCGTACCTTGGTACACTGAAACGCGAGTTTTATTCTATCGTTCGGACCTACTGAAACAGGTTGGATACAATGAAGCACCTAAAACGTGGGAGGAACTGTCCGATGCTGCTCAAAAGCTAGCGGCTCGGGGTAAAGGCAAATATGGTATCTCCTTTAGTGCAAAGGAGCAGTCCATGGGCTTTATGTTTGCTCTCCAGAACGGTTCCAAGCTGGTTGACGAGCAGGGCAATCCGCTATTCAACCAAGCACCGTTTGTAGATGCTGTGAAGTATGTAAATACCTTTTTCCAAAATGGCTCTAACGCAGTGGATATTGGAATTGATTCCGTTCAAGGTTTGCAAGGCGAGGGGATCGTTCCAATGTTTATCAGCGGTCCTTTCATGATTAAAGAAATCAAGAGCAAGGCACCAGAACTGGAAGGCAAGTGGAATATTGCGGAGCTTCCTGGCAAAGTAAACAACCTATCCGTTTTGGGTGGAGCCAACCTTTCAATAATGAAATTCAGCAAGCACCCAGAGGAGTCAGCCAAATTCCTGGCTTACATGAGCAAACCAGAAACACAACTGAAATGGATGGAGCTGTCCAGTAACTTGCCTGCGACTACTAAATCGTGGGAAGATGCCAAACTGAAGAGTGATCCGATGCTTCTGACGATTCGCAAACAGCTGGATCATTCCGCAGCATTGCCGCAACTGGCTGCATGGGAAGAAGTTTCTCAACAATTCATCAAGAGCTTTGAGCGTATTTACCGCGGTCATGCCGATGTACAGAAGGAAATGGATGACTTTAATCAGCAGGCTGCAAGTATAATGAAAAAATAATGATCCATATCCGTCATTGTCAAAGGGAGTGAAGGCATGAAAGGAAGCTCGCAGAAGCTTGCGCCATACTTGTTTATCGGTCCCTCCATCATCCTGTTAACGCTGTTTTCGTTATTGCCGATACTACTGGCGCTCGTGATCAGCTTCACGGATATGGATCTGTCCGGACTCGTTAATTATGAAAGTATTCGCTTTATAGGATTGGAAAATTACACGAACGTGCTTTTGGACCCTTCCTTTTTGAAGTCCATTGGGAATACGTTGTTCTTTGTTATCATTGGCGTTCCGCTGGTGCTGATATTTTCACTCAGCATCGCGATTCTGATTAACATGGGTAAATCACGTGCTTTCAAAGTATTCCGCGTCGTGTTCTATCTGCCGTCCGTAACGAATGTGGTTGCGGTCGCAGTGGTTTGGAGCTATCTGTATAATCCGACGCTTGGGTTATTCAACTACGTACTTGGTCTGGCGAATTTGGGTCCCGTCCCATGGCTGACCGATCCAACAGTAGCGAAAATTTCGCTGATTGTGTTAGCGGTTTGGCGGGGCATCGGTTTAAACATGATTATTTTTATTGCGGCTATTAAAGGCATTCCAGGCTCTTATTATGAAGCGGCCCAGCTTGACGGGGCCAATACATGGCAGCAAATTCGTTATATTACGCTGCCGCAGCTTCGTTACGCTATTTTCTTCGTATCCATTACGACGATGATTGGCTGGCTGCAATTTTTCGAGGAACCTTTTGTCATGACCAAAGGGAAACCGCTGGACGGTACGCTGACGGCATCCTTGTTCATTTACAATAACGGCTTCCAATTTAGTAAATTCGGGTATGCCGCGGCGGGATCGTTCATTCTGTTCTTCGCGATCATCGCGGTGACGCTGATTCAGTTCCGTTTGCAAAATAAAGCGGAGTCCTGATAGAGAGAGGTGATGAACGTGAAAACAGCTGTTCAGCAAGCCCGCGCCAATACGCGCAGTGGTGAAAAAACATTTCAATGGTTCGTGGCGATTCTCCTGACTGTGGGAGGTCTGTTAATGGTGCTGCCTTTTGCGTGGATGATTTTATCCTCCTTTAAGACAGAGGGCGAGGTAACCAAAATTCCTCCAACCATCTGGCCGGAGCATTTTACACTGGATAATTTTAAGATCCTATTCGATAGCATGGCGTTTGGAACCTATCTGACGAATACGCTGATCATTGTCCTAGCTTCCTTCTTCGGATTATTCCTTAACGCCATGGCGGGTTATGGTTTTGCCAAATTCCAGTTTAAGGGCAAGGGCTTCCTGTTCTATTTGGTGCTGGCAACCATGATGATTCCAGGTCAAGTGACGATGATTCCCGTCTATTTGATTCTGAACCAGATGGGGTTGACCAATTCTATGCTGGGGATTGTCCTTCCTGGATTGGTGGGCGCATTTGCGATCTTCCTCTTCCGGCAGTTCATGTCCGATATCCCAGAAGAACTGCTGGAGGCGACCCGTCTTGATGGAGCAGGTGAGTTCCGCACTTTTTTACAAATCGTGCTACCCATTTCGACGCCGATTATCGCGGTACAGGCCATTCTGACCTTCATCGGTGGCTGGAACAGCTTCTTATGGCCGCTCATTATTGCGAACGATGAAAAGCTGTACACCTTGTCCGTCGGTCTGTCACTGCTCAAGGGACAGAACGAAAGTCAATTTGCCCTGCAAATGGCGGGCTCGACCTTCATGGTCGTTCCGATCATGATTATTTTCATTATTTTCCAAAAGTATATTATTGAGAATTATACGATTTCGGGGATTAAGTAGGTGGATAATACGTGAATTGATAAAAACACAAAAACGGAGGACTTCCTAGTTTGAGCAAAAGAAGCCCTCCGTTTTGTGTATAAAAAAACGAAAATTCCTGGTCAGCTCATGTTCATTCTTAGAGAAGCTGCATCAGGATTTTGTTTATATATGGGGAACGGAAAAATGAAAAAGTTAGAATTCAGATTGAGTGTTACGAAGGTGAATAAAAGTTTCGGTCTCCAGAATCATTAGGGTATGCATTACATTAACAACGACCGGCTTTTTTCAGCAAAGTGAACTATACTTTTATTATATTTATTTGAAAATATTTCAAAAATAATATGTTAACAAATTTTACATAATTACTTCAAAAAAAGTATAGAGGCCAACTAAAAAAATGATTATATTGGAAAAGAAATAAAAAAATACAAAAAAATGAGGTGAATCAAATTGTTTGATCCTATTAACCAAGCAGCTGAAGGCAGTGTTTCTCCTATGACGTGTGTTTTTTGTGATACACGTGATCGTTGTGTAGGTTGTGATGCTACCGATTGGTTTTGTAGCAAAGAAAGTGGTCATTGGTGTACTAATAATGATAGCGATTAATTCGATTAATTGAAGTAAAACTCGCAACGATAGAGCTTTCAAACACAGGTAGTCAACTTAGGAGGTCTGGGAACTAATCTTCTTGGACTTCCTCCTATTTTGTAACTTTGAGAGGATGATTAATAGTGATTAGTGCTCCATTTGAAAAAAATCCCGTCAAAATCATAGAACAAAATGAAAAGTTATACTTATACAATATAAAAACAAATGGGCTTTTTCAGATTGATGATGTCGTAGTAGATATATGCAATAGCGAAGGTAAGGAAATTGAAGAAATATATGAATTACTTAAGCATCGTTCTAGTAGAGAAGAGGTAGATAGGTTATTAGCCAGTCTGAAGGAAGCATCGGTTATATATAATAAAGATTTGTCTGTTCAAAAGGAATGTAAAAGTTGCAATGATGAGCAAGTGAGTCTATCATCTATAATCCTTATGCTGGTTCAAGAGTGTAATCTAAGATGCTCTTACTGTTATGGAGGAGACGGAGAATATAATGATCGAGGACGCATGGACACAGAGACCGCATTAAAAGCAGTTGATTATCTGTTTAATCATTCTGGCGAGGAAGAAGAACTGAATATTTGCTTTTTTGGAGGGGAGCCACTTCTGAACATTGAAGTGATTAAAGAAGTTGTAGCCTACACTAAGCTAAAACAAGAAAAATCAAATAAACGTGTTACATATAGTATGACAACGAACGGCACCTTGATTTCCAAAGAAATTGAAAATTTCTTATTAGATCATCATGTTTCTATTCAGATAAGTCTAGATGGTGATCAAATGACGCACGATTTCAATCGATATTATCAGAACAGAAAAGGTACCTATGAAATCATTTTAAATAGAACAGAAAGTTTAAGAAAAAAAGGTGCCATAACAGCAAGAGCTACGATTTCACCAGTACAATTGGATATAACACATACACTTACACATTTATTGGGGATTGGTATCCGCCATGTTGCGATGTATCCTGCAGTCGAGATGCTTAGTGAGGATGACTTTGAGAAGTATGCACAAGAATTCACCAAATTGGTTGTTCATTTTGAATCTTTGCTTCAGGTCAAAAAATATGGGGAAGCACGTCAAATATCGAACATTCTAAAATACTTGAAGATGATTCATTCTTCTTCTAAGCGAGATTATTTTTGTGGAGCGGTCTCGCATATGCTTGCCGTTGATGTGCATGGTAATCTTTATCCTTGTCAACGATTTGTTAATGAAAAGGATTACTCTTTAGGAAATGTAAGGGAAGGGATGGATGTAAGAAAGAAGAGTGGCATGCTTAGTGAGATGCGTTTAGAGAAGAGAACTGTATGCGGAGAATGTTGGGCTAAGAATCTATGTGGTGGAGGTTGTCCTCAAGAAAATATGGTGCTTAGTGGTTCAATTAATGAGCCAGTGGATAAATACTGTAACTTTACTCGTAGTGCAATAATGGATTGTATGAAATTGTATTTACGATTAACTAAAGAAGATAAGAAAAACCTGTTCTCTGCTAAGCGGCAGCGAGAGCAACTATTGGAGGATGCCTCATTTGACAATTGATATTCAAGCTTTAAGTAAGTCATATGGTTCTCACCAAGTACTTAACGAGCTTCATTTTCATATTGATAATGGTATATTCGGACTGCTCGGAGACAATGGAGCGGGTAAGACCACTTTAATGAAAATTCTTGCCACTTTACTTAGATTCGACCGAGGGGAAGTTGAAATATTCGGACATTCTTTGAAAAAAGAACCTGATGCTATTCGTTCTTTACTAGGTTACTTGCCGCAGTATTTTGATTTTTTTCCAAATGTGACTATTTTGGAATCCATGAACTATTTTGCGGCTTTAAAAGGTATTCAAGGTAAACATCATATTCAAGAGGAGACATCACAGCGATTAATTGAGGTGGGACTTATCGATCAAGTTGATAAAAAAATAAAACAGCTGTCTGGGGGAATGAAGCAGCGCTTAGGAATTGCTCAAGCTATGTTAGGACAGCCTAAGTTGTTAATTGTTGATGAGCCTACGGTTGGACTGGACCCCAAAGAACGAATTGCTTTTCGAAACTTGCTTCAAAATTATGGAGAAGACAGGATTATATTGTTATCTACTCATATTGTTCCTGACGTTTCAAGCACTTGTGACAAACTACTCGTTTTAAAAGAAGGCCGTTGTCTGTACCAAGGGGCTATAGACGATATGATTCGAACTGTCGAGGGTAAAGTGTGGTTGGTTGATGTTGGCAAGCGTCAATTGGAACAATTAAGCCAACAAGCTCGAATCACTTCCATTGTACGGAAGGAAGGAAGAATTCAGGCTCGATTATTGTGTAACTACCCTCCAGATTGTTGTACAGAAGTCACACCCGAAACGGCTAATCTTGAGGATGCGTATCTGTACATTTCCGATCCGGAGGAGAGTTAGCAGAATGGGACAAGTAATCAGAGCCCTAGTTCAATTTGAAGTTTTGCTTATGAAAAAAAGTGTAGTGTTTTTTATAGCACTAATGTTCTCTTGTTTTTTGATTCCTTTATCTTTATATCTAGGAGCAGGGAATAAGAATAACGCGTTATGGATATTTTTGCATCATGGACAAATGTTCTTTACCATATTACTTATGCCGTTAATGTATTCTGTTCTTTATGATGGCGAGAAGCAAAAAATGATCTCTTCTGTTATTATGCCTAAATTGCCTAAAGGAGCCCAATATTTTTATTGTAAGAGTTGTGTATTATGGGGAGTGGTTTGCTTATTTCAATTTGTCGCTTTAGCTATATTTTGTGTGGTTCAATGGACGACTCATGGTAAGGCTCCATTCTTGATACTGCTTCATCTAACAGTAGCAGGTGTAGCAACTATGGGATATTCTGTTCAAATTACCGTCATATTGAACTTGCTCTTACGTAAACAACTGTATGTGAACATTGTAATGCTCGTTTACCTTTTAATCAGTATTACTATCAACTTGCCTTACATTTCAATCTGGTTTAATCCAGATTGGATTATTTCCAATTTCTTCACACAGTCGTTTGCTTTTGGGCGAGTATTCCTATTTTTGCTTATGTGGGTATTGATGAAAGTCAGTAATCATCTATGGATGGCGAGGGTACAAGAATGAATGGAAGTATAGTTCGTTTCTGGCTACAGCTTTTACTTCGAAGAGAACAAGCAGTAACCTTGCTCGTTTCCTTTAGTGTGGTTCTTTTATTCAATTTAATAATGAATGAAGGTATTGCAATAACTTATAGTGTTAACTTGTTATTTGTAGCTTTTTTTTCTTTACAGATTGCGAGTATACACAATCGTAATCATACAGAACCGTATATATATATTTCTGTCTTTCCTAATTATCGTCTAATCGCTTACCAGCTTTATGTTTCTTTAATTCTTTCGTTTCCTCTCTTGCTCATGATGGTAGGACTTTTATGGAAATCATTCGCTGATGTATCATTATGGAATTTGGTTATCATTGTATTTTTTTCTAGTGTTTTTTCATCGATGTTGGGTCTCTTCCTGGGGCAGGTAGTAAAGCATTATGGGTTGGCCTTCACTTTTCTCATTGCTTTTTACCTTCCTATAGGTTTAGTTTCCTGGTCATTTAATGAAAAGTTACGTTACATATCTCCTGTAGTGAATATATTCAACCCCTATATGATCAACTGGCGAAATCTCTTTGGACTCTTAGGCTGTAGTTTATTATTTTACGGATTAGGCTCATTGTTATCCAGTCGGCGCGGAGGCGGCAAAAAGTCTATAATCCCTTGGATTAGTACGGTCCTTGCTTGTAGTATACTGATGGGCGTATGGGGATATGAGAGGCTATTTAATGAGAATGTACAGACATCGTCGTTTCAAAAAATAACTGTGGGACAAACACAAGTAGAGTATAAGGGGATTAGTTCGTATCAGGCTAGGCAATTTGCCACCCTTTTTGAAACGCTGTATCAAGTGGCTAAGAAAAAGGAGACACACCCGATTCACTATACCTTGGAAATCACCCGAATACACTCCATGTCATCGTTCGAGCCGAAAATAATAGTGCAAAATCATAATAAACTTCAAATCAATATTTATTCAAATAAGCTTTTAGAGTTTAATTTTGGAATGGATTGGGCGAGTAAGTGGATTGATTACATTTTGCCACAATTGACCCACTTGTCCAATGAGCAAGTTGACGCTTTTAAACGCCTCAAAAATGAAATTATTTTGGAAGTTAGAGAAAAAAAACCCGAAAATATCTATACAATTCAGGGTGACTGAGAGCTAAAATAGTGAGATTTCATGAAGAACGAATAATAGTAGATAAAGAAAGGGATGGAATGCATGGAACGTGAGGCAGACCATTTGAATATAAGAGCTATATTTCATTCATTCCAATATTGGCCGAAGTTAACTAAGTTACTATGGAGTACAGAACCTATCTACTTTATTATCATTATTTTTGGCTATCTACTAAAAGGAACACTCCCGATTGCTAACCTTCTTTCCATACAGTATTTGGTTTCTGAATTTGAGACTAACACGGTATGGCATAAGCTTCAAATCAGCGCAGTTTTCCCTGTAATTATCGTGATGTTTTCTAGTTTGCTTATTTCAAGTTTAATTGAATACTCTGATAAATTGTTCCAAATTTCACTGATAAATAAATTACAAACATTAATAGTATCACAAGCATCAACATTTAATCTTGCGGATTTTGAGAGTCCGCAAGTACACAATCAGCTCAAAAGAGTACAGAACGACTCAATAGATAGACCTATTCAGATCTATAAAGAACTCATTAATTTGTTAAGTTCCATGGTTACGTTATGCTCTAGTATTGCCATTTTAATAGCATTCAGATGGTGGATATTACTCATTCTTGTTGTCTCCCCCCTGGCATCTTTTTATTCTTTATTGAGATTCACACAAATTCAATATGTAGCCAAGAAAAAACGGGCTCCTTTACAACGTAAATCCAGGTATATTAATTACTTATTGACTAATGAGAAGTCTTTTAAAGAAATCCTATTGTATCAACTTAGTGACTACTTTACAGCAAAATATAAGGACATTTTTGATGTTTTCTACAAAGAGGATAAGTATTTAGCCAAAAAACGTATTGCGTTATATTTGTCTTTTCAAGTAATAAGTACATTATTTATAGCCATTGCTTTGATTATGATTATACAAATATCATGGAAAGAAGAATTTCTCGTTGGCAGTATTTATGCATTAGTTCAAGCAGTATTATTAGCTAATCAAAATATTAACACAGTATCTCAAGGATTGATTTCATTGTGTGATCATAATCTGTATCTAGATGAATTATTCGCTTTTTTTAACATAAAACCTAAACAAGACAGTTCTAGAATGTTGCTAAGAGAGTCAGGTATACAAGCTGATTCAACGATAGAATGCATAGAATTTAAGAATGTTTCATTTGCTTACCCAGATCAAAAAGAATTGGCTCTCAAAGATATAAGTTTTAAAATGAAACGTGGTGAATCTCTTGCTCTAGTGGGCAGGAATGGATCAGGGAAAACAACAGTGATAAAACTTTTAACGGGGTTATATGAAGACTTTGAAGGAGATATTTTAATCAATTCTATCTCGGTTCGAAATTACAATAAAGAAATGCTTTACAAGAAAGTAGGTGTTATATTTCAAGATTTTGTCCAATTTGATTTTTCAGTAAGAGAAAATATAGGTTTTGGCAGTATAGGGGATCTTGAACTTGATACCAGGATATGGGAATCGGCGCAACATACAGGAGTAGATTCGGTAATACGAGATTTGCCTAATCAATTAGAACAACAGCTAGGAAGAAACTTCGAAGGGGGGATACAGCTTTCAGGAGGGCAGTGGCAAAAGATTGCTATATCGAGAGCGCTCTTCAAAGATGCTGACGTTTATGTATTAGATGAGCCTAGTTCATTTCTTGATCCAGAATCGGAAAAACAAGTATTTAAACAATTTCAAAAATTCGTTGATAATAGACTATGCCTCTACATATCTCATCGCTATACCTCTGTTTTATATGCAGATAAAATTTTAGTTATGGAAAAGGGTCAGATAGTAGAAGGAGGAACCCACCAAGAACTAATTGAAAATAGAGGGTTTTACTATAATTTATTTTCTGACGAAATTCATACATTCCAGAAAGCGCTAGTTATTAATGATGTACGCTAACTGTGTATTGAGATTCTGGCAAATAGTGGGACTGCGAACAGAATTGTTTTTTACCTTATGAGAAGTAGACTATAACAAAAAAAGCGGAGCTTTCCTTCGAGAGGCCCTGCTTTTGGGCTTCACATTGGACATTTTCTATATGAGTTAGCCAATATTGATGGGATAGTGCACGAATCTTTCTTTTCAGTCTGTAGATGCGGGTCGTTATCGCCGTAACTGAAATATTATATTTGTCAGCGAGGAAGGACATAGACAGCGGAGGTTGCTTACATATAACAAATTGATAGACGATAAAGGACTGCTTAACAGTGAAAAGGGAATGAAGAATTTGTGAAAAGTAATGATAAAATATACAAAAACATACAAAAAATCCGATATACCTCTAGGATTACTATTTAGAAGAGAAATGGAGGTTTTAAGATGAATGTATCTTTTACATCATCTCACCAATCGCCGTTCCACACCATAGATAACAACCGACTTGAACTACGGCATCCCCTCTCCCCTCAGGCTGAAAGGAAGAGTATAGGCAAGCCGCAAAACAAGATTATTCAGCAATTGATTGAGCAGAAGCAAAATCTGATGGAGAGGCGTTCGGACTATATAAGTAATGCTCTAAAACGTGGCCTCGGTTCGGAAGCTGTAAAAGCCGAAATGGAAAAGATAGATAAGCAGATTCAACAAATTGACGAGAATATTCAGAAGCAATCAATAGAAGAACAAAAAAAGCATTTGGAATGGATGAGGAAAGTAAAAAAGAAGCCCAGGAAGATAAAAAGGAACAATATACGCACAAGACTGCAGAGGAGCAGAAGCAAAGTCTCATGACTTATACGATGCATAGTATTGTATCAGCAAACAACCAGCTGAAGAATTCCAAAATCACTAAAAGGGCACAAATTACATTAGAAAGCGAAGCTAAAGGTTGGGAAAACACTAACCCTTCAAGATCAACTACTTTGCGTGAGAAGGCAGAAGGCCTTAATGAGAAAATTATGGAGATTGTCTCAAATATCAATGAGTGCATTAGAAAAGCAGTGAATGAGGAAGCGACGATAATAGATCGAGATGAACCAAAGGATGAGAAAGAATCAAGTATAGAGGTTGGTAGGGTGTAGACTGAACAAGAGATCAATGCCTATGTGGATTCGGCTAAAGACGAAGCTAAGAATGCAGGTGTAAAGATTAATATTGCAGTTTAATTGGACTATTATTGCTATTTAGTAAAGAGGCTATTTGCTCAATAGGTTTGTTTATAAAATGAAGTGTTCAAAAATACGTAACCAAATGCTTATCGTTTATTATTAAATACTTAATATATATATTAAGTATTTAATAATAATATTGACTATGCTAATTACGGTGTGTTATATTGGAAGCGTTAATAAAATGGCTTGTTGATTTTAGGTACAACAAATTTTATTTTCGCATTCAGAGAGGATGGTTTAGGTGGCAGCAGCTGTAAAAGCAAAGATGATTGTAGACAAATCTTTTCGTATTGCTGAAGTCGATAAACGCATTTATGGTTCTTTTGTAGAGCATCTCGGGCGTGCTGTATATGGTGGTATTTATGAACCTACTCATTCGACTAGTGATGAAAGCGGTTTCCGCAATGATGTTAAAGAACTGGTAAAAGAGCTGGATGTTCCTATTATACGCTATCCGGGCGGCAATTTTGTATCCGGTTACAATTGGGAGGATGGTGTCGGCCCTGTTGCATCCAGACCTAGACAGTTGGAGCTGGCGTGGAGAACAGTGGAGCCGAATGAAGTAGGAACGAATGAATTTTTTAAATGGGCCAAGGATGTTGGCTCTGAAGTAATGATGGCGGTAAATCTGGGTACGCGTGGAATTGATGCGGCGCGTAATCTGGTGGAATATTGCAATCATCCAGGAGGCTCCTATTGGAGTGATTTACGTCGTAGTCACGGTATAGAGCAGCCACATAAGATTAAAACCTGGTGTCTTGGCAATGAGATGGACGGACCGTGGCAGATTGGGCACAAGACAGCGGAGGAATATGGTCGTCTGGCTGTAGAATCTGCAAAAGCCATGAGGCTGATTGATCCTGACATTGAACTTGTATCCTGTGGAAGCTCCAGCTCCACGATGCCGACGTTCCCGGAATGGGAGGCAACTACACTGGATCATACGTACGAGGTAGCCGACTATATTTCCCTGCACCAATACTACGGCAACCATGACAATGATACGGCTAATTATCTGGCACGTTCCATGGACATGGATCATTTTATTCATACTGTCATTTCGACTTGTGATTATATCAAAGCGAAGAAACGTAGCAAGAAAAAAATGATGCTCAGCTTTGACGAATGGAACGTATGGTACCACTCCAATGATGCAGACAAAAAAATCGATCCATGGTCTGTGGCACCACCGCAGCTTGAGGATATTTACAACTTTGAGGATGCATTGTTGGTGGGCAGCATGTTGATTACGTTCTTGCGTCACGCGGACCGTGTAAAAATGGCTTGCCTGGCTCAACTGGTCAACGTTATTGCGCCAATCATGACCGAGAATAACGGAAAAGCGTGGAAGCAAACGATCTTCTATCCGTATCTGCATGCTTCCCGTTATGGTCGTGGGGTATCACTGATGCCTGTAGTGGATTCCGAAAAATACGATTCCAAGGACTTTACAGACATTCCATATCTGGATAGCGCTGTGGTTTATGATGAAGAGGGAGACGCGCTGACTGTCTTTGCAGTGAACCGTCACTTGTCTGAATCGCTGGAGCTGACGGTAGATGTACGCAGTTTCGAAGGCTACCATATTGTCGAGCATACCGTGCTGGAGCATGATGATCTCAAAGCGACCAATAGCCCAGCTGGAGAAAAGGTTACGCCTCATAACGGTGGCAATGCCAAGCTTGAAGACGGAATTGTAAAAGCTCATTTGGGCAAAGCCTCGTGGAACGTTATTCGTCTTGCTAAATCTCATTAAATCTCATTAATTCTCTTTCTAAAAGGAACGGACTGAGTTATACCTAATAAGTCCGCATTCTCTCTTGTAAGGCTACTACAAGAGCAGGAATGCGGGCTTTTTGTATAAAATGAGCCATTTGTCCCTCCATCAACATAGTGCTCGAAAGGAAGAGGTAATTCCAATAAATATTATATTTATTCCTAAATTTAACTAGGTAAAGATGATCCTTAATCACTAAGTGTTCGTGCCTCGTACATTTTTATGAAGTTAATTAGACCCAGTGCCCACACTCCTGGGTGAAAAAAGGCCCTGTTGTACCGTTGTCAATGAATTGATATCTGAAATGAAGGTGTGTAATCCGTCTTAAATCCACGTTATACTTTAAAAGATAGCTATTTTAAATGAAAGATGGCTGTAGCATTTCGTGAAAGGAATGATCTCTATGAGTCAAACAGACGAATATCGTTTTCAAGTAAATTTGGGCGGCATGATTGATATTTTGGCCAATCATTTATATAGCAGTCCACGGGTGTTTATACGTGAAATACTACAAAATGCAACAGATGCGATCACGGCTCGCAAGGAGCTACGAAAGACTGAAGCTGAAAGTAGATCATTGAAAGAAGACAATATCCTTGAAGATACAGCTTCTGAAAGTAACGACTATGAAGGCAAAGTCATCGTGGAGCTATCCGGTGCCGGGGATCAGCAGGTATTGATGATTCAGGATAACGGTATTGGATTGTCTGAAGAAGACATTCACCGGTTTCTGTCGATCATCGGGCAGTCTTCCAAGAAGGGGGCTGATTTGCTAACCTCGGAGACTTCATTTATCGGGCGTTTTGGGATTGGCTTGCTGTCTTGTTTTATGGTGAGCGATGAAATTGTAGTACTGACCCGTTCGGTGAAGGAAGGCATCTCTATGGAATGGAGAGGGAAGCCAGATGGGACGTATACGATTCGTCGATTAGAGACTGAGCTGCCTATAGGGACGCAAATTTATTTGCGCTGTAAGCCGGGGAGCGAGTTTTATTATGAGCCAGCGCAGGTGAAAGACTCCTTATTTTATTATGGAGCCTTGCTGCCATATCCTGTCCTGCTGTCTGTAGACGGGGAGACCAAGCAGGTCAATCTTCCATCGACAAGCTGGATGCAGGACCCGGAACAATTACGGAGTCGACGCGGTGAGGTGCTGGATTTAGGCTATCGCCTAATGGGTGAGCGCTTCAGTGATTTTATACCGCTGCGAACGGCATCGGGCAGAACCGGCGGGATTGCATTCATTTTGCCTCGCAGTGTTAATCTGAACAGCAAGCGGCTGCATCGGGTGTATCTGAAGCATATGCTCGTGTCCGACAAAGCGGAAAATGTATTGCCAGAATGGGCATTTTTCATTAAAAGCCTGATTTGGACAGACGAATTGCAACCAACGGCATCTCGTGAATACTTTTATGAAAATGAGCAGCTTGATGCGGTTCGTTCCGAATTGGGAACCTGTATTCGGGAAGAACTGCTACGCATGGCGGAATATGAGCCAGACCGCTTGCAGCACTGGATTCGTTTGCACGAGCTATCCATGAAGGCGCTCGCGGTTGAGGATGATGAATTTCTGCGGATTATGCATCGCTGGTTTTCCTTCGAAAGTACTTTTGGGCGGCGCGAGCTGAGTGAACTGATCCGAGAGGCGGGCGGGTGTCCGCTCCATTACACGGCGACTGTGGATGAGTATCGCCAGATTACGCATGTGGCGGCAGCGCAATCGATGCTGGTGATCAACGGCGGATATATCTATGATTCAGAAATTTTGGATAAGCTGCACTGGATCGACGCTACCCTGCAAACAGAGCGACTCAGCCCTGAGGATGTATCTTTATCATTTACCGGGCTGACGCAGGAAGAGCACACCAAGTATTACGGTGTGCTACGTGTGATGGATGCTGCTTTGCAGCCGATGCGTTGCCGTGCTGAGTTGAAGCGTTTTGAGCCTGCGAGCTTGCCTGTGCTGTACACCATTTCACAGGATGCACTAACCTTGCGCTCCATGGAACACACAGTTGAAGAGACCACTTCGCTTTTTTCCAATGTGCTCGATAGTCTAAAAGCGGGAGTCCAGCAGAACGCGGGCTATTCGACCTTGTATTTTAATTTAAGCAACCCGGTAGTGGCGCGGATTTTTGAAGCTACCGATACACAGATGATTACGGCTGCAACAGAAATGATGTATGTGAATGCGCTTATGATGGGTCACTATCCGATGAACCGCAGTGAGCTAGGGCTGATGAACCGGAGTGTGCTGCATTTTATCAATTGGGGATTAGGGAACGGACAGAACACGTAATTGCGTAATTAAAGGAGGATTCAAATGGAAGAGACGATATATGAAATGATGGAGCAGGCGCAGGATATGCCCGGAGGGGCGGCAAAGCTGGCGATTCTGGAAGAGGCTGTTCGCCTGGCGGATACTTCAGGTTTGAAGGAGCTCGCTTATGAAATTCGGGGAGAGATTGTAGACTGTGCTATTTTTAACGGATATCCATTGAAGTCGCTGATTGCTTTTTCATGGCAGCTGGGTCAATTTGACCAAAATCCAGAGGAATACGACCCCGTTGAGCTGTTGTGGAACTATAAATGGATACTTGGAAAGGTGTGCAGTTTTCCGAATATATCAAAAACTCAAATCGAGGATCTGGTAGAGGATATGCGCAGACGTTATGCTGAATACGGGTATAATGAGCGACCATATTACTATTATAAGTTCCGCATCGCGATGGACATGGGTGAACTGGATGAAGCACGGCGGTATCTGGATATGTTCCGCGTAATTGAGCCAGACAGTATGAGTGATTGTGAAGCCTGTGAGCAGAGCCAGATGGTGCGATTCTATTACTTGACCGGAGAAGACGAGCAGGCGCTTACCGTGGCAAAACCGATTTTATCGGGACGGATGAGATGTGCAGAAGTGCCGCATGTGACGCTCTCGCAGGTGCTATTGCCGCTGTATCGTCAAGGCGAGGTTGATCAGGCGAAGGAGCAGTATCGCAAAGGCTATCGCCTGGTTCGTGATGACCGTGACTTCCTGAAAACGATAGCAGAGCATATTGAGTATTTGACGGTTGCAAATCCGATTGAAGGAATCGGAGTGGTGGAACGTCATTTGCACATCGCATTGGACTATGAGAGCGGATTGGAGCAAATGTATTTTTACGCAGCGATGGTAGGGCTGCTGCAAAAGCTGGATACTTCGAGAAAACTTCGTTTGATTCGGATGCCTGCATCTTTTGAATGGGGCAAACAGGAACGTACGTTAGAAGAGATCATTGCGTACTTCAGACCACTGGCAGAGTCTGCGGCAGCTGAATTTGATCGACGGAATGGGAATGCATTTTATTCGGAATGGATTGGGAAGATTGTTCAACCGGCGTAGAAGAACAGGCGACTGTGGCGAATATTTTATACAGCCCAAACAATGAACGAGTACAATATTCTTGTTTGAAATGACAGGAGGGATTATATCGTGACTATGACCCAGAAGGTGATTAATTTTGCACATCGCGGAGCTTCCAGGGTATGTCCTGAAAATACGATAGCGGCTTTCCGCCACGCGTTGGAACTAGGAGCAACAGGCATTGAAACGGATGTGCAGCGTACCCAAGATGGGCATTTGGTGCTGATTCACGATGAGTCGCTGGAGCGCACGACAGGTTGCCCGCTGGATGTAAGAGATATCACGCTGGAAGAATTAAATAAACTGGATGCAGGCAGTTGGTTTGATGAGAAATTTCGAGGCGAGCGGGTACCGATGCTGGATGAGTTACTGGAACTGGCCCAGTCCTCGGATACCATTATTAATCTGGAACTGAAAAATAGCATTCATCTCTATCCGGGGATGGAGGAAGAGGTCATTGCCGCTGTGAAGCGCTTTGGATTGGAAGAGCGGGTGATCTTATCCAGCTTCAATCATGAATCGCTCGCGCTCTGTGCGCAGATTGCCCCCGAGATCAAGACGGGAGCGCTGTATATTGAGATTATGGTTCGCCCATCGGAGTATGCAACCCAATTCGGGGCTACAGCACTTCATGCCTACAAGCAAGTGGTTACACCGGAAGCGGTGTCCGAGGCTTTGGCATTAGGCGTCGTCTACCACCCATGGACGGTGAATGAGCCGGAGGAAATGGAGCGTCTGCTGGAGGCCGGAGTGAACGGCATCATCACAGACTATCCTGATCGGTTGGCGCACATTCTAGCTGTCCACTCTTCCTAAGAGGAAGACGCAGTAAACCTACAGATAAGGATCGTAGGGAAGTAGATGTAGCTATGTATTAAAAGAAAAAAGACTCTCCTACGTACTCGCTTTCACGAGACAAGGAGAGTCTTTTTTTGGCTTGAGCCGAAGTGAATATCATCACGACGATTTTGATTCCGTTCTACTTGATGCCGAGTCTCATACGATAGCTGAACAGGATATCCAGTGTTCTGCCTTCAAAATGATTCTCAACCAGCTTCACGAAGCGGGCTATATCGTCGTCAAGCGTTCGATTGCCAAGTTTGAACAGGCTCTGAATTCCTCCCTGGCTAAGAGCGAGCCCAGTATAACGAGCAGCGTTACATTGCTCACGATTGTGGAAGACAATCTCCCGAATATAGCGGAATTGTCCGCTATGATGCAGATTAGCTAGATGCTGATCCTTGCTCCATTTATGAGCCTGTTGCTCTACAGGAGCTTCCTGTTCCAAAACGGTATCAGCTTTGGTGATAAGCTCTGTATAAGCTTGCTCTATCTGCCATTGCAGCACAGGAGGCCAGTCACAGTCAAAGGCTGCGAACACGCCGCCTTGTGCCAAGACCCTGCCTGCTTCCTGGAGTGTGCTCTCGGGGTCCATCCAGTGAAAGGACTGAGAACAGGTGATGACATCTACAGTGCCGTCCTCAAAGGGCAGGTTGTTGGAGAACCCGCTTTCGAAGGAAATGGTACCTGTCATTGTCGTTCCTGCTCTCTCCAGCTTGCGCTGCGCTATTCCTCTCATGTCCGGGTTAGGCTCGATGCCGACGATTCGACGAGCGGTGTCTTTCCGTATGAAAGTAGAGAGCCCAGTACCGCAGCCAATATCGGCAACTAGAGCTACGTTCCGATCCAGATAGCGGCTGATGATTTCCACGACGGGTGATGGCGCTTCTGGACGGTGTTGATCGTAGTTGTCGGCAAAGCCATTGAAACGATCCACATTACTTTGCAGATTTCCCTCAGGTATCATCGGGGCTTTTTCTCCTTAGTTTCGGCCGGGCGACCGCGTAAATTCCGATGCTCTGTACTTTTACATTGTACAAGTTTATGTGCTTAACCAGCTACTTTCGTGATTTCACAACATCATCGGATTTCGGTAGGAGGAAATCTTCCTATTTTATCATTGAAGCAAGTGCCCACTCACGCATCATGGAGTCAAGCATTGGACGCAAATCTTCGCGCTGCATGCCCATGTGGAGCACTGCTTCCAGATAGCCAGCTTTATCACCAATATCGTAGCGTGTGCCCTCCAGTTCCAATGCAAGCAGCTGGTTTTGCAATGCTACTTGATGCAGAGCATCTGTCAATTGGTATTCACCGCCCGCTCCAGTGGACATGTTCTCCAATATGGAGAAAATAGAAGGCTCCAATACATAGCGACCAATGACAGCCTGCCGCGAAGGAGCATCTGCCGGGGATGGTTTTTCAACAAGTCCGCCGACTTCATGAATAAGGCCATTTTGGTGAGTGGAGTCAATAATGCCGTATTTACTTACATCCTGTTCTTCTACCGTGCGCACGCCGACCACTTGCTTGCCAGTGGCTTCGTATACATCCATCATCTGGCGAATCGCCGGAGTGGAGGAATTCATAATATCATCGCCCAATAACACGGCGAAGGGCTCATCGCCAATGAACTGACGGGCGCAGCGTACCGCATGTCCCAAGCCGAGCGGTTCTTTTTGACGGATATAGTGAATGACGGCTTTGCCCCCGATGCTTTGAACTTCACGCAGAAGATCATATTTTCCCTTGCTCTCCAGTACTTGCTCCAGCTCTACAGACTTGTCAAAATGGTCTTCGATGGCTTTTTTATTACGCCCCGTAACGATAATGATGCTCTCAATTCCAGACTTGATGGCTTCTTCAACGATATATTGAATGGCTGGTTTATCTACGATTGGAAGCATCTCTTTTGGTAAAGCCTTCGTAGCTGGCAAAAAACGGGTTCCCAAACCGGCGGCAGGGATAACGGCTTTTGTAATTTTTCTCATAGAGATTCACTTTCCTTTCGGGATGGGGAACCGAACACCCAGTATCGGCTCCCGATATAATTGATGATCATTCCGGCTGCGGTGGCGATCAGCTTGCCTAAAGCAAGCGGCAGCTCGGTTTCAGTGTGAAGCACTTGCAGCAATAAGGAGGTTATCCCCAATACGATGAGGTTGATGACGATAAATTTGAGTAACTGACCTTTACTTGTGTTGTTTGCTTGTTGTTTGCTGAATGTCCATTTGCTGTTCAAAATATAACTGTTGGCTGTGCCGCAGCTGTACGAAATGATCTGCGCCACCACGACCGGCACTCCGGTCCAAGCCAGTAGCATAAAAATGATATAATCTACTCCTGTATTCACCAGACCTACGATGCCAAATCGGATCATAGGAAGCAGCTGGGCCATGCGACTTTTCATAGATTAGGCCCCACGACCGGATTTGGGTCCAGTATATACCGCGCTGTTGTCGCGTACTGTACGTTCACCCGAAATCAGACTATCACGGGCTCCTTTCATGTACAGGGACTCGCGTTGTTCAGGAACCTTCATAGCATGTGTCGGACCGTTATCGTATTGTCCACCCAGACGCTCACGGACAATGTAGAGTGGACGTGCTTTGGTTTCGTCATAAATCCGTCCAATATATTCACCCATAATACCGAGAATAATCAGAATCACTCCGTCGAAGATCAGGCTGATGCTAATCATGGATGACCAGCCTTTCATCACATAGGAATCGGTGAAAAAGTTAAGAAACAATACATACATCAGATACAGGAAGCCGGACATGGACAAAAGTGCGCCGATATAACCTGCCAGCTTGAGTGGCTTAATCGAAAAGGATGTGATCCCGTCGAGACTGAGCTTGATCATGCGTTTTAGCGGATACTTGGTTTCGCCTGCGAGCCGCTCATCGCGCTCATATTCAACAGCAGTTTGTTTAAAACCGATCCAACTGACCAGACCGCGTACGAATCGGTTATTTTCCGGCAGACGTTTCAATTCATCTATGACCTTGCGATCCATTAGGCGGAAGTCCCCGGTGTCGACCGGGATATTAATATCCGTTGATGCTTTAAGTACGCGGTAAAAGAGGCTGGCAGACCATTTCTTGAAGCGAGTTTCGCCATTGCGTTTGAGTCGTTTGGCGTAGACGACTTCATAGCCTTCCTTCCACTTGTTAGCCATCTCAATAATCAGTTCCGGCGGGTCCTGGAGGTCAGCGTCAATGACGACGACCGCCTCTCCCACCGCATAATCCATCCCGGCGGTAATTGCTAGCTGATGACCAAAGTTGCGAGAGAAATCAATCAATACAATCGTGTCATCTCTGAGACTGAATTCCTTGATGAGTTGGACGCTGCGGTCCGAACTTCCATCATTGACGAAGATCAGCTCGTAGGGCTCGCCCATTGAGCCCATGACTTGTTTCAGCCTCCGGTAGGTTTCCGTAATAACGGCTTCCTCGTTGTACATCGGGATAACTATGGAATAACGGATAGGTTCACTCATTCGTAGTTCCTCCTCATTTATAATGTGATTTCGTATAAAGTACCGCTTCCTCCACGCTCGTCTCCGCCAAATCCACCTTGACCATCCTGAGCGCTTGCGTTGGTGTTCGTGGTGTCGTTTCCGCTGTTCGTTGCTTTCACTGCTGTACTTGTTTCTGCTGTGGTTGTTGTTTTCCATTCATCTGTAGGGATTACTTTGCCGTGTTCTTTAATCCATGCAGTGACTTCGGAGTTGCCGCCGTCCGGTCCACCGCCGCCACCAGAAATCATAAAGTATTTCACTTGCCCACTTTCGACCAGCGCCTTGATTTTATCGACGGTATAGACCGGATCGGAAGACACAAAACCGTTCATAATAATTACTTTTTGTCCGGCGTCGACCAGGTAAGGAGCGGCTGTTGAATAATTACTTGCTGCGAAAAGATAGGTTTCACCTGTGTTATTTTTTTGCAAGTAGTTCAATGTTTTTTGATCTAAACTTTGGCTACCGTTCGGGCCTCCCATTCCTCTGGAACGGGTAGAAGCTTTTTGTTCCGTGTCTGTACTTGTTTGTGTGCTTGAAGTATTTCCAACAGAGTTGGAATTCTCTGCATTTTGAGTCTGGTTATTCATTTGAGTCCCTTCGGCTTGTTGACCATTGAAGCTTGCACCTCTATTGCCATCATTGCGGCCTGGCATTCCGCCACCGCCGTCGCCAAATTGAGTCGGTCCAGCTTGTGGAATCATGCTGTTCCCCCCGTAGACGATTGGTGTCATTGCCCAGTACACAGGGCCGATAAACATAGCGAGTACACTTGCGATAATGGCATATCTTGTGAACTTCTCGGATTTCATTCGTGCTACCACCAGGAGTGCTGTGCCGATGATCCCTAGGATCAATACCGCGATGGACCAGCCACTGCCGATGGTATCGTTGTAATTTTGTAGAATGAACCAGCTAAATACCGATGTTGCTAATACTGCCACGGGTAACAGCCAGGAGAGCCAGTTGGAATGCTCACGATACTGCTGCCACAATTCTACGAATCCTGCTCCGAAGAGCGCTGCAATCGGTGGTGCGAGCATAATTAGGTAATAATGATGGAAGAAACCTGCTACGCTGAAAAATGCAGCTACGGGAATCAACCAGGCGAGCCAGAAGATAACTTCTTTATGTTTCTGTGTGATATTACGGCGTCGAATACTGGCAAGCAGGCCGATGGAAGCAATGATTGCGAACGGAAGCAGCCAGCTGGCTTGGCCTGACAGGGAAGATTGGAACAACCGCAAAGGTCCCTTTTCACCAGTACCGAACATGCCGCCACCGGAATTTCCACCCGGGCCACCGCCTGGACCACCCGGGCCGTCTCCACCAGGAGCGCCTTGCCCGTTACCCCCAAATCCGCCCGGTGGCATTTGACCACCTGCACCGGGTCCGCCTGCTGCCATGTTGTTGGCACCAGAGTCATCCGTAGTGGTAGTGCTGCCAGATGATGTAGTCGTCTGGATCTGATCCGTGTTCGTAATGTTGCTATTCGTTGCAGCGTTATTGTTTTGCTCTGAGCGTTGACCGCCACGATTGCCACCTGTTCCCTGATCTCCTGTCAGGCGTGACAGGCCGTTATAACCGAAGGCCAAATTCAGTACAGAGTTGGTTCCGCTACTCCCCATATAAGGACGTTCATCGGCCGGAGTGGAATCCACTACGACTGCCCAAGAGAGCGATACAATCAGGAGAACCACTGCCGATCCTGCCAACGTTATTGCTTTTCGTTTCCAGTTATACTTGGAAGCCAGCAGATAGAATAGGCCCAACGCAGGAACGATCATATAGGCTTGCAACATTTTTTCGTTAAAGGCAATGCCGACGACTGCGAAAGCAGCCAGGATCAGCCCGGTTTTGCTATTTTTAAGGCCTCTGAACAATAGCCAAGTTGCGAGCAATAATGTGAAGACCAACATAGCGTCAATGTTATTCGTGCGGCTAACCGCTACGGCTATCGGTGTTGTTGCCATGGCGAAGGCAGCCAAACGTGCGGCCAGTGTACCAAAGCTCGGTTTGATGAGTAAGTAAACGAGCAAGACCGATCCGACCTGAGCCAGTGCCTGTGGCAGGATCACGCTCCATCCGTGAAGTCCGAATATATAGGCGCTCAACGTCTGAATCCAGAACACCACAGGCGGTTTGTCTACCGTTACCGATCCTGCAGAATCAAGTGAGGCGAAAAAGAAATTGTGAAAGCTTTGCAGCATGCTTGCTACTGCCGTCGTGTAGTAGGTGTTTACGTACTTGTCTTGCCAGATGTTGTATCCGTTCAAAAATGCGGATATCAGCATAATGATGATCAGGGGGATGTCTGCCCTTGTCTTAAACCATTTCTTAATCATGTTCATTCCACTCCCTGTGAAAGTTTCTTTGTATTTATTCCGATCTTGGCCCGGTCAACTACCGGCTTGCTATTATCATGCCAGACGTACCTTAATGGGTTCTGAGCGCTCCCTGAACGTTAGCTGAAAGCTGGGGCGAGGTGCTTTTTTTACGGCAGGATTCAGGTATATTAGATACAGGTAAAAATGAATCGACTTTTAATATGGTAAAAATGAAGCAATATGAAAGGGAAGATTAATAATGAATCCAATACACGGAGTTAAGATTATGCTGGCGGATGACGAGCCTCATATTTTGCAATTTTTAGAGCTTGGACTGATTAATGAAGGATATGAAGTCAGAACCGCCGAGAACGGGAGTGATGCACTCGAGCTGGCTAGAGAGTTTCGTCCGCATGTAGCAGTGCTGGATGTAATGATGCCTGAAATGAACGGTTTTGAGGTATGCCAAAGTCTCAAAGAGACAGAGGATAACATCGCAGTTATTATGCTGACCGCCAAGGATGATGTGGACGATCGGGTAAAAGGGCTCAAGCTCGGCGCGGATGATTATATCGTTAAGCCCTTCAGTTTTAATGAGCTGCTGGCTCGTATTGAAGCGCGTTTGCGAAATCAGTTCCCTGACCTGTTGGGGGAAGTGGTTCACGGACCCTTTCAAGTGGATGACCGACGAAAGGAGATTCGCTATCAGAGTCAGGTGCTGGAGCTATCGCCTACCGAATACGAACTATTGAAGTTTTTGGTGTTAAACCACGGAATCGTACTGAGTAAAAGTCGTATTCTGGACCGAGTCTGGGGGTATGACTTTGGGGGCGAGGATAATATTGTGGAAGTGTATATTCGCTCCTTGCGAGAAAAACTCAAAGATAAGGAGCATCGGGTCATTCGGACGCTGCGTGGTGTTGGGTACCGAGTGGATCTGTTATGAAGGCGGGGAGGAAAAAACGGAGAAAATATGCGCTTCGTTCTCTCCGGTCCCAGCTTTTGGCCAGAACCTTACTCATTTTGGCATTGCTGCTCGTGTTGATCGGTTTTCTCCAATACTTTCTAATGAAAGATTTTCTGTATCGCAGTCGAGCAGACGCTATGAATACACAGCTGAATTCAATTCCTGTCGACTTATTGATTAAGGATTCACAGGAAAATAGTGGGAATGGGATCGCCGCTCCCCAAGATGATACCAATCGGAGAGGTAATCGACCGGGGCCGTTTCTGTTTTGGCCGGATATGTCGCTTGCTTCTATAGGTATAGACGGCACCTTTCAGAGCTTGTCCAACGAAAATGGGCTTAAACCGCCGCGCCTCACCACTCAGCAGTATCAAGCAATGCAGCAGAGCAAGCGCATGCGTCACGGCTATCAATTAATTACGGATGCACAGGGAAAAGAGCAGCTGGTTGTATTTCGCCCGCTCGGTCCACCAGACCGTTCGTCAGGGTTACTGCAAATGGGCGTATCCACGAATTCCATGCAAGAGCAGCTGATTAATCAACTCCGCACCTTTATTTTATTGTCTCTGATTGCACTTGCGATTGGTTTGGCGCTTATGCTTCCTGTGCTTCGCCGTACATTGGTGCCCCTTTCCAGAATGGTCGAGGCAGTCAAACGTATTGATGCGGGCAATTTGGACGAGCGCTTTGACGCAGAGCAGGGTCAGTATGAGGTAGATCGCCTGGCAGTTTCATTTAATGGAATGCTGGAGCGGCTGGAGCATTCTTTTGCTGCCGAGCGGGAATTGCAGATGCAAATGCGACGATTTATTGCGGATGCTTCTCATGAACTGCGTACCCCGCTCACATCCATCCACGGGTTTTTGGAAGTGCTGCTTCGTGGAGCAGTATCCAATCCGAAGCAGCTCCAATCAGCACTAGAAAGTATGTATGGTGAATCCAAGCGCATGAACAAGCTTGTCTCTGATTTGCTATTGTTGGCTAAGCTGGACCGAACACTGGAGTTGAAGCTGGAAGATATATCGCTAGATGCATTGCTGCTGGGAATGAAGCCACAGCTCCTTATGCTGGCAGGCACACGTAAGGTATTTTTTGATATGACGGCAGGTGTTCGGGTATTGGCAGAAGGCGATAAGATCAAACAGGTCGTACTTAACCTGTTTCACAATGCTGTTCAACATACCGATATGGAGCAGGGCGTGATCCATGTCAACTTATCGGCTGGTAAGAAGCTGGCAGATATTCAAATTCGTGATAATGGACCCGGCATGGGGAAGGAACAGCTGGAGCGGATATTTGAGCGATTTTATCGTGGAGATGAATCACGTACACGCAGCTCAGGCGGAGCGGGCCTTGGTCTGGCTATTACGCAATCAATCGTGGAAGCACACAGCGGGAGCATTACAGCTGAAAGTACACTGGGAACGGGAAGTATATTTAAAGTAACGCTGCCTTTAGCAGGAACAGTATAGTATCGCAGATTATGGTCTAACATAAGAATAGCCCCCCGAACCGCGACTTTGGTTAAATAACGGCTCGGGGGGCTTTGTAATTGTTAGTTAATGAGTGCAGCTTTTTGTAAGAGCACATGCAGCACTTTGGCAGATGCCTCACGTGTTGTAGGTGCATTCGGTTGGAAGTAGGAAGAGCCTTTAATCGTGGCTCCGTTAATAATACCTGCCGCACTTACTTTTTCAATACTGTCCTTGGCATAGCCTGCAAAGGATGAAGTATCATGGTATGGTGTGCGTGCAGGACCATCGGCTGCTATTTTGATTTGAAGCAGGTCTACTGCTTTGCCCAGCACAACAGCAATTTCTTGACGACTGATATTTGCTTGCGGATCAAACTTGTCGTTGTTGCGACCTGTAATCAATCCGGCCTCATAAGCGGCCGCCACATCCCCGGCATACCAGCTACCTGCCGGAATATCACTAAATGGTGCAGCAGTACCTGGTGTCAGGCCAAGTGCCCGGGTGACCAAGGCTGCAAATTCTGCACGCGTCACGTTTTGCTTCGGTGAGAATTTCGTGTCGGTTGTACCGTTAATGAGCAATTTATTTGCAAGCGATTGAATTTCGGATTGGGCATACGACGATGAAATATCTTCAAAGCTAACAGGTCGTGTCGCCGCTGCATACGTCGAGAAGCCCGGACGGCTTACCTTAACGACGGTAGATCCATCAACTTGCTTGGTGAAGACGGATGGGACGGGATAGACATTTCCGTTCGCTGTATAGAGCACACCGGCTGTATTAGGATCAATTTGACCAGGTACGGTAAAGGATCGGCTAATAAATTGTCCTGGCGCAACTTTGAGCGGTTGGCTCTTACCGCCAGTGATTACGTTGGCCTCAAACCCTACCGGGGTGCCGATCACATTCGAGCCTTTAAGCTTGCCTGTAAATGTGCCGCTCGCCTCTGCTTGGCTGCTGATACTCACTTCAATGCCTGCACCTTGAGGTGCATTTTTTAGAGCTGATACTGGCAATGCTAGGGAAGAACCTGTATTGCCCACAATCAGGCTGCTTCCTGCTGCGGCTTTGCCCAGCGTTGCCAGCTGTGACGAAGTGAGTGATGCTTTAGTCGTTTGGCCTGCTTGGCTAGTAGCCGACAATACGATAGCTGTCGGGCTGGAGCCAGCTGTTGTCACAGCAGCCTGCAGGTCTGCATCAGCTACTGTCAGTGACTGTATATTATTGTTTAACGCAACGGCTGTAGGCACAGCTTTTACAGCTTGTCCTTGCTTCACTACGCTTTGCAGTGAAGGTGCAGATGTAGCGACAGGGGTGGATGTATTAGTTGCAGCAGAAGGTGTAGTATTGCTTCTGCCGCCACCTCCACCCCCGCCGCCACTACTACCACCGGATGGGGCACTATTATCCACACGGATCGATTTAGTGGCAGTGAACAGTTTAGGACCATCGGTATTGCGTTCGACTTCTCCCTTTTCATTCAGTTCTGGAGAGCTGACTTCCAGCTTGTACACGCCATCCTTCAAGTGCTGAATAACAGGCTGACCGTTAGCATCCAGAACAGGCTTGCCATTGTCATCAAATTCAACGTAACTTCCGCCAATCCCCTTGAAGGAATATGCGCCTTGTTTGAGGCGAGCGTTAGTACCTTGCTCCTTGGTAGTGGCAATCCCATCAATCAGACCGATCAGCTTATCATCTAATCCATATACATAGAGCGCGATCTGATTGGTTTTATCTGTGGTCAGACGGAAAGCCAAATCTGTTGTGCGCTGCGCACCTGTACGATTTGGGTAAATAATCGGGTTCGTGAAACTCAGGTCCTGCAAGCCGAAGCCTGTCGTTGGATTTTCTTTGCCGACATGCACAACGAACGGAAGATGAAGTGTTGGCTGTCCAGCGCTTTTTAGAATAACCTCTCCTTCATATACACCAGTAGCTGCATTCGCACTTGGTTGTACAGACAGGAAGAACGGTTGCGATTTGCCCGGTTCTGCCGAGATGGCTCCATTCGCGCCAATACCCTGCAACTGAACGCTAATATTGCTCACATCGGGGGTAGCAATAGGCTTAGTCGGATCAGAGGTGACATTATCATGTAAAACGTAGCTGGCTTCATACTGCACAGGGTTTGCGGACAAGTTTTTGAGTTGAAGCTGGATCTGCTTCGCATCACTACCAGGTCGTAACAGCCCGAAGCTGGCGGAAGGATTATAATTCACAACCTCCTGCCGATTAAAGTTCTTGTCAAGAATCGTAATCTTTTCAACGGTTTCCAGCAGGGCTGGAGTCTGAATCGCATTCGCAATGTTTACAAGACCTGCACCTTGGGAATACACATCATATTGGATTTTATCCTCATCAAAGAGTGTAATCGAAGTGTTTGCCAGAGCAGCGCGGATATCAAACGGTGTCCAGTTCGGATGCTGCTGCTTCAGCAGCACGGCAAGTCCAGCCACATGCGGAGATGCCATACTCGTTCCGTTGCTGCGTTTGTAAGCTTGCTCATAGGATGCATCCGGATAGAACTTGGCGAAGGCAGGGTACGTCGACAAAATGCCAACACCCGGTGCGCTTACGTCTGGCTTGATGCTCAGCAGTTCATCTCCATTGGGTCCACGGGAGCTAAAATCGGCCATGGTATTACCTGAATGATCTGTGCGAATATAGTCTGCACCAAAGGAAACGGAGAATTTTTCTCCAGTGTTGTCTACGATTTGTTTAGCCAGCGCGCGACCTTCCTTACCTTTCATGTCAAAGGTCGGAATAAAGTCAAAGCTGTCACCCAAATTGGAATTTACGTAGTCATCGCGACCTGAAATGCTTTCCCCTAAATCAGCCTTGGTGATGTCACCAGGTTTCGTATTTCCATTGAAAACAATGACGGCTTTCGCGCCGTTTTCTTTCGCATTTGCGATTTTATCCACGAACGCTAG
Organism: Paenibacillus sp. BT-177; assembly: GCF_025846815.2. Taxonomy (NCBI): domain Bacteria; kingdom Bacillati; phylum Bacillota; class Bacilli; order Caryophanales; family Paenibacillaceae; genus Paenibacillus; species Paenibacillus sp. BT-177. The sequence continues at coordinate 18,184 of NZ_JAOYTP010000007.1, read as the reverse complement.
GTTGCCCCGTGAAACGAGGACAATTTTGCCGGCTACGTCTTTTCCTTCAAAATCATCAGCTTGTCCCAAATTAGCATATACAAGCTCATAAGGGGCAGTTCCCATAACGGAGGCAAAGTCCTCTCTGCCTGTCTCCCAGCCCATCAAATTAAAGTCGTAATGTGCATAGGTATCAGTAGTTACGGTTTTCTTTAGTTCACCGTTGTCCTCCCAATAGGAGTCGCGTGTCACTGAGGCTGTGCCTGAGAAGCTCTTGCTTGGTGAAGTGGCTGCACCAACGGAAATCGCTAGCTGGGATGTTGCGGGAGAACCCATGGAGTAAAAATAGGGCCCTTGTTGTGCAGCGTTACCGTTCGCGATGACAGCGACTACCCCGGAAAGTACCGCATTATTGATGGCAATGGCATCCGGGGAGTTAGGATCTTTTTCAGAATCTGAGCCTAGCGACAGGTTGATGACATTCATGCCATCCTTAACAGCACGTTCAATACCGTCAATGACCTGTGCCGAGGAACCGGAGGAACGACCGGTCTTGGTATTGCGTCCAAGCACCTTATATACGTATAAGTCCGATTTATAGGCAATCCCTTTTTGTACAATATCTGAGGATTTATTCGCGGCTTTCCCGGCAATTGTACCGGAGACGTGAGTACCATGTGTCGTTCCACTAAAACCTGTGCCGTATGGATCATTCTCTTTTTCAAGGAACGGTTCCTCGTAAGGGTCGTTGTCCTGTTCAAAAGAGTCATAACCGCCTTTGTAGGCTTCTTTCAAATCCGGATGCTCATAATCGATACCGGTATCAATAACCCCGACCTTGATTCCCTCGCCATTCAATCCTTTGGCCCAGGCTTCAGGAACACCAATTTGGTCCAGTGGCGCATTGTCATAAGTGGCTTCATTGGCTGTAAGTGTTGGCGGGTCCTGCACGGGGATGGAATAATACGTTTTGTTTTCGTGAATGGATTTAACGCCTGGCAGTTTAGCCAACTCTGGAATTTTATTGGCTGGCACCGTAACCTCCAGTCCGTTAAGCACCGTGTTGTACTGGTAATTTACTTGAAGAGAAATACCGTGCTCAGCGGCTTGGTCTACGAACGTGGTTTGCTCGGTGGCGATCGCAGATTCGGCTTTTTGCTCGGATTGAGCGGTGAAAGCTTTGGCGCTTGAACGTGCTGCATATTTGTCCACTGCTAGGGGCTCACCATCAAGCTGCACGATGACTCTAACCTGACGGGAGGAGTCTGTACTCAGCTCAGGTGAGATAAAGGCCGGAGCCGCCTCAATAGTTAATGCTTCCTGAGCTTTTAAAAATGAATTGATTTGTAGATCTGCAGTAGCGGCAGAACTGAAAGACGGCAGAGATAAGCTTACCGTCAAGGCAAGAGCGAGTGATACGACAGGTATTTTTTGCAAAATGATCGGCTTTTTCAAAGATTTCCCTCTTTTCAATCAAAATATGATATCTCTACATACTAGGATTTGAAGCCACTGCCGTTGTTCTCACGCCTCCCTTAATATCTAAAATAATAGAATTGACCACTGGTGACTAACTTGCCAGTTTTGAGGCATATCTTACCATATTGGTGGGATATATTACTATATGTTTTTTATATTTTTAGAAAAAATAAGGTTAACTTCACATATAGATTCCATGGAAATGTTATGAATTTACTAGATTATTTTTGAAATCAATCGAAGGGGAATGGGAGAATGCAAGATTTAATGATATAATCTGCATTGGAATTGTTGAGGTTACACAATCACGTAAAATGCTTAAGGTGAAGGAGTCGATTATGTTGGCAAAAACATTGATTTTCGGGCATAAAAATCCGGACACGGATACCATTTGCTCAGCTATTGCTTATGCAGACTTGAAAACCAAACTGGGCGCAGACGTAGAGCCGGTTCGTCTGGGAGAGGTTAACGGGGAAACGCAGTATGCGCTGGATTATTTCAAAGTGAGCGCGCCGCGTCTGGTTGAGCAGGTTGCTACTGAAACAGACAGCGTCATTCTGGTCGATCATAATGAACGCCAGCAAAGCGCAACGGACATTGACAAGGTGCGCGTAACTGAAGTCATCGATCACCACCGGATCGCTAACTTTGAAACAAGCCAGCCGCTGTACTTCCGCGCTGAGCCAGTAGGTTGCACAGCCACCATTTTGAACAAGCTCTACAAGGAAAACGGTGTAGCCATTCCCAAAGAAATCGCAGGTCTGATGTTGTCCGCGATTATTTCTGATTCCCTGTTGTTCAAGTCTCCGACCTGCACAGATCAGGACGTAGCCGCTGCTCGCGAACTGGCTGAAATTGCTGGTGTGGATGCAGATCGTTACGGTTTTGACTTGCTTAAAGCGGGTGCTGATTTGAGTGGTCACACGATTGAGCAGTTAGTAAGCTTGGACGCAAAAGAATTCCAGATGAATGGACGCAAAGTGGAAATTGCACAAGTGAACGCAGTAGACGTAAACGATGTGCTGTCCCGTCAAGCTGATTTGGAGGCTGCATTGGCCCAAACCATTGCAGCTAAAAATCTTGATCTGTTCTTGTTCGTCGTAACAGACATTGTGAACAGTGATTCCATTGGTATTGCGCTGGGAAGCCAAGCCCAAGCAGTTGAAAAAGCCTACAATGTACAGTTGGATGACAACAAAGCTGTTCTGAAAGGCGTCGTATCGCGCAAATCGCAAATTGTGCCTGTATTGACAGAAGCTTTTAACAGTTTGTAATGATATAAAATAAGCCTCCTGAACCCGACATGAAGGCAGTGGTAGCAGGAGGCTTATTTTTATTTCCTCAGATCTTCCAGAACGTCCTCGATACGAAATTCAAATGCCAATTTCAACTGGTCGCTCATCAGGTGCCAGGCACTTTCAGCTACAGCGAGATCCCCGCTATGAGTAAAAGCATGTGCGGCACCCATGTATTTCTTATACATTACGGGTACATCCGCTTCAATCAGCCGCTTGGCATACAACTCAGCTTCATCAGCCAAGGAGTCCAGCTCGGCCGTTATGATCAGCGCAGGAGGGAGATCACGTAGCGATTCTGCATAAATAGGAGAAGCCAACGGATTTTGCGCCTCATCTGGCGAGCGCAAATAGCTTTCATTGAAGATTTTTGCCACGCGAGGCGGAATCGCCTTCTCAAATTGGGGCTTCAGCTTGGGATCTGTAGCGATATCCAGTGATGGGTAATCCAGCACCTGATACACAATCGGGAATTCCTTGCGGTCTCGGGCCATAAGACACAGTGCTGCTGCAAGATTACCTCCTGCGCTATGTCCGCCGACCGCAATGCGTTGGGGATCGATGTTCAGCACGTTAGGATGCTTGTACACCCATTGGGTCACATCATAGCTTTCCTGTAGCGGAATAGGGAATTTGTGCTCCGGGGCCAAGCGATAATCGACATTAACGACGACACAATTCGCACGTTCGGCAATGACCGGGCACCAGGGGTCATCCATTTCAGCGCTACCCATAATGAATCCGCTACCATGAAAATTGACGAATACGGGGAGTGGATCAGCAGACCTGAGGGAAGGCTCATATACAATTACCCTGGAATCACCTACAGAGGTGGGAATCATCCTCTCTGTCCGATGTACTTTGGGAGAATGCGAAGGTTTAAAATCGGATGCTGTTATCATCCGGCCAGCCGATCTGCGGGCAAGTTTGACGAACAGATTTTGTCTCAGTCTTCGCACTATTTGTCTTTCTCCTCTCTGAGGGCACTGGGGGTGGTTAGACGCGAACCTTTAACATCTTCAAAAGCATCTCGTACGCGTGACAAATAGGTCTGAAACTGGCAGAGTTCCGATTCAGTAAAGTCTGACATCAGACGTGAAGCCAGCCCTATGAAAAAAGGGTCCATCTGCTGAATTTTACTTCTTCCTTTATCATTCAGGGAAACAAACACTCCCCGCTTGTCATTGGGATCGTCGTATTTATTAATGAATCCTTCTTGTTCAAGAGAAATGACCATAGAACTGATTGCTGCTCGGCTGACACCCATCTTTTCAGCTAAAGCAGAAGGAGAGGACATTTCATCTCTTTGCGCAGAAAGTACACAAAGTGCAATATATTGCCCGTAGGAGAGACCAAATTCACGCGAACGTTTTTCCATATTTTTTCTTATTTCGTACGTTATAGAAAATAAATCTACCAAAACACCAATCGGCTTATTGCCACCTGGAAATAGATTATAGGCCAGTTGACGAATTTCGGAGTCCAAAAAAAAGAACATGCGATCCACCTCGATGTAGTTAATTAGTTAACTGTAATTTAATTAACCACTGGTTGCAATGATTTATACAAACTTTGTTCTGCATTTTTTGAAAAAGTATCGGCAAAACGTCACTTCCAAGGTCCGATGCACTGTTCAATACCTTGATCCACAAGAGCTTGGATGGAGGGCTGACGCAAGGTACGTCCTTCTTGCCATCGCCATTCACTATATTGAATCTTGGCGGTAAACATGGGTTTTACCCAAAATGCGTCTTGATGCCGATCCGGTTTATTAATAAAAGGTCGCTCCGATATGGTATGTGGCAAGAGGCGCTCGGTTAGCTGACGCCAATCTCCACGAGTCAGCTTACCTGTACCCACATGCCCGATATAGCGCAGCATTCCTTGTCTATCATACTGGCCCAGCAATACAGCGTTGATAACGCCTCCGTTTAGGGTATAGCCACCGATAACGGCAATGATATCACCATAATTTTTGACCTTGACCCATCGTCTGTCCTGTCCGCCCAATGTGTACGGACTATCCAGTTTTTTGCACACAATACCTTCCATTCCTTGGCTGCACATAACCTGAAATAGAGCTTGTCCATCAGGATGAGCAGGAGCCAGTTGGATCCGTTCATTCGGTATGATGATCTGATGCAGCAGTTCAAGCCTTTCTCGTAGCGGTTTGCGATGAACCCATTCCCCATCTAGATAAACAATATCGAACAACATGTAAGTAGCAGGTACGGCTGTATAGGCTGCCTGAATTCGCTCCGTCCGGCGAATCAGATCCCGGCGCATAATTTCATGGAACGACGGTTTACCGTCGGCACCAAGTGCGATCATCTCCCCGTCCAGTATGACTGAATCTGCCCTGCAGTAGGAGGAGAAGCGAGCAAGCTCCGGGTACAATAGCGTTCGTTCATGCTGCTTGCGATTGAACAGACGCGTGCTGCCCTGATCGTGATACGTTAAAATTCTTGTACCGTCCCATTTTATTTCGTAACGCCAAAGGCCTGCATCTACAGGGACCTTTTCGCTCAGTTCTGGTTCAAACGGGATGACAGGCTTCATTTCCGTACCCAACACAGCACCTCCCTTTACCTTATTTGGAATAAATATAGTGTCGACGATAGTTCCTTTTTTATGTATGTGATGTTTCGCTGTCCCCTAAATAGGGGAATGATAAGGATATCTAGCGTGGGCATCAAGTGATTGCAGTACTCGTTCGCATGGAGTTGTACCCGCATTTTCTTCAGTCAGAAAGGGGATTGGTCTCATGAGACAAATTCGCGAGGAAGACCATGCAGTAGTCATGGTGGATGATGGACAGGTAGTTGCAGAAGTAGGTTATAAATCCGTAGATGACCACTCTTTGGTCATTGACCATACATTTGTATCCGAGCAGTTACGGGGTCAAAAAATTGGCAAGGAGCTTATCGACAAAGTTGTTGCTATGGCAAGGGAACAGCATAAAAAGGTGATCCCTGCTTGCTCGTACGCGCTGGCTCTGTTCAAGCGTCATCAGGAATACAGTGACGTCTGGCAGCAATAGATATGATATCATGGCAGCGTATTGCATAGCCGACACAACACCGGAGTGGGGAACGATCCCTTTTCGGTGTTTTTTGTGTGCATAAAGCTTGTAAAATGAATGCATTCTACCGTTGATATGAGGAGATAAGAGCGATTCCCAAATGATGAAGCATATTTTCAGGAGAATGGCTGTGAAATTGTTCATACTGTTGTCACTTCACAGGCTATCTATGAGTTCTATATAATATATTATGGTTATGACCGCAAAAATAACGAAAACCTGAATTTAAACGAAGGAGACGCTCATGATGAATAAAGCGAGTGAGGACAAGCAGTACGTTCCAACGAGCAATCGTAATTTTACAGCCTTGATTATCACCGTTTCCATTATAGCCAATGTGATTATTTTGCTACTGTTCTTTTCGCCGATCGGATACCAGGGGAGTGTTAGTTTTGATCTCACTATTTTCCCAAGGTTGAATGCGATTTTTAACAGCTTCACATTTATTTTCCTGGTGGCTGCATTGGTTGCGATTTTCAAGAAAAACATTAAGGTGCATAAAACCTTTATTCTGCTGGCCTTTGCCAGTACCGTTTTGTTTTTATTTTCCTACCTAACCTTCCATTACATTTCGCCGGAAACTGCAAAATATGGTGGTGTAGGTATCCTGCGGCCGATTTACTTTACGCTGTTGATTTCGCACAGTATACTGGCTGCGATTATCGTACCGCTGGCGCTATTCACAGTTGTATGGGGATGGACGATGCAGGTAGCAAAACATCGTAAAATTGCCCGTTGGACGATGCCTATTTGGCTATATGTGAGCTTGACTGGGGTTTTGGTGTACGTTTTCATGGCTCCATATTATTAATAGATGTCAATCCTCTGTAGGTTGATTTGGAAAACATGGCGTCTCTATTGAAGAGGCGTCTTTTTTGTATCCAATAAAAGAAAAATTATTCCTTCTAAATTTATTTTATTGAAAAAATGTTCCTTCTATAACGGTATTTCTGTTATAATTTACCTTAATCAACTAAGAACAAGGGGGTCACCATGTGACAAAGAAAGCGAAAGGCAGGTTACGGTTGCTTGTATCTATGCTGGCACTGGTTGTACTGCTGAGCGGCTGCGGTGGTGGAGGCTCAAAGCCGGAAAAGGTAGACGGAGGGAAAGTGACACTGCAGTTTTGGACCATTGCGCTACAACCTACATTTACCCCGTATTTTAATCGGGTCATTGCCGATTATGAGCAGAAGAACCCTAATGTCAAAATTGATTGGAAGGATTACCCATATGATGCAGTGACCAATAAGTTATTGACGAGTATTGCTAGCAACAGCAGCCCGGATGTAGTGAATCTCAATACGGAATTTGCTAGCCAAATGGGCTCTAAGGGTGCTGTTGTTGATATGAATGAACACTTGTCGCCCGAGGAAAAGGCTGCTTATTTCGAGGGTATTTATAATTCTACGGTTATTAACGGTAAAGCTTATGCACTACCCTGGTATACCGGCACGGAAGTACTTTACATGAATACAAAGCTGGTTAAAGCTGCTGGATTGGACCCTGCTCATCCGCCCAAAACGCGGGAGGAATTGTCAGAATGGGGCCGCCAAATCAATAGAAAAATCGGTAAGGCCGGCTATGCCCAGCAGCTCGTATCCAAGCTTTTTGCGGTTGACGGTATTCCCATTCTAAATAAAGAGAAGACAGCAGCTGCATTCAACACTCCAGACGCAGTCACCATGGTTGATAATCTAAAAAAACAGATGGAAGATGGTGTCGTGCTCAGGGAAGATGCTGATTTTTCACAGCAAGTGAAATATTATGCAGGCGAGCAGGTTGCCTTTGAGCTGGCAGGTCCGACGTTCATCAATTTTATCAAAACGGCGGCGCCGGACGTATATAAGAATACGATTGCTGTTCCCGTCCCAACTGGCAAAGCTGATGTGCGGCTCTCCAACTCTATGGACCTGGTCGTACCTACCAAGTCTGCACATATAGACGAGGCGGTGAAATTTGCTGTTTTCTTAACAAATGCTGAGAGTCAAACGGCTTTTTCTAAAGAGGCCAATACCCTACCTTCCACGAAAGAATCCATTAAAGACCCGTATTTTACTCAGTCTGACCAATCATTAGAAGCACAAGCCAAGGTAGTATCTGCACAAAGCTTGGATAAGGCGACAGATTATATGGTCGGTGTGCCTAATGCCAAGGATGTGAACAGTGCAATCGCGCGAGCCTTGCAAAATATTTTATTGAACGGAAGAGATACGAAGGAGACGCTTACTGCCCTGGAGCAGGAAGTAAACGATATTTTAAAGCAATAGGTATGACAGGGGAGTAATGCGAATACTCCCCTGTTCATTTATCAAAATCAGGTGGTGATGCAGCATGATCAAATGGTTGAGGTCGGAGTCCTTTACGGCCTGGGCCTTTATGACGCCGGGACTGTTATTGCTTGCCGTCTTTGTATTTTGGCCTATTATTTACAGCATTCCGCTGGCATTGACGGACTACTCTGTCATATCAGATACCCATTTTGTCGGCTTGGATAATTTTGAAGCAGCGTTTAAGGACCGTAACTTTCTTATTTCGATTTGGAACTCATTGTTGTACGTGCTCATTGTCCCCTTTCTTCAACTTTTCTCTATCCTGATGGCTGTGCTGGTGAACAGCCGTATCCCTGGAATTAAAATATTTCGTACGACCTACTACATCCCTGTTGTGACTTCGATGGTAGCTGTGGCCTTAATTTGGAGTTGGCTGTTGGGCAATAACAGCGTAGTGAACTATTTGCTTATACAGGCAGGTTTGATTAGCAAAGACATACACTGGCTATCGGACAGTAATTTAGCCTTGTATGTACTGATGTTCATCACGATGTGGAAGGGACTCGGGTATTATATGATGCTCTATCTGGCAGGATTACAAAACATTCCTCATGATCTGTACGAAGCCGCTAGGGTGGACGGAGCAAGTCGATGGCGTTTGATTATTCATATTACGCTTCCGCTGCTAAAACCTTACGTTTTATTCTGTACCCTCATATCGCTTATGGCAGCTATTCGTGTTTTTGATGAGGTATATGTGTTAACCAAGGGTGGACCGGGAACGGCCACATTAACATCCAGCTTGTATATTTTTCAAAAGGGGATGGAGCAGTTTAATTTTGGGTACGCTTCGGCACTTGGCTTAATTGTCGGTGCAATGATTGCGGTACTTAGTATTATCGTATTCCGATTCAATAGGAAAGGCGGTGTCAATCCCTATTGATGAATCTACAGAATGATAAAATGCTGCGCTCGTCTCTTCCTAAAAAAGAAACCAGTCGCATCAAGCTTAGTCTTGGTCGAGTGCTCAGAATGACGATAATGTATTTGCTTTTAGTGCTGCTAGCCCTCTTTTTAATGGGACCGTTTCTATGGCTACTTAGTGTATCCCTCATGCCAGGCCGTAATATTTTTTCAACGCCGCCTGCGATCTTCCCGACCTTTATTAATTTCGACAACTATGTTCAGGTGTGGCAGTTCATGGATTTTCCTAAATATATGCTGAATACAGTCATCATTACGGTGTTGGGCGTTGTGCTCAATGTGGTACTGGCCAGTTTGACGGGGTATCCCTTGGCTGTATTTCGTTTTAAGGGTAAAAATGTGGTGTTTACGCTGCTGATTGCTACAATGATTATTCCTTCTTATACGGCATTTATTGTGCATTATCTGACCATTCAAGGACTTCATCTGGGCAATACATATATGGGTGTAGTGTTGCCTGGGGCAGTCTCTGTGTTCAACATTTTTCTAATGCGGCAGACGTTTATTCATATCCCCGCCGACGTGCGTGATTCGGGTAAAATGGACGGCGCTTCGGAGTTTCGAATCTGGTGGCAGTTGGTGCTTCCGCTGGTCAAACCGGCGCTTGCTGTGATTTCTCTGTTGGAGGCCATGTCGTTCTGGAACAGCTTCCTGTGGCCTATCGTTATTCTGAACGATACAGAGCTATACCCGCTGGCAGCTGCACTTACGTATCTCAATGGTCAGTTTGCTTATAATTTTGGCTGGATTGCTGCAGGTACAATGATTTCGGTATTGCCGATCATTATATTGTTCCTGTTCACACAGCGCTATTATATGGAAGGCTTGGCGGGAGCGGTAAAGGGATAATTCAAGTCTTGGCTACGGAGAGTCTGTAAATGGAAGGAGACGATTGCGATGGAACTGTCCAAAGGAATGCGGCCTAATTCGGGTGTAGGGCTAACACCGCAGGAGATTCAATATTATTTTCGTGATGTGTATGACAGTGGGGACCAACTGGTTATCTCTGAACCGAACCTGATCTGTGAACTGTCCTCTCGCTTCGCAATGAACCAGGAATATGAAGGTGCACTGGACCCCGAGGGACCGATCAGGCTCATTGCACCTCCGGGACCCGGTGTTCCGACTGAAACAAGGGGAAGCGTGCAGTTGGTACTTGAGTATGACGGAACGCTTACTGCAGATGGATATCGTTTGGACATTCAGAAGGAAGGTAGAATTGAAATCCATGCGTCCAATAAAAGAGGGCTCAAGTACGGCATGGATGCCCTGCATCTCCTGCTTCAAGTAGAACAGGAACGATGTACGCTGCCGGTGATATCTATTCGAGATGAGCCTTCCTTTCCGGTCAGAGGAATTATTGAAGGCTTCTACGGGAAACCATGGAGTTTCACGGATCGGTTGGATGCCGTCCATTTTATGGCTGCGCATCGGATGAACACGTTCATGTACGCTCCCAAGGACGATCCATATCATCGTGAGCTATGGAGGGAACCGTACCCTGAGGAGACGTTTGCCCAAATCCGCGAATTAAAGGAAGCCTGTGAACGGCACGAGGTTGATTTTCATTATTGTATCAGTCCAGGGAATGACCTGAGTTTTGGCAGCGATGAAGATTTCCTCAAATTAACGGAAAAGCTGGCGGCCATGATGGCGATTGGCGTGCGCCATTTTTCTATATTAATGGATGACATTGATTATGTCCTTAAAGGAGAAAATCGGCATTTGCTGGGCCGCTCGGGCCACGCCCATGTCTTTTTGACGAATAAGGTTCATACATGGTTGGCTGAACGGCTGCCTGAATTTACGCTGACAGTCTGTCCTTCGGAATATTGGTCCTATTGGGATACCGAATACAAAAAGGATTTCCGGGAGCGATTGCATCCGGAGATTAAGGTGTTCTGGACGGGATACTTTGTTTTTGCTCCACAGATTAGTCGCCAGCATGCTGCCGATAATCATGCGTTCTATGGGCATGAGCTGTGGTTGTGGGATAACATCCCGGTGAATGATTGTGACCATGATCGGTTATTCCTCGATCCACTGCGCGGACGGTATTCCGGTCTTCCAGATTGCGGACATACCGGCATGGTAGCCAACCCGATGAACCAGTGGGAGTGCTCCAAAGTGACGCTCATTACGATGTCCCACTATATGTGGAACAGTGAGCGGTATATGCCAGAGCTGTCCTGGGAATGGGCTGTGCGGGAGTTGGCGGGGGAGCATACAGATGAACTGATGTTTTTCTGTCGCCAAAACAAGAACAGCCGACTGGGCGGCAGCACGTATGAGGATGTGGACCTTGCCTTGCAAATGCGCGATATCCCTGCGCTGGATATATACTTCGAGCGGCTGCTTTACGTCGTGAGCGTCCTACAGAATATATCTGCCGATGATCCGGTGGCAGGCTTCGTGGCACAGGCTGCGCCTTGGCTGGAACGTGCCAAGTTGGACGTGAGCCTGTGGCAAGTGCTGCGCCAAGCTGCGCTCGGTAGCGAGCGCCAGAACGATGTGCAGTCGCTAGGAAACCTCATGCAGAGCGAAGCAACTGGCGGACAAAAGCCGCCGCCTCTGACGGACGAGGACGTGGACGAACTACGACGCGGTATCACGGCTTGCCTAGAAGCAGAGACTCGACTGGGGAGCAATCCGGCGATCCGTGCCGCCGTGCAGTGGGGCTATGTCGATCAGGATGAACAAGGCAAATATCGACTGATCTTGTGAGAATTGGTGATGGTTAAGAAACAAGACAGCATAGCTGCTTGAAAATTACCATTTTCCGTTAGAATAACGGTAATTTCCAGGAGAGGTGGAGCGTATGGTGAAGCCAAATACCCGATTACTTTTTGTACCGCTGGATGAGCGGCCCTGCAATTATCAATTTCCTTACTTACTAGCACAGGGCACAGACCTTGAAATGGAGCGCCCTCCATTGGAATGGATGGGACAAAAGAAAACCCCTGGCGATACGACCAGGCTATGGACGTGGCTCGAAGAACGTGCGACGACTGCTGATGGGGCGATTATTGCGATGGATACGCTGCTGTACGGGGGAATCGTACCCTCCCGGCTACACAGAATGTCGAGTGAGCAGGTCAGGGACAGGGCTAATCGTCTTCGCAGGTTGAAGCAGCTATACCCGCAACTGACTTTGTATGCCTTTCAATTGATTATGCGTTGTCCGCAATACTCTTTGGCTGATGAGGAACCAGACTACTATGCTGATTGGGGTCGTGAGATATTCAGAAAGGGCTTCATTGAGCATCGTCAGGAGCTAGCGATTGCTACCGCAGAAGAGTTGCTGGAATTAGCGGACATCGACGAGCGTTTGCCTACAGAGATTTTGAACGATTATCTAGGGCGTCGCCGTGTGAATTTGGAAGCCAATCAGGTAACACTGGAACTGGTAGCAGAAGGCGTGATTGATTTTATGATCATTCCACAGGATGATTCGGCTCCCTACGGCTATACCGCCAAGGATCAACAGCGACTAAGAAGTCGTATTTCCGAGCTTGGGCTAGATTTGAAAGTATACATGTATCCGGGGGCAGACGAAGTGGGTTGTACGTTGCTAGCTCGTTGGGTGAATCGGACGAATCATGTAGTTCCACTGGTATATCCTCGATTGTCTGCTTTGCAGGGGGCGTTCGTGGTCCCGCTTTTTGAGGATCGTTATTTTTACGAAACGTTAAAGTATCAGATTATAGCGGCAGGTGGGCTGATTGCTTCCTCAGCAGCGGAGGCTGATTTGATTTTGCTGGCCAACACACCTGGTGACACGATGGCAGAAGCTTCATCCCAGCAGCATGCGATGGCCGGATATGATGTACATCGGAATCTGGTAGAACTGGTGGAGTACGGTGCTCATATGCAGCATGATGCCAATAAATATATTGCAATTGCTGATGTAGCTTACGCCAACGGCGCCGATCTCAAGCTGCTTAGACTATTGAAGCAAAAAGGACTGCTTTTTAAACTGGCAGGCTATGCAGGCTGGAATACCAGTTCTAATACGCTCGGTACCGTCATTGCCCAGTCCATGCTTTATGTCCGCTATGGTCCTACGGAGGAACACCTGGAATTTCTGGGGCTACGCTACGCTGAGGATGCCTGTTATTGCGCTGTGGTACGTACAGCTATGAATAATGGAATTGTGGAGCAGATGGGTTTTAACAAGTTTATGCTCGATGGCTCTAGAGGATCGGTAGCTGAGGTCATTCGCGGACGGCTGCAACAGGCGCTCGATGAATATGTGAACGGACCAGAAGGTCGCGTGGAAATTACAGATTGCTACATGCCGTGGAACCGTACCTTTGAAGTTGGATTGACTGTACGGCATTATGCCGAGGGGAGGGAGTGATTCCTATGGGAATGGAAGGTGTATTATCCAAGGTTCGTCATGGACTGATCGTTTCCTGTCAGGCGCTACCTGGCGAACCGTTGCATGGAGCAGATTTTATGGTCAAAATGGCACGTGCTGCACAGGAGGGTGGAGCTGTAGCGATTCGTGCCAATGGCGCATCGGATGTACGTGCGATTAAACAGGCGGTCCCTTTACCAGTCATTGGTTTGATTAAGCGGGATTATGATGATTCTGATATATACATTACGCCTACCCTCCGTGAAATGGAGGAACTGGTGGGGGCTGGCGCGGATATCATTGCGCTGGATGCCACATTGAGACCGCGCCCAGCGGGGTGCAAGCTGAAGCGCCTCATAGATTACGCCCATGAGCACGGAGTCGCTTCCATGGCGGATATATCGACACTGGAGGAGGCACTTCATGCGGCTTCCCTTGGTATAGGCTGCGTATCCACGACGTTATCCGGTTATACGCCATATTCTACTCAGATAGAGGGTCCCGATCTGGAATTGGTTCGGAGAGCATCAGAGCTGGTTCCTGTTCCTGTCATTGCAGAGGGCAGAATCCATGATCCGGCACAAGTAGAGGAAGCGTTTCGGCTGGGTGCACATGCAGTGGTTGTAGGCTCGGCGATTACTAGACCCCAATTGATTACGCAGCGGTTTGCCGATGCCGCAAGGAAGGCAGTGAAATGCATCTATGGAGATGAACGACCGAATTAACACGTATTATCCTTCATTAACGAAATCGGAGCAAAAGGTCGCTTTGTGCGTACTGGAGTGCCCCGCTGACATCATATATTTCTCCGTGACGGAGCTGGCTGACTTTGCAGGTACAGGCGAAACGACTGTTATGCGTTTTTGCCGGAAAATTGGTTTTAAAGGGTATCAGGATTTCCGATTGTCGTTGGCACAAAACCAGACTTATCGCAAAACTGATATGAGCGAGGAGAACATCGACCCAGATAACGAACATGATATTACCCGCACGGTGTATCACAATATGCTCGATATATTGCATTCCAGTATGGGGCTCTTGGATCGTTCGGAGCTTAGTCGTGCGATAGCGTGTCTCGATCAAGCGGGTTATGTTCAATTTTTCGGTGTAGGTGCATCGGGCATTTCCGCACAGGATGCTAAAAACCGCTTCTTGCGGATTGGGCGGCGCGCCGAGGCTGTGGCAGACGGACATATTCAGTCGATGATGGCGGTGTCCATGAGTCCTGGTGATGTCGCTATTGGTATCAGTGTATCAGGAAGTACGCTGGATACGAACGACATGCTGCACAAGGCCAAGCAGAACGGTGCAACAGTTATCGCAATTACGAATTATGCAAAATCACCTATTACCTCCATTGCAGATATTGTTTTACTGACCGCAGGGAAGGAAGCTCCGATAGAAGGCGGTTCAATCGGCGCCAAAATCTCACAGCTATTCGTGATTGACCTCATCTGCGAAGGACTTGCTCGCAAGCACACGAGTCACACCAAACAAATGAAGGAAAAAACAGCGAGGGCGGTGATTGAACGAAGTTATTGAAATTCTGCGATTGTGGATTGGAATACGGCACGCTTCGACAGTTCATCATGTTTTTCTATCTATAGAAGGTTTGTGCTAAGAGCTCGTAAGCTTTTATGTGGGGGAACAAGGAGGATATGGTGGTGGCAGTTGCATTGAACAAAGTCATTGGGATCGACATTGGAGGAACTTCCGTAAAGGCCGCCATAGTGGCACGGGATGGATCGGTACTTGATGAAATTCGAATGGATACAGATGCTTCCCGTGGGCGTGACTGGGTGTTGTCGCGTGTATCTGAGTCTGTATTCGGACTGATGCGTTCTTTTGGGGATACCAGTGTGAGTACCCCTGTAGGTATAGGCGCTTTAGGTATTGCTACTGCTGGCAGAGTGAATGTGGAGAGCGGTGAAGTTGTGTACGCTACAGATAACCTACCTGGCTGGCAGGGTACATCCTTGGTGAGGTGGGCTAGAGAAAAGCTGGCTTTACGTGCGGTTGCTGATAATGATGCGAACGCTGCGTTACTTGGAGAAGCTTGGCAGGGGGCCGGGAAGGGTAAGCAGCGCCTAGCCATGCTCACCTTGGGAACAGGGGTCGGAGGCGCGTATATGGAAAATGGCCTCTTGTGTAGAGGTGCTCATTGGAGCGGCGGCGATTGGGGGCACAGTATTTTGTTTCCTGGAGGTCACCCCTGCAATTGCGGGAAAAAGGGATGTGCTGAGCAATACGTATCAGGTAGCGCCCTGTTACGTCGAGGTAGTGAATGCACCGGAAAACTGTATTGTTCTGGGAACGAGATTGTGGAAGAGGCCGCTCACGGCAACCTGAAGACAATTCAGGCGCTAGATGACTACACAGCAGATTTAGCTGTTCTTCTGGCTAATATATCGGTGACTCTTGATCCTGAGTTGATCATTGTTGGGGGAGGAGTAGCAGACGCGGGAGATGTCTGGTGGCCCTTGCTGGAAAAGCATCTGGACCGACTGGGAGTTCAAACAGAAGTAAGTCGGGCAATGTTGGGAAACCGCGCTGGATTCATTGGCGCTGCCAGGCTTGCTTTTGAGATGACGGAATCTTAGTAAAAATGAAAGGGGAACGAACATGACGCAAAAACGGCTTGATGCCGATATTGTTGTGATTGGCGGAGGTCTGGGTGGGACATCGGCAGCCCTTGCAGCGGCGAAAGCTGGTATGAGAGTCATCATGACAGAGGAGACGGACTGGCTGGGAGGGCAATTAACTTCACAGGCTGTTCCTCCGGATGAGCACCGCTGGATCGAACAGTTTGGTTGCACAGCAACGTATCGTGAGTTCCGCAATCGTGTACGCGACTACTACCGTCAGAACTATCCATTAACTGAAGAAGCCTACAATGATCCGATTCTTAATCCTGGGAACGGCTGGGTAAGTCGTCTGGCTCATGAACCACGGGTAGCTCTACAGGTGCTTGAGGATATGCTTGCTCCTTATTTAAATACGGGACGTGTTCGTGTATATTATCACACCGTGCCTATTGCTGCTCAGACAGATGGAGATTCTATCACTTCTGTTACCGTCCGCACCTCGTATAATCCTGATCATAAGAGTGGCCTCAGAGTGCTGCATGGAACGTTTTATCTGGATGCCACAGAGTGTGGTGATCTCCTTCCCATGGCGGGTGTGGAGCATACGAGTGGAGCGGAGTCCCGAGCTGCAACGGGGGAGCCTCATGCACTGGAGTATGCTAATCCTCTTGATATGCAATCTATCACGCATGTGGCTGCTGTAGACTACATTCCTCAGGAAAGCTTCATTATAGAGCGACCGCAACAATACGATTTCTGGAGAAATTATATCCCGTCCTTTTCCCGTTTTCCGATTTTGAGCTGGTTTGCAACAGATGCAGATGATACCAGTAAGCTAAAACAGTTCACATTATTCCCTAACGATCAGGGTATTGTATCCTTATGGGATTATCGTCGTATCGTAGATCCTTCCATATGGAGCGAACCGCTAAACGATGGTGAGGTTACTCTTTTAAACTGGGCTCAAAATGATTATTACCTGGGACCATTGATTGGTGTCACCGCTCAGGAGCAGGCAAGGCATCGAGAAGGAGCGCGTGAGTTGACTCGTTCATTAATATATTGGCTTCAAACTGAGGCTCCCCGATTAGATGGAGGTTTCGGCTATCCAGGAATTCGACCACGGGGTGATTTTCTTGGCACTTCTGACGGTCTGGCTAAAACGGCTTATATTCGCGAGTCGCGCCGGATTAAGGCCAAGTATACGATTTCGGAGTTTGATGTAAGTCGTGAGCTTCGGGGGAAGGAGGGACCCAAACGGTATTCAGACAGTGTAGGTGTGGGCAGCTATCATTTAGATCTTCATCCGACTACGGTATCTCAGCGAACCTTTTACATCCCTAACTATCCTTATGAAATTCCATTGGGTTCACTGATTCCTGTCAGAGTTCGTAATTTGCTTCCTGCATGCAAAAATATAGGGATGACTCAAATAGCCAATGGTTGCTATCGGCTACATCCTACAGAATGGAATATAGGAGAGTCATCGGGAAGCTTGGCGGCTTACTGTGTCTCCAACGGAGTATATCCTATTGAAGTGAGCCGATCAGAAGAACATCTTGAACGTTTTCAAAATGTTCTCCTTCGTCAAGGTGTGGAGCTGCATTGGCCGGTAGAGGTGTTCGAACCAGAAGGAGTGACCAGTTAATGAAGGGGCACTAGCCCCTTGACTTATTTATCGGAACAGAAAATGAGTAGATGTATTCAAAAAATAAAAATAATAAAAAAATACTTGCTAAGTTGCTTAGGTATATGATATATTATTTGAGCTGACAACAAAACAGCCGGTTCGAAAAAGAATAACTAGGGCGAAACAACCTTCGAAAAGAAGAAAAAAATAACCCTTGCATTTTTGAAACGAACATGATATGATCTTATAGCTGCTGAAAAACGCAGCGAAAAGAATTTGATCTTTGAAAACTGAACAACGAGTGAGTAAATGATTTTGTTCGCAAAATCAAACAATGAGATATTTTATCTCGTCAGTTTCAACATGAGCTAATCGCTCTTTCTATAAACCAACTTCGATTGGTCTTTAATGGAGAGTTTGATCCTGGCTCAGGACGAACGCTGGCGGCGTGCCTAATACATGCAAGTCGAGCGGGGTTATTTAGAAGCTTGCTTCTAAATAACCTAGCGGCGGACGG
>NZ_JAOYTP010000006.1:0-281646 GCF_025846815.2 Paenibacillus sp. BT-177 | reverse complement strand
CCGCTAGGTTATTTAGAAGCAAGCTTCTAAATAACCCCGCTCGACTTGCATGTATTAGGCACGCCGCCAGCGTTCGTCCTGAGCCAGGATCAAACTCTCCATTAAAGACCAACCGAAGTCGGTTTATAGAAAGAGCGATTAGCTCATGTTGAAACTGACGAGATAAAATATCTCATTGTTGATTTTGCGAACAAAATCAGTTTACTCACTCGTTGTTCAGTTTTCAAAGATCAAAACTTCATTCTCTCTTACTTCGTTTCACCACCGCGTCTCAGCGGCGACTTAAATAATGTAACACACAACCTCATTTTTCGTCAAGCATTTTTTTTAAAAATTTATTTTCTTGCTTGATGCAACACCCTTTATCCTGCTTTAGACAGTTCTAAATTATTCGTGTTGCTTAATGGGGCGAGTTATAACTTAGCACATATTTTACATACTCGTCAAGCTAAAATAATCATTTATATCTTTTAATCTCCTGTAAATTCTAAATCACATAAGAAAAAAGGAAGAAAAGATCATTTATCGACCTTTCTTCCTGATAAAATAACCTCCGCTCATCAAAGAAGGGAGTAGCGCAGTTCACGATTTTGTCCGCGATCCCTAAATTCCCCGACGGCTGATTCTCTAATAAGCGAACGATAAACCAGTTTACGGAGCACGACGGTAAGATCTAATTGTAGATTCTTGAGCTCAGGATGATTCATAAGTTCATCTATAGACCAAGGTTCCCGTCTGCTGCCTAATATACGGAATAGCAGAGAGGAGCACTCCTCCATTTTCGACATGACTGAAAATTCACAAGCAAGCAATACCAGTTCAACCCGTTGCTCCAGAGTCTCCGTACTTAATGTGAGCTCGTTATACAGTTTCTCAATTGTTCGATCCAGCGGCTGCACCTGAACCCATAAGTGAACCTTTGGATAAATCCCACGTTCAATGAGTTCAATAGACGCCCAATGATCCAGTGCCTTCAGAACACTTTGATAAGCGTCAATGATCCGCCCTTCCCGTACTGCTTTCTTACCCTGAACGTAATTGACTAGAAAGCGGGAGAACTCATGAAATCGCTTCTGCTCCCGCAGTGGATCGTTAAATTCAATAATTTCCTGTCTTAAAAGACGTACCCTGTCATCCCGTTCCCAGACCATACGACCTTCTAACACATAATCTATAATGTTGGCTTGTTCACCTGCGATAATCCAACCCTTCAAACAACTAAGCGTTGTGTACAACACTTGGCATTTTAATCCATTAATAAATAAGTGTTGTATAGATCGAACTGGCTCCCGGCCTTCTCCAATAATTAGAATGAGTTCATCAAAGTCATACAACATCGAACCGTGAAAATATTCTCCCGGTTTTCTGTACGAAATAACACCTATTGAATCTTCCTGCAACAATTCATCATGCATCAGGTTTAATTTGGTTAGCTGCACTTCACCCTCCATACCTGCAAGGCGGCTATAACCGCTAAATTGGATATTTGGATACATGTGATCATTTCTACATAAATAAGAGACTTCCTTCTTCAATTGTATAATTTTTTATCTTATTTAATTATTTCTTTCAGTGTTATCCAAGCGTCTTCATCTGCAAAGCTCCGACTCCACACACCAATTCCGCCCAGGTTCAGTGATTTGGCAAGTTCTACTCTTGCCTTCAGGGATATCTGATCCTCTAGCCAAATCTTTTTGACCACACCGTCTTCGGTATATTCGACATAATTCTGACCTTCAGAAGCTCTAAATTTGGGCTTCAACTTAAATTGGGCTACGATATCTGCTGCTGACTCCATACCAATTGATTTGGAGGTGACCTTAATCTTCCCTTCTTTGGGAGTCTCGGACCAAACGCGGGTATATAACGGAATACCTAAAACCACTTTTTGAGGCGGCACTTCGTCTTCCTGAATAATCCGCTGAATTGATGCTTCTGTCCATGGTAATGAGGCGACGGAACCAGCTTTTGGACTAGCCGCCCAATGCTCATCATACGCCATTACCATGAGATAATCTGTTATAGCACCCAATGCCTTTCGATCCAAGAAAACAGACCACATCTCACTTTGAGATTTAGGCGTAACATCAATGGACAGTATCAAATCATGTTCCCGGGCCATCGGTTTAAGTTCCCGCAAAAATTGGGTGACATTGGGGCCATCCTTCGTATGGACATTTTCAAAGTCAATATTAATACCATCCAGATCATTTTCTTGGGCAAGTGAGATCATCTGATCTACAATCGATTTTCGACGTTCAAAGGTAGATAGTGCCTCTGTTGTTATTTCGGGGTTAAAGCTGTTGCTCAACAAGCCCCATACCTCCATGCCCTTACGATGCGCCCAGCTGACATATGCCGGGTCCGCCTTGCTTTCTACAGTACCCTCATGATCAACGACGCTGAACCATGTAGGACTCACCACATTTACTCCAGGCATAGGGTCAAATTTGGAAGGATCAGGCTTACGATTATAGACGGCTTCCCAAGCGAGATTCACAGGTTTACCCTGCCAATGCTTCTCCGAGATTGACAAATCGTCCTTAACCGAAGGTATCACAAGTTCTTCTCCTTCAGAGATACAGTCTGACTTCATGTATCCTGCATAACCATTGTCTAACTGCACAAAATACCAATCGCCCTGTTGAGACCAGATGCGTACTTTTGTCTGCTGTGATACATCTGCCAAAATAAAAGATAGACTAGAGGCTTCTTTGCGTAAAGCAATTCTAGCATCCTGTTGCCCATCTTTCTTTTCTACACTACCTAGCTTGACCTTCTCTCCAGCTTTCATCAGAATGACAGCACCTGTTACAGGGTCTTCGTGGATGGATATACCATATACTTCACGTACAGCCTCAATGGGGATATATACCTCTCCACTGATTATCTGAGGGGCGGCGCTAAGTACATATGTTTTACCATTCAGTTCGCCTTGTGTCTTTGCAACATTCATATGGAGCAAGCTTTGTCTCGTTGCCATAATGACGGTTTGGCTGTCATCCTCATAACGAATGGTAGGGTCAATTTGACCTTGTATCAATTTAAGCGGCATCAGCATGTTCTTGCCGGAGCTTTGAGCTTCATATCCGGTCAACTTGCCTTTCATAAAAATAGGTCGGACACTCCCATGCCAATCGGGTTTCTCGTGAAGAGGATTACCATACCATACGACAGTAGTTGCGCATATAATCGCTGCGAATAATAGCAGGCTTGCCGCTCCTTTGAATCGAGAACGTTTACGGCGGCGTCTGGAATGATTTCTGGCCAATATTGAACCTCCATTGTAAGAAATTTTGATTTCTGTATTTTGTAACTTTAACAGATTACCTGAGACAAAAAACAAAGTGATTTAAACAAAAAAACGCGGTAAATCCCCACTTATGGGGAATTCCTCACGTTTCCAATCCATTACAATATATACATACCGCACTAAAAACTTTTATCCCTTATTTCGCTACGATTGTTTGTTACTACAAGCTTTGCATACTCCGTGTAACTCCATACGATGTCCATGCACCTCGAAGCCTGTTTCCAACGCGGCATGGCGTTCCACATCTGCCAAATACGGATAACTGAAATCTTCAATCTTTCCACATTTTTCACAAATGATGTGATAGTGCTCCGAAATATTGGCATCATAACGACTGGCGTTATCTCCATAGGTCAACTCATGTACCATACCCGCTTCTATAAACATCTTTAAGTTATTATAAACCGTAGCCACACTCATACTTGGAAACTTGGACTCAAGCGCACGATATATTTCATCTGCAGTCGGATGCCCCATAGATTCCATTAAATAGTTTAATATGGCATGGCGCTGGGGTGTTATGCGTACACCTGTCTTCTTCAGAAGTTCCAAAGCATGCTGGACGCGTGCTGCCATATATGTCCACCGCCTTATCCCTTACTTGCAATCCTATCAATTACCACGCATCTATTTACAATTCACTTCTAAAGCTACTCACATTGTACGGTCTACTCAAGAATCTTGTCAACGCGCCGTATTGTCGCCGGATGTCCGTACAGAAGTATCGGTCGCAGGAACTTCAGGTTCACCCGGAGAACTTCCAGTTGCATCGGGCGCAGTCGATCCTCCAGAATCATCCAAGTCAGGTAACGACGGCATCAGTAACTTTTTAATGGTTAAATTGCTGTTACCCTCTACGTTAATCACATATTTGCCATCCCCGTTTTGCCCTGAAATGCTTTTACTGTCTATCTTAAATGGAAAATCAGACTGAAGATTACCATAACTGCTTGAACCCTCTAACTGGAAATCTCCATTTGATGGAAGATCCAATACGATATCACCGACAGCACTGTATATTTTCCAATCTCCACCTACCCTCTCGCTATGCACTTTGATAGCGCCATTAAGCGAATTTGCATTCAGCTTGGCTGTAGAATTCAGCACATTCATGTCACCATTTTGAGTATCAACGGTAATATCCCCTTCCGAACGAGCGACCTGAATGTCACCTACCATAGTGTGGAGTGACAAGGCCCCTTCAATATCCCCTGCCTGCATATCGCCACGATTCGTGCGTACATCCACATCTCCGGAAATCCGATGCAATCTAATCTGACCGTTCAGGGTACCTCCTTTGACATTGCCGATAGCGTCATTAACTGTGAGATTCCCATTACCACTCTCAAGCCGGATGCTGTCGATAGCGTCTACTCCATTCAAGGTAATATTCCCGTTGGAGGTTCTAATCTGCATATTGAAGCGCCGATCCTCTGGTACGGTGATCAACATGTTCATACGAGGCTGACGTTTACTTGATGCTCCGTATGACTGTACCTCTGGACGAATCTGGATGGTCTTGCCGTCGGTAGAAGTCAGTGAAGAAGCTTGAGCAATCTTGTCCGCTTCGGCAGCAGGCGCTTGATCCACCCATAGAGTCCCACGTACCTCTATATTGGATACCGGCCGTCTGATCAGTGTTATATCTCCATTCACTGAATCAACTACTAAATCGGACGTTTGCATAGTTACCGGTACCAGCACACCGCCCATATCATACCGATTCTCTTTAGCCTGGCTAAAATCCATAGAGGCCGATGTCAGATTGAGACTAACCCGGTTCCACAGGTACATATAATGGTTTTGCTGGGTCACGATAAAAACCGAAGCAGCCACTACCAAAGCGGACAGAATCCCCTTTAAGTCAGGTCTAAAACGTCGTCCGTTGTCAGGCTTGCCCTCTTTGCGATAATACACGCCAAAAAAAATCAGATACTCCAGACCCCAAAGCACAAAGATTACAGGCCACCACACAAGGAGCTGAAGCATATATTCCGTGTTCTGAAGCACATCTACAATCAGCAAAATGCCTACAGCCATCAACAGAAGCGAAGAGGTGTAGCGGCCGACTCTTATTTTGCGGTGCACGCCTGCTTCACCCTCTTTCTTTCAACTTTTTACGTTTAAAGGATAGAAAGGCTTCCCTTAGAAAAAGGAATAAACCGATCATCATTAATATAATGGCCAGCGTCAGAAATCCATAATCTTCAAAGAAAATGCTTAACCAGCGAGGTTTCATGCGGAACAGAATCATAAGTCCACCGCCTGCCACCAGTAGCACTGCAAAAGCAAAACCTCTTTCCCATGCATAAAAAGGACTGCTTTGCTGACCTCTAGCATCCATTCGTGCATATTGATCCGGCTTGCGCCGATAACGAACCATGTAATCCGCTGACTGTAGTACATCATATACATTATAAAAATATAATACGGGTATGAACAATCCAAGCAAAATAAGTAATGGGATGTTAATCCTCAATCCATCTGAGGAAACATACAGCATCGCAAAAATATCTAGCAGGAGCAATACAATAAATGTAAGCCCCCTAATAAGTAGTCCTAAAAAAAGATGTCCCATTCCAGGTATCAGTGCTGCCATGATAATGGCAATTACTTTGCGAAATTTAGCGTATTGCAGACGCCCCCGCTGTTTCTGTCCATGTGGCTGTTCAGCCTGTCCGGACTCTCCCGACGGTAACGGTTGTTCCGAGTTCATGCCATCCTCCCCTTTGAATTCCATACGTAGCTCCGCTGAAAAATGCTTTGATGGTTACATAGTACCCCAATCAGATTTGATAGTAACTGTAAAAAAAAAGGGTTATGTTCACTCAACAGAGACTGCAGCTATATCTTCCCATTGTCGTAAATCAGCTGCAATACGTACCACATTAAAGTCATGTCGGGCCAGCACCTCTAGGGAAACCTCCATACTCTGACGATCCGGATGCAATTCATGAAATGGAACATGTTCATGTTCTTTAATCATAATTTTACGTATTTCCACTTTTTCTTGCTCTAAATAAGTCGAAATTTGATCGAGCAATCCGTGAGAGGACAATCCGTACAGTGTAATAAGATGAGGCTTGCGTCCACGCATATACCGAAGTTCTAATTTGTTGAACACCCATAAATTTAAAAATACGAGCACCGTTGCTGCTATAGAAGGTAAATAGAAGCCTGCTCCCACCCCAAGGCCAATGGCAGCTACGACCCAAATGGAAGCAGCCGTCGTGAGTCCAGTAATGGATTTACCTGTGAACATAATTGTACCTGCCCCCAAAAAGCCTACGCCAGTAATCACCGCCGTAGCCAAACGAGCTGGATCTATACGCACATTAGCTTCTTTAATAAAATCAGCAAAGCCGTAAATGGAGAGCAGCATAATCAGCGTCGAACCAAGACTGACCATAATGTGAGTCCGCAAACCAGCAGCGTGATTGGAACGTTCTCGCTCAAAGCCAATGAATCCACCGAGTAGCATGGACAGTAATAGCCGTAAAATGATATGTGAATCATCTATAATCCACGGATTATTCATTCGAGTCTCTCCTCCCGGTTGTGTCGTGCTTCCTTGTCCGGGCACGCGGTTTGTGAGTATTATTCCACGTTATGCAAATGGTAGGTGGTTAATTCCACACCTGGGGCCACTTCTGCCGCGGAAACGGGTCGAAAACCATGTTTTCGATAAAGTGTCACTGCAGGAGTGTTTAAAGTTCCTGTGGTGACGATAAACAGCGGGACATTCTGATACTCATTCAAAACATGCTTCATTAAGGAGTCCGCAATCCCTTTGCGAAAATGATCTGGATGAACCATCATACGTGTAAGGGTAAGCGAACCAGACGATTCAGACTGCACAGCTAGCGCTCCTAGCAGTTCATCATCCTCCAACCACCCATAAAAAGACTCTCCACAGCTTCTAAGTGTCTCCAATGTATCCATCAGTGGAGGAATCTCATCAAATCCAATCAGCTCAGCTTCCAGTCTATAAGCGACGTGCTGAAGACGCCATATCTGACTGACAATATCATCATCTTCCAATGAACATAGGGTAACCATGCTGTTTGCCCTCCTAAGGAAACTATAATATGTCATTACGATTCTGATACTTGTTCGATGCCCATACGTTCTCTGCACTTATGCAAAAGAGGCCTGTCCCTAAAAGACAAGCCCCTGTCATAACTATGCCATTAACGGTTCAACACTTCTGTCAGCAACTTATTAGCGAGACCCGGGTTGGCTTTTCCCTTGCTCTCCTTCATCACTTGACCGACCAAGAAGCCGATGGCCTTTTGCTTGCCAGCTTTGTAATCCTCGACCGATTGCGGGTTGGCTGCTACAACTTGCTCGACAATTGTCAGAATTGCACCTTCATCACTGATTTGCACAAGCCCTTTTTCTTCAACAATTTGCTGTGGCAGTTTATCACTTTCCAGCATTTCCTTGAAGACCGTTTTCGCTATTTTGCTATTGATCGTCCCCTTCTCCAGTAGTCCGATCATTTCACCCAAGCCCCGACCTGTCAATTTAACCTGCGACAGTTCTACACTGGCACTGTTTAAATAGCCGAGTAAATCTCCCATAATCCAGTTGGATACTGCTTTGGCATCCTTGGTGTACTGAAGACTATCCTCGAACAAATCAGCCAATGGTTTGGAGGACGTAATTACCTGTGCATCATACTCAGGTAATCCATATTCCGAAGTGTAACGTGTTTTGCGCTGGTCGGGTAATTCAGGAATCGAAGCACGGATACGTTCTTTCCACTCCTCATCAATATGCAGTGTAACGAGATCCGGGTCCGGGAAATAACGATAGTCGTGCGCCTGTTCCTTACCACGCATGGACAGGGTTTTACCCTGTGCCTCATCCCAGCGACGTGTTTCCTGTACGATCGTTCCACCTTCGTCCAGGGTCTGTTCTTGCCGGAACTGCTCATATTCCAGTCCGCGCTGTACGCCACGGAAGGAGTTCATGTTTTTCAGTTCCGCTTTGGTTCCCAGCTCTTTTTGACCATGCGGACGAAGACTGATATTGGCATCACAACGAAGCGAGCCTTCCTCCATCTTCACATCGGATACGTCACAATACTGCATAATGGCACGTATTTTTTCCAGATAAGCCTTGGCTTCTTCCGGCGAAGATATATCCGGCTCCGAAACGATTTCAACCAATGGTGTGCCGACCCGGTTAAAATCAACCAAAGACGCATAGCCACCATCAACATGGGTTAATTTCCCCGCATCCTCTTCCAGATGCAACCGGGTAATACCGATACGCTTGGTTTCACCGTTCACTTCAATATCAATCCAGCCGTTCTCGCCGATCGGTTGGTCATATTGCGAAATTTGGTAAGCCTTCGGTGAATCGGGGTAGAAATAGTTTTTGCGGTCAAACTTGCTCACATCAGCAATGGTGCAATTGAGCGCCATTGCCGCTTTCATCGCATAATCAACGGCTTGACGATTCAATACAGGCAATACTCCAGGATGTCCAAGACAGACCGGACATGTATGAGAGTTTGGCGGCGCTCCGAAGGATGTCGAGCATCCACAAAATATTTTGGACTTCGTATGCAATTCCACATGGACTTCAAGTCCAATGACCGTCTCATACTTCGATGTAGTTGTAGACATGAATAGGTTCCCTCCTTTTTGGCAAATTACAGCTGCGGACGCTGCTTGTGAAATTCAGTATTTTGTTCGAATGCATGCGCTACGCGCAGTACAGAAGACTCGTCAAAGGCTTTCCCGATTATTTGTAGTCCGACTGGCATTCCATCTGCAAGACCACAAGGAATACTGATCGCCGGCACGCCAGCTAAACTCACCGGAATCGTCAAAATATCGTTCAAATACATCGTCAATGGGTCATCCACTTGGGAGCCGATTTTGAAAGCGGTAGTCGGTGCAGTAGGTCCGATAATCACATCATATTGTTCAAATACACGATCAAAATCCTGTTTGATCAGTGTGCGCACTTTTTGAGCTTTCAAATAATAAGCATCGTAGTACCCGGAGCTGAGTGCATAGGTGCCAAGCATAATCCGACGCTTCACCTCAGGACCAAACCCTTGCGTACGGGACTGATGATACAGATCAAGCAGGTTATCTGGATTGTCAGCGCGCACACCATAGCGCACACCGTCAAAGCGGGCCAGATTGGACGATGCTTCGGATGAAGCCAGTAGGTAGTATGTCGCAACCGCATATTCCGTGTGCGGAAGAGATACCTCTTCCCATACAGCGCCCAATCCTTCCAGAGTTTTCAGTGCATCAAGCACCTTTTCCTTGACCTGTGGGTCTACGCCTTCACCAAGATACTCTTTAGGTACAGCGATACGAAGACCTTTTACATCTCCGGTTAAAGCGTTCAAATAATCAGGAATGTCTACCTTCGCAGAGGTGGAGTCCTTCTGGTCATAGCCTGCAATGGCTTGCAGGACATAGGCCGAATCCTGAACATTTTTTGTAATCGGACCGATTTGGTCTAAAGAGGAAGCAAAGGCCACCAGTCCAAAACGGGATACCAGACCATAGGTTGGTTTTAGGCCAACTACGCCGCAATAAGAAGCGGGCTGGCGAATGGAGCCGCCTGTATCGGAACCGAGCGTGAAATAAGCTTCACCCGCCGCAACAGCTGCAGCCGAGCCGCCACTGGAACCGCCAGGAACACGTTCTAAATCCCAAGGGTTACGTGCAGGGAAAAAGCTGGAGTTCTCGTTAGAACCACCCATAGCGAATTCGTCCATGTTCATTTTACCAAGTGTCACGGTTTGCGCTGCGCGTAACTTGCCAACCACTGTGGCATCGTAAACGGGATCAAAATTTTTCAAAAACTGACTGCCACATGTTGTGCGTAGCCCTTCCGTCACGATATTATCCTTAATACCAACCGGCAGGCCAAACAACAATCCTCTTTCCTCTCCTGAAATCAGCTGATCATCCAGCTGACGTGCGGATGCCCGGGCCTGTTCCTCGTCAACGGTAATATAGGCTCTGATCTTGTCTTCCCGCGCATCAATTGTCTCCAGAGCGTGCCCCACCAGATCACTCACGGAAATTTCCTTTTGATGCAGCTTGTTATGTATTTCCGGCAATGTGTTATTAAACAAGCTCAATTTGCATCCTCCTTTCAAATGTGAAATCTATTCCAGAACAGCAGGAACTTTAAACTGTCCATCTTCTTCTTCAGGTGCATTACGCATCACTTGCTCATGCGTCAAACTTTCGCGAACTTCGTCGTCCCGCATGACATTGCTGACGTGCAGCACATGAGTGGTCGGTTTTACCTGCTCCGTATCCAGCTCATTCAGCTTCTCCGCATAATGGAGAATGGCGTTTAATTGCCCTGTCATCGTTTCTTCCTCATTCTCGGTCAAATTCAACCGGGACAGCCTGGCTACGTGACGGACATCTTCCTTGGAAATGTTCATTCAAAACCCTCCTCATGTATATATAAAAATCCAATAAGCGACTGGAATCGGATTTTGCAAAATCCTGGTATCAAAAATGTTACACCGAACTTTGAAATAACGTTTTTAATTATAGGATAGAACCCTATACAATTCAATCTTTGACGCGGTACAGAAGCAGACTATACATTAATGAGGTAAATGTTACTAAAAGAATATAAAAAAAGCACCTTTCGGTGCTCTTTCAAGAAAACTATAGCAGCTGAAATCGTGCCCATTATATATTGTTAAAAAGAGTCGGCAACAGCCGATTCCTATATCCAAGCACGCAAATTAACTTGTTTGATAAAATCAGCCTGTGACAACAATTCTGCCGCGGTTTCTTCTTCCTCAGTCTCTACTGAATCATGACCACCATTCATCACATGTCTGAACAGCTTCTCATTATGAGTAGCAAGGGCGTAATCTATCAGCGCTTCACGCTCAATCCGCTCGGCTTCCAGCTTGAGAATACTTTCTTCCAGCTCGATGTCTCCGGATGGTACGAAAAAATTGCGATTCACCTTCGGTACGCGAATGACATAGTCAAAAGCATTGTCCGCATTACGGTCGTAAGCAATGATATAACCATGTTCGCCCACAGGAAGATTCTGCTCAAAAGCATCCGCGACGATCATAATTCTAGCTCCTAAATGATGCATCGTTAGCCCCCCCGTTTGTCTGAACTTATCTGCTAAGTCTACTAAAAAAAAGGTAGCTTGTCTATATCATCTATGTATCTTCATAATCGATCGTCTCCACGTCCAAATCTATGCTCATTAAGCCGTATATGCCAGTTTTGCGTAAGGGTTCTGCCCCGCCGTTTTACCTTTTTCCAAGTTATGATCTTCGGTTCGGAACCTACCACAACATCTTCAATATCTACTATTTCGGAAAGACGGAAACTGCCTTCGTTCTCACGTTGTACACCATATATATGTTTTCTTTTCATTCTTGCTCCCCCTTGTGATCTGATGGCCTCATGCCTCTTTATCCTCTTAATGGGCAAAAAAAAGAACGCAAACCGGGATTCATCCACAGCTTGCGTGCTTCGCGAGTTTAGTATGTAACTTTAATAAATTTATGTTAACAAAAATAAAAACCTTTGTCTATACATAATTTATATTTTGTTGTCGAATTGAGGCAAAACCTGTCACTTCTTTGATTTTGCCTCAATTAATTAACGTTTATCAAATTTACCGAATATACGGATTGTTGGCTTTCTCATAACCAATGGATGTTTTGGGTCCGTGACCAGGATAAACTGTAACGTCATCTCCAAGCGGAAACAACTTATTCTGAATGGAATCATACAAGTCGCGTTCCCGACCACCAGTCAGATCTGTGCGTCCGACGCCCTGACGGAATAGCACATCCCCCGAGAAAAGATCTTTGCCACACAAGAAGCTAACACTTCCGGGTGAATGCCCCGGTGTATGGAGCACCTTGAACGTGTGTCCGATTAGATTTAATTGCTGACCTTCCGCCAAATCATATTCGGCAGGTCCTGTCGAGATCGGTGGAGATGCCTCTGGCCACATCAGGGAGCCATTCAGCTTAGGAGATGTGAGCCAGTCTTGCTCCAAAGCGTGCAGATACACCGGGCATCCTTTCGCATTGCGAATCTCCTCCACCCCTCCAATATGGTCAAAATGGGCATGAGTCAGCAGAATAGCTTCAATGGTTAGAGACTCAATCGCTCTCAGCAAAGAACCCGGATTCATTCCTGGATCAATAATAACGGCGCGCTGTGGATCATCCCCTTGAAGCAAATAAGCATTCGTTTGAAGTGGACCCAGATTAAAGCTGCGAATTGATAAGGTCATAAGTTAAAATCCCGAGATCAGCTCGCGTAATTCCTGAACAATCACAGGATGGACCTCGGTTCCCTCCCCATATTTTTCAGCCATTTCTTTGCGAGCTACTGCAATTTTTTCTTGATAGTCATCGGCTTCCCGATCTGGATTTTCACGTTTGAATTCGATCATAATTTGTTGGACATGTGCAGGGCGTGGTCCCCAGTGGCCAAGTACATGACCTCCTGTATCCGCAAAAATCACAATCGGCACAGCACGTCCGCCCATTGTCAGGAAGTCGTCCATCAGCGCCTGATGATTTTCCAGAATCAATACTTCGGTTGGAATACCGCTATTCTCCAACGCGCGGAACACAACTGGCACATTGCGTACGACATCCCCACACCAGTCGGCAGCCAAAATAAGCACACGCAGATCATCACGATGGTTCAGGCTTTCAAAAAACTCCCGATCCTCTTCGCTGCTCCACACAAACTGATCGTATCCAGAGCGGAAGGCTTCTTTGTTCTTTTCCATGCCCTCCATAAATTGTTCAGGACTCAAGCCCTTGCCGAAATATTGCGATACGTTAGTACGGCTCATGTTATACACTTCCTTTTTTGTTTTTGGCTACAATCCATTTGATAACAAAATAAATGATCAAGAGCGCAAGAGCAACCAGCAAAATGGGTTTGATATAAGGTGCCGCCACTTCGTCAATTTGCTCCCACTTGTCTCCCAGCAGCATACCTAAATATATAAACAAAACAGACCAAGGTATAATCGCCAGCGTCGTCAAAATAATAAAGCGCCATACGTTCATTCGAGCCAACCCGGCAGGGATTGAGATCGCGTGACGAACAACAGGGATAAAGCGAGCTGTAAAAATGACCCCTGTGCCATATTTATTGAACCAGGCTTCAGCGTGGTCAACATGACTTTTTTTGATGAGTATGTATTTACCATACTTATCTAATACGGGTCTGCCGCCATAGCGTCCGATCCAGTAAATAAACAGCTGGGCCAGCACCCCGCCAATCGTTCCAAACACGACTGCGCCAAAAAAATTAATATGACCCGAGGACACTAAAAAACCGCCATAAGCGAGGACAATTTCACTTGGAATGACCTCCACCATCAAGCCTAGCATAATACCAAAATACCCAAGACTGCGAATGATCTCAAACAAATAATTAATGATACCAGATATATGGTCCATTTCTCTTCCCACTCCCTGCCTGTTTCTCTATTTTCATTAGTGTATCACAGCGGCAGAACACGCCGCCACTTCACGCAATTATGGAGGTCAGTGACCTCGGCTCCTGTGCCCGCATAAGTTGTGAGAGAGAGGAGGGGGTACAATATGCCTCCCGGCAAATTCCCCAAACATGACAATCCACAATCCCGTTTACCCACGGCTCGTGGTATCCGCCGCGCATGCAGCAAAGAGTTGTACCGAACCTGCAAACGTCTGCCTGTTCACATTGCCCCTGATCTGGTCAAGCAGGGCGAGGAGCTATACTGCCGCAAGGTTGCTGGACACCTCATCTGGATTGCAGAAAACCATAGTAATCGCAAACTACTGTGCGACTGGTGGGACGAAGATGTCAGCGAGGAGCTCGCGGCATTGTGGAAGGTGGATCGTGATGTCTTGTGCACAGCTTTTAGAAGTGCCTATGGCGGGTAGATGTTTGCGTACAGCAACCATGAACTGTAAACTACAAAAAAGTGGAGCCACCCTGTAGTGGCTCCACTTTTGCTATATTCTTAGCTGTGTGTCTGCTGCTGTCCCGCCCCTTCGGGAAGCAAATCCGCACAGGCACGTTCCAAATAAGGATCAGCATGTATAAAATCCCGAAATGCTGTATACTCACGCCACAGAACGGACCATTCTCCCGCTTGGCCTTTGACAGCACGAATCAGAATATTTTTAGGCGTATGCTCCATATCGATAAATTCCAAGAGCTGTGTCCGATACCCCATCATATCCAGCAGCTTGGCCCGGATTCCATCCGTTGCCAGTGCAGAAAAACGCTCTTTTAAAATGCCATGGGAGAGCAAAGGCTCCAATACCGGATTTTCCAGTTGGCTAAACAGCTCATGCTGGCAGCACGGAACTGATAAAATGACAGACGCTCCCCAGCGGACAGCCTTTTCCAGCGCTGCATCTGTTGCTGTATCGCATGCATGCAAGGTAACGACCATATCCACCTGCTCCAGTTCATTGTAGTCTGCGATATCTCCGACCAGAAACTCCAACTGTCGATATTGCAGCTTTTGAGCCAGAAGATTACAGGTTTCAATGACATCTGCCTTCAAGTCCAAACCGACAATCTGCAAAGGTCGTTTTTGCTGTACTGCCAAATAATGATATAAGGCAAAGGTCAAATACGACTTGCCGCAGCCAAAATCTACAATCGTCAATGGGCGGCCTACCGGAAGGCTGGGCAATACATCCTGCACCATTTCGAGAAAACGGTTGATTTGACGGAATTTATCGTATTTGCGGGCCAGTACCTTACCGTCCTCATTCATAATCCCCAGCTCAATCAGGAAAGGAATACGCTCTCCTTCCTCAAGCACATATTGCTTTTTGCGATTATGAGACAGATCGGCTTTACTTTTGCTCGGTGATTTTGTCAGAATGGATACTTTATATTTTTTACTGATTAGCACCTGGTAGTCTGCATCCTTGGCACATAGAAGTCCTTGGCGGAATGTGTCCTCAAACAAGGCAGTCATGCGCTCATTAGCTTCGTCAGGGGTCAGATTTTCATGAATGACTTTGTTGCTGTAATGAAAGGCAAACTGGTAATGCAGTTTGTTTTTCAATTCCACAGGTTTGATTTGTACTTTAGTAAAAGAAGCATCCTCACGTTTTCGCAGCTGACTCAGCGTTGCTGTTATGAGGGATCCTCCCGTGGTCAATTGGTATACAAGTTCGCGCAGTGAATCCAAAAGGTACATCTCACTTTCTTTCATGTAATTGGGTGATCTCGGACAAACCCTCGATGATTTCCTGGCGTGAAATTCCACCCCGTTCTAGCTCTGCATCGGTCTTATCCAGTAACTGACTGTAAAATATCTCAGCTTCTGATCTCAGCTCCGGCTGCTCCCATGCCAATCCAAACCAGACATCTGCGGCTTGGTCCAGCCTGTTTTCCCGCTCATAATGAACAGCTAACAGCTTGCTGGTTTCCGGAGAAAGTTCATATTCATGAAGCAGTTTTACGATACACGCTATTCGTTCAGGCAGGACCTGTAGATCACGAGTCGCGCCATTCAGATCGCTGTACAAATATAAATGAAGAGATTTCATTAAAATTCGTATGCCCTCGTCTAATCTGCTGGTCTCCATGTATATAACAGCTTCTTCTTCCAGAATGCGAGCCACTTGCTGAAGCTCATCCGCTTCCATCCCAGGGCCCATTCGGAAAAGCTCAATAATTTGTTCCGGCGGCAATCGTCTGAGCAAATCTGAACGAAGGCGAAACTGCTTGTTGAGTAGTTCATCTAGTTGTTTTAGCGCTTCAACGTGTTTATTTTCACGCCTCAGACCGAGCACCGATGCTACTGCTGATGTCAATTCTTCCATCATGCTAAGCAAATAATCTTTTCTAAGCAAGCCGTTCCCTTCCTTTCATCCTGATGCCTAGAGACCCAGCAACCCTGTCCCTTCTGATTGTAAGACATCCTTGTCTAAAAGCCAAATGCCGCCGACATGGCGTAAACTCATTTAGCACAATTACAAATCATTTATAGCATCAATGATCCGGCACTCAGAAAATCACGTATAACACGTAACATTCGGGTAGCACAGTGTTTTATAGCCGTCATGTGATCAACTTCAAATACAAGTATTCGAAAATTTGATATTGATTCTCCGTTAGTCTCATGTTATTTTTGTTTCATAAGAAACAAAAATAATATTTTTAAAATATTGATTCGCGAAATAAAATATAATATTTATTTTCTCTAGAAACAAAATTATGAGTTAATATTATACGGGAAGGATGTTGAAGTATGGGAAAACAATTTAGTTCGATACTACCGGAATATCAGGAGTTCATACAGCGGCAGCATATTTTCTTTGTAGGATCAGCACCTGTATCTGAGACGGGGCATGTAAATATTTCCCCCAAGGGCTACGATTCTTTTCGTATATTGTCAGATCATAAGGTAGCCTATCTCGACTTGTCGGGAAGTGGCAACGAGACAAGTGCGCACATTATAGAGAACGGACGGGTAACCATCATGTTCTGTGCATTTGAAGGCGAGCCCTGTGTATTAAGACTCTTTGGTACTGGCACAGTCGTGTTGCCCAATACAAAGCGTTGGAATGAGCTCTATCCTCTCTTCAATCCACTGCCTGGGGCAAGACAAATCATTGTTGTTGATGTTCATATGGTACAACATTCATGTGGTTTTGCAGTTCCCTTCATGACTTACACGAGCGAACGGGAAAAGCTGAAGGACGTGGCGATTCAGATGGGCGAAGAAGCACTTAAAAAGTATGCATACGAGAAGAATTTAGAGAGTATTGACGGTTTGCCGACGGCGTTTGCCTTGAACAAAAACTATATGACCTAGGCATTTTGCACATTAACCAATAGGAAGCAACAAGTCAGCAAAAAACCGGATCCCCTCTGATACCACATCAGAAGGTTCCGGTTTTTAGACTTACCTTACTCTACTTTTTCAAGTTCTGGTCTAAAAATGACAAGATGGCATTCGCTAATAACTGCGGTGCTTCGATCAAGCTCATGTGTCCAGACTGCGGTAGAGTAACCTGGGTTACCCCGGTTCGATCTGTTGTAAACGTCCGTGCTGGAGGAACCGCCTGATCCTGCTCCCCTGCTATTAAAAGAGCTGGCAATGCAGAAGCCGACAGCACATCCCGACGGTCCGGGCGCTCGCGCATAGCCAGTGATGCTCCTACGGCTCCTTGAGGAGGTGTTTTGTAGCCAATTTCTTTGACTTTTAGTAGTTGGTTCGGCATCGACTCCACATGTTCAGGAGCAAACAATCCTGGTACGAGTCCATCTACAAAGGTTGTAATCCCTTCCGTTTGAATGGTGGATACAGCCTTGTTCCGCTTTTCTTTACCTTCGTCCGTATCTGCATAAGCCGTCGAATGAATCAGTCCAAAGGCTGTAAGACGCTCTGCATGTCTCTGTACCGCGGAAAGGGCCAAGTAGCCTCCTAGGGAGTGGCCAAACCATGCAGCCTGTGGAATGTCCAACTGTTCCTGAAGTTTAAGCACATCGTCTGCCATTTGATCAATCGTGTAGGCTCCGAGTGGAGCATCGCTGCGTCCGTGTCCACGCAAGTCTGGAACAATACAACGATAGCTTGGGGATAGCAAGGGAACAACCTCATCCCAATAGGAGGAGCTTCCGCAAAATCCGTGCAATAGAATGATCGGATCTCCTTTTCCTTGTTCGGCATAGCAAATCGTCGTTCCTTCGCATAATACCTTTTCCATGTGGAACCCTTCTTTCTCTGTATATAATCTATTCGTTCTGAATATATTAGTAAGTAGAACATGCTGATGTATATTATTAAGCAGACCATCAATATCTGAAACGGTAACCCGCTGGAAAATCTTGCGAAGCTGTTTTTAAACCAAATTCACAAGCCGCTGCATCTGCAATATATGCAGCCATCGTCATGACCAGGTGAAGCGACGTCATCTGGAGTGTCCAGTACGGTTTAGCACTGCGCTCATTCACAATCGCTGCAACGCTATAATGCCCGACAGACGGCAGAGACAGACCAACCGATCGCGCAGGGGTTAGCGGTTCACGGGCAACAAGGAACATTCCCGTTGAGCCATGCTGTCCAAGACAAGCATCTATGGCGATCACATGATGATCTTGGGGAATACGCTCCAAGTATGAAACCAGATGATCCGCATCACAAGGCTCCGTCATTGTGCCAATCACATTCGGAAAGCCTTGCTCCTTGAGCATGGTGCCTACCAGTGGCCCGAGTGAGTCACCCGACGAGCGATCTGTACCGATACATACAAAAGTCAACTTATCTATAGCATGCTGATGTTGAATTTCTCGGAAAAACGGTGCGAGTCCGTCGCGATCTGTTTTCTCTACATTAGTAGGTTCTAAGGGTGAGCGACCGGATGTAGAAGCTCGATTATACAAAGACAACTTTGTCCATCCTCCTTCATTCAGTTGTATATCGGTAATCTGGCTATCAGTACATTCTACAACAAAAACATGATACAATACAGGCAACTTCCCCTGTTATGAAAGGATGGAACATTAACGATGGATTTGTCTGTACCGTCTCATGCCAACATTGAGTATATGATTGAGGGCATTAAAACCAAGCTTCGTATGGCGAGTGGTGCTGCTATGCAGGCTTCCGCTTTCTCGCTAGAGCAATACGAGGACATCCATGATGTCTACGATATGGTGATCAGCAAGCCTAACCTCAGCATTTCAGAGGTTGAAGCCATTGTCTCCGAACTGGGTAGATTGCGTAAGTCCTCCTAAACCAGCTTGTAGGACAGACAGCTTGGCTATTTTAAGTTTGTCACCATAAATAAAGCTCGTATCTCCGGTCGTCTTAACAGACGCACAAGGGATACGAGCTTTATTTTTTCGATGCATATACGTATTTTCATACACTTCTTCCTACCCATGGACACTTCAAGGCAAATCTACTAATACCAGTTCAGATATTTCCTCATTCCCTGTAGCTAGTATCTTTAATGTACAGGTTTTTTGAATTCGCGCGGCATCACCAGGTCTTAACTGAAATTCCCCATCCTGACACGTAACTTCGACATGACCGCTAATGATATAAATGTGAGTACGGCGCTCTTCTTGCTGCGGATATTCAAGCTGCTGTCCCTTTTCCAATCTACTCAGATACAGATTTATATCCTGTGCAATGGATAGCGCTCCCTCCACCTCTGAACCAGACACTACAGGCTGAAGTCGATTTAGGCGTTCACTATGCTTGAATCTTTGTACCTGACAAGAAGGCTGAAGGCCAGGACTCTCAGGTAGAAACCACATTTGCAAAAAGCGAACCGGTTTTTCATCCCCAGGATTTCGCTCCTCATGTTCAATCCCGGTGCCTGCACTCATAACCTGGATCGAGCCGCTTTTCAGATCCTGTTCGTGGCCCAAGCTGTCGCTATGATGCAGAAGACCTTCAATTACATAGGTGACGATTTCCAAATCATGATGCGGATGTCTTTTGAACCCTTGCTGCGGTTTAAGCTCATTATCATTATGGGCTAGCATACATCCAAAATGGGCATTGCTCGGATCTTCATAATCTGCAAACGAAAAGCTGAACTCACTATGAATCCATCCTTTATTTGAGGTATGTCTCTCTGCTGATGTCACTATTTTAATCATCCTTAACACCTCCATGGATTTCAGTTCCGTAAAGCAGCCCTTACTTCGTGATTCCTAATCCACTTCCGGCCCTGGCATTACAAACGCTGTAATACGATCCCTTTACCCCGCACTTATATGCGTCAATCAGCCTATTGTCTCTGTCTGATTTTGCTCTCCAGTTCATTATTCGTTAAGTTAATAGTACACAAAATCAATCTATCACAGCCATAAGGAGGCGATTTACTACATATGCTATCCCATGAACCTCAACGATTCCGATTCTTACCAAGCTATTTGCGTCGCAGTCTATCCGCATCTATGATCATGATCGCTGTCTTACTTCTCATTGCCTATTCAGTAAGATGGATTGGCACAGCTCCTTTTCTATATTGGGATGAGCGCATTCAAGATATTGTTTTTCCAGACACAGCTGCTGCTCATTACCAACTGCTACCCGTCGCCATCTTCATTACATCGTTAGGCCCATTCCGCATATCATTACTGATAGCAATCGGTACCGCAATCTTGTGCTGGGTCTATCTCCGTTCAAAAGCGTACTCCTTTGCCATCCTAAGCAGCTTTACCGCGATGTGGGTGCTAAATACGATCATAAAAGAATTTTTACAACGGGAACGCCCGTCTCTTCAACATTTGGTGGAAGTGGGGGGTTACAGTTTCCCTAGCGGTCATGCAATGATTTCCATGGGATTTTACGGAATGATATTTGCCATTTGGGCTATAGAACGAATGGTTCATAAGCGAACATTCTTCCTTCCGTGTGTTCTTGGTGCATTGCTCATTCTCTTGATTGGCCTCAGCCGTGTATATTTAGGAGTTCATTTTCCTACCGACATTGTAGGTGGCTATATTGCAGGTATGATCTGGCTGGTATTTACCGTTCCCGTGGTCTATTGGCAAGCGCGTCTGTGGCCTTCCTCCCCTTCATCTCTCCCCCGTCCATAAGCATTCTAAGATGGCTTTTTGTTTCACTTACGGTCACAACGTTTATATACGAAGTAAGCAAGGCGAAGAAATAACGAAAGCTCAGCATTCATCAAAAACATTATCGTTGTGTGAACTCAGGATAAAGGAGGCGATCCTTGTGTGGGGAATTGTCCTAAGTGTTGTAATGGCTATTATTATCGGATTGATTGGCGATGCACTAGCTGGTCATGAAATGCCTGGCGGCATTGCGGGCTCTATGATTGCTGGATTTGTAGGAGCTTGGCTCGGTGCCATGATTCTAGGAGACTGGGGCCCAGTCATCGGAGATTTTGCAGTTATTCCAGCCATACTTGGAACCGCATTGTTCGTGTTCTTGCTCGGACTTGTGTCCAAACTATTAAGAAGGGCTACCTAACATTTATATATATTTTTTATTCTATAAAAGGAGTGATATATCATGAGTAACATGGACAATCAAAATATGGCAAGCACTTCAGGTTTTGCAAAGGGTTTATTCATTGGAGGTTTGATTGGTGCTGCGGCAGCCCTGCTGTTCGCTCCAAAACCAGGCCGCGATTTGCGTAGCGATCTGTCCGAAAAAATGACCGTTGTCTCCGATAAAACCAAGGATGTCGCATCCGTAGTCAGCAGCAAAGCAACGGATTTGGCTAAAACCGTTTCCACCAAAACAGCAGATGTAGCCAAAACGGTAGCCGAGAGCAAAGATAACATCGTATCCAGCGTAACTAAAGCCTCTGCGGATGTCGCTAATGAAGCGGCCAAACCAGATAAAGAGGTTATGGATGCAACGGCTCAGGCAGCCAAGGACACTCAGAAGCAATTAAATGCAAATTCCTAAGAGGAACACATTCCGATTACAACCAAAATAAGCTCCAAACACTGAACAGCCAGCATGCAAGAAGCTGGCTGTTTTTAAATGATAGAAAGGCTGGGATGACCATGAACAAACCACACTCCTATGGAGATGATCTTGCCCGGAACAACAAGAGAACCTTTCACCCCCTGCAGACACAAGATCAACCAGACGAGGTTTCATCCAAGCAGACCTCACCTACTCATGTTAAAAAGCATGATCATGAAAGAGATTTTGATGTGAATGAACATCCTTTTGAGCTGCGCCATGAGGTTAAGCGGCTTAATAAACGCTTAGATCAAATTGCAGATACATTGGAAAAAGCAGAATTCAAAGATATTATAGAGAACTACTCCAGCACAAAAAGAAGAATTATCAGCAATCTGACGGCTGGGATTTCACGAGGTCTCGGCCTTACACTGGGTACAGTGGTCGTACTCGCCTTACTCGCTTGGTTGCTCAGCTTCCTGGTGCAGTTAAATCTTCCGGTCATCGGAGATTTCATCGCCGAATTGTTAGGATATATCAAAATGAGCCAAGGTACTAAGTAATTGTCCCTATCTCAATTAAAAACGATCCTTCGTAACCGGTAATAGACTCCTCAAAGAGCCTCTAGTTACGATGGATCGTTTTTTATTTGTAAATTGCAACAGCTGTAATCAGCCACTACAATTTGTTACGCTTGTTTGTTTTTAATAAATCTCCCGTCCACCCCTTCATCATCAGCCAGCCGTACATCCCCGCCATACTTAGTAGAGTAGCGATAATCACGAAGGTAAAGCCCCAACCTGTTTTAATCCAAGGCAGATTTTCAAAGTTCATGCCCCAAATAGCACCCACTACAGTGGCAGGTGTAAATACAGCGGTCACAATGGTGAGCGTCTTCGTAATCTCATTGCCCCTAAATGCGGAAATGGCATCATCTATGGAGATCAGTGTGTCGATTTCCTTTTCATAATGGCGGAAAAGTCCCTCCATCCGAGTGACACGGTACAATAACTGCTTAAAAAAGCGATTCTCCTCCAGCTTATCCAGATATGCTTCGCGGGAAGCCGTGACCAGCTCTGAAAAAGGGATGAACATATTGCTCCAATACAATAGCTCGAAACGCGCATTCAATATAGAATCCATCAGCGTACGTGCATTCCTTTTCTCCATGTCCTCTTCCAGTCTTCTCAGGTTGATCTCAAACTTATCCATTCCCGTATGAAAATAATGAAGCACGGCTCTCGCCAATACGAACATGCCGTCTGCTGCATCCTCACACTGTTCCAGCATGGTTTGGCGTTCCGCGGTATGCATAATTTCACGTGTATTTTGGTCTAGATTTAAGGTCACTAGCTTCTGGTCTAGGACTAGAAAATAAAACTTGTTGCAATTACGCTGACTGTCGATCTCCTCCTGAACGGAGTAGATCAACGATCCGCACATCAACGGCTGATTGCCATCTGGAAAGCGCACAGAAATAAAACTGGATGGAATGTCCTCTACCTTATCCAGCCACTCTGCGGCTTCTGGGAGCTTCTCCTTCAAGTGCTGTATGACTGAATCCTGCCAGTCCGCAGCACAGATATCCCACCATTCCCAGCCTCCACGAAAGGTAGAAATCTGTTCAAATGCTGTCATAGATTCCATCCTTTCTTTGTTTTTTCCGCTTTATAAAAAGGACACGCTTCCCTAATTGGAATAACGTGTCCTTACGATGGGACGTCAAATATTATAAGCCATGAATTCAGCGATCTTGTCATGAAATAGAGGAATTAGACATAATCTGCTTCAACTTTTCTGTTGCCCGCTTCTGAATACGGGAAACGCTCATCTGTGATACGCCCAACGTCTGTGCAATCGCACGTTGAGATTGACCGTCCTGAAATGCCAGAAGAAGTACTTTCTGTTCCTGCTCTTTCAGTTGGCTTAAAGCCTGCTGAAGATCCATCCGTTTTTCCACAGTGTCAAAATCGTTAGCATCTGAGCTAATAAGCTCACCTAACGTAGCTGCACTCTCTTCCTGAGATAATGGCGAGTCCAGTGAAACATAGTGGTAGCACTCACGGCCAGCAAGCACCTCGATCGTCTCCTCAACGGTAAGGTCCAAATACTCCGCAATCTCGTTCACATTGGGTGAGCGTTCTAATTTGACGGTCAGCTCATCAATGGCATGTTGAACAAGCGCACCCTTTTCCTTGATGCGACGAGGAACCTGTATGTACCAGGATTTATCGCGCAAATAATTTTTCATATGTCCCAGCATACTTTTCATAGCGTACGGCTCAAATGGGATACCCAAGCTGATATCGTATTGCTGGAGCAGACGTATCAAAGCCATCTGACCGGTCTGATATAAATCCTCGTATAAGTCCGGACGGTTACGGGATATCTTCCCGGCAGCCATCTTGACCATAGGCTCATACTTGCGGATCAGCACGGTAGCAATTTCGTTATCTTTGGTTTGCTGGTACTCCCAGATTAGACCAACGGCTTCATCCATCGACTCCGGGGGAGTTACCTTTTCATTCATACTGTTTCCTCACTTCTGGTCAGACGCTTTACCAACACCACTTCGGTGCCTTTTCCTGTCTCATTCAAGATATGAACATCGTCCATAAGCGCCTGCATGAGATAAAAGCCCAATCCGCCGATCTGCGCATCATTCAACTCCTTGTCATGCAAGGAAGCGATACGAGTCGGGTCCTCCACACGTTCAAAGCTCTCCCCTTCATCTTTGACACGAATGGACAACGAAGCTTCGTCAAATTCGAATGTTACTTCCACGACTCCTCCCTCATGACCATATGCATAGAGAACAGAGTTATTACAGGCTTCCGATACGGCCACTTTCATGTCTTCAATATCCTCATAAGAGAATCCCATTTTCGCGGCAATACCATATAAATTTAATCTTACAATATCAACAAAGTCAGCTGTGGCCGGCAAATTAAGAACTACTTTTTGAATTTGAGCATTCATTTCTTTTTCTTTCCTTTCCTATTGGGAATTCTCCTGGGGGGCAAAGAATTTGGCAATACCGGTCATATCAAACAGTTTTTGAATCTGAGGCGGTACCTCTTGAACCGTAAACCGGGACTCCATCCCATGCCTTGCTTTTAAAATGGATAACAAAATACCAATGCCTGTGCTGTCAATGTATTTAAGGTCTCTCAAGTTAACAATCAAATC
Organism: Paenibacillus sp. BT-177; assembly: GCF_025846815.2. Classification (NCBI taxonomy): domain Bacteria; kingdom Bacillati; phylum Bacillota; class Bacilli; order Caryophanales; family Paenibacillaceae; genus Paenibacillus; species Paenibacillus sp. BT-177. Next base: position 256,715 of record NZ_JAOYTP010000006.1, on the reverse strand, counting down.
CTGGCTGGATTCCCCCACTAAAGGCTCCATGACCAGACGGAAATCAGGTGCTACCGAAAGATCCAATTCTCCACTCAGATAAACGGTATTTACACCATCAGCTGTTTCTGTGATCGCATTGAACTTCTCATTTTTATTTGTATTCATAGGCCTACTCTCCCAAAAAAAGATTTCCCTACATACTAACCCAAAATACGAGCGTTTGAATCACGTTATAACTTTTTATACACCTGTCAAATACCACCAGCTAAGCTTCATTGATTCGATCCTTACCTGGCTGCATTGGAAAATGGTCCGGCGAATGCCGGAGCAACGCCTGTTTTACACTGCTGATTTTAACGGGCTTGCTAATATAATCGTTCATTCCAGCTTCAATACATCGGGGCTGAATCCCCTCCATGACGTTAGCCGTCATAGCGATAATGGCAGGTTGGGATCTTCCCGCCAGTTGTTCACGTACTCTCCCCGTACACTCCAGGCCGTCCATTACAGGCATCTGCAAGTCCATAAAGATATAGTCGTAGTCTTGATTCGCAGTGACCATATCAAGCGCCTGTTGCCCATCTGCTGCCACATCTGAAGCCAACCCGAGCTTATCCAGTATATTGACCATCAGCTTCTGGTTGATGGGATGGTCATCCACGACCAGTACAGGTTTACGGGTTGGGGGCTCCTGTTGTGGAATTTCCCAATCATGGCTGGACTCCCCCTCCAGTTCATTTTCCTTAGCAACGCCAAGCTTCATTGTAAAATGAAACGCCACACCCTGTTCTCCACTTGTATCCACACGGATATCTCCGCCCATCATATTCACTAAGGTTTTGCAAATAGCGAGTCCTAGACCGGTTCCACCATATTTGCGTGTCATTGAAGAATCCAGTTGGGAAAAGGGATGAAATAGCCTTCCAACCTTGGCAGGATCAATACCAATGCCTGTATCTTTTACAGAAAACTCAACGGTAAGCCCATTGTCGCTACGCTCTTTAACAGATGCGAAGACATATACCCCGCCCTGATCTGTAAATTTAACAGCATTGGAGACCAAGTTAATCAGTACTTGACGCAGTCTACCCATATCTCCATATAACACGGGAGGCATCTGTTCATCGAGAAAATAAACCAGTTCCAAATTCTTGCGGTTCACCTCTACGGTAAACAGGCTGAAAACTTCCTTGATACAGGAAACCAAATCAAATGGATATTCCTCAACCTCCATCTTGCCTGACTCCAGCTTGGTAAAGTCCAGAATATCATTAATGACTGCGACCAGCGCGTCCGCACTGCGACGGATGATATCGGCATATTCCTGTTGATCGTTTTGCAGCTCTGTCTCCATCAGCAGATCAATCATACCAATGACACCGTTCATAGGTGTGCGAATCTCATGGCTCATCATTGCCAAAAATTCGGTTTTGGCATTGGCAGCAATCTCTGCCGCCTCCTTGGCGGCAATCAATTCGCTGTTCATCTTTTCCAGCTCCTGCGTCTTCTGATGAAGCAGCATGGACTGTGTTTTCAAGCGCTTATTTGTTAGATACATTTGTACGAAGCCTTCAATTTTGGACTTGAGAATTTGAGGGATGAACGGCTTTACCATATAATCAATACCGCCCGCTGAATATCCCGCAAACAAATGCTCCGCTTCCTTGCTGTTAGCTGAAATGAAGATAATCGGAATATCCTTCGTCTTCTCTCTGGCCTTGATTAACTTTGCGGTCTCAATTCCATCCATACCCGGCATTTGCACATCGAGGACAACGAGTGCAAATTCATCTTTTAATAGACATCGCAACGCTTCTTCCCCAGATGTGGCCTTTACCAGATTATATTGTTCACTCTCCAGCACTGCCTCAAGAGCGAGCAGGTTCTCAGGTCTGTCATCTACCAGCAATATATGAATCGGTTCATGAAGCCCCATGGAATCCTCCTAAGCATCTCTATTTAATCTTCCGGTATATCTTCTCTACCCGGTCCAGCGGCTCGTAGGAATCACTATAATCGGTGAAATGTATGGATTCCTTGGCCCCAAGCACCAACACACCAAAATGACTCAAGCTATCGTAAAACAACCCATGTACGTGGTTGCGAAGTTCGTCGTTGAAATAAATCATAACATTCCGGCAAAAAATAACATTGAACTCGTTAAAAGACCGGTCTGTCGCTAAATTGTGCTCAGCAAAAATGATATTTTTTCGTAAAAAGGGATGAAACATCACCGAATCATACTTGGCTGTATAATATTCTGAGAACGATTGTGTGCCCCCAGATTCCAAATAATTTTTGGTATACAGCTTCATTCGGTCGATCCCATATACGCCTTCCTTCGCTTGCTGTAAAGACAGGTTATTCATATCCGTCGCATAAATACGGGCCTTGTCATATAAGCCTTCCTCATGCAGCAAGATTGCCATAGAATATACTTCCTCACCTGTGGAGCAACCTGCATGCCAGATTCGGATATACGGATACGTTCGTAAAATAGGAATGATTTTTCGCCTGAAATTTAGAAACAGCTCCGGGTCGCGAAACATTTCGGTCACCGGAATAGAAAGACTCTGTACCAGTCTATCAAAGGCACTGCGATCATGCAGCACCTTCTCCTGAAGTCCTGATATCGTGCTTACATTCTCGGACTGCGCATGATAATAAATACGCCGCTTGATCGAAGGCAGAGCGTAGTTACGAAAATCATAGCCGTACAGCCGATGTATACCTTCCAGCAACAGCTCAATCTCAATCATTTCCCGCTCATTGTCATTCGATTTCACTTCATTAGCAGCATTATCCGCCATATCCTTCGATGTCATAATCTCTCTCCAATTCCTAAATAGGTTTTGCCTGTATCGCTCTCAAACATGTGTCGTTTTATATTACCCATTTTTTTGGATTACGAATACAACCACACTCGCATTAATGATAAAAGCTGTTCGGTTTGAATCGGTTTTTTTACATAATCGGAAGCGCCCGCCTCAATACACTTGGAACGATCATCCTTCATCGCCTTGGCTGTCAGGGCAATAATAGGCAACTTCTCGAATTGTGGCATTAACCGAATACGTCGCATCGCTTCATATCCATCCATTTCAGGCATCATCATATCCATCAGCACCAGATCAAAATCTGGCGTCTGCTCAAGCATTTCCAGTGCTTCCCTTCCATTTTCAGCAAAGGTAACCTCCATACGATAGCTTTCCAGCACACTGGACAGAGCAAATACATTACGAATATCATCGTCTACCAATAATATTTTTTTGCCTTCAAACAGCTCTTCCTTGTTATAAAGCTTCTGCAGAATTTTACGTTTGTCCTCAGGAAGATTGGCCTCCACCCGATGCAGGAACAACGTAGTCTCATCCAAAAGTCGTTCCGGCGATTTGACATCTTTAATAATAATAGACTCTGCATATTTTCGAAGTTGTGTTTCTTCCTTACTATCCAGATCTTTGCCTGTATAAATAATGATCGGCAGATCGGTGAGCTGCTCATTTTCCCGAATGCGGTCCAGCAATTCAAAGCCTGTCATGTCACTGAGCATCAGATCCAGTACCATGCAGTCATACCGCTGGGTAGCCAGCTCGTTTAGTGCATCTTTACCTGTCGATACCGCCGTAATGGCGACATCATCATGGTCGATGAGCTCAATAATGGACTTGCGCTGATTATCGTCATCCTCGACTACAAGGAGGCGTTTTACCATTTGGTCCGTATACGATTTTATATGTGAAAATGCCTTATCCAGACTCTCCTTCGAAGAAGGCTTTTTGAGATAGGCAATCGCGCCCATCATCAAGCCCTGCTTCACATCATCAATGACCGAAATAACATGTACTGGAATATGACGTGTCGATGAGTTTCCTTTCAGCTCGCCCAAAATGGACCAGCCATCCATCACAGGTAACTGAATATCTAATATAATAGCGTCTGGCAAATAAGAATGAGCCATGTTCAGCCCATCGTCTCCTTTGAGAGCGATCAGCGCCTTAAAGCCTCGGCTACGGGCCATGTCGTACAAAATATTAGCAAAATTAATATCATCCTCAATAATCAGCAGCACTTTATCCTGCGGGGTAATCTCGTTTCGGTCATCACCCGGATGTATGTCCTCCGCTCCGCTCTTCGCAGGCATCTGATATACAGGTAAGCGTTCAGCAGGCATAATCATTGGAAGATCTGCTTCCGCTGAAGCAGCGACACCCTCAAAATCCGGATGTACATCTGTACTGTCAAGCGCCTCTCTCGAATGAGAATCCATATTCTTTTCGGTAGGCGTTTGTTCCGGCAAATACAGTGTGAAGCAACTGCCCTGCCCCTGCTCGGATTCCACCGTAATGGCACCGCCCAACAATTTGGAAAGCTCACGGCTGATCGACAGCCCTAGCCCTGTTCCCCCGTATTTCCGGCTAGTCGTACCGTCTACCTGTTGGAAGGCTTCGAAGATCAGATCTGTTTTGTCTGAAGCAATTCCGATGCCCGTATCACGCACAGATAGAGCCAGATAGGATTTTCGTGGATTTAGCATACCCGGAAGCTGCTCTCCATTTACCCGAGATACCTTGAAACTTATAGAACCTTCCGTGGTGAACTTAAACGCATTGGACAGCAAGTTACGTAAAATTTGTTTGAGACGATAACCGTCACTAACAATGGCATCTGGCAAGTTCTCTTCGATTTCGGTATGCAGTTGAAGCTCACGTTTGGCCGCGACCGGAGCAAAATTCTGTTCAACAAACAGCTCCAGCTCCTTCAAATGGACCGTTTCATGATTAATATCCATTTTTCCAGCATCCACTTTGGATAAATCCAGAATTTCATCAATCATTTTCAACAAATCCGCGCCTGACATATAAATGGTTTGTGCATATTCCACCTGTTTGGGCTTGAGATTGCCTTCCTTGTTCTCAGACAGTAGCTGAGAAAGAATGAGCAAGCTATTTAGCGGAGTACGCAGTTCATGCGACATATTGGCCAAAAACTCGGATTTGTATTTGCTTGTGATCCCCAGCTGCATCGCCTGCTGCTCCAACTGGGCTCGTGCACGTTCGATCTCATCGTTCTTTTCTTCCACTTCTCGAACCTGTTCTTCCAGTGCTCTCGTTTTGGCAATCAGTTCAGTATTAAAATGCTCCAATTCTTCCTGCTGACGCTGTAATAATTCCTCGGAACGCTTAAGCTCCTCTGTTTGCTGCTCCAAATTCTCGTTGGAACGCTTGAGTTCTTCTTGCTGAGTTTGTAGCTCTTCAGACTGACATTGCAATTCCTCGGTAAGTGCCTGCGATTCGCGCAGCAATTGCTCAACTCGCATCCGTCCCCTGATGTTATTCAAAATGATCCCTAAGCTCTCCACTAACTGAGCAAACAGCTTCGCTTCCAGATCACTGAAGCGATCCAGTGACGCTATTTCCACGGCACCAATGCATTCATCATCGAACATAATAGGGAAAATCATAATTCCCACAGGCTTACTTTCTCCTAAGGCGGAGCCAATGGACAAGTATCCTTCAGGCGCCTCTGTAATCAAGATCGGCTTACGATCCAGAACACACTGCCCAAGCAAACCTTCGCCCACCTGGATAACGTCTCTGATCGAGCCTTCGCCAGTCACCTTTGCATAGGAGCCATACAACTTGAATCGGTGGTCTTCTACATCTTTTCCTTGCAGGTAGATGGCTCCGTAACTGCCTCCCAAGATGGGCGTAAACTCACTAATGAACATCTGAGCAACCTGCTCCAGTGAATTCACACCACGAAACAGCTCAGTTAACCGAGCAGTATTGGCATTAAGCCAAGTTTGGTCCTTCTGCGTTTGAAGGACGGAATGCTCGAATTTCCTTTTTTCATCCAGGTCTCCAGCCAATTGTTGAAACACACGAGCAACCTCTCCGATTTCATCTTTGGAGGCCACACTCATCCGGCTGATAGCCCTGTACTTTCCCTTTCCAAAGCCGCTCATCATGAGGTTAACGGTATTTAGGCCTTTGGCAATGCTCGGGAGCACCCACAAAATAACCAGTAAGCCCATGATCAGACCAGCAGCCATCAGGATTGTGGTAATCTGCACAGATTCCTCATAGGCCCGATTGGCTTGCTTCATATCGTTATCAATTTCCCGATCTTGAAAAACGGCAAGAGTATTAATGCTGTTCATTGCCTCCTCTTGAGCAGGCAGTCCAGTGCTATTACGGAAAGCATTAGCTTCCTCAATACGATCTTGCCCCAATAAGGAAATGAGTCTCTCTTCGTAGTTTATGAAGTCTTTCCATGCAGCAGCCACCCGGTCAATCTGCTGTTGTTCTTCACTGGTGCCAGAATCCGTTTGCAGACTAGCCATCACTTTCGTACCCGCAGCGGAAAGATCATCGAGCTCGCGTTTGGCCTCACTGACAGAGGAGCCTGGATTCAAGATTAGATTGGCCACCACTTTAGCCATATCGTTCACCTGTCCGCGTATAGCTGTTGTTTTCCGGACCTTCACATATCGTTCTTGATAAACCTGGTTCAGCTGTTCATTCAGGCTCCCCATCCGGTCATAGCTGATTAGCGTCAGCACAAGGAGGATCGCCATAAGCGATCCAAAGCCAATCAGCAGCTTATTTCTGATTTTCATGCAAGCTCTCTCCCTCTTTCAGCGAAATCCAGATCAGGCACTTATCATCATCGCGATCCTGCGGCCCCCCGTCATTACGAAAAAATGCATCCAGCATCGCTTCTTCATTCCATTCCTCATACTTACGCAGACAAGCAGTCAGATACTCCAATTGTTCCTCATATTCACCTTCTACCGCCTCCAGCAAGCCATCTGTATACAAAGCGATATGCCCAGTTCCTTCGTAATAAATCGTGTGCATCTCTGCATCAATTTTATCAAACAATCCGACCGGGCTACACGCACGGTCTAATTTGGTTATACTGCCGTCCTGATTGAACAGCAAGCCGGGAGGATGCCCTGCATTTACATAGTCAATTCGCCGTGAACGAGTATCAATCACCATGTAAATCGCCGTAAAATAATACTGTACCAGTTGCTTGCCCAAATCCAGTTGATTAAAACGACGATTCAGCTCTTGTATGACCTTCTCTGGCTCCACATACGTGGTCACCGTATCCTTAAGTACAGACGCAATGAACATGCAAAACAGAGAAGAAGAAATGCCATGGCCCATCATATCGAGCAAAATGACGGCATATCTCCCTTCCCCTAGCGGATACCATGAATATAAATCCCCCGCCAGTTCAAAGGAAGGCTGGTACAGTGCATTCGCTTGCAGCATCGGGTCCTGAATGGCAGGACTCAGCACCGCCTGCTGCACCATCGCAGCCAGCTTCAATTCATCCTGGATTCGCTGATCCCGGTCCTTATGCCAGTCCTTTTCCTGCTTGAGACGCAAGGCAGATCGAATACGAGCCATTAGCTCTACCTTGTTAATCGGCTTCGTGACATAATCGACGGCTCCCACATCCAAGGCTTCGGCCAATTTTTTAGAATCGCCTACAGCGGTAACCATAATAATCGGAATATCTTTTAAATGTTCATATTCCTGCACAATACTGCAAGCCTCAATGCCGTCCATTTCAGGCATCATCATATCCAGCAGCACCAAATCAATATCCGAAGGACGGGGCCGGAGACTAATAGTACGGTCGCCGATTCCTAGATGCTCCAGCATTTCTGCGGCCGAGCTGGCAGAGATCACATCGCGATAATTTTCTTTTTTTAGTATTTCACGAATAATAATGACATTCGTTGGATTATCGTCAACAATTAGAATTCTCATTGCTCTCTCCTTATCTGTAACCCATGTATTATACTATACCTGCTTAGGGGGCAACACCCATGTTGATTGGAAATAGCGTTTCCGTAAGCAGGCATTCCAAAAACATAGATAAGGAATGAGGCTGAAGCCCCATTCCTTATCTATGTTTTTGGAGAACCCGCGAAACACTTGTGCTGCGGCCAACATCCTCTTTTTCAAATCTAAGCTTGTTTGATCCTATGATGAGCTGGAAATATCACGCTTTTTTCGCAATAACCAGCACTTTACCCTGATCTAATTCTTTTTCATAAAAATCTGCTTCCGTATCTGTAAAACCCAAGGAAGTGATTTTGGCACGGAGCTCATCACCACGGGAACGGAACAAATTCGCTAATGAGTCGAAAACGCCTTCTTCCTTAATCCCGATTTCCTTGGCAGCCACCGTATCGGCGATACGATCCGTCCGATCCTGATCATGAGCGAGCACGAACACATCCTCATAACGATAGCCCGTGTTACGCAACTCATTCACAGCTTCAACGGCTTGTACACCGTTCTCTACCACCTTGGCATAAGATTTATGATTGGTCTGATTCATGTTTCTCACGCTCCTTTAAGGATTGACTTCTCTGACTATTACACTTCATTCATCCATTTGAAACTTCCATATGATGTCACGCCTTGAAAAAATCGATCACCACTCCGTTTCATCAAAAAACTCAACATACTTCGGCTTATCAGACGTCTTATCCGTAAACACTTTGATCGCACGCTGCCCGCGTACATATACTTCTCCGTCTTCTGCCGTAAATTGCGAGCCGCCTAGCGCCTGATCCAGCGTTTTCCGTTGCAGTGGCAGCCACTTATCATTCACTTTGATTCGACCGGCAGCAGGATCTACATGCACATAAGAGACGACGTCATCACGCATACCTACCACGACATCCGGATATTGATATTCTGTAGAAAGCAGCAGCATATCCTTCTTGACTCGAAGTGGCTTGCCCAGTTTTTTTAATACATCCGCACGAGTATCATCCAGAGATATGCCATTTAAGGTCTGAAAATCAGCTGGCATAGCATGTGGAGCGGTTATCGTCTGAACAGCCCTTACCATATGCCCCGCTGTCTGCGGGGAGACGGTTTGCTGAACCGTATCCTGTCCGGAAAAGGGAGTGAGCAAACCAGCGGCTAGTAATAATGTCTTCATCATAATTCTCACCCTTTCAATGAATTTCCAATAGTTTACGGTTCAGCACTATACTACTGACGCATTTTCTGCCACACCCCAGCAGCGATGTCTACATAACCCAGCCAGTTTTTAGCCGGCTTGCCCGCAGGTTCCCCATAAGTGGCATTGTAGCTCTGAACCGTCCGCTCTGTTGCAGTCAAAGGTCTGTTCGATACCGTTGACTTGATTGCCTTCTCCGTTCCGGAAGTGCTGCTCGCAGTGCTTCGCGACTTCTGAAGCCGTGTCATTAACGCTGTTGAAGCCTGCTTGGCGGCCAGCGTCACTTCACTAAGTACCTCCCCCAGGTTTTTAACCGACTCCATCACTGGTTCCACTTGCTTCAATTTATGATCAACATCTGCGGTGATGTCATTTGCATGTCGAACCGTTTGTTTTACTTCATAACTCAGTTCATCGACTGTCTTTTGTACTTCCTGCAAGGTTTGAGTCACCTTATCCAGAGAACCTTGGGCTGCTTTCAAAGTCTTAATAAGGTAAATAACGAGAACGGCAAATGCGATAGCAATAATAAAAATGCTGACCTGTGTTAACATAGCGTAACCTCTCTTTCGTCTTTCACGATGATGTTTATGATTACTGCATAGTTACCCTCTACATTCGGACACGAAACAACGTCCAGACTGGTAGCTCCTTGTGCTACAATCGTTATGATTCACAGGCCCTTGCACCGTTTAAAACACCATATAATGATGGCACAGCCACGCTTAATCTGTAGAAGTCACCGTCATCTGCTACCACGCTCGATCAGGGCGCGAGTATGCCACATTATATACAATCAAAGGAGGATACAGAACATGCTGAAATGGTCGGCTTTATTCTTAGTTTTTGCTGTGATCGCCGGGATTTTAGGTTTTTTTGGTATCGTCGTCTCCGTAGCCGCTACAATCGCCAAAATGTTATTTGTACTATTTTTGGTGTTATTCGTTATTTCACTCTTTACCGGAAGAAAACGAGCCTCATAGACATTGGATGATTGCTACGCCCAAAAGTGTTATGTATCATATGCTTATCAAAAAAGGATGTTCCCACCCTGGTCAACAGAGTTGTGGAACATCCTTTTTTGATGCAACTTTTAACAGTGAACGGCGTTTCTATTGGATCACGCTGCCTCCAAACAGGAAACGATCCTGCCAAGGCTTGCTGAAATCCGTAACTTTTACACCACCGGCCGCTACAGAAAACGTATGGAGAAGCTTGTTGTCTCCCAAGTATACAGCTACATGCGTAATCGTTTGGGAGGAATTATCCAAGGACGTGTACGCCCCTGAAGATGCATTATAATTTGTAAAAAAGAGCAGATCGCCACGCTTCAGTGTAGTCATATCCGTATTCGGCTGGCTGTTCTGCTTGATCCACTCACCCTGTGAACGAGAATCTGCTGGAAGCTGGATACCTACAGCCTGACGGAAAATTTGGCGAGTAAATGCCGAGCAATCAAAAGTAGCCGTACTGTTGCGATCAGAACCATATTCATAAGGTGTTCCAAGGTAAGTCATACCTGTGTCAATAACCTGTTCAATTGCAGCCGCTGCATCACCAGAAGACAAGCTAACCGTCGATACAGGAGACGCTACCGCAGGTAGAGCAGTAGTATCTGAAGCTGGTGCAGCCGCAGAAGCTACTGCCTGCTGCACAACAACGCCTTCACCAATACGAATATATTGTGGAGATGAGCTGACATAGCCTACTGTACCGTCAGCAGTGGTGACCTTGAACCAATATGCGTTGCTTGAATCGGTAATCGTAACGACATCCCCTGTGTTCATATAGCCCAGAACCTCGGAAGAAGTGGATGCCTCCGCCCGCAAACGAACGGACGTTTGAATCGTAGCTTTCGTTTGACCGGCAGAACTATTCACTGAAGCCGAAGCCTCTTTAGTTGAAACATTTTTAACTGAAGCTGAAACAGTTTTAGCTGACTCTGAGGCTTCCGTTTTACGGCTGACAGGCGACGTGGCAGCAGCAGCGACGCTGGTAGCGCCAACTTTTATGTACTTGTCAGAGCTGCTTGTGTAGCCGGTTACTCCATCAGAAGTCTTGACCTTATACCAATAGTTGTTTGTTTTCTCCAATACCGTTACGGCCTCTCCCTGCTTCATAAAGCTGACTACATCGCCCGTAGTGGAAGGGCCAGATCTAAGCTTTACAGCCGCCTGGATAACCGCCTTCTGTCCTGTGGATGCTGTAGTCGATGCCGCTGCGTCACCCTGACCCGGCGCCACATGAATTGCTGCCAACAGCGCGGCTGACGTCATGAGCATTCCCATCACGCGTCTTCTCAATGTTGCACCTCCTGGCTGTTTTTACGAATTTGAAGAGCATAATTCCGACGAATATAGCCGGACATGCCTTCATTATAGTAAAAGCAGCAGGAAGAGAGATATAATCCAAACGTCACAAAAGATAGCGTGTACACCATTTTAGGTATAGGTCTAAAGTCACTTTTTATACTAATTATTTAATAATTAATCTATAATTTAGGTTCTACATGGACATGAACGTGCATCGTATTATGAACCTCTTGTAGACGTTCCTCAATCTGGTCGCTGATCCGATGTCCTTCGATCAAACTGAGCTGCGGATTGACCTCAATGACCACATCCACCAGCGCATGGTTACCGTGTACCCGTGCCTTAACGTCACGAATTCCCTCTACTCCAGGTATAAGAGCAATCGTACTCCGTAAGTCGGACAGTTCTTGCTCATCAAATCCATCAGTCAAGCTATGTGTGGAATCCCTAAATATCTCCCACGCTGTTTTACAAATGATGAACCCTACCACAATCGCCGCAACAGTATCCAACCACGGCAGCCCAAACTGTGCCCCGATAATGCCCACTGCTGCTCCAACACTGACAAGTGCATCCGATAGATTATCCTTGGCCGCCGCCAGCAACGCCTTGTTGTTGATTTGCCGAGCCAGCCTGTTATTGTACAGGTACACTCCCAACATAATCACTGCACAAATCACAGCCACACCCGCAGAGGTAATATCCGGTGTTTGCTTTCCTCCCTTAAAAATGCTTCCGATTCCGTCAATCAGCACCTGCAACCCAACGACAGCCATAATAAAGGACGCCAGCAACGCCGCGATCGTTTCGGCCCGAAAATGTCCATAGGTATGGTCGGAATCTGGTGGTTTCTGGGAGATTCTTAGACCGATTAATACAGCAACCGACACCACAATATCGGTGACATTGTTGAATCCATCGGCCAGCAACGCGCTAGAAGCAAATATATATCCGCTAATCAGCTTTAAGGCGGACAGCAAGAGATAAGCAGCAATACTCACCCACGCCCCTCGCTCACCTTTTCGTATTTCATCATAGACATTTACCACAACCGAGGACACTCCTTCAAATAGATAGTTTGCAGCATAGAGACCTGCCCAGAAATAAAAATAGCAGCATAGCTGCCGTCGTACCATTCTTTAAAATAAGCAGCACAGCTCTCCTCACACTACTCCTCAAACAAGCAGCAAAGCTGCTACTAAAAATAACAATTTCCCTTTGGATAACTGTTATTTTCAGGATAACAGACGTACTTTGTGTGGGTCTAGAGAAACAGTCTTTCCGCTCTACATCGCTGTAGGAACAACGAAAAAGTATTGCCAGGCACCATCCCTGTAGGTTACACAAAACAATTTTTCCTTTATGCAAAAAACAGACATTTTCCCTCCTGCCTTACTCCAGCGATGTGTTATCATTGTTGCCCTTGTCCCTTCTTTTAAAAACGTATAAAATGAGGACACAGCCGCGTTTTTCTTCAATCCAGCATGATTGACTTGAATCTGGCGGCAACAGGAGGAATTTATTCATGAGCGATGCTAACGAACCACGTAAAATTAATCTCGCAGATGCCATTCGGGAAAAGCTGGCACAAAAAAAACAGCAGTCCGGCGCTTCACAGCAGGGCGGCTTTCAAGGCGGTTCCACCAAAACACTGAAAAGCCAAAATACGAAGAAGCCGAACAACCAACGCCGTCGTACAGGCGGATCATAAGCCCCCCCTAGGCTATATAGGGTACCGAAGAGCAGGCAAGATCTATCTTACCTCATTCTCGGAACCGATTAAGCTAAGGGCACGGCACAAAACGAAAAAAGAGGAGTCTCCCGGCCATATCAATGGCCTGATGGAGCTCCTCTTTCGTTTATCTATTTGCTGAAATTAGCAGTTCGGATGTTAGCCGATTTCTACCGGGTACATGCGTTCACGTAATTTAGCGATTTCTTCATTTTCCAAGTATTCATCATAGCTCATCGTACGGTCGATTACGCCGTTTGGTGTAATTTCCACGATGCGATTCGCAATGGTTTGAATGAACTGATGGTCATGAGAAGTGAACAAAATAGTCCCGTCAAAGTCGATCAGACCATTGTTCAGCGCTGTGATGGACTCCAGATCCAAGTGGTTGGTCGGTTCTTCCAGAAGCAGTACGTTAGCACCGTTCAACATCATTTTCGCCAGCATACAGCGAACCTTTTCTCCCCCGGACAGTACACTTGCTTTCTTAAGCGCTTCTTCGCCTGAGAAAAGCATACGTCCCAAGAAGCCGCGCAGGAACGTTTCATCCTGATCCTTGGAATATTGACGCAACCAGTCCACAAGGTTCAGATCCACACCTTCAAAATAAGTGGAGTTATCTTTCGGGAAATACGCTTGGCTCGTTGTAATCCCCCAGGAAAATTCACCTTTATCCGCTTCCAGTTCGTTCATCAAGATCTGGAAGAGCGTCGTTTTAGGCAGACCATTCGGACCTACAAACGCAATTTTATCGCCTTTGTTCACAACCAGACTGAACTCGTTAAGCACTTGCTCGCCTTCCACGGTTTTGCTGACACTATCTACAGTCAGCAATTGTTTGCCCGCTTCACGCTCAGGCTTGAAGTTAATGAACGGATATTTACGGTTCGATGGACGGATGTCGTCCAGCGTAATTTTATCCAGTTGCTTTTTACGCGAAGTCGCCTGCTTGGACTTGGAAGCATTCGCAGAAAAGCGCTGAATAAAGGCTTGCAGTTCTTTGATTTTTTCTTCCTTCTTCTTGTTCGCATCGCGAGCCAGTGTAAGCGCAAGCTGGCTGGATTCGTACCAGAAGTCATAATTGCCGACATACATCTGGATTTTACCAAAATCAATATCCGCAATATGCGTACATACCTTGTTCAGGAAGTGACGGTCATGGGATACAACGATGACGGTGCCTTCATAGTCCATCAGGAAGTTCTCCAGCCACTGAATGGATTCGAGGTCCAAATGGTTGGTAGGCTCATCAAGCAGCAAATTGTTCGGACGACCAAACAACGCTTGTGCCAACAGAACGCGCACTTTGTCGTTGCCGCTCATCTCAGCCATTTTTTTGTCATGCAGATCACGCGGAATACCGAGACCGATCAGCAATGCAGCCGCATCCGGCTCGGCATCCCAACCGTTCAGCTCTGCAAATTCGCCTTCCAATTCACCAGCACGCAAACCGTCTGCTTCGGAAAACTCCGCTTTGGCGTACAGTGCATCCTTTTCCTTCATGATTTCATACAGACGCGTATGACCCATAATAACGGTTTCCAGAACCGGAAATTCATCGTATTCATAATGGTTCTGCTTGAGGACAGCCATCCGTTCGCCCGGTGTCATGTGAACCTCACCTGAATTGGCTTCGATTTCACCGGAAAGAATTTTCAAAAAGGTGGACTTACCCGCGCCATTCGCCCCAATCAGGCCGTAGCAGTTCCCAGGAGTAAATTTGATATTTACGTCTTCAAAAAGTGGGCGTTTACCATAACGAAGCGTTACGCCGCTTGTACTGATCATATAAGCATACCATCCTTATCATTAGTAAAGTGCTAAACACAAAATTACCGACGGCAATAGTATAACACACAAAAGATCGGATTCGAACCGTAGTCTAAGCAGAACTGTCTCTGAATCTCATTCAATATCTTATAAATAAAATAAAAAAATGCTTCTGTCTTCACGATTGTCACCTGACAAACCCCTCGACCAGAACCATTTTTATGTTTTAAATTCAATGAGATAACTCAAGGACAGATACCTTACACTCTCTCTGTACTTGTAAATGTTCGGAAGCTCCGACGCCTATCGGAATAAGATACATCCCCGCCTCCTCGTCCTGTCTTATGACTACTTTGACACCATAGACTGCCTGAATCAGTTCGGATGTAACGACCTCTTTAGGCGGACCATTCGCTATTATGCGTCCTTCCTTCATAGCGATCATCACGTCGCTATACCGAATAGCCTGATTAATATCATGCAGGACCATAACGATGGTCAGTCCGTGCTCCCGATTGAGCTGCCGAATAAGCTCCAAAATCTCAAGCTGGTAATACATATCCAGATAGGTGGTCGGCTCATCCAAAAATAAAATCGGCGTTCGCTGTGCCAAGGCCATCGCAATCCACATACGCTGCCGTTCTCCTCCTGAGAGCTGATCCAGTGTATGTGTTCTGCGTTCCTCCAGATTGGTGCAGGCTATAGCCCATTCGACTGCTTCCTCGTCCTCGTCCCGGCTGGTTGTGAACATGCTCTTATGAGGCAGTCTTCCGAAGCTGACAAGTTTTTCTACTGTCAGGTCGGAGGGAGCTTCGTTCTGCTGATGAACTACCGCTAATTGACGGGCCAGCTCCTTGGGCTTGTAGTGGGCTATCTCCTTGCCGTCCAGAATCACCTGGCCCATGCGAGGAACAGCATTGTTGGACATCACGCTGAGTAGTGTCGATTTGCCACATCCATTGGGGCCAATAATCGTAGTAATTCGTCCCCGCTCAATAACAGCATTGATCGCATGTAAACGGTCTGTTTTCCGATCATAGGAGAAGGTTATATCTTTAATGTCCATAGGTGCGATCCGCCTTTCTGATCAGGAATATTAGGAACGGTCCGCCAATGACTGCCATAATAATAGAGGCTGGAATTTCATTGGGAGCAAGCACCGTTCGCCCCAGTGTATCCGCAAGCAACAGCAGCAAACCGCCGCATAAGGCAGAGAACGGAATCAGCCACTTATGATCCGAACCAACCAGGTAGCGGGCACAATGCGGAACGAGCAGGCCGATAAAAGCAATCACCCCTGCGATAGCTGTAGCAGTCGCTGCAAGCAGCACTGCAATCACAGAAATCAAAAGTCGTGCGCGCGTCACGTTAAGACCCAAATTTTTAGCCGTTTTATCTTGAAGTGACAAGAAATTACACCAGGAGAAGACGAGCATGGCTAAAATTAGCCCAATCCCGCCATAGGTCACAATTACCTCAACATCTACCCATTTTTTCATAGACAAGGTTGAGGTGGTGACCTGATTAATGCTGGTGACCGCATAACTGCCCCGATAGTTAAACGACTGACCTAGGCCGGAAAAGATGGCGTTTACTGCCACCCCAATCAGAATAAGGCGGATGGGATGCAAGCCGGATTTCCATGAAAATCCGTAGACCATTAGACAGGCCAACGCACCGCCAATAAATGAAAAGAACGGCATCCAGAAATAAAGCGCGGGAAAGATGGTCACCGCGATCAGCGAGACCAAGGCCGCTCCCGAAGAAATGCCGATCACGCCAGAATCCGCCAGGGGGTTTTTCATGACAGCTTGCAGCAAAACACCCGCCACCGCAAGTGCTGCTCCCGCCATCACAGCTACGATAATTCTCGGTAGTCTGAGGTCCTTGACCACATTCACCTGATCATCTGTACCTGTCCACAATCCGGTCACCAACTGGCTCAAATTCACCTTGAGGCTGCCTGTCATCGCTGAATACAGTATGACAGCGACGAGTAAGACAATTACAACAATAAGGCTCCATAATTTTTTGGACATGTCATCAGCTTCCTTTAATTCGAAGGATACAGCATTTTCATCAGCTCATCCAGCGCAGAGCTTGCCGCTAAATTCCCTGTGGTGCCAAACAACGGTTCAGGCAGGTCATAAACATGCCCTTTTTTCACAGCGTTGAAATGCTTCCAGATATCGTTAGTTTTGAACTCTTCATCGAACATTTTTACGACCTCATCCGGCATCCCGTGTGCAGCACGCAAAATGATATCGGGGTTGGATTGCTGCAAGGCTTCGGTATTATGGGCTATAAACTCCACTTTCTCGCCTTGAACTACATTTGTTCCGCCTGCAATTTTAACCAGATCTCCAATATAGGAATGTTCGGTAGCCACCAGATAGCTTCCCGGAACACCCAGCAGAATTAGTACTTTAGGAGACTTCTTGCCTTTGATTTTTTGCTGAATCTCAGCAACTTTGGCATCCAAGGCCCCATTAATCTCTTTCGCCTTTTCAGCTTTATCAAATCGGTCTCCCAGCTTTTGAATTTCCTTTTGCATATTAGCAAGGCTTTCAAAATTCAAAAATTCAGCATTGATGTTCAGGTCCTTAAACTTGGGCTCCAAATCATATTTGAGTGTGGTCACCGATAGTACATCTGTAGGTTTTAAGGACATTACTTTTTCCATATCAGGACTCATTGGATTTCCCACATCAGGGACATCCTTGTAACGATCAGGTAATACTTTGGTGCTTGTCGGCTTGCCGGCCAAATCCAAGCCCAGCGCATCCGTAATTTCAGAAATGGCTACTGTAGTCGCCACAATACGTGGAGTTGCTGTTTTATCATTAGACGACTTTCCAGTTGCATCTGATGCTGCCGTTGAAGTCGAATCATCGCTAGGGTTCTGTCCAGCCTGTGCTCCCCCGGAGCATCCGGCCAGCAATAAGATCATAATGCCGATTAACATATAGAAAACAAACGATTTCTTTTGAGTCAAAGCTGCATACTGTTTCATGAAAATCCAATCACCTCAATTCAAAATATAGAGCAACAGCGTGGGTCCCAATTTTTCGGGTATGTAAATGCTGACAAGTCTTGATGCCGGGGCACCAAGACTTGCTCGCATACAAGCTTTGCTGTTATTCAGGCTTTATTGATGTCATAACCTGAGGTTATTTCACCTTTAGGCTTGCTTCATCAAATTGGAACTGAACCGTATACCAGTGATCATATGGTACTCCGCCAAGGACCAAACCAGGCACAATGACGTGTGTGTAAGCACTGATTTTCTGGGACAAGTCCCCTACCTCAAATTGGACGATACGTGTATCACCGGATGTCGAGATCACTTCCACATCTTTTAGGGTACCGTTTTGCTCCACTTGTAGGGTTGGCATCCAAGAGCTGTTTTTCAAAGAGACTTGGATATAACGCTTGTCTCCCTTTTCAATCAATGTGGCTGGTTTATCGAGATAACCATCCATAACGGACGCTTCATTTGTTTTGTCTTTAAATACGTTGTAATTGATCGTGTATTGCTTCTCGGAAGCCGTTTGAACTGGTTGCTCAACTGCTGGTTTTGCTTCAGCTACCGGTGTGGTCGTTTCTGCTGCTTTGTCCGTAGAAGCTGCTGTCGGTTCAGTAGCGGTTGCAGTTGTTGCTGCATTAACTCCCTCACCTTTGAGTGACGCACGGTCAAATTGAATCTGTCCGCCGAATTTCTCATTAAAAATGTACTTCTCAGGCAGATATACCTGTGTGTACACACTCAGCTTTTTATCCAGATCAGGTACTTCGAAGGCAATTGTGTGTGTATCCCCTTTTGTGTCGGAAGCCACAATCGTTGGATTAGCATAACGGCCCTCAAAGTCCGTTTGGAATAATTTCAAAGCCTGATTGTCCGTTACGGTTACATGGGCCTGGACCTTACCATTTTTCACAATCAACTTCGCCAGACTCTGTACAAATGGAGCCACCAAAGAATCCTTGTCCGTTCCGTTTGCAAGCACACGGAAGTTCACAGTGTACTCTCCATCGGCTAAGTTATTTTTCCCCTGTTCTACTTTGTCTGCTTTGGTTTCGTTGTGATAAGATACATTACTGGTATCGAATTTAAATTCAAAATCATATACCTTTTCTACTCGATCCTCCGCCTTGAAAACCATCGGCGCGCTACTTGCCACTTTAGGAGCTTCGTAGACAACCAGTTGACCTTTTACGTTGTTCTTAAAGTCACTCACACTGAAACGAACGTCCTTCGTATTACTTGCTGCATCTTCCCGGGTCACTTCTGCATCCTGATAACCTCCACTTGCGTTATCCCAAATGCGCAGCGCCTTAACTTCATTACTGTTTTGCAGCTTCAGACCTACAAACCGTTTGTCGCCTTCCACGACCAATTGCGCTGGTTCATTAGTGATGAAGCGTTGAGCCGGAGAATCAGATCCTGTGACACCATCTGGCAGCACAATGCTGAATTTTAATGCATATTTACCATTGGCAAGCTTGTCGAAATCCAATTTAACGATAGGATCAGCTGCCCCTGAAGAAGTAGGCTCCACAAAGCTGCGAATGGTAGCAGGCTCGAATTGGAACTGCACATCATATACGTGGTCGTAAGGGATGCCACCCAAATCCAATCCAGGTACGATGACATGCGTGTTCACTGTAACTTTATCTGAAAGATTAGCCACTTCAAATTGTACTGTTCTTGTATCTGCAGAGGTGGACTGTTCAACCACCTGAGCTTCAGAACCATTTACTTTAAACGTTTTAATCCAGCTGCTCTTGTCCATTTTAATTTGAATGATATTTTTACCAGACTGTTTTAACAGTGTAGCTGGCTTTTGCATATACCCATCCATCACAGATATTTCATTGCTTCCGTTTTTGAGTACGGAGAAATCAATGCTGTATCTGCCATTTTCAACTGGGGTTGTGGTTCCGTTATCCGGTCCTTTAGCTGTAATGCTGCTGCGGTCAAATTGAAGACGAAGCTTATGATCCATCTCATAAACCCCACCTGGATAGGTGGTGCTCACATGGACCTGTGCATTCAGAATAGCGTCCAAATCGGCTACTTTGAATTTCACAACACGTGTATTAGCATTCTTGTCCTCACTTACGATATCTGCATCTGCCAACGTTCCGTTTTGTTCTGTTTTAAACTCTGTCACGGTGGTGCTGTCTTTGATGGTAAAGGAGGCTTCATACTTGCCTTTTGATACCGTCAGCGTGGCCGGAGATAA
The DNA here is from genome assembly GCF_025846815.2 of Paenibacillus sp. BT-177. NCBI lineage: Bacteria > Bacillati > Bacillota > Bacilli > Caryophanales > Paenibacillaceae > Paenibacillus > Paenibacillus sp. BT-177. The sequence continues at coordinate 236,673 of NZ_JAOYTP010000006.1, read as the reverse complement.
TAAATATTGCGCCATGGCCGATTTTTGATCTTTGATTGCGTGCAGCGCATCGAAATTGATCGAATACGTTCCATCAGCTAAATTCTTTCCGGGCGTGCCTGGTGTGCCTGGCGTCCCAGGATCAACCGGGGTTGGAGCATTCGTAATGCTGTTTTTATCAAATTGAAGACGAAGCTTATGATCCATCTCATAAACCCCACCTGGATAGGTGGTGCTCACATGCACTTGTGCATTCAAAATTGCATCCAAATCGGCTACTTTGAATTTCACAACACGCGTATTGGCTGTCTTATCCTCACTTACAATATCTGCATCCGTAAGTGTCCCGTTTTGCTCTGTTTTGAATTCTGTTACGGTTGTGCTGTCTTTGATGGTAAAGGAAACTTCTTTTTGTCCCTTGAATACCGTCAAAGTCGCTGGAGACAACAGATATTGTACCATGGTTGATGGCTGATCTTTGGTTGCGTGCAGGGTGTTAAAGTTAATAGAATACGTTCCATCCGCCAAGCTAGGTGATGTGGGCACAGATGCCAATTGAAGATCTACATTATAAGTATGCACGTAGCCCAGCTCAGGCCAGTTGATGCTTACCCATGCGCTTAACTTAGCAGGTATTTCTTTAACCTCGAATTCAATAACTCGTGTATTTGCAGTTTTGTCTTCACTTACTGTAGCAACATTAATTAATACTCCGTTTTGCTCTACCTTAAAGCCGTCAATTTGCTTACTGTTTTTCAAGGTAAAACGGACATACTTCTTGCCATTACGTTCAATCAAGGTGCCTGGTTTCTCTGTATACCCATCCATCATAGACTTTTCATTCGTTCCATCCTTCAAAAGAGTGAAGTCCAGATTGGATTTTGTTTCCGGAGAGGTTCCATTTTCTGTGATACTATTTTTATCGAACTGAAGACGAAGTTTATGATCCATCTCATAAACCCCACCTGGATAAGTCGTACTCACATGTACCTGTGCATTCAAAATCGCGTCCAAATCGGCTACTTTGAATTTCACAACACGCGTATTGACTGTCTTGTCCTCACTTACAATATCTGCATCCGTAAGTGTCCCATTTTGCTCTGTTTTGAATTCTGTTACAGTAGTGCTGTCTTTAATGGTGAAAGAAACTTCTTTTTGTCCTTTCGCTACTGTCAAAGTCGCTGGAGACAACAGATATTGCGCTATGGCTGATGGCTGATCTTTAGTTGCGTGCAGGGTATTAAAGTTAATAGCGTACGTTCCATCCGCCAAAGTTGTTGGTACAGGTACAGAAGACAGCTGAAGATCTACATTATAAGTATGCACGTAGCTAAGCTCAGGCCAGTTGATGCTCACCCATGCGTTCAGCTTGGCTGGCAGTTCTTTTACTTCAAACTCGATAACTCGTGTATTCGCATTTTGATCTTCACTTACAATAGAGGTATCGGTTAACACTCCATTTTGCTCTACTTTGAAGCCATCAATTTGCTTGCTATTCTTTAATGTAAACCGGGCATATTGTTTACCTCCACGCTCTATTAGTGACCCTGGTTTCTCTGTATACCCATCCATCATAGACTTTTCATCTGTTCCATCTTTCAAGAGGGTAAAGTCCAAATCAGCTAATTTTTCTCCTGTGCTAGGAGGCGTTACCGGCGGTGTCACTGGTGGAACGGTTGGATTCTCCGTTGAGTTTTTAAGTCTCAAACTGGAAGGATCAAACTCAATCCATTCCTTCACTAAACGATCCGGATCGGTATCTACATACCATGGAGAACTGCTGTTAAATCCAAACTCCGTATTTACATTTTGATGAAAATCATAAACATCGAAGCTAACAGTTCCCGAAGCTTTTCCGGAATCTACTTCTATTTTGGCGGGAACCGTTTCCCCGTTTTGTTCTACTAAAAATTTCGAAAGTCCTTGAGCCTCCGCAAATTTAAATGAAAAATGGTATTTTCCATCTTTAATGATCAAGTCTCCAGGATAGGTATAGTTTGTTTTAAAACTCGAGTCCTTGGTGATTCCGCTGACTGTCTTTCGTAAAGGCTTATAATCAATCAGGTATTCTCCATCTGCATAAGTCGCTTCAGTAGTAGTTATAGCATTGGTAGGCTCAACATATGGACCGGGCAGTTCTACCGGATACTCATAAGTAGCATACGTAGCACTAGTCACTGTAGTGCTTGAGTCAGGCAAATTCGACGAAGTGGATTCACCCTCGGGTGTTGCTCCTGCGTATGGTGAAAATAAAGAAAACAACATTAGAATAGCAGCGAATGTCGTAATATATTTGTTAAATCGGCTTTTCAAGGTGATGTATCCCCCTACTTAAAATATACTCATTTGGAGCTCTGGAACTGAGCTCCAAATGAGTATTCAATTCAAAATCATATTTTCAAAAAGAAACCCTTAGATATCGCTGTCGTCGAATTGGAACTGAACAACATAGTCGTGATCGTAAGGAATACCGCCAGTGTATTCTTTAGGTACGCTTACATGCAGTTTGACATTCAATTTTTGAGACGAGCTAGTTACCGGGAATTCAACTATTCTTGTATCGCCGGATGTGCTGACCACAGTCGCATTCACATACTGACCGTTTTGTTGAGTTTTAAATTCAGTAACCCAAGCACTTTTAGTAATAGCTACACGCACTTTGTATTGACCATTCGTAACAATCAGTGTAGCTGGTTTTTTCACATAACCATTGGTATCCATGTAAGATGGCTGAGTGGTTCCATCCTTATAAACGGTATAAGGCAATTGATACGTTCCATTAGGCAAAGCCGCGTTCGCTTGATTAGCTGAGAATGGGGCTAGTACCACAAAAACAAGCGCAGCCATCAATACAGTGAGCATTACTTTTTTCAGAGACAACTTCTCCATACGATTCATAATCATGTTCATGTTTTCAATCTCCTTTTACGTTTTATTTTGGATTAGATTTCGTCGAATTGCAGTTGTACATCGTACTTGCCTGTGTAGTTAACTACTGGGATTGTGATTTCAGCGTAAGCATTTACTTTTGCATTCAGGTCAGCTACTTCGAATTCCACTACACGAGTGTTGTTCGCCGTATTTGTGCTGACTACAGTCGCATCTTGCAGTACGCCATTTTGCTCTACTTTGAACGCTGTAATCAGATTGCTGCTTTTCACAGTCAGACGAACGACATTTTTGCCATTGGCTACCGTAACCTGAGCAGGCTTTGTCAGGTAGCTGTCTAATCGAGAAGTTTCATTGGTTTGATCCTTCAGAACGGTATAATCTACGTTATAAGTGCCGTCGGCTGCTGCTGCTTTAGCAGAGAGTGGAGCCATCAGTGCAAAAACAAGTGCTGTCATGATCAATGTTACGAATACCTTCTTGAAAGAAAATTGCTCAAAGCGATTCATTACCATATTCATATCTACACACACTCCTTCATTTTTTATGCTTGAATTTATGTTGATTTTATGAACGATAAAGATAGCTTGAATTTACTTTTTGGAAGATTTGGCTGATTTCGCTGACTGGACGGCTGCAACTTTTTTGATGCTTTTGGAATCAAAAGCGAAGCGGATCGTATAGTCATGATCGTAATTGTATGCAGGGACAGTAACATGAATTTTAGAGATCAACGGGCTGTTGACACTCGCAATTGGAAATTGCACGGTGCGAGTATCGGTTTTGGCATCCTTTTGGATGACTTTGGTATCGATGATTTTGCCTTTATAATCCACTTTAAACCCGGTTGTCCATTCGCTATGATTCAGCTTAATTTGCATGGTCATTTGACCTTTCTTTACATACAACTTAGCTGGTTTTTCAAAATAATCATTAGCCATGGACACCGAATCATTTTCTGCCTTGAGAATATTGTATTTGAGCGTGTATGTACCATCCGCCAATTTTGGAGAAGCCGCAGCGGCTCCTACAGATAACGAAGTTGGCCAAAAGCTCAGCACACTCACCAGCAGAAACACAGCAATAATTGCAGAATACCCCTTCTTCATTTTGACAGCAGTCCCTCCCCACGAGAATAAACTAATTGATTATCATTCTCAATTGATAATTTAAAAAAATAGCTCTTTTCGAGCTTGTCTCCCCACCTCTCTATTCCATAATTTCGCAAAATCAAGTAAACCCATCACCAATATATCTTACACTTTTCGAAAATGTCAATATGTATTTGTGTGTACGTAATCCCTTGATATATGCTATTTTTTAATAAAAATTTGTAGTTCCTTCTTCTATAATTCGAATGACTCTCTTTTATTTTTAGTTCAAAATTTATTTAAAAATTTGCTTTTTTCAATTGACAATCCTCAGTGATATTCATTATCATTCTCTTATACATAAATGAAAATGATTATCATTATTGTTCAACTTGAAAATTGCAGGAGGAATAACATGAAATCTTATGTGTTGTGGTCATCCGCAGCGCTTTTATTGGCAGTTACCGGATGTAGTAATGGTACCTCGACCGCAGATCACAAACCAGTCAGTGCTTCCGTATCTACCACTTCAAGCACGACAAGCGGCGCGACGATTCAAGTTACTGATTTCTCAAAACGGACGTTGGCGTTTCAAAAGGTCCCTCAACATATCGTTGCGCTCAGTAATGGCGATCTGGATATTATTTACGCATTGGGCGGGACAGCCGTGGGCAGGCCCAACTCCAATGGACCTTCGGTCGTACCTGCTGCTGAAAACGTTCAGCAAATAGGTTCCACTCATGAAGTAGATCTGGAGAAAATTACGATGCTCAAACCGGATGTCGTACTAGGCAACTATCCTATGAATGAAAAAGACATCCCAGCCATTGAAGGAGTCGGTTCACAGCTGCTGCTGACTGGGGCTAATTCAGTTAAGGATATCCAGTCACAAATTACGCTGTTCGGACAATTACTGCAAAAGCAGGACGGGGCCGTAAAGCTGAACCAACAAATTGACCAGCAAGTAGCCAAGCTGCAAAAAGAAACAGCCTCTACCTCCAAACCGAAGGTGTTGCTGGTTTACGGAGCCCCGGCCACGTACATGGCAGCGCTGCCGAATTCTCTAGGCGGAAACATTTTGGAAGTTGCAGGTGGCTCCAATATCGCTTCTGATTTTCCGGGCCTGCAAAATTTCCCGCAATATGCGCAGTTGAACACAGAACGCATCGTACAGGCTGACCCTGACTACATTTTCATCATGACTCATGGCAATACGGAAGAGGTTAAAGCCGCATTTATAAAAGAAATGCAGGAAAATGCAGCTTGGAACGGAATCCGGGCAGTCCAAAACAGCCAGGTCGAGGTTTTACCTTCAGATTTGTTCGGGACAAATCCAGGGACACGGGTCACTAAAGCGCTGGATTTGATGCACCAAAAGCTGTATCCGGCGAAATAGGCGATGGCGATGAACAAACTACAACGCGCCAGAAGACGCACCATCGCCTGGATTACCCTTCCGTTCTTATTGCTAGCCGTCTCTGTGTACGGTCTGGCCTACGGTTCGGTGTCGATTCCACTTCAAGAAATCAATCAGGTTTTGCTACATAATGATGAATCCACATATCGCACGATCCTAATGGATCTCCGACTCCCCAGAGTATTGGTAGGTTTATTGGTAGGCGCTTGTCTCGCAGCTTCAGGAGCACTTCTTCAAGGCGTCATGAAAAATCCATTGGCTGACCCAGGCATTATTGGTGTATCGGCTGGAGGTGGACTTGCTGCCGTTATTACGATGGTGATGCTTCCACAGCTTAGTTACCTTCTTCCGGTAACCGCCTTTTTGGGAGCCTTTCTGAGTGCGATCGTCATTTACCTGCTGGCTTGGGACCGAGGAGCTTCCCCTGTCAAAATTGTGCTGGCTGGCGTTGCGATCAACGCGTTGTTGGGCGCGCTCACCAACGGCGTGATGGTCATGTACAGCGACCGCGTACAGGCAGTACTTCCTTGGCTATCTGGCGGGTTAAATGGACGCAGCTGGCATCATCTGGAGTTCATGGCTCCTTACGCTATCATTGGCTTAATCGCCTCTTTGTTTGCGATTAAGCCTGCGAATTTGCTGCTGCTGGGCGACGATTCAGCACAGCTGCTAGGCCAGCGGGTAGAGCTTCAACGGATGCTCATTATCTTGCTCTCTGCTCTGCTCGCCGGCACGGCGGTCAGTGTAGCCGGGCTGATCGGGTTCGTAGGACTGGTCGTTCCCCATGTTATAAGGCTACTCATCGGGGAAGATTATCGTTTCCTCCTCCCCCTTTCCATTGTGGGCGGTGGGACACTGGTTGTCCTAGCGGATACAGTCGCACGCTCTTGGTTTGACCCGATTGAGTTGCCTGTCGGTATTTTGCTGGCCGTCATTGGGGCACCGTTCTTCTTAATCCTGCTCAAGAAACGGGGGAATTTCGGATGACAGCCATTCAGGGTGAGCATCTCTCCTTACAACGCGGATATTTCCAGCTGGACGATGTGAACATTACCTTGCCCGCTGGCCAGCTCACCGCCATTGTCGGTCCCAACGGCTCAGGCAAGTCTACGCTTTTGCGGATTTTGACCCGGCTGCTCAAGCAGGATCAGGGCAAGGTTTCTGTACTGGGTAAGCCTGTGGAGGAATACAAGCGGCGTGATTTGGCTCAAACGATTACAATGCTGCCGCAAATGAAGGATATGCTGCCGTTATTAACGGTTCGTGAGCTGGTCGCTTATGGAAGATCTCCTCATGCCAAGGGCTTGAGGACACGACCTACCAGACAAGATCAGCAAATTATCGACCATGTCATGGAAATCACGGGCATTCAGCCCTATGCAGATCGGATGTTCCATACTCTATCGGGAGGTGAACAACAAAAAGCGCGAATTGCAATGGCCTTGGCCCAACAAACGGGTATTCTTTTGCTCGATGAACCGACCACTTTTCTGGATATCGCCCACCAATTTGAAGTTATGGATATGCTGCGGCGTATTAATCACGAGTCCGGCTTGACGATTGTTATGGTACTGCATGATTTGCAGCAAGCTGCGGCCTATTGTCATCATATGATTGCGCTTAAAAGGGGACGAATCGCCGTTGCTGGCGAACCCCGTCAGATTTTGACGTCTGCTTTTCTTCGCGACATTTATGAAATGAACGCTACCATCAAATTTGAGGATGGCTATCCGGTTATTATACCGACCATACCACATCATTCAGGAGGAATTTAATATGGTTATCGTTACAAACACATCTAAAATCACACCAGGCAATGCCCATTTGCTCATCGAAAGATTTAACAAAGAAGGACAGGTTGAAAAGATGGAAGGCTTCCTCGGTCTGGAAGTGCTGCTGACGGAAAACACGAAGGATTATGAGGAGGTAACGATTAGCACACGCTGGAAGGAAAAAGAGAACTTCCAAGGCTGGACGAAAAGTGAAGCGTTCCGTGAATCCCACAACCACCGTCAAATTCCAGACTATATTATTGAAAATAAAATCACGTTCTATGAGGTTAAAATCGTTCGTCATCCCATTGCGAACAATGACTCCTCTTTGGCGAGTGAGATCGAAGCCGTTTAATTCTGAACGGTAGCATAGAACTAAAAAAAGCGGCTCGGCAGGCATTATTAATTGTCCGCTGGGCCGCTTATTGGATTTTTGCAAAATCCCCTTATATACGTATTTTATTGAATCCCTCAGATTCTGGTTGAGCAACGGCGCCCAATTTTCAGCGTCTCTCCGTGCCCCAGTACATGGATGCGTTCCTTTGCAATCCCCAAGCGCTCTCGCTCTACTTCGAGACGATCCAGCGCCTCTCTCGGCGTATCGTCCGCCAGCTTAAAGGCTCCATAGTGCATCGGGATCATCTGATCTGCGCCGCAATCCACAAAGCCCTGCAACGCCTCTTCTGGTGTCACATGCTGTGAGGTCATGAACCATTCCGGTTCATACGCGCCAATAGGCATAAAGGTCAGATCAATGGCAAAGCGCTCGCCAATCTCTTTAAATCCACGGAAATATCCGGTATCTCCCACAAAATACAACGTAGGTGCCTCCGTTGAATCGGATTCTGCATGAGCATCTGAGCCTGCAACAGACGTGGCAGAACCAATCACCTGCTGCTCACTTTGCAGAACGTATCCACCCCAATGCGAAGTATTGGTATCAAACGGCGTACGCCGTGTCCAGTGCTGTGCCGGAACAAATGTAATCCGTACCCCGCCTACCGTAAAATGCTCCCACCATTGCAGCTCATGGCAGTTGCGAAAGCCTTTGCGGATCATTTTCGACTTTAACCCCGAGGGTACGAGCATCAATGTGTCTGCACGATATAACTTCCGCAACGATGCCAAATGTAAATGATCATAATGCGAATGTGATAGCAGAATGATATCCAGTGGTGGCACATCCTGAATGCGAATGCCGGGTGGAGCCAGCCTTTTATCAAAAGCCATACGCTCTGCCCACACCGGATCAGTGACAATATTCAGCCCAAGGTACTGAATAAAAAAGGTGGAATGGCCCACCCATGTCGCCGTCGCCATTTCCCGATTATGATGCAGAAACTCCAGCTCCGGGGGATGGTTTGGCACAACGAACGTATAATCCTTTATTTTGCTGCGTCGCTCCTGCCGCCATTGTCTGAATTGCTTGATGGTTTTATCGGTATTTACATGATCCATATTGTTAAAACGCACTTTAGGCATGATGCAGCCCCCTCCCTGACAGACCCGTTCTCCAAAAACACAACGGTTCAATTTAACTATATATTGTCACTCAAATGTGAACATGAAATGATGCAACATCCTGATATATGTAAAGTATAATTCAATCACATCTGTAAAGGAAATTCAGCGATAATATAGCAAAAACAGACCTCCCGGGTCTATCAGAAGGCCTGCTCCACATGTTATTGTCAGTCCTGTGGGTTTTTAAAGTGTGCCGAATAAATAAACAAAAACACAATCGCCACCACGATAATGATCGGCGACTCATACATGATCGTAAAATGCTCGAAAGCAACCACTCTAACTCACCCTTTCTTTCCCGCTTGTCCTCTTACATACTTTGCATCGAACAGGAACAATCTCAAAATCAGGATCAGCGAAGGAATCAGCACTAGCAGACCCGCAACAAACGCCGTAATCAATGCATATGCCATCGTAGAGTTCGTAAAGCTGTCATATACATTAATGTAGGGATACAGAACATACGGAAGATGTGACCGGCCATAGCCATACCAGGCAAATGCAAATTGCAGCATCACTAGGATAAAGGAGATACCCAAATGGCGCCGCTGCCAGACCAGATAGACTGCCCCTACAAAGCATATGAAGGATGCGACAAACATCCAGGCCATACTGAGCATATTGGAAAAATGGTCCGGATTTTGTTTGTTAATCTGAAAAAATGCGAACAAACTCGCCAAAATCGTAGGAGCACTCCAGAGCAACGCGTACCCTCGTACAATTTCGAAAGCGACCTTGTCCCCTGCCCTTTTGGCATAAAAGCACAAAAACATCGCCGATATATACAATACACTCACCAGCGCCAGAATAATAACCGCCCACGTGTAAGGGTTGCTTAATAGCTGACCCCATTGAAGATGAACACCTGTGCTGTTTTCCAAAATAATGCCGCCTTCCGAAATAGCGAGGACCGTCGACAGTGCCGCGGGAATCAGTAATCCAGTCGCACCGTACAACGCCATGTAGACGATATTATTTTTACCCGAATGCCCATACGTATTGTAAGCATAATATACTCCCCGGATCGCGAGCAGCACGATTGCAATACTACCGGGAACGAGTAACGCCGTCCCATAGTAATAAGCTGCATCCGGGAAAAAACCGTTCAATCCCACCACAAAAAAGATGAGAAATACGTTCGTAACCTCCCATACTGGAGACAGATACCGTTGAATGATGTTGTGGATTTTGTTCTGGTGGCCTGTCAGCACACTGTAAAAGCTGAAAAAGCCTGCACCAAAATCAATGGATGCCACAAGCAAATATCCAAACAGGAAGGTCCACAAAATGGCGATGCCTACAATTTCATAGTTCACTTGCCTTCAGCCCCTTCCAGGCCCAGCTGTCTTATCTCTTCCACGGCATCCTTATTACGGAATAGTTTGCTGAGTACCTTGATGGCCGAGAAGCACAACACCAGATACAAAATAACAAACAACACTAGCATCCACCCAACACTTGTAGAAGTAGTTGCTGCTTCGGACACCTTCATATATCCGCGTAAAATCCACGGCTGTCTGCCGACCTCCGCAAACATCCAGCCCAGCTCAATAGCTACCATCGCCATCGGTCCGACCAGAATGAGCGCTAACAGCAGCCATCTGGGGTAGGGTTTGCGACCTGGCAAACGCTTGCGGATCAGATATAGCAGTGGGATGACGAGAATCAGCACTCCTGTGGTGATCTTGAGGTCAAACATATAATGAATAGACAGCGGCGGACGCTCCTCCACCGGATAGTCATTTAACCCCTTAACCTCCGTACTAGGCAAATTCCCGGCCAACACACTAAGTGCATAAGGCACTTTCAGAGCGTATTTGATTTCACCGTTTTCATCCATAAAGCCACCATATACAAAGGGGGCGTGCGTCATCGTATCAAAATGCCATTCGGCGGCAGCCAGCTTCTCCGGCTGATATTTGGCCAGAAATTTACCGGATGCGTCTCCAATCATCACTGTACTGATGGCAAACACAATGGTACAGGTGGCCGTCAGCTTCAGCGCCTTTTTAAAATAAGGGTGATTACGCCCTCGCAGCATGCTGTAAGCAGCCAGCCCCATCAGCACCCCTGCGCTCAATGTATACGAGGAAGCCAGTACATGAGACACTTTGGTCGGCGTGGCAGGGTTTAGCATAGCCTCGATGGGATGAATATTGGTCATGACTCCATTTTTGAGTGTAAAGCCTTGAGGTTGGTTCATGAACGAGTTCACAGTCGTAATAAAAACCGCTGATGCAGACGAGGCAATCGCTACCGGGATGAGCAGCATTAAGTGAAAATATTTACTTTTAAACCGATCCCAAGTATACAAGTAGATGCCTAGGAATATTGCTTCGATAAAAAAAGCAAACGTCTCTAAAAACAGGGGCAGTGCAATCGCTTGTCCAGCCACCCGCATAAAGGTAGGCCAAAGCAAGCTGAGCTGCAGACCAATGGAGGTGCCTGTAACGACACCCACGGCAACAGTGATGACAAACCCTCGCGCCCATCTCCGGGCCAGTAGTGTATAATGCGGATCACCGGTTCGCAGCCCGCGCCATTCTGCAAGTGCAATCATTAAAGGTACACCAACGCCGATGGATGCAAATACGATATGAACAAACAGGGTAATCCCGGTCAGCATCCGGCTTAGCAATACAGGGTCCAGTGAAGACAAATGGGTTTCACTCCTTCATTTCACATTTTTAATAGGGAAAACTTCGAAATCACTCTTGATTACCAACTAGGGAGTCAAGCGAGCTATGCTTTTAATTACGGCATATAGCATAATGGCCGCAATTACTATACATACAATAATGAGCGTTCTTTCTTGCTTGCGGAACATAGGAACGCCTCCTTCACTTATCTATTGGCGCAATTTGGTAACCTACTCACAGTTTGGTTCATTCAACTGATTTTTAACCCTGCTTCTGTATGGAATGTGGCAGTATTTCTTGCTAGATATTGTCTTTTGCATGGCAATACGTTATATTATTTATAGTTAGATAACCTAATTATATGAAAAGAGTGAACTTATGCCGCCAAAACAAAGTAAGCGGGACACCGTCCAGCAGTCTCTTCCTCGTCTGGGACCCGAACCTTATCTGGAGTTAATGGATCAAACTGCCCTTGCAGAAACGGATCGGCAACTTGCCCGTATTGGTCTCTTTTTGCTATGGACCAGTGATAATACGCTCGACGCAATAGATTTGGATCTAGCTGCTTACGGCCTGACAGAGAGTAAGCTAGATTTATTGTTGCTGTTGACACTGCACCAATCTCAGGCCCAGATGAGCCCTTCTATGATTGCCGACCGTCTAGGCATCCGACGTGCATCTGCAACATCCCTCCTGGATTGGACTGAGCAACGAGGATGGATTATCAGAGAACATAATTCTACAGATCGGCGCAAAATTCATGTACGCATTACAGAAGCGGGTTCTCGCCTTGTACAGCAGGTGCTTCCTGTATTTTGGTCTTCTTGTGCTTCCCTAGCGAGTATTTTGGAGCCCGAGGAGCAGATTATTTTCTCGCGAATTATAGAAAAAATCCATCATCATATGGAAGATAAACTGGGGGTGGGCAGATAAATTTTTTTAAACATATAATTAGGTTATCTAATATATTTAATTGTATATATTTAATAAGTTACTTATTTGAAGATTAAGGAGTGTTCCATTGATGAGTAAATTACGAACTAATGATAGCGTTATACAGAAGGAAAATGTTGCTCTCCCTTATGCATGGATGATTGTAATCCTATGCTGGTCAGCGGTTGCCGTGATGTCCAGCCTGTATGTAACGATCCCTTTGGTCCCTCTCTTTGCTAAAGTATTTGGAAAAACGCTAGCTGAAGCAGCTCTGCCGGGAAGTATCTTTTCCTTAGGATTTGCGGCGGGATGTCTTATTTATGGAGGATTGTCTGATCGCTTTGGACGCAAGCAGGTTATCGTTGCCGGACTGCTCGCATTGACGATCCTTTCGTTATCTCTCGGCTTAACCAGTCAGTATTCTGTATTAGTTGTGCTTCGCTTGCTGCAGGGTTTGGCGGCAGCTACCTTTTCCCCCGTTGCTCTCGCATACGCCGTAGATATGTTTCCGACTGAAAAACGGGTAACGGCTATCGGCTTTATCAGCACTGGTTTTCTAGTGGCAGGTATTGCCGGACAGGTATTTAGTATTGTTATCAGCGAACAAACCGGATGGAATATGGTATTTCAGATGCTAGGTATTGTGTACGGAATCACCTTCCTGATCGTTCTTTTTTTCCTGCCTAAAGCTCCCTCTCCGCAACGAGGGGTTCGCATTTGGGCAGCCTTCGGTCAGTTGGGGACCGTTCTGCGTTCGTATCCTTTATGGTTAAGCTACACGATCGCTTTTGTTCTTCTGATGTCATTTGTGAGCATGTATACGGTTTTGGGAAGCTACCTTGGCAGTCCCGAATTTGGCCTGAATAGCACACAGATGCTATATGTCAGATCCGCTGGCATCATCGGCATGCTTCTCTCACCCTTCGCCGGAAAACTGGCCCTGAAGTTCGATGTTCACCTTTTACTACGTACAGCTCTTCTTCTTTCCATTCTCAGCTTGGCGCTGATGGGAATGACGCATTCTCTAATAGCTATCGTGGTATTAAGTGTATGTTTTGTCAGTGGCATTGCCCTGAGTGTCCCTTCACTTATTGCAATAGTTGGCCAGCTCGGCGGTACAGCAAGGGCCATAGCCGTCTCACTGTATACCTTCATTCTGTTTGCCGGTACGAGTCTAGCACCTATGCTTTCCATTCGTTTGATGGGAAATGGCGGCAATCAGATGACTACGTTTATGCTGCTGGCGGCAGTTCTGTCTGTGGGATTTATCGCTTCTCTCCTGATCCATCAGAAGCAAAATGATTCGTTGAAGCGGAATGCATAGTACAGCACCATCCCGCTACTCCGTTTCCCTGTGACTTTTTTGAGTTCGGCCCATATAGCTGTTTTTATTCAAACAACCTCCATATCCATCAGGTATACTTATATCAATAATGTGATATATGTCATTGTATTTTCTTCGTAAATAAAAACTCTCTCTTTGGAGACATACACAGAATGAGGTACAATACAGATAAGCTATATATGATATATGGAGAACTTTTGAACAGGAGGCTGTACCGAGCTATGAAGATAACATCTATCGAGCCAACTCCCAGTCCGAACACCATGATGCTGCATCTGGATGAGCGACTGGAAGCGGGTATCCGCAGAACATATACACGAGACAATGAGCGCTCCGCTCCCCCATTTATCCGGCGTATGCTGGCGATTGAAGGGGTCAAAAGCGTGTTTCACACGACCGATTTTGTAGCCCTTGACCGTAAAGGAAATGCGGATTGGTCTACTATTCTGGGTCAAGTCCGGGATCAGCTAGGCGAGGAAGGTGCTGACGCAAACTGGGATTTACCGGAGGAAACCTCTGGGGAAGCGTTTGGGGAAGCACAGGTTTTTGTACAATTTTTCCGCGGTCTTCCCATGCAAATTAGGGTTAAGGCAGGACAGCAGGAGGAACGAATTTCCTTGTCCGACCGCTTCGTGCAAGCCGTTACCCGCGTGGCAAGTGCAACACTGATCAAAGAACGCAAGCTGAGTGATTACGGCGTCCGTTACGGTGAACTGCCGGATATTGCCCGCGAGGTTGAGCAGGAATTGGAGGCAGCCTTTCCGCAGGATCGGCTGGAACAAATTATCCAGCAGGCGATTGCCCACGGCGCGGACAACAGCGAATTCGTGGAGGAACGCCGCGAGTGGAGCGATGCCGAGCTGAAGCAGGCTCTTCAACACGAAGACTGGCGCACACGCTACGCTGCGCTGGATCGGCTGGAGCCGACGCCTGAGCATTTGCCGTTGATCCGGCAAGCGCTACATGACGACAAAATGCAGCTACGGCGGCTGGGAGTCGTCTATCTGGGCGATATTCGTTCACCGGAGGCAATGGAACTGCTGTTCGAGGCGCTGCGCGATCCTTCAGCGGCAGTACGCCGCACTGCTGGCGACACGTTGTCGGACATTGGCGATCCCGTCGCTACCAGCGCTATGATCGGAGCCCTGTCGGACAGCAGCAAGCTGGTTCGCTGGCGTGCAGCCCGTTTTCTATACGAGGTTGGAACCGAGGATGCGCGTGATGCGCTGGAGAAGGCCGTCGATGACCCCGAATTTGAGGTCAGTCTGCAAGCTAAAATGGCACTGGAGCGCATCGAATCAGGCGAACAAGCCGCAGGTACGGTTTGGCAGCAGATGGCCAAGCGGAACTCTTGATTTAAGAATCGATAAGTGGATTTTCAAAAAATTGTCGATTGTCAGAAAGTGTACAGGTACGATATACTGTAGTTCGCTATACAATAAAATATCATGTCATACACCTCATCAACCTGTTTTATGATGAGGTAGAGGTCGCGGATGTAATCAGTACACTGGAGGAGACGCCAAGAGCCGTCTGAGATTCCAGTAGAAAGGTACACCCGCCGAAGTATGCGGAGCTGACTCTTTGTAAATACTCCGTATGCTGGGGCTGCTAACCGAAAGGAGCAGAACTGTCACGCGATGTCCTAACACAGACAACGTGTGTTGAGCTATCTTGTTATAGAAGAAGGTATGGTGCGGAATGCATAGACAAGACCGCAGGCGTATTCCCTGCGGTCTTTTGATTTATATACTCCCCCTCCTTCTGGCTCTTGCCCTGACATGAAATACAATTTCATGAAGGAGTGTTTGAACGTGCAACACAAAGCAACATCTGACGCAACCTTGCGTAAAAGTCTCAAAGCCCGTCATATGACGATGATCGCCCTCGGCGGCTCTATCGGAACAGGGCTATTCCTTGCCAGTGGAGGTGCGGTCGCCGAAGCTGGACCCGGCGGTGCCCTGCTGGCTTATGCAGCAGTTGGCCTCATGGTCTACTTCTTAATGACCAGCCTCGGTGAGCTGGCTACGTTTATGCCTGAATCCGGCTCTTTTAATACCTATGCAGGTCGCTTCGTTGATCCGGCTTTTGGTTTCGCCATGGGCTGGAACTTCTGGTACAACTGGGCAGTGACGATTGCTGCCGAATTGGCAGCAGCGACCGTGCTCATCAAATACTGGTTTCCAGAAAGTCACTCTGCTTGGTGGAGTCTGTTATTCTTGGCCATAATCTTCTTGCTGAACGCGTTGACGGTCAAAGGCTACGGTGAGTCCGAATACTGGTTCGCCATGATTAAAATTGTGACTGTAATCATCTTTTTGGCCGTAGGGGTGCTGATGATTTTCGGCATCATGGGTGGTCCTGCGGTGGGCTTTGCCAACTTCACGGTAGGAGATGCCCCGTTCCATGGTGGATTCTTCGCCGTATTGGGCGTGTTTATGGCTGCGGGCTTTTCCTTTCAGGGAACCGAGCTGATTGGGGTAGCCGCTGGCGAAAGCGAAAATCCGCGTGACAATGTGCCACGTGCCATCCGCCAAATCTTTTGGCGTATCTTGTTCTTTTATATTCTCGCGATTCTCGTTATTGGTTTGATCATTCCATATACGAATCCGAATCTGTTGCGGGGAGATATCAGTGATATCGGAGTCAGTCCGTTCACGCTCGTATTTGAAAAAGCAGGGCTTGCCATTGCTGCCTCAGTCATGAACGCCGTTATTTTGACCTCCGTATTGTCGGCAGGCAACTCGGGTATGTATGCAGCGACTCGGGTACTGTACGCTTTGGCGCGGGAAGGTAAAGCCCCCCGTTTCCTTGGGCGTATCAATCGACGCGGCATTCCTATGAATGCACTTCTGATTACGACTGCTGTTGGTATGCTGGCTTTTCTCGCCTCCCTGTATGGAGACGGTGTAGTCTATAACTGGCTGCTCAATGCCTCTGGAATGTGCGGATTTATTACGTGGGTTGGGATTGCCGTCAGCCACTATCGTTTCCGCCGTGCCTTTACTGCCCAGGGTCACAGTCTGAGTGAGCTTCCCTACAAAGCCCGCTGGTTCCCGTTTGGACCGTTGTTCGCCTTTGCTCTATGTATCATTGTCATTATCGGGCAAGGGACGGATGCCTTCACCGGACAGGAGATTGACTGGAAAACGATGATCGCTACGTATATGAGTGTACCGCTGTTCCTTCTGCTGTGGCTTGGCTACAAATGGATCAAACGTACTAAAATCGTTCCGCTAAAAGAATGTGATTTGAGTTCAAATCCGTCTTCGGATAAATAATAGAACACAGAGATAAAAAGCCCGTCTCCACATATCAGGGAAAACACGCTGGTACACCTGGTCCCAAGACCATTATCCGCATGTTCCCCTGTATATGCCCGGAGACGGGCTTTTTCTTTTTCTGTTTATTTGGAAGAAGCAGCTACTTCAGCTGATAAAGACATAGATAAGGCACGACGACTAAAAATACCGTATATAACAGCAATCAGCGTCAACACCGCTGAAAACAAGTACAAATTAACGATACCCAAATGATCTGCAATCCAGCCCATTAAAAGCAGCGAAATACAAAACGTCAGGCTTGTCAGCGTAGCCTGGGCGGACAGCACCTTGGGCAAATCATGTACCGACACACTCATTTGCATCATCGTGCGGCGGGAGACGACCGACATTTCCGCAGGTAGTCCCATCAACAGCACGATAAGCAGCGTTAGTGGCGGTAATGTGTTCAGTGCATACCAAGCCGTCAGCAGCCCGTAGCCTGCCATCCCTGCCAGCATAGCGGGCAGCAGTCTGCGCTGCAAATGCTTGACACAGGCAAGGACTACGATGCCACCACCAATCGCACCTGCAAAATACGCCGCATTAATGTATCCCCACCATGCCTCGCTCTTGTGCAAAACCTGCTGAGCGAAGGCAAGCGTGAACGCGCCTACCCAAACCGAACCCCCCAGCAGGTCAATCATATCCATAAAAATAAGAGCCTTCAATCTGCGACTGGTTCCGATGAGACTCCAGCCTTCACGCAGTATTTCTTTTTTACGTTTAGGAGGCACCGCTGGGCTCTCTGATTCCGGACCATACAGCTTATCTTCCAACTGCGCTGGAGGCAAGTCATGTTGCCCTTGTCCCGGCTCGGTTACAACCTCAGAAGCCAAGGAATCCCCATTTTGTACCCTTGTTCCAGGCTGAAGCAAATAATGAGCTTTGCCCTCTAGGGGATCTCGAATCAAGCTGGTGAAGATCAGCGCTATCAAATACAGACCGCCAGCCACCAGCAATGTTTTTTCCGAGCCCAGCATAGCTACGAGCACACCACTAAGCCCCCACCCTGCTAATTGCACCGTCTGATCGCTGACCGATACCAAACTGTTTGCCCGCATGAGTCCTTCCCCGGAAGCAAGGCGGGGAATCAGCGCATTGCGCGCAGGTGTAGTCCAGCCGTCCAGAAAGGACATGGCTGCCACCAACGCGAACACAATCACCCATACGGGCTCTGTGCCCGCTGACCATAAGTGTCCCAGCAGAAAAGCGAAGAAAGCCAGTTGTCCAAACTGGGAAACGAATAAAATAAAAGGAAGCTGGAATCGGGCCAAAATGAGCGGTGCTAAAAAGCCGCTGATCATCTGCGCCCCCATCCGCAGCAACGGAACAAGCACCGAAGAGAAGATCGAGTCTGTTTCATGAAAGACCAAAGACACAAGTGCCATAATGTAAAGAATGTCGGCCGCATTGGACATCGTCTGCGTGCCAAGCAAATAGGTAAAGGAACGCTTGTGCATATAAATTAGAATACTCCTTTGATAATGTGGCTTTTTTACAGCCGAATAATTAAGTCCATTTCAGGGTTACCCTAAGATTGCCGGTACTTCCGAGATCCGTAATCTGATAGGAAATGGATTTTAAGCCGAGTTGGTACAAGGACTGTAAATCCTCCTTAAGACTTCGTTCCGTACCTTGATAGCCAAAAGTAATTGACGTTTCTCCCTTAGTTATCATCTTCCGAACCTGTTCCTTGATGTCAGCTGATGATTTAACCAGTCCCTTGCCGTCTTGTAACGGATATTCCAGGTTATTGTACAGTTTTTGATACACGGCAGCCTTTGCTCCTCCGGCAGCTATCAATGCCGATAACGTTTCGCGGTACGATGTGTTCGCCTGAGGGTACTGTTTCACCCACGAGTGATCCCGTCGCATTTCTGAATCCGTCAGCAGATAATATGAAGTGCTTACCTCGTTCGCGCGATCGGGGGTCGGGTCATCCCATGTCGTATCCATGTGATACCATCGGCCATCTAATAAAACAAGATTCCATGCATGCAACTGCCCTCCTGCTCTACCTTCCACAATCCGATTTGTAATCCCTGCTCGTTCGAGCATTTTATAAGCCAACAGCGAATAACCCTGGCAGACCGTGCTTCCCGTTTTCAGACCATCATAGGCTGTGTACTTTTGCTGTGCTTCATCATACTTCAGGCGAACGACGATCCAATCATGGATGGCCTTCACCTTTTCATGATCCGTCATTCCCTTCGTAATGATATCCCCCAGCACAGCTTGCACTGTGCTATCCACATATGCCGTCTGTTCCTTCGTTTCCCGGTAGCTTAAACGAATCGTAACTTGGGCGGAGGTGGTTGTGCCTGTATAGCTGAATGCGTAGCTTTTGATCGTATAATTCACATACGGATCGCTCTCCATCGCCTGTTGGATGGCTGTCTGTAACTGCTGCTTGAGACCGTTCACTCGCCCTTGATATGTAAAGGTCAGCGTTTCACTCCGCGTAGCCATTGCCTGTAAAAGCTTGTTTTGAAGCTGCTGCGATGATACGGAGGGAGCCGGCTTGACCGACGCCGCATACACATTGTTGCCCCACTCTACAGCCTGCGGCAGCAACACAGCCAGCGCTGCACCTGCAACCAGACATTTTACAAGCCTAACCCCGATTTTTCTGTTCATACAGAGCGTTCCTGCCCTTCTTAGCATAGTTGTAAACAGCTCTATCTTACCATAAAAACAGTTGCCCCAAACGCTCTAGTTTTGTCGGTTGCAGGCGGGTATGAGTGCATTTAAAGGCAGGTTGCGACACCTTACTCTGTTATATAACAGAGAGGGCTATACATAAACATGTCGTTCGCAGAGAATTTTATCACAGCAATCTAGTACTCCTCATGATATGGTACTGGCATCGGAAGTAAATGATATTGATTCTCATTCTAGATCAGAAAGGCTGAGCACCATGCCAGAATGTATCTCACTCCTTCGTACACCATTAGGTCAGACTGTGCGATTGCAATCTCTTGCCCCTCTTCACCCCTCATTGCGCCGCCGTTTAACAGACATGGGCATCAATGAAGGCTCCATTATACGCTTAAAAAAGATCAGTTTATTGGGCGGCCCGATCGTCATTGAATGCAACGGCCAGTTAGTCGGCCTCCGCCAAAATCAAGTGAAGCAACTGGAGGTCGTTCCGACATGGACATGATTGCTCTTTTCGGTAATCCTAATACAGGAAAAACCTCATTATTCAACAAGTTGACTCGTACGTATGCAGAAGTAGGAAACTGGTCCGGCGTCACTGTGGAAAAGAAAACAGGAATCCTGCGTGACAAGTCTGCCGTATTGGTGGATTTGCCGGGTGCCTACTCTTTACTCCCTCTGTCGCTGGATGAAGGCGTCGCAACCCGTTATTTGCTGGAAGAACCGCCTGCGGCGCTAATTAACATCGTGGATGCTTCCCAGCTTCAACGCAATCTATATTTGACCGTACAATTATTGGAATACGGCCGTCCGCTTGTACTCGGCTTAAACATGACCGATGTAGCCGATGCCACCGGTCTTCGGGTAAACAAGGAACTGTTGGCTGATCAATTGAACGTTCCCATTATTCCGATGGTGGCACGTACAGGTAGTGGAAGTAAGCAAATGCTTGCTTCCCTTCGAGAGGTCAGACATACATCCAATGCTTTTCAACTGGATTACGGCCCTGCCGTCGAAGCTGCTATTGCGGATATTTGCAACTTGCTGCAGCATACATCTGTGCCTCAACCCCGGTGGGCTGCACTGCAATGTCTGGAAAACAATCCAGTCGTCATGGAATGGATGACGAATGAGACACTGCGTGAGCAAGTAACTGCACGCATCCAGCGCTGCGAGGAAGAGCTTCTCAGGGAGGGGCATGCCAGCACCCCTGCTCAGCATATTCGTTCTGTAAGAACAGCATGGATTGCTGAGCTGTGCACCAAGGCAGTTGACACATCCAAACTCAGACCGCACAGCCTGACTGATAAGCTGGATGCACTGCTAACTCATCGGTACTTGGGGATTCCGATCTTTTTACTGTTAATGTACGCTACCTTTAAGTTTACCTTCGATTGGGCGGGTACCATTCTTTCAGATATGCTGGATGAATTTTTTTCAGGGACACTCAGCAGCTGGATTACTGAATTACTCGTTCACTTGAACGCGTCCGCTTTTACGCAAAGTCTAGTCGTGGACGGCATCGTGGCTGGGGTCGGGGGTGTGCTTGTTTTTCTGCCTCAAATTGCTATTTTATTTCTGATTATCTCGGTAATCGAAGACTCCGGGTATATGGCACGGGTCACGATACTCATGGATCGCTTGATGCAAGCCGTGGGCTTGAACGGAAAAAGCTTCATTCCCTTCATCATCGGATTTGGCTGTAATGTTCCGGCAATTATGGCAGCACGCACCATTGAACAACCAAGAGAACGCCTCATTACAACGTTGCTGGTACCCTTTATGTCATGCTCGGCCCGCTTGCCAGTCTATGCGTTGTTTGCAGGTGTGTTTTTCCCGTCACATGCGGCGAGCATTATCATGCTGATGTATGTGTTAGGGATCACCGTATCGCTTATACTTGCCAAAATTTTTTCCAAAGTATCTATTTTATCAGGTGAGCCCTCCCTCTTTATCGTAGAGCTCCCTCCCTATCGGGTGCCGCAGGCTCTTACATTATTTCGCAGCACATGGGAGAAGGTCAAAGGCTTCGTCCGTAAAGCCGGAACGATTATTCTTGCAGGCTCTGTAGGCATCTGGCTCTTGTCCAATTTCGGTCCGCAGGGCTTTGGCGTAGAAATGGATGACAGCCTGCTCGCTACGATTGGAGGATGGTTTGCACCTCTATTGGCTCCTCTTGGTTTTGGCACCTGGCAAGCAGGCGCGTCTCTGCTCACAGGCTTTATGGCCAAAGAGGTTATCGTATCAACCATGAATATCATTTATCATGTTCCCGATATGCAGGGACTGGAATTGCAAGTCAGTCATGCTTTTACATCGCTTGCCTCATTTAGCTTTATGGTGTTCATTCTGTTGTATGTGCCGTGTCTGGCTACGGTAGCGGTTATTCGCAAGGAGACACTCTCCTGGCGCTGGACCGCATTTTCTGTGATCTATCCTTTGACCGTGGCATATATCATCGCCGTCTTGATCTATCAGTGTGGCAGATTATTAGGTTGGGGTTAAGTCAGACCCTAGAGTATATAAAAGGAAGTGGATTCCATGGTCAATATCATTATTTTATTGGTGATCCTCGGTTACAGTGCATGGGTGCTGGTAAGATTTTTGCGAAAAAGCCGCCAAGGCGCCTGTGCTGGCTGTTCATCGAGCAAGTCATGCTCAGGCTGTGCCGTGAGCTCGGTGAATGAAGGTCATGCAAAAATGAAGAAAAGTGTTTAATCCAAAACTTATCATCCATGAAATAAGCGGCTTCGGGGATTCCTAACCCGAAGCCGCTTCTCATTTACGTTCAAAGTTCACTGTATTACCGATAGACCACCAATTGCTCACTTAGCTCCCGCGTGTGTAGATAAACTTCACGGTATAGCTCATATAAGCCTTCATACTGTGCCACACGTTCCGGATTTGGCGTATATCTTGCTGCTTCACGCAGAAAAGCTTCAGCGCACGCTTGCAGCGATTCAAACCACCCGCTACCATATGCAGCCAGCATAGCCGCTCCCAAGGCAGGCCCCTGCTCACTCTCCAGCTTGACGATATCCGCGTTAAAAATATCGGCCTGCATTTGCAGCCATGCCTCATTACGCGCACCGCCGCCAATGGAAATCACTTCATTCACCGTTTTGCCCGTGCCTCTGAGAATATCAATGGATTCCTTGAGCGAAAACGTAATTCCCTCCAGCACTGCTCGTGTAAAATGCGGAAGCTTATGCCCTGCATCCATCCCGATAAAGCTGCCTCGAATAGCTGCATCCGGATGAGGGGTACGTTCGCCCACGATATAAGGCGTGAACAACAGCCCTCGGCTGCCCGGCTCGATCGAGTTTACATCCTCCAACAGCGCATCAAAAGAATGTTCCGGAGCAAAGGTATCCTTAAACCAGGTCAAGCTATATCCGGCCGCGAGTGTAACCCCCATAATATAATAAGCATCCTGCTCACTATGATTAAAAAAATGTGCCCGTCCCTGAACGTCGATATCCTTGCGTTCCTCATAGGAAAGCACAACTCCTGAGGTGCCGATACTGCACAAGGTGCGGCCTTCGCTCAAAATGCCGGCACCAATCGCGCCACATGCGTTGTCTGCTCCACCTGCATAGACCTTGGTTTCAGGCGAAAGCCCGCTCTGTTCCGCAATCTCCGGCAATAGTGTACCCGTCTGGTCAAAGGATTCCACCAGCGGCGGGAACAGCGACAACGGCAGATCAAACGCAGCTGCGATCTCTTCGCTCCACTGCTTGTTCGCGATGTCTAGCAACAGCGTGCCTGCCGCATCCGAATACTCCATCGCCAACTCTCCTGTGAGACAGTAGCGCACATAATCTTTAGGCAGCATAAAATGGGCCGCACGAGCCAGCACGTCTGGCTCATGCTCCTGCACCCACAGCAGCTTGGGTAGCGTGAAGCCTTCCAGCGCGCGGTTGCGCGCGATACTTAGCAGCGCTGGCCCGAGCTGTTCTTCAATACGGCGGCATTGTGCCGTTGTGCGCGTGTCATTCCATAGAATAGCTGGACGAAGCACTTGGCCTTCCTTGTCAGTCAGCACAAGCCCGTGCATCTGCCCCGAAAAGCTGATGCCGTCCACAGCATCTGTTCCGGAGATTCCGGCCTTCTCTACAAGCTCTTTCAACGATGCTAACGTCCCACGCACCCAGTCTTCAGGCTGCTGTTCGCTATACCCTGCTTTCGGCTGATGAAGAGGATATGACTGAGAGGTTTCATAAGCCACCTGCCCCTTACGGTTGACCAGCACCGTTTTGACCGCACTGGTACCCAAATCCACGCCGATGACATAGCGCTCCAGCTCCTGTTTTAACTTCTCCTGCATTGGAGTTCCTCCTTCCCTGTGATCGTACGGCCCTTATTCATATATAAATTCCGGCATTAATCAGCCAAAATGTATTGATTCAATGTTGCTTTCAGATACTCCTGACGACCGGACACGTTTTTGCGTGGTGCTTCGTTCGCCAGAGCATATTCAGCTAGGGAAGCAAGCGTTGCTTTTCCGGATACAATGTCTGCTCCAATGCCTTCTTTAAAGCTGCTGTACCGCTTCTCAATAAAGTTCTCAAACACACGATCCTCGATCAGTTTGGCGGCTACCTTCAACCCTTTCGCATACGTATCCATACCTGCGATGTGCGCGAGGAACAAATCTTCTGGCTCAAACGATGCTCTGCGCACCTTGGCATCAAAGTTGATACCCCCACGGCCTAATCCTTCATTTTGCAGTACTTCATACATGGTTAGTGTGGCATCATACAGATCAACCGGGAATTCGTCCGTATCCCAGCCCAGCAGCAAATCACCTTGGTTGGCATCCAGGGAACCCAACATGCCGTTAACCCGTGCTACACGTACTTCATGATCAAAAGTATGACCCGCCAAAGTGGCATGGTTAGCTTCCAGATTAAGCTTGAAATGCTGATCCAGATCATATTTTTGCAGGAAGGCAATCGTCGTCGCCGCATCAAAATCATACTGATGCTTGGTTGGCTCCTTCGGTTTTGGCTCAATCAGGAATTGAGCGTCAAAGCCGATTTCACGCGCGTAGTCCACGGCCATATGGAACATCCGTCCCAGATTGTCCTGTTCCAACTTCAAATCTGTATTCAGCAGTGTTTCATAGCCTTCACGGCCTCCCCAGAATACGTAGTTATCTGCGCCCAGACGTTTGCCCACTTCCAGTCCTTTTTTAATTTGAGCAGCTGCGTGTGCGTATACATCTGCATTGCAAGTCGTCGCAGCTCCATGCAAATAACGTGGATGGCTAAACATGTTCGCCGTGTTCCACAGCAGCTTTTTCCCCGTAGCCTTCATGTGATCCTCAATCAGATCCACGATGGTATCCAGATTGCTGTAAAATTCCTTCAGTGACGCGCCTTCAGGAGCAATATCCACATCGTGGAAGGCGAAATAAGGTAAATTCATTTTATCCAGCAGCTCAAAGGCAGCTTCCACACGTGCCTTCGCCAAATCAAGTCCGGTAAACTTGGACCATGGGCGTTCCGCAGTCTCTACTCCAAAAGGATCAGAGCCGCCTGCAACCAGCGTATGCCAATAGGCCATACTGAAACGCAAATGCTCCTCCATCGTTTTTCCCGCTACCATTTCCTGAGGATTATAAAATTTGAACGCAAAAGGATTATCAGATTGCTTGCCCTCAAAGTTAATTTTGGATACTTGTTCGAAATAAGCCATTATAAGTTCCTCCTTTGTAGTAAACGTTTACAAAAACGATTCTAGCACAGCCAAGAAACTTTGTCTATTGCTTAAACTAAGTTTATTTTTATGATATAATAACGGGAATTACATCAACAGGAAGTGAAATAACCATGAATGTTACTGGCGATCAGGCGCTTGTCAAAAAGCTGAATAAATCCATTGTATTGGAGCGCATCCGCCTTCATGCCCCTCTATCCCGGGCACAGTTATCCAGTCAAACCGGATTAAACAAGGCCACGGTGTCCAACCTGGTTGCAGAGCTGATCACCGATGGATTGGTGTATGAGACAGGATTAGGAGAATCCAGCGGTGGGCGCAAACCTTTAATGCTGCTGTTCAACAGCCGTGCAGGCTTTGTACTTGGTATCGAGGTTAGTGTACAGTACATCAAGGGCGCTCTGACCGATCTGGCAGGTACCATTGAAACAGAGCTTACCCTTTCTCTAACCCAGCATGATCCTGACTTTGTCATAGAACAAATCCGTAAGCTCGTTCAGAAGCTCATGCAGGTCACCCCTCCCTCCCCTCACGGTATTGTGGGGATTGGGCTGGGGGTGCCAGGGATGGTGGATGAAAACGGAAGCGTTTTATTCGCACCCAATCTGGGATGGGAAGAGGTTCCGCTGCGGCAGCAGCTGGAGACAGAGCTGGGTCTTCCGATAGTGGTGGATAATGAGGCCAACGTCGGTGCACAAGGCGAATTGTATTATGGTATGGACGCTGATCATCGGCAGCTGGTGCGGGATCTGGTCTACATCAGTGCAGGCTCCGGGATCGGGGCCGGAATTATCATTGATGGCAAGCCGTATCAAGGGGCTTGGGGATACGCGGGCGAGAGCGGGCATATGTCCATTGACTGGAATGGGCGCCTCTGCTCCTGCGGCAGCCGAGGCTGCTGGGAGCTGTATGCTTCGGAGAAGGCGTATGTAGCATCCACATTGAAGCTGCCCGCACATAATACAGCGGGATTATTACCGTTTGCCCAGCAAGGTGATGTGAGTACATTAAGCGTCCTTGGTGAAATCGGGCGATATTTGGGTGTGGGTATTACCAACATTGTGAACAGCCTCAACCCTGGCATGCTTATCATTGGCGGCCCACTCGCGGAAGCCAGACCTTGGTTGGAGCAAAGTATGCGTGAAGTGATTGACGAACGTGCCCTGCCCTATCACCGCCGGCAACTACAGATTCGTTTCTCCACGCTTGGCAGCCGTTCGACGATGCTAGGTGCCGCCTATGCGGCAACAGCTCCTTTTCTCGGGCGTGTACGTGTATCTTTATAAAAAAAGCGTACAGGAACACTCAGGTTCCTGTACGCTTTTTTTGCTTAGGATTTTGCAAATCCGTTGTCTGCTGTTAGGTTGGATTAAGCGTTCAACACTTTTTCAAACTTGGTTTTGTTCATACCGGAAATACGTTCTTCTCCGATCAAAGTCAATGGAACAGCGCGAATGCCCATATCCCAAACCTCTTGCGCAAAAGCTTCATTGGTTTCAATGTTGCGTTCTTCGTATTCGACACCTTTTTCAGCCAGGTAGCTTTTTACTTGACGGCAATGCGGACAGTTTGTAGATGTGTAAACTATTGCTTTTTCCATGAATATCACCTCATCATTTATTTTGTTACATTATATTTATTCATACTTCCAAATATCATTACAGGGCCAGTGCGCTGTGCTCCAGACTTTCGATGTATTTCTCGCTGTCCATAGCAGCCATACAACCACTACCTGCTGCGGTAATCGCTTGTCTGTAGCGTGTATCCTGTACGTCGCCACAAGCGAATACGCCAGGCACGTTTGTTTCGGAGGTACCCGGATTGACGACGATATAACCGTTCGCATCCGTTGTAATCTGTCCTTCGAGGAAGCCTGTATTCGGATGATGACCAATTGCCACGAATACGCCGCTCACTGTAATGATTTCCTCTTTACCTGTTGCGTTGTTTAGCACTTTCAAGCCAGTTACTCCGTTTTCGTCTGCAACTACTTCGACAGGAGTACGATTGAGCGCCCATTCAATTTTGCTGTTCGCACGAGCACGATCCTGCATAATTTTAGAAGCTCTCAATTCTTCACGACGATGTACCAACGTTACTTTGGAAGCAAAGCGAGTCAGGAAATTAGCTTCTTCCAGTGCAGAGTCCCCACCGCCGATAACAACGATTTCTTTGCCGCGGAAGAAGAACCCGTCGCAGGTAGCGCAAGTGCTCACGCCGCGTCCGATATTATCTTGTTCACCGGGTATCCCCAGGTATTTGGCAGTCGCCCCTGTAGAAATAATCAGCGTATCGGTAACCAGTTCACCCAAACCTTCTACATCCAGTGTAAATGGACGAGCAGTTGTGTCTACCTTGTTCACCCAGCCTGTGCGGAATTCAGCGCCAAAACGCTCCGCTTGCTTACGCATATTATCCATCAAATCAGGTCCCATGATTCCTTCAGGAAAGCCTGGAAAATTCTCAACTTCTGTAGTCGTGGTTAATTGTCCACCTGGCTGTGGTCCCTCGATTACCAGCGGGTTCATATTAGCACGTGCGAGGTAAATAGCGGCGGTCAAACCGGCAGGGCCGGTACCTATAATAATGGACTTGTACATATCTTGGTTCCTCCTAAAATAACATAAGTATTATATAGCGAGTTTTCGGTACCGGGCGCTGGGCTACTGCATATACTCTAAAAGTAGTGCTGGCAGAAGCTCATCCCAAAAAGTGGACACCCGGATGTTGTAAAAACGAATCACTTGTTTTGTAGCCTCTTATGACTTAGACTGATTCTAAATCCTAATTTCATTATGCGGAAAGAGCTGTAAACAGTCAAATGAAGTTTTCATGAAGCGAAGTTTAAAGATAAATGAGGTATGGAGGGATTATCCCGATTATGAATGACGTTTTCGTAGGTAGCTTAATTTCTGCCCTGTCCACCGGGCTCGGCGCCGTACCTATATTGTTTATGCGTAATATCACGCATCGGCTTCGCGATGTTCTGTTGGCTTATGCCGCAGGAATTATGACCTCTGCATCCGTGTATAACCTGATTCCAGAAGCGATCCAGCATTCCAATTGGTTCGTGCTGACTGCGGGAATTTTGCTTGGTTGCCTCGTATTACTGGTGATGGAAATGTATATCCCCCATGCCGATTTGGAGGACCCGGATTCCAAGACTTTTCAATTGGAGTCCAAATCTTTTCTCATTATTGCAGCTATTACGTTGCACAACTTGCCGGAAGGGCTGTCTGTTGGGGTCAGCTACGCGAGTGAGACTCAGAATCTAGGCAATCTCATTGCCTTCTCTATCGGTCTGCAAAATGCCCCTGAAGGCTTTATTGTAGCGTTATTCCTTGTGAATCAAAACATCGGTCGTTTCAAGGCATTGGGCATTGCTACCCTAACGGGGGCTGTGGAAATCATCACCAGTCTGATCGGCTTTTATTTAAGCAGCTGGGTGAACGGACTGGTGCCGTATGGCCTTGCTTTTGCCGCCGGGGCTATGATGTTTATTGTCTATAAGGAACTGATTCCCGAAAGTCACGGGGACGGTAACCAGCGGATCGCCACATTCTCTTTTATTCTTGGATTGATTACGATGATCGGGCTAACCGAATGGCTATAGCCGCGCAGCACAAAAAGGCTGCTTTTCTGCCTGTAATCCAGACAGAAAAGCAGCCTTTTTGCCATGTTCAAATGATGGGACCTCATTTTTTTTGGTTCATGGAACGCAGTGCTTCACGGTACTGCTCGTCCTTACTTTTGGAAGTCCCTTTCTTCCCATTGGATCTTGGGGAACCTCCATCCTTTTCTCCGTCCTTTCCAGCAAAACCACGCAAAGCTGCACGATAATCCTGATCCCCGTAAGCACCTTCTGTGTTCTTGCGATCTTTTTCCACCTTCATATCCGTTTGGATATCAGGCAACTTCTGATGCTCCTTGGCACGATGTTCTTCAACTTCGGAATCCTTAGGCGGCATCTCTCCGTTATGTTCCGTTAATTCATGCACCTTGGGTTCCACTTGCACAGGATAAGGACGTTTACTTCTTTGCCGGGATTCCTCTTGGCTGGGGCGATTCTTGGCCGAGGACTTGCGCGTCATCTTTGTGTTAAATACCAGCAAAAAGATCAAGGCAACCACAGCTACTGCGATAAAAGCAATGGTCATCGGCGGCCTCCTATTCTCTTTCAGCGCTACGGTACCGTCCCGCCATCTCAGCAACCCGTTTGCCCAAAGAGCGACCTAACGCAAGATCATCGCCTGTTGGAAGGTTGGGCGGTCCATCGGGGTCTGTCTCCACCGGACATGTTACCCCTACACCGTAATAGGAGCCGTAGAGCGCATTTTCCGTGATGCTAGCGGGTAGGCCTACAATAATCATGCCTTGATGAAGCATAGGAGTAATCAAATTCAAAAGCGTTGATTCCAATCCACCATGAACGGTAGCAGTTGTGCAAAATACTGCACCGATTTTGTCCACCAGCTTGCCCTGCGCCCACAAATATCCGAGCTTGTCAATCCAGCTCTTCAGACCGCTGCTGATAGTACCAAAATGACCCGGGCACCCCCATATGATCGCATCCACGCTTACTAGCTCATTCACATCGGCCTCATTAACATGCTTTAGCGCCACTTCTGTGTGATCTAGACGTGCGCCTTCTGCGATCGAGCGAGCGAGACGTTCGGTATGTCCATTTTCACTGTCATATACAATCATGATTCTGGTCGTCATTATGCGCATCATCCTTTATCAGCATGATCATCCTTTTTGCATACGCTCTTAACCTTTCCCAGAATCCATCTGAATATTATGAATCGTTTGTCGCATACTTTGAACATCCAAAAACACTAAGGAGGCATGCATATATGAATTCACGTGCCATATTAGTCAACCTGCTCGTAATCATCATTATTCTCGCAGGAGGTGGGGCCGCCGCCTATTACTACAATCAATCCGCCAACTACATAAAAACCGACAATGCACAAGTGAGCGGACAAGCAGTTACTGTTGCCTCTCCAAGCGGAGGAAAGCTCACGGGCTGGAACGCTGAAGTTGGTAAAACGTACACCGCTGGCAGCTCGCTTGGTAGTGTAGAGGGAGGCGGAAGCCGGATCAGCGTTACGATCCCGACTGACGGTACCATCGTACAGCAAACCGCAGTCAACAACTCAATAGTCGGGGCGGGCACACCTTTAGCGAAAGCATTTGATCTGAACAATCTTTGGATTACTGCCAATATAGACGAAACGGCTGTGCAGGATCTTCAAGTAGGACAGACCGTAGATGTGTATATTGATGCTTACCCAGATACATCCCTGACCGGTAAACTCGAAAAGATCGGTCTGGCAACCGCATCCACCTTTTCACTGCTGCCCACTTCCAATACCACTGCCAACTATACCAAGGTGACGCAGGTCGTGCCTGTCAACATTTCCATTCAAGGTTACAAGGGCCTAGGTATTATCCCGGGAATGAGTGCGACGATCAGAGTTCACAAGTAGGAGGCTGTCATGGATCAAAAAATGTCCGTCGGACGTATTCTGTCCGCGCTGCTGCTAGGCGCCTTCATTTCGATTTTGAATCAAACGTTGCTTAACGTGGCCATTCCACACTTGATGAATGACTTCAATGTATCTGCCACAACCGTTCAATGGTTATCCACCGGATATATGCTGACAAACGGAATTTTGATTCCTATCACTGCTTTTCTGATTGAGTCATTCGGAACACGTGCACTGTTCATCTCCGCGATGGGGTTATTTACTGCCGGGTCTGTCGTCTGTGCTGCCAGTACCGGCTTTGCGCCTATGCTGGTTGGACGTGTTATCCAGGCCAGCGGAGCAGGCATCATCATGCCTGTGGTCATGAACGTGTTCCTGACTGTGTTTCCTCCAGAAAAACGGGGCGCTGCCATGGGTACTATGGGAATCGCCATGATGTTTGCCCCGGCGATTGGACCGACTTTATCCGGCTATATTGTGGAGCATTACAGCTGGCGGCTGCTATTTTTACTCGTTATTCCGCTGGCGGTCATTGATATTCTGTTTGCCATACGCTGGCTCAAAAATGTATCCAAGCTAACGAAACCGAACTTTGACCTGTTGGGAACCATCTTCTCCACCCTTGGGTTTGGCTTCCTGTTGTATGGCTTTAGTTCAGCCGGAGATAAGGGCTGGAGCAGCAATACGGTCATACTCTCGCTCGCTTTCGGGATCGTGTTTATTGTATTTTTCGTCGTACGCGAGCTAAATATGTTGCAGCCTATGCTGGAGTTCCGTGTATTTAAATACGATATTTTTACGGTATCTACGCTGGTTGGGGCTACCGTCAATATGACCATGTTCGGCGGGATGCTGCTACTGCCGATCTATTTGCAAAATATACGCGGCTTTACGCCGTTGCAATCCGGTCTGCTGCTGTTGCCAGGTGCACTGCTGATGGGTGTGATGTCACCGATATCAGGGGCAGTATTCGATCGTATTGGCGCGAGGCCGTTGGCGATCATTGGACTGATCATTACAGCAGTCACAACCTGGGAATTCAGTTTGCTGACCGATGCCACCACCTACGGACATATTATGATCATCTATACGATTCGCAGCTTCGGAATGTCATTGCTGATGATGTCCGTCCAGACGGAAGGGCTAAACCAGCTACCTGCCCATCTCGGCAGCCATGGTACTGCCATGTCCAATACAGTACGGCAAATCGCTGGATCTATCGGTACCGCTTGGCTTATTACAGTAATGAGTAGCCGGACTACAGTTCATATGGCAGATTATGCGAATGTCGCTACCACAGCGAATGCTTCTGTAACGGAAGGCGTATCGCAACTGGGACAAACCCTTGCACAATCGGCGGGTATTTCTGCGGAAAGCGGCTCTGCACTCGCGCTACAACAGGTATACCGAAGCGCTGTTACAGAATCGACGATCCATGGCATTAATGATGCCTTCATCATTGCAACCGGGATTGCGCTGGCGGGATTATTGTTTTCCCTGTTCTTGCGGCGATCTACACCACGTCATAGATAGGTGTACAGCAGTCGCAAATTAAAGATGAGATGAACCTGCTTTGCATACAAAATAGACTGATACTGCCAAAGAAGGAGCATTCATCCCCCTTGGATGTAAGAGGGTTGAATGCTCCTTCTTGTTTGTAATCTTGTGATTTGTGAATTGGACTATGGTCTTATGAGCGCAATAAACGCAGGCCGTTCAAAATGACAAGGAGTGTGCTGCCTTCATGTCCAATGACCCCAAAAGGCAGGGCTATATCTTGCACAAAGTTACTGATCACCAGCAGCACAATGACACTTACCGCGAAGATCATATTTTGTTTGACCACTCGCTGCGCCTTGCGCGCCAGTGCTATCGTCGGAGCAATCTCCTCGATTCCGTCGTTCATTAGTACCACATCTGCAACCTCCAGTGCTGCTCCGCTGCCATGCATCCCCATGCCCAGTCCTACGGTTGCTGCGGTCAAAGCCGGAGCGTCGTTCACACCGTCGCCGACCATAACGACATGCCCGTATTGCTCTCGCAGCATGCGAATATGACTGACTTTGTCTTCCGGCATTAAGCCAGCATATACGGCGTCGACTCCAGCCTGGGCCGCGATCACGGCAGCCGTTTCCGGGCGGTCTCCAGTCAGCATGACGACCCGGATACCCTGTGCTTGCAGACGTTTCACGGACTCGCGCGCCTGTGGACGCAGCTCGTCACGTAGCGCCAGCATCCCGGCAATCCGATCATCCGCAAGAATGATGGATACAGTTTTGCCCTCGGCTTCCAGTCGGGCTCGACTCTCCACCCACTCTGGCCCAGCCAGAAGACCAGGTTCATCCAGTACATTCGTGCGACCGATTCTCCATTTCACCCCACCTATGATGCCTTCCATTCCCCATCCGGTAAGAGCCTGCACTTGCTCCGCTGTGAGAAGCTCTCTCTGTCCCAATTCAGCTTCGGCTTTGGCTACAATCGCTCGTGCCAGCGGATGTAAGGAATAGCTTTCGATTGTCGCGACAATATGCAATAGCTCATCAGCATCGTAATCTGGGGCGATAATCCAATCCGTGACCACGGGTGAGCCCTTCGTTAACGTGCCCGTTTTGTCAAAAGCAACGACAGATGTCAATGCCATATTCTCCACATGCGCGCCACCTTTGAACAGAATGCCCCGCCGAGCACGGTTGGAAATGGCCGATAGCATCACTGGCATAATGGATGACACGAGCGCACAAGGTGAGGCCACGACAAGGAACACCATCGCCTTGTAAAAAGCCGCTGCCCATGTCCAGCCCAATACAATGGGCGCACCTACAATGACGATCAACGTGACGGCAACAACAATTCGGGCGTATACCGATTCGAATGTTTTAATAAATCGCTGGGAATCGGGAACTTCGGTCCGTGCCTCTTCTACCATACGAATAATTTTTGAAAATAAAGTATCTTCCGAGGACTGGCTGACCTCCACATACAGCACGCCTTCTCCATTGATGGTGCCTGCATATACATCGTCACCTGCCACCTTGTTTACCGGAACAGATTCCCCGGTAATGGATGCCTGATTCACTGCCGACACACCCTTGGAGACTCGACCGTCCGCCGGAATTAGTTCGCCCGGCTTAACCAGCAGCAGGTCGCCTGGCAACAGCTGCTCAATGCCAACCGTTTCTGTTCCCTCGTGAGACAAGCGCAAAGCTGTTTCCGGCTTCAACGCCATGAGCTCGGAAATATCCTTACTACTACGCTCCGTGGTATAGCTCTCCAGCGCACCGCTGAGTGCAAAAATAAAAATCAGCATGGCTCCTTCATTCCAGTAGCCAATGGCCGCAGCTCCTAAAGACGCAGCGATCATGAGTAAATTAACATCCAGATCATGTTCTCGGATCAGGGTTTCAATCCCTTCTCTGGCTTTGGACCAGCCTCCAAGGGCATAAGACACCACATAGAGAATGACGGATAGCCATTGCCACCAATGTGAAACCCCCCATGCCATCAGCATTAGTATTCCACTGCCTAGAGCAGCCTGCATCTCCTTATTTTTCAGCATGCTTTTGAGCTGAAATTGCGGCTTGCGATTTGGACCGGGGCGTCCGCTGCCACTGTTTTTTGAAAGTGCTCGGTTAGAGGGAGACAATGTATCTTGTAGTCGTTGAACTGCTTGCATCATGTCACGTTCCTTTCCATTTTTTGTTCCTTGTACTTGCATTTCAATGAGAATGATATCCATTGTTAAGTGCCCTAAAATAGCACATGCTGCTTCGGGAAGCCCGAAGCAGCATGTTTGGCAATGAGAATGATAATCATTTTTGCAGCTATACAATTATTTTGGCTTAGAGAAACTTTCGTTTTATTATATACCCTTTCTTTTCCGTTTGTAAACTGGCGATAGCCTAAATAAAAAAAGATACCCGCGCAAACAACGCAGGTATCCTCAATATTTCAAAGCGTTCTATCACATAAATTCTTCAGGCTAAAGTGGAAACTTCCACGCATGGGTGTGTGCAGTTTCTGAAGTGTGTTGCCGATTGGCTTGCTGTTGCAGCCTCCAACGCGCAGCCGCAAGACGTACAGTAGGAACTGCTGGGTCTGAGCAAATGACCCCCGTTAGCTCGTTCTCCCAGATCCAATTCCCATCTAGGAAATGGTGAATTTTATCTATCGCCACCCATATAGGAACCTCAGGCTTTACACGCCGAATAGCTTCCATTATGCGTTTTATCGTATCATTAGCATTCTCATGCCCATCAGCAACAGATGGAATCAACGGATCCCCAGCTCTGATACCTTCAGATGGAGCTGGTAAAACTTCTAAAATGACCGTATCGGCAAAGCGTGCCAAATCTGCGGCTTGAGCCGCCTGCTTGGTCTGTCGTGCGCTCACTTCGGACATGTTATCGGCGTTGTCCGACTTCTCCGACTGTGCGGATTGCTCATCCCCTATTTGACCTGCATTAGGCACCAAACTTATATCAACCGTCAAAAGTACACCTACCCGATATGGAACGCACCGCAGGCGGCCACATAACGTTTGCTCGGCAACGCCGTCAATCCAGTCTCGGATGGTCTGGAACTGGTTTACGTCAGTAGGATTGCGCACCATAATCTCCAGCCGTGGTTCTCCTCCCTGTCGCATGCTTCGCAACGCTGCACGCAGTAGGGCCTCCAACTGCATATCTTGCAGGCTTCCAATGCCCACTGCATTGTTCTGCTCAGTCAAAGCTATAGTCAACGGCAATCCGTCCAGCAACTCAAACAAGCCTTCGTACTCTGTTTCCAGCAGGCCAATGATTCGTCGGGACAGGTGCTCACACAATCCAGGCAAACCAGATGCTTTATTAAATGTTGTGTACGTCTCGGATGCACGGGAACCGGGGACAAGGATGGGATCGGGCTCCCCGGCAAGGGCATGAATCTTTTGTCCAGACTCTGCCGCGTCCAAATAGGCATAGCATAATTCCCTCACGCAGCCGGATGCCAGTGACAATGGACCATGCAGAAGGCTATAACCGTCAAGATCGCGTATTCCTGTACTTTTACGACTCATACTTGCAGGAGCATCAGCATAAAGCCGTATGGAGGTGTCGCTGTATTCATCGCTCCATTTTAGTAGTGTGTCCATGGCTTGCTCTGTATCATTGCCGTTATTCAGCATCGATTCTCCAAGTAATTCTGGGTTTGCAGCCAGCAATGCCTCCGCTCGACTGATTGCACCCTGCTCGGCTAAACCAACCAGCCAGCCCAATGGATCTTCCTCCTGTGCAGCAGATACTTGATGGCTTCCTGCTCTTAGCGTCTCCATAGCCAATCTCCGTGCAGCAGACTCCTTACCTGGCTCTGGAACGTTGCAATCCCTGCTGTTTATGCCACCCAACAGCTCTGCGAATACATGCATCAGTTTAGCCTCCATGCTATTAATCCATCCTTTCTTTCGTCAGCAAGTTGGCACACACGAATTCGAGTACCCCTCCAAATAAAGAAAACGCTTACTCATTACTGAGCAACCGAATGTTACGTGGGCCTTACTTATTAAGTCCCTACCTTAAACGTATTAGGCCCTCCCCACATTTATACATCTCTGCACAACTACTATATGAGAAAAATAGATCTATACTGTTGAAAGCACATGTCTGCACAAAAAAGGCAGCTATAAAGAAACACCCCCTGTTTTCATAGGATGCCTACATCCAATGTTAACGGGGGGTTCCCTTTTTATTCGTCAGTACCAACCTTCAGCACACGCATCACATTTAATACAGCTAGCAGTGTTACACCAACATCGGAAAATACAGCCTCCCACATGGTAGCAATACCAAACGCGCCCAATGAGAGAAATACTACTTTGACACCTAGCGCAAATATAATGTTTTGCCATACGATACGGCGTGTGCGTTGAGCAATATGAATCGCCGTCACCAGCCTTGAAGGCTCGTCGTTCATGATTACGATATCTGCTGCTTCAATTGCAGCGTCTGAGCCCAAACCACCCATCGCTACACCAACATCTGCCAAAGCAAGTACAGGTGTATCATTAATTCCATCGCCTACAAACAAGATTTTATCGCTCGTTTTTTTACTTGCAGACAACTGCTCAATGGCTTCGGCTTTATGCTGAGGCAACAGTTCTGCCCGTACTTCATCCAGGCCTAACTGACGTCCTACAGCTTCGGCAACTGTCCGATTGTCACCTGTTAGCATGATGGTTTTTACCACCCCCAGCTTTTTCAGCGAAGCAATCGTCTTGGCCGCGTCCTCCTTAACCTCATCCGATATTAGAATGCACCCGGCATACGTTCCGCCTACAGCCACATGTACGACCGTTCCTACATCCAATGGTCCTGCTTGCTGCGCCACATTAAAAGCAATATGCTCCCGCTCCATCAGCTTAGCGTTTCCGGCCAATACCAAGCGCCCATCGATCTGAGCCTGAATCCCGTGACCGGATATTTCGCTATATTGCTGCACTCGCTCCGTTTGAAGTTCATTGCCATAAGCTTCACGCAGAGAAGCTGCGATAGGATGCGTGGAGTGCATCTCGGCCAATGCAGCAGTCTCCAGCAGACTTTCCTTCGTAAAAGCTTCGGCAGGATAAATCCCAGTCACGTGGAAAACACCTTTGGTGAGCGTACCTGTTTTATCAAAAACAGCATATTTCACATGATTCAGGGCTTCAAGATAATTACCGCCCTTGATCAGCACACCTGAACGGGAGGCTGCTCCGATTCCGCCAAAGAAGCCCAGTGGAATAGACACCACCAGCGCACACGGACAAGAAATAACGAGGAAAACAAGCGCACGATATAACCAATCTGCAAACAATGCACCCGGCACAACCAGCGGAGGAACAACCGCCAGCAATAACGCTACAATAACCACTACAGGAGTATAATATCTGGAAAATTTCGTGATAAACTTTTCAGTCGGCGCTTTTTTGGCACTCGCATTTTGCACCAGTTCCAAAATTTTAGAGACCGCAGATTCACCAAATTCTTTGCTGACCTCTACCGTCAGAAGTCCGTTCGTATTCACAAATCCACTCATCACGCTGCTTCCCGGCTCAACGGTACGAGGCACAGATTCACCGGTCAACGCCGAGGTATCGACATGCGACTTGCCTTCTACAACCTTACCGTCCAGCGGGATCTTCTCACCCGGCTTGATCACTATCAAATCTCCAATACGGACCTCTTCTGGGGACACCCTTCGTACGGACTCAGCCGTCTTCAGGTTGGCATAGTCTGGTCTAATATCCATCAGATCGCTGATGGACTTACGTGAACGGTTAACTGCAATGCCTTGGAATAGCTCTCCGATTTGATAAAAGAACATGACAGCTACGCCTTCGGGGTATTCCCCAATAGCAAATGCGCCCACCGTAGCCAGCGTCATCAAGAAATACTCATCAAAGGCCATTCCACGCACCAAGCTGCGTGCAGCCTGCAAGACAACATCACCGCCAACGATAATATATGCCACTAAAAATAGAGCCAGCTTGCCCACACCTTCGACAGGTAACCACCAGGCAACAGCCGCAATAACCGCTCCTATGGACAGACGTGCAATCATGCGGCGCATACCGTCCGTACCATGATCATGCGTATGCCCGGCATGACTATCATCATCATGTGAATGTGAATGTGAATGAGCATGGGTAGCTTCACCATGATCGTGCACTGCATGGTGATTGTGGTGCATGTGTGCATGATTACCGTGGTCGTGCCCATCGTGTGCGCCATGTGCTTCATGGCTGTGGCCACCATGACTGTGAGCAGCATGCTGTCCATCATTGTGATTATGTCCTTCACCATCATGCTCATGACCGCATGCGCAATCCTCTGTGCAGCTTGCCTCTACTGCACCAGCGCCACTTCGACTGTCTTCGCGCAAGCGTCCACTCGCACTTTTGGCAACCATCCGAACATGAGGCTCAAGTCTGTGGACCTTCCGTTCCGTTTGGCGAAAAACCTCTTCTTTTTGATCCGAAGTTGTGGTCATCGTCAACGTTTTTGTTACAAAATTGACCGAGCAATCAAGGACCCCTTCTATTTTACTGACTCCATTTTCAATCTTTAGAGCACAGTTGGCGCAATCTAGACCTTCCAAAACCCATTCATGCCGTTCATTTCTTTTTAGAGCATCCATAATAATTGGCCTCCAATTAGCTATATATGAGCAACTGTTCATATATTATTTGTTAAGGTCATTATATTCAGGTTTAGGGGCAAAAGTCAATGATCATAGCCCTTTTTAACGAAAAAAAATCGACTTCAATGGACAAACACCAAAAGAGCGCCAATTGCTTGGCGCCCTGCTGTTGGTTTGTCAAAAATCATTGATGTGATATGTGCTGATGGGTTTGCAAAAAAATCTGCTCCACATGATTATCATCCAGTGAATAAAACACTGTCTTGCCTTCCTTGCGTCGTTTGACAATACGCAGGTTGCGCAAATAACGAAGCTGGTGGGATACTGCAGATTGGCCCATGTTCAACACCTGTGTTAAATCATGAACACACAGTTCCTTTTGAGCCAGGGCATAAATCAGCTTGATCCGTGTCGGGTCACCTAGCGCTTTAAACAGCTCCGACATTTTGTATGCGATGGAATCCTCAACTAGGGAAGATTTTATACGCTCAATTTCCTGATCTGAACCGTGACAAGCCGGC
This sequence comes from Paenibacillus sp. BT-177, assembly GCF_025846815.2. NCBI lineage: Bacteria > Bacillati > Bacillota > Bacilli > Caryophanales > Paenibacillaceae > Paenibacillus > Paenibacillus sp. BT-177. Next base: position 197,218 of record NZ_JAOYTP010000006.1, on the reverse strand, counting down.
TCACAATCCAAAGCTTCCGTTTCAGAATTCATCCTTTTCACCCCGTGTATTTCGACTTGATGCTCCTATTATAGCAAATTCGTAGAATTTACGAATAGCTTATATTACAGCTTGCCCTGTAACCGAAATTTTCCTAATTCAACGTTTTTAATACTTCATCATTGTAAGGAATTATTTCTTTTATCTGTTGATCACGTAATTTTACTGCAAATGCCGGATCAACCAGCAATGCACGTCCAACTGCAACCAGATCAACTTCCTCTCGTTCTACTAGCTCCACGAGTTGTTCTAATCTGGCCTCTACACTACTGGATTGATCAGTCTGACGATCATTGTTTTTTTCCAAATCACTCAAAAAGGCCTTCTCCAAACCAATTGACCCCACCGTAATCACTGACTTGCCTGTTATCTTTTTGGTCCATGCTGCCAGGTTTAGATCTGACCCTTCGAATTCTGGCTCCCAGAAACGGCGGCTTGAGCAATGGAATACATCCACCCCAGCTTGTACCAATGGGGCAAGAAACTGTTCAAGTTCCTGCGGTGTCTGTGCCAGCTTTTCTCCATAATGGTACATCTTCCACTGGGAGAATCGCAGTACAATTGGAAAATCCGGGCCTACTGCACGGCGACAAGCCTCAATGACCTCGACTGCAAACCGGGTACGCTGAACCAAATCGCCTCCATATTGATCGGTACGCTTATTGGTTTTGTCCCAGAAAAATTGATCTATTAAATAGCCATGTGCTCCATGAAGCTCAATGCCGTCAAACCCCACCCGCTTGGCATCGGCAGCGGCCTGAGCAAAGGCTGCAATGATATCCGTAATTTCCGCCTCCGTCAATGGCTCAACTACCTTTTCACCTGCGGGAGAAATACCTGAAGGACCGACAGGCAATGCCTCGGGATTCGGTTGGTTATCCGCACCTATTTTCCGGGCTGTACCCACATGCCAGAGCTGCGGTATAATTTTGCCGCCGGCCGCATGAACCTCCTCTACTACCTTGGCCCATCCTTTCAATCCCTCACCATAAAAGTTAGGGATGCCTGTGTGCTCCACAGCGGCGGGATGATTGATAGCCGTTCCCTCCGTAATAATCAATCCAACAGCATTTTCTGCACGTCGACGATAATACGCGGCAACCTCAGGTCCTGGAATACCTTGGGGAGAAAAATTTCGTGTCATGGGAGCCATAACCATCCGATTGGGAAGCGATAAGTTACCTATCTTAAAAGGTTTAAACAATACTTCGGTGTTCATGACGTTTTCCTCACTCTCCATTAGTATTATCTTTTTCACTCTTCTGTTATACAATTCCATTTTACATACATACAAACTTGAGTTCAAGAAGCCACAGTTTAAATTTCAGCAGGTCCTTTACAAAAAAAGAGGAAGCGGCATAGAGCCGCTTCCTCTTATCTAAATTAGTGTGACTTATTAGTGTGCTACCATGTTGTATTCCATAATCCATACAGAACCGCCAACGACAGTCAACAGGATCACAACACCAAAGATCAAAGTCATAACATTCCAACGTGGTCCATTGCTTTCACGGATGTGCATGAAGAAGAAAAGCTGAACCAGAAATTGCAGCACTGCCGCGGCTAAAATAACAACCATGGTCGAAGTGCGGCTCAACATATGATTCATAACCACGAAGAGAGGAATGATGGTCAGTACGATGGACAGAATAAACCCGATAACATAGGATTTCACTGAACCGTGAGAATCATCATGACCATGCGAACCCGCTCCTGATTGATGCTGTGCCATCTACATCACCCCCATCAAATAGACAACTGTCAGCAAGAAGATCCAGACAGCGTCCAAAAAGTGCCAGTACAAGCTCAATGCCGAAACTTTGCCCTTCGTCTCTGGAGTAAGTCCGCGTTTTTTCAACTGGAACATAAGTCCAATCATCCAAACCAGACCTAACGAAACGTGAAGTCCGTGTGTTCCGACCAATGTGAAGAATGCCGACAAGAACGCACTGGTTCCAAAATTGGCACCTTCATGTACCATTTCAACAAACTCGTAAACTTCAAAACCGATAAAACCAAGACCCAGGATCGCTGTCACGATTAACCAGCTGATTAATCCCTTCATGCTTCCTTTGTTCATAGCCAACACAGCCAGACCACTTGTGAAGCTGCTTGTGAGCAAGAGGAACGTTTCAATAATAACGCCCGTCATGTTAAACAGCTCTGCGCCACCTGGTCCTCCGGCTGTGTTGTTCCGAAGGACAACGAAGGTTGCGAACAAGGTACTGAACAGGATTACGTCCGTTACGAGGAAGATCCAAAAACCAAGCATCTTCAATTCTTGCGGATCGTGATGCCCGTGGTCATGATCATGGCTGTGATGTGCTGCAGCTTGTGCCATTATACAGACCCCCTTATTGCCGCTTCCGTGCGTTTTACTTCATCCGCAGGGATATAGTAGTCGCCATCATAGGAGAAGAACGAACGGCAAATCATACAAATTGCCACGCCGATCAGCCCTGGAATATAGAAGAACGACCATCCAAATACGAACCCGAAACCTGCAATGAAAAAGAATACCGACATAATGAATGGAATCGCCGAGTTTTTCGGCATATGAATCGCTTCAATTGGCGGTTGCTTTCTGAAAATACCTTTTGCACGTTTATCTTTTTCTGCCCACCAGTCATCGCGTTCTTCTACTTGCGGAATGGTAGCAAAATTGTATTCCGGTGCAGGTGAAGGAATGGACCACTCCAACGTGTGACCGCCCCAAGGGTCGCCCGTTGTATCCTTCAGCTTGCGGTAATTTTTGATACCCAGAAGAATTTGAAGAACCTGGAACAAGAAACCAATCCCCATCAGGAATGCCCCAACGGTTGACACCATGTTAAGCGGCTGCCAGCCAGTATCCCAGCCGTAAGTGCTCAGACGACGTGTCATCCCCATCAGACCGAGGGAATATTGCGGAATGAAACATACATAGAAACCGATATTCCAGAACCAGAAAGCCCATTTACCAGGCGTTTCAGGCAATGTGAAACCGAACATCTTAGGCCACCAGTAGTACAGACCTGCCAAGTAACCGAACACTACCCCACCAATCAGAGCGGAGTGAAAGTGAGCGATCAGGAAGTAACTGTTATGGAACTGGAAGTCCGCAGGCGCTACAGACAACATGACGCCCGTCAAACCTGCAATCAAGAAGTTCGGAATAAATGCAATAGACCACATCATCGGAGTTTTAAATTCGAGTTTACCCCGGTACATCGTGAACAGCCAGTTAAATACTTTAACCCCTGTCGGTATTGCGATAACCATTGTCGAAATCGCAAAGAATGCATTAACATCTGCGCCTGATCCCATCGTGAAGAAGTGATGCGCCCACGTGAAGAAGGACAGGATCGCAATAATGAACATCGCGTAAACCATGGATTTGTAACCAAACAATTTCTTTTTGGAGAATACGCTGATAACCTCGGAATAAATACCGAAGGCTGGCAATACTACGATGTATACCTCAGGGTGACCCCACATCCAGATCAAGTTGATATACATCATCGGGTTACCGCCGAAATCAAGGGTAAAGAAGTGTCCTCCTCCAAAGCGGTCAAGGAATAGCAATGCTAAAGTAACCGTCAGAATCGGGAACGCGAAAATGATAATAACACATGATGAAAATACGGACCACGTAAAGACAGGCATTTTCATCCAAGTCATACCAGGTGCGCGCATTTTAATAATGGTAACAATAAAGTTGATCCCTGTAGCCAATGAACCTATACCAGAAATCTGAATACCCCAGATATAGAAGTTCTGACCGACGCCAGGACTAAATTGCAGTTCTGAGAGCGGTGGATAACTCAACCAGCCTGCATCTGGCGAACCGCCGATAACGAAGGACAAGTTGAACAACATCGCACCCATAAAGAAAAGCCAGAAGCTTAATGCGTTCAGGAAAGGAAACGCAACGTCGCGCGCACCAATTTGAAGGGGTACGGCGATGTTAAACAAACCAAACATCAACGGCATTGCCATAAACAAGATCATGATCGTGCCGTGAGTTGTAAAAATCTGGTTGTAATGCTCAGGATGTAGGAGTGTCACATCCGGTGTAGCAAGTTGAATACGCATCAATAATGCATCCACGCCTCCGCGGAATAACATCAAGATGGCCGCAAGAATATACATAATACCGACTTTTTTATGGTCAACCGTAGTCAACCAGTTTTTCCAAAGCCAGCCCCATTTTTTGAAATAAGTGAGCACAAACACGATCCCGATCGTTGCTAATGCGATGGAAACGTCCGCTCCATAGATCATCGGGTCTCCAGTAACGAAGAAAGTGGATGCAAACTCTTTTATTTTGTCAAGCATTGGGGGCCTCCTTCCCTATAATCATTTAATTGTGTCCGCTCATGTCCATTCCAGCATGATCTTCTGTGCCGGATTTGGATGAATCTTCTGTGGATGTAGCTCCGCCATGTCCAGCATGGGGGTTAGGAGCGCCTTCCACTACATACTTGTTAACAATCTCTTTGAACAAGCCGTCTGGAATCGAAGAATATTCATCAGGCTGGGACAAACCTGGTTTTGCAAGCGCCAAATAGCCGTCTTTCGTCAGCGGCTTAGACTGCTTCTTGATGTCAGCGACCCAGTTTTTATACTCTTCATCCGACTGGACTTCTACATCAAAACGCATTTGTCCAAAATGCTCACCGCTAAAGTTTGCACCCGAGCCAAAGTAAGTTCCTTCGTGATCGGCCTGCAAGTGCAGTTTCATGGCCATGCCTGACATGGTGTAGATTTGACCGCCCAATTGCGGAATCCAGAACGAGTTCATCGGGGCGTCAGCAGTCAGTTCAAAACGGACTGGAACACCTTTAGGAATGTGAACTTGGTTCACTGTAGCTATACCTTCCTCTGGGTACATGAAGAGCCATTTCCAGTCCAGTGAAGTTACTTGAATCGTTACTGGCTTTTGCTCACTTGCCAACGGCTTGGAAGGCTCCAGCAAGTAGGTATATCTCGCAGTGATAACCGCAATAATACAAATAACGATAATTGGAATAGCCCACCATGTGGTTTCCAGCTTTTTGCTGTCATCCCAGTGAGGTTGATACTTCACCTTGTTTGTTGGGGTATCGCGATACCGCCAAACGATGAAGAAGGTCAAAATCATAACCGGTACAATTATAAGCGCAGACAATGCAGTTGTAAGAATGATCAGCTCTTTTTGTGCTTGCCCAATTGGTCCTTTCGGATCGAAAACAACGTATTTTCCGCCAGCATAAAAACACGTCCAGATGAGCAATGCTACCGTGAGCACGGTCAAAACCAACGCAATAATCGCTTTTGGTTTTTTGTTCATGTTGTTCCCCTCTCCTTAAAATAGTAAATTACTCAAAACTTAACGAACTCCTGTAATCTTGCCCTTATATAAGATAGCAGAAAAGCGGCCACTTTTTTTATTGTTAACAGAATTGTCGATTATTTGTCCGATTTTTGTGAAAAACCTCTCTAAAAATAAAATTTCTCTTGCAAATTCAAAATTTCTTTTTAATTCAAAAATGACATATAAAAACGTTAATTATGCATCTTGAAGTATCTTAAAAAAGCTATACTAAAGCAAAAATCGGGACTCCTTACAGTTATCATGCTACACTGCTCGAAGCCCCGCGCTGTTGTTTTCATTATCAGTTTTACATCATTTTTTCAATTGTATTAACGATGCCCGTTCTCTTGATCTTCCTTCTTACGGGCAATGACAAATGATTTCCCGATTAGAAAAATGAAAATTCCGGCAGCAAAGGCGCCAATGCCTGTCATTAAATAGATATTACGATCGGTTAAATTCCCTATATCAAGCAAAATAAGAATAATACCTACAATGCAAGCGATCAAAGAAATAACAGATACCGTGCGGCTCATTTGGTTATCACTTGATCCTGATTTTCTAAAATTCGAAGCCATACCCTCCACTCCCTCTAGTTTAAAATAGTTTAAAAAGTGCCCTCGCCAGGTATTTTTTTCAGTATGCACATTTTTTATTTTATTATTCCTGCCGGTCTCTACATACTAGAACCATCTGTAATTCATCTTGGCTATTATTACCCCAGAGGACCTCCTATTTAAACAAAAGGGAGCAGAAACAGGCCTATATCTGCTTGATTTTCATAATATTTCTCTTGATTTAACGTCTAGTCTCCAGCCAGTTATTACTTACTACATTTCGATACCAATAGTAACTTTCCTTGGGGGTGCGGACCTGTGTGCGAAAATCGACATGAATCATGCCAAATCTCATATTATATCCCTCTGCCCACTCAAAATTGTCCATAAGTGACCAGGCCATATACCCTTTAACATGAAGGCCGTCATGAATTGCCCGGTGTACCTGTACCAAATGCTGCTGCATGTACGAAATTCGACGGTCATCCTGCACCTTTCCGTTTACGACTTCATCATTGATACAAGCCCCGTTCTCTGTGATGTATATATCGATGTTACCGTATTTTTGCAAATAATGTAGTACCTCATACAGCCCACGTGACTCCACCGGCCAGCCGATATCCGTTACAGGTAGTCCCATATTGATTTCTTCAGATTGAAGAAAGCCTGCTTCCGGATTAAAGCGATTAACCGACATACTATAATAATTGATACCGATCATATCTATAGGTTCACCGATAATGTCCATATCTCCATCTTGTATAGGTACGGTGGCTCCCTGCTCCGCAAACCAGTCTACCAAAAACTGAGGATACGAGCCTTGATAAATAGGCTGGAGAAACCAGTCACTATGCAGAGAAATCGTGCGCGCACAAGCCGCTTTATCTTCCTCAGAGGTGCTGTAAGGAACAGCCCAGGAGACATTGGGAGCGATACCGATCTGGCCACTGGTGCCTAGCTCGCGGAATCGGCGTACAGATAGGCCATGCGCGACCAGCAGATGATGTCCTACATCAATCGCTGTCTGGAGATTCGTCAGACCCGGAGCATGAACTCCTAACATATTGGATAAAAAAGCGATGCACCAAGGTTCATTGAATGTGAGCCAATGGTGTATCTTACCGTGAAACTCGCGGAACATCGTTTCTGCAAAGTGGACAAATGCCTGAATTGTACGACGATTTCCCCATCCTCCCGCATCCTGTAGCGCCTGAGGCAAATCCCAGTGATACAGTGTACAAAACGGTTCAATCCCGTTGTCGTTCAACAAATCAACAACGCGATGATAATAGTTCAATCCTTCTTGATTGACTTCACCGTCACCATTCGGGAATATACGCGGCCAGGACACCGAGAACCGATATGTACGAATGCCCAGTTCCTTCATGAGACGGATATCTTCTTCGTAGCGATGATAGCTATCACAAGCTACATTGCCGTTATCCCCGTTAAACACTTTACCAGGCGTATGGGCAAAGGTATCCCAGATCGACAGCCCTCTCCCATCCTCCTGATAAGCTCCCTCGATTTGGTAAGCAGCTGTTGCAGTACCCCACATAAAGTCCTGCGGAAATTGAAAAATAGTCATTGTCTCTCTCCCTCTCCCTCAATTATAATCGTATGTTCATTCGTTTTTTCCTGCTTTTTGGTAAAAATCCATGACAAAATAAATCCTCCGTGCTTGGGATCAGGCTGAGCCTGACGAGCATCTGCGCTAAACGGGTGTGCACTGCGAATCGTGCAGCTTCCCGTCTGGGCAGATGCGGTAAGCTCCGCACTGACGAGCCGCGAACCGGACCACTCCATGGTGACCGTAATCCCGCCACGCCCTTTCAAGCCGCTGACCCTTCCCTCCGGCCATGCCGATGGCAAGGCAGGCAATAGCGTCAGCTCACCCGGGCGGCTTTGCAGCAGCATTTCTGCGATGCCTGCCGTCGCACCAAAGTTACCGTCGATCTGAAACGGCGGGTGAGCGTCGAATAAATTAGGGTAGGTCGATCGCGACAGCAACGTGCGAACATACCGATGCGCAGTGTCGCCATCTTCCAGCCGGGCGTACAGGTTAATCAACCAGGCACAGCTCCACCCGGTATGCCCGCCGCCATGATCGAGCCGGCGGCGTAACGATATGCGGGCCGCCTCAGCCAGCTCCGGAGTATCGCGGATATGGATCTGTCGGCCGGGATAAACCCCATAAAGATGCGAAACATGTCGATGACCAGGCTTCGCTTCCTCAAAATCGACCAACCATTCTTGTAACTGACCGTGACGGCCGATTTGATAGGGGACTAATCGTTCCCGTGTCTCTTCGCAGCGCTTGCGGAATTCATCGTCTAATTCCAGCAGGTCTGCGGCTTGAATACAGTTGCTTAATAGCTCCCGAATCAGCGTCATGTCCATCGTGGAGCCCATGGATATACTGCAATCCTCGCCGCCGGGAGTGATGAATTTATTTTCAGGTGATGTGGATGGGGACGTTGCGAGCCGACCATCCGGGCCCTCCACGAGCCAGTCCAGGCAAAAGGCCGCCGCCCCCTTCATAAGCGGATAAGCCTGTTCTGCCAAATAGGTTGTATCCAAGGTGAAAAGATAACGTTCCCATAGGTGAGCGGTCAGCCATACACCCCCAAGCGGCCAAAATGCCCAACTGGCATGGCCACCTGACGGTCCGGCGTTTCTCCACACATCGATATTGTGGTGAGCTGTCCATCCTTGAGCCCCATAATGGATGGAAGCTACCCTACGTCCCGTACGACCGACTTCTCCAATCATATGCAGCAATGGCTCATGGCACTCGGCAAGATTACACACCTCTGCGGGCCAATAATTCATCTGTGTATTAATATTGGTTGTATAGTTACTATTCCACGGCGGCTGTACCCGGTCATTCCAGATGCCCTGAAGGTTGGCGGGCTGACTGCCCGGACGTGAACTGCCCATAAGCAAATAGCGTCCATACTGAAATAACAGCACTTCCAGCCCCAGGTCTGCCTGACCTTTCTGATAGTGTTCTAATCGCAGGTCGGTCGGGAGAACGGACTCGTCGGTTAGCGTGTCACTTCCCAGTTCTAATGCAACACGGTCAAACAGCTTCCGGTGATCCTGCTCATGGCGTTGCCGCACCTGCTCACTTCCCAGCGAAATCGCTCCGTCTAGAGTGACTTTGCATGCTTCTACTGACTCCGTTGCATCACTATTCGGCAGAGCCTGGAATCCCCGAAATCCGGTAGCTGCTGCCAAATACACCGTGATTTTATCCGCGCCCGAGATGATCAATGCTCCGTCATCTCCCGTCGTCAAGGTTCCTCCCTCGGGAATAACCCTCGCCTGAACTGCAAAAGCCATCCCCAAATCATTTTCGTAAACGACAGACTGTGGATGATCGCCGTGATAATTAGATTCCACATGACTGGGCGCTCGTCCAGTCAACGTAATAAAGTCCCTGGTCGGTTCCTCGGACGGATCGTCATCGCTAGCCCATTTGGAGGAATTCTCAAGTGCATCCTCTCCAACTTCATCCTCACAAGGATGGGGGGTAGTGATGCGCACAGATGCATGGATTTTTCCGACCTTACTCGCAGTCAGTGACACCATAATGACTCCATCGGGTGCACTGGCGATAACTTCCCGGGTATAGCGGACTCCATCACTCTGAAAAGTGACCGCTGCCGTTCCGGTCTGCATATCCAGTTCCCGTTCATAATGCGCAATCTCGCCTAGGTTCTCCTGCGTAATCCACAAATCTCCCAAAGGCTGGTAGGCTTCTGTATCGCGGCCCAGCATGTTTGAAGTAATCAGTTGTTCGGCTTCTTTGTATTTTCCATCTGCAATCAGCTTTCTGGCAGGTTCTAAATATCGCAACGCATCATACTGAACGCCATCCCTGGGGAATCCGGACCAGAGCGTATCCTCGTTTAATTGCAAATGCTCCTCCCTGATTCCGCCAAATACCATAGCTCCCAGCCGTCCATTGCCGACTGGCAATGCTTCCTCCCATACCTCAGCAGGCTGGCGATACCATAACCGCAGGGACTGTGGCCTTTCGCTTTTCGTCACGTCAAACCCTCCCTCATCAGGGTCAGACAAAGCACTGCTCCCGTGTTGCCCATGGCGCATGCGCTCTGTCACTCCGAGATTTCAAAGTTTGGATAAATGGACTTGCTATTTGGACGCTTTCCCACTCCATAACTCCACTCTGTCCTTCACCAGTTGCGTATATTGCTGTTCCATTTGGACAGCTCCGGCGGCATCCAGTTCTTTAATCATGTTGTCGTATACCGTATCAAAATTGGAAGCTGGTGTTAAAATAGCTTCCGGTATACGTTTGCGGATAATGTCTGTCGTCTTTTTAAATGTAACGTTATAGTTGGATTCATTGTCTGTGGTCAGGTTATAGGCTGCGCCCCAAGGCTTCACATCAAATTCTTCTTTTCCTGGAAAGAGTTCCTTCCACGTTTTTACGCCATACGCTTTAAGTGATTCTTTCTCCGGCTTCGAATAAGCCGCAATAATTTGTTCCGGGAATTTGGCAGTGTAGTAGTTACCCGTAGAGTCCTTCACTCCGTCACCATAGTGTCCGCTCATTAATGTGTACAAGTCTATTCCAGTAGATTTATTGAAGCTGGTTGTATTGTTCGTTTTTTGATCCAATACATCGGCAGGAATGACGCGTTTGCCATCTTTGATTTCATAGTGCTTGCCTTCGATTCCCCAGTTCACTAGCACCTGTCCTTCATCAGAAGCTAAATAATCCAGGAATTTAATAGCCCGCACCGGGTCCTTGCAACTTTCCGTAATTCCTACACCATAACCGGACGCAAAGCCTGTATCCTGAAAGGAACGATCCTTATATTCCTCCGAAAGTGTAACTGGAAAATGTGCATAGCTGGCATCAGACTTACCTGACGCTTTTAATGCATTTTCGGCATCCTGATAACCCCACTCCTGGTCGATCAGACCCAAGACACGGCCGCTGGCAATTTTGGATTTGTATTGGTCACTTTTTTGTACAAACGAATCTTTATCGAGCAGCCCTTCATTGTACATGTGGTTCAACCAACGGAAATATTCCTTTTCTTCCGGACGTTTGTAATGAAGCTTGGCTTCAAATGTTTTGGGATCAATAAAATATTCACCATCATCCGGCGCTCCAGTCGTCTGGAAGGCAGGGTTCGTTACGGTAATCATAATTCTCCAGTCGTCCGCATCCAGCGTGAGAGGGATCGTTTTTTTGCCATTGATCGTCGGATGCTTGGCGGCATAGGTTTTGAGTACGTTTTCAAAATCCTGTAAGGTTCTTACCTTAGGATATCCCAGTTCCTTAAGCACCTTATGCTGAATTTCAAATCCTCCCGTCGCATCAAAACTCTCCTGTCCAACACCTGCATACGTAGGAATAACATAGATAGCTTGATCTTTATTGCTGTATTTCAGCCGATCCATATAGGGACCGTAGAGCTTCTTGAGGTTAGGCGCGTGATCGTTAATTAGATCGGTCAGATCAATCATGGCCCCCGCATCCACAAGCTTGTTAATATTCGCTTTAGGAGAAACGAGGTCGGGGTATTCTCCACTTGCTGCCATCAAAGCAATTCGGTCATCTCCACCTCCGCCGCTGACATCAAATTCCGCGTTCAAAGTTACACCTGTTTTCTTGGTGATTTCCTTGCCTATTTCATCCTTCATTCCATTCCATTGCGGGCTTGTATCTGCTCCGAAAAAGCTAAACGTAATCGGATCTGTGCCGCTGGATGAGCCTTCCTTTGCTGCTTTATCGCTTCCACCGCAACCTGCGAGTGCAGCAAGAGATACGGCGAGCAAGGGAATCAGTGCAAATCTGGACCAGTGTTTTTTCATGTTCAAGACCTCCTGCATTTGTAGGATTTTACCGTTGTGAATGGACTGTAACGATTTGATTGTTATGATTTAACAGCTCCCAGTGTCATACCGCCTACAAAATACTTTTGTAGGAATGGGTATACGAGCAAAATAGGAAGCGTGACGGTAATCGTGATTGCCATTTTAATCGACTCTGGCGAAATTTGAGCCATTTGCTTAGCCATATCGTTGCTATTCGCCATATTGGCGCCGCCTTGCTGCGTACTTTGCAGTATCTTCATCAGCTCAAATTGCAGCGTTGTCCATTGTGCGGCGGTTCCGTTGTACAAGTACGTATCAAACCATGCGTTCCATTGATTTACCGCTAAAAAAAGGGCAATTGTCGCTAGCACAGGCTTGCACAGCGGTAAAATAATCCTCCAATATATTGTAAAGTCATTGGCTCCATCCAGCTTGGCAGACTCTTGTAGCGCATACGGCAAACCATCCATAAAGGAACGAATGACAAAAACATTAAACGCGCTGATCAGCCCCGGAAAAATATACACCCAGAACGTGCCCAGCAAATGTAAATCACGCATCAAAATAAACACAGGCACCATCCCGCCGGAAAAATACATCGTCAACGCCAGAAACGTGGATATGAACTTGCGCGCGCGGAAATCGACCCGACTCAGCGTAAATGCAAGCATAGAAGCACAGATGAGTCCCAGCAACGTTCCAACCACTGTACGTAAAATGGATACCTGCAGACCCCGAAGCAGGCCATCGTATTGGAAAATCGTTTTGTAATTTTCGAGTGTAAACTGGCGCGGCCATATATAAATACCGCCACGCACCGTATCCGTCGAATTGTTCAGGGAAATTGCCAGTACGTTCAGAAACGGGTACAGCGTCAACACCACGATCAGAGCCATGAGAATATAGTTGAACAAGTCAAACAGCTTTTCTGACCGTGTAGCGTTAAATGCTTTATTCGTCATTTCGCTTCTCCCTCCCTACATGATGCTTTCTTTGGTCAGTTTTTTGAATATACCGTTCGCTGTAAACAACAATAGAATGCTAACCAGCGAGTTGAAAATGCCTATTGCCGTCCCGTAAGAGAAACGGCCCAGATTAATCCCGTAATTCAGTGCATACAAATCCAGCACTTCCGAATAATCCGTTACGAGACTGTTGCCAAGTAAGAACTGCTTTTCAAAACCATTGCTGACCAGATGCCCGATCGCCATAATAAACAGAATAGCGATTGTCGAGCGGATACCCGGCAGTGTAATATGCCACATCTGTCTCCAGCGGCTGGCCCCATCCACACGCGATGCTTCATACTGTTCCTGGTCAATTCCTGTGATGGCGGCTAAATAAATAATCGTATTCCAACCCGTCTCTTTCCATATGTCGGAAGCGGTTACAATATACCAAAACCAACTCCCCTTGGCCATGAACTGAATCGGTTCATCCACAATATGAAGCGCTACCAATATATCGTTAACAATCCCTCCGTCAATGGACAGCATTTTCGTCACCAATCCGGCCACAACTACCCAGGATACAAAATGCGGGAGGTAGGATACTGTCTGCACAACTCGCTTGAACAGCATACCACGCAACTCATTTAGCAGAATTGCAAAAAAGATCGGTACAACAAAACCAAAAACAATACCCATCAGGCTCATCGCCAGCGTATTGCGTAATACCAGATAAAAACGTTCATCCTGAAAAAGCTCAATAAAGTTGTCCAACCCTACCCACTTTTGATCCCAAAACGATTTGGCTGGCTTATAATTTTGAAACGCCATTGTCCAGCCCCATAGTGGAAAATAACTGAAAACAAACACCCATATGACGAAAGGAATCGACATAAAGTAAAGATACTTTTGCTGTTTCACGCTGTTCCACAGGCCTTTTTCACCGCGTTCGGGCTTCGATCCGCGAGCCTTACGCGGTCTTCCCCGATTGGATTCAGGAATCGCAGTATCAGCTCTGGAAGCGGTTTCAGTTGAAGATCCCATAACAAGCTCCTCCTCATCTCTAGATACTATTATCATACTTTGCTGGCTCAGAAGCGGGTACCCGACGAATTAGGAGAAAAATCAGTTCAAAATTAGATATATGGGGAGTGGATTAAGATTTACATTCGTGCCACTACACATGCGGATGGTGCTTCCCATCGCTGTTGTCCCCGGATTTCTTGAATAAGCAGACAAAGGTAGAAATCCGGGGACAAAGGCGACCGCTATCGCTTGTCCAGCACCATTCCGCCTGCTCCGTTCTCATGTAAATTCCCTGAGAGAAGTAAAAAAACAAAAGATCAGCCAATGTAAGCTGATCAGAGGTAAAGGATAGTGCATATTGCACCACAGGTGGATGATGATATATATACACATACTTTCGTCGCAATTCACCTAGTTAAAAAGAAAAAAGGCTTTCTGGCATCAATGTGCCAGAAAGCTTTTTTGATTTATTTTACTGTGATCGTCCCGTAGTACATGTACATGCCGCAATTATACTCATATATGCCCGGTTTCAAGTCCTGGACGGTAAAATAATTATTTTCGTGATCCAGGTAAACGTCCATTCCGATCTTCAACGACTGTACTTCATCAATGCAAGTAAAAGACGTCATTTTCTTGAAATTGATCTTGGTTGGAACGCCGGCTTTCACTTCAATATTTTTAGGATAGAAACCGTCCCCTTTTACACCCACTGTCACAATCTCGTATTTGGCTTCATCTGGCTCTTCCTGAGCTTGTTTAGGTTGAACTGCCGGAAACGACGACACGCTCCCCTGAAAATAAAACAAGACAAACCCACCCATGATCAGGGCTACAAAACCAATCAGCATCAAATGCCAATGTTTAGAGATGAGTGTTTTCATTTCTTTCAGCCCCCTCCAGTTGAATGTCTACATGAGCATGTGACGCATCAACTCTAACCAGTATATAAAAGTTAATCGAAATTTTAAATACCTTGTTTCAAAGCTTCTAGCAGATGAATCATATTATCCGACACGGTGATCATCACTATTTTTCCAGACCCGGATGATCCAGCATATACAGATTACGGTACCGGGCATGATCGCGCCAAAGCTCATCATGACTGCCTCGCATGGAGATGGTGCCTTGTTCCATAAAGATCACCTCGTCCATATGCTTCATCCCCGTGAGATGATGAGTGATCCAGATCAATGTTTTGCCTTCCAGTACGCGAAACATCGTCTGCATAAGTTCATGCTCCGTTAGTGGATCAAGCCCCACTGTCGGCTCATCCAGCAAAACAATCGGATGGTTTTGCAGCAAAATCCGCGCCAGTGCAATGCGCTGTCTTTCTCCACCAGAAAAGCGAAGACCCGTCTCCTGCATTCTAGTATCGTAACCCTCCGGTAAAGAATCGATCAGGGTTCCAAGCCCTACCTGCTCCGTTACTGCACGAACCTCATCGAGCGTGGCGTCAGGTCGCCCTAAACGAATATTGTTCGCTACCGTCGTATCGAACAAATACGGTTGCTGGTTTAGCACCGCAAACAGACTGGAGTATGCTCCACCTGTAAATACGGGGACGCCTGCGACAGTGACGCTCCCTTCATCAGGTTGCAATGCTCCCTGAATCAGATTCAGCAGCGTAGACTTGCCCGCACCACTGCGGCCAAGCAATGCAACCTTCCCCCCCTGGGGTACGTGTAGCGAGATATTACGCACACTCCATTCCTGCGTTGCCGCATAGCGGAAGCTTACGTTGTTCAGCAGTAGGTCTCCCCCGTGGCTTAATCGCTGAGCGGTAGCCTGTTCTTCTTTAGTATCTGCTGCATCGTCTGCTACTGGTTGTCCTGCATCTGATCGTGCTGCAAGTGCAGATGTATCTTTCTCGGAATCCTTTAGCCGTCGAAGTGAATCCTGATACTCCGGCGCATGAACCACCGCTTCTCCAGCGCGAACGAAGGCATCCAGCAACGGAAAAGTTACTAAGGCAAAGGATGCCAGCCATGTGGCTTCAATGCGATTCTGTGCTACCAGTCCTCCGGCCCACACAGTCATAATTACAATTCCGCCGCCTACCAGGCATTGTGCGATCCAATGAGAACGCCACTCGTTCCGACGAAGTGAATTTTCCACCACGGCTGCCCTCTTGTGCCGTTGTGTAAAGGTGTTAAGGAAATGCCCAGTCCGTCCACTCAGCACCAGATCACTCATGCCGAACAAAGCATCCGTCAGTTCCTGATAGGCTTTACTCCGTTCCTGCTTGAACGTACGCCGTTTGGCGAGTGAGGTCCCAAGTGAGATAGCCGGGGCGATGAACAGCAAAAATCCCCCATATAGCGCCATCAGCAAGGCAAATGTGCCGTCCATCCAGCCAAGCGCCAAGATGCCTGCTGCATAAATCAGCAAAGCCGATAACGCAGGCAGAACCAGCTTCAGATAGATATTTTGAAGCTGCTCAATATCCTCCGCCAGCAATCCCAATAGATCCCCTGTACGAAATTTGCTGCGGATCATCAGCGCCTGCGGTTCCACTGCCCGATACAAGCGTACTCGCATACGAGACACAAGGCGCAGCGCAGCATCATGGCCTACCAAGCGTTCCAGATACTGAATGACGGCTTTACTAAAACCAAACGTTCGCACAAGCACAATGGGCACATACACCATTAATATATTCTCAGGCTTTAAGGCCGAACGAGTAATCAGATGGCCGGACGTAAAGAGCAGCGCGCCTGCACACCCAATGGACAGCGCACCCAAAAGAGCTGCTGCTAGAAAGGCCCAAAAATAGTGTTTCAGATAAGGCAAAAACCAGCCTTGGCTACTATTGTCCGTTGCTCTCATATCGTCCGTCCCCTCCTTCCGACATTCCCGTCAGCAATCGGTAATATTCTCCCTTTTGGGCAACTAGTTGCTGATGGGAACCTACCTCTTCCAGACGACCTTGATTCATCATCCAGACACAGTCCATATCCGGCATCCAATGCAGCCGATGGGTGGCAAGAAACATTCTTTTGTGTTTCAATACGGACAAAATGGTCTGTTTTAACTCCCATTCTGTCTCAATATCCAAATGTGCCGTAGGCTCATCCAATAAAATGATCGGACGGTTACTAAGCAAAGCCCGTGCCAAGGCAACCCGTTGCGCCTGCCCTCCACTCAATGTCCGACCTGCTTCCCCAATAGACTCATTCAATCCACCCGGAAGGCCATTCACCAGTTCACGCAGTCCAACCGCGTCAATCGCCCACTCTACCTGCTGGTTGGATGCTTCCGGTTCATAAAAGCGAATATTATCTGCCAAAGTAGCGCTAAACAGGTAAGGATGCTGTGGAATATAGGCAATATGCCGTTGCCATTCAGCTTTGGTATCCACAGATAATCGGCATCCATTAAGGATCAGCTCACCTGAAGTGGGGTCAGAAAAGCCGCCAAGCAGACTAAGCAATGTCGTTTTGCCTGCACCGCTCGCTCCGACGATGCCAATCATGTTCATGTGCGGTTCAACACTTGCAGACACATGTTCAAGCCGGGCGGAGCCGTCTTCATTAAGAAAACACACATCGGACAGCTTGAGGATGTTCTGCCCCGTGATGTCTAATCCTTTATCATTAGCTGTCTTCGGCTCTATCGTTTCATCCTCTGCAACGAGAATGGAGCGTATCGCTCCCCAAGCCTCCTTACCGTCCAATGAGGCGTGATAGTCTGATCCCAACTGGCGTATAGGCATAAAATATTCCGGTGCCAGAATAAGCACCGCAAGCGCTGCCTCCAGTCCCACCGAACCACTAATCAGACGCAGCCCCAAGCCTACTGCTACAAAAGCGACCGACAGCATACTGAAAAAATCGAGGGCAAATGAAGAAAGAAACGCTACCCGCAGCGTACGCATCGTTGCCGTACGGTATTGGTCGCTGACCTTCCCTACGGTTTCCCCATGCGCCCGACTGCGTCCCAAAAACCTTAGTGTCTGTAGGCCACGCAACGAATCCGTGAAATGATGTGATAATAGACGATAGGAACGCCACTGCTTGTCTGCCTGCTTTCGCGCCGCCAAGCCGAGTAAAATAAAGAAGCCCACCAAAATCGGCATCGTAGTCGTCAAAATCACACCTGAAATCATATCTAATGTGAAAACATACACAAGCACCAGTAAGGTTACAGCCATCATGTCTATTATACGAGGAATGGATATTTCCAAATAATTGCGAAACCGATCCACACCATCCAGCGCTAGCGTCACCAACTTGCCGCTTCCTTCCTTCGCGGCAAAACCCGGACCCCGCTCGAACAAACGCGCAAGCAGACGCTCCCGTAAGGAAGCGCCTGCTGCTTCGGCGAAACGACCGGCTGTCCGGCGTTGCAGCCAGATCATCGTATGCCTCACTGCAAAAGCCGCGAAAAACAACGCCAGCGATGGCCAAGCCATTACCAGCGGATTTTTATTAAACAAAACCGTTACAGCCTTTGCCAAAAAGATGGCTTGTGCAATTACCGCTGCTCCCTGGAGCAGGGAAAGGGCGGCCAGCAGCAGCATTACTGGCCGAATGCCCTTTAATTCAAACCAGGCTTTATCCATTAGTATTCCAGATGATCCTTCTCACTGAGACGCTTATGGAAAACAAAATAGCTCCACGCCTGATAAGCCAACACAAAGGGTAAAAGCGTTGCTGCAACAATCGTCATGGCTTTCAGTGTGTAATGACTGGAGCTTGCATTATATATCGTCAAATCAAAAGCACTGTTGATCGAGCTCACCATAAATCTTGGGAACAAGCCAACGAATAACGAAACGAAGCTTAGCAAAATGATGACACCTGTCATCCCGAAAGCCCATCCTTCGCGGCGCTGTCTCAGGAAATACCATGTCAGCACATAGGCGAGAATTCCCACCGCAACCGCAACATACATAAAGGGACCGCGACGTGCAAATATATCCGTTGCAAAATAAGTCCATACCACCATACCAGCAAGTAGAATTCCCAACACCGGAAGAAATTTGGACGCGATCACACGAGCACGATCCCTGACTTCACCAATCGTCCGCAGAGAAATGAACGTCAGCCCGTGCATGAGGCACATTCCGACCACTGTCAGTCCAATCCATACGGTGTATCCATTGAACACATCCAAAAATCCGGCTTTCAAATCCATGTTTTGCTGGATAGGTACACCTTTTACCAAAGCCGCAAAGGCCATACCAAACAGCATCGGCGGCAGGAAGCTGCCAATCAGAATGCAAGTATCCCACGTTCCTGTCCACCCTTTTCCTTCGGCCTTGCCACGGAACTCAAAGGAGACTCCTCGCAAGATCAAACCTAGCAAAATAAACACAAATACCAGATAATATCCGCTGAACATCGTTGCATAAAAATGCGGAAAAGCGGCAAACATCGCACCTGCTGCTGTAATCAGCCACACTTCGTTGGCATCCCAGAATGGACCAATCGTATTGATCATCAAACGTTTTTGTTGGTCATTACGCGGCACTAATCCTGTTGCCATCCCCACGCCAAAATCAAAGCCCTCTAGAAAAAAGAAGCCTGTAAACAACACTGCGATCAATAAGAACCATAAATCATTTAACGACAATGCTGTCACCTCCTTGAGCAAATGGATCATGAATGACTGTATGCTGATGCGGCTCAATATCTGGGCCTTTACGAGCGGTGCGAGCAAACAGGAATGCCAGTACACCCGTTAAAATAAGATACAGCGTCGTAAATGCAATCAGGGAGAACAGCACTTCTCCTGCTACAACGGTAGGTGAAACAGAATCTTTCGTTTGAAGCAAGCCAAACACAGTCCACGGCTGACGTCCCATTTCTGTCATGATCCAGCCTGCTGTATTCCCAATGAACGGGAGCGATATCCCCCACAGCATAAGGCGGAAGAACCAACGATGTGAGCCCTCCAATTTTTGTCGAAAACTCAGGTAAGCTCCGTACAGAGCAAGTGCAATCATGGCACATCCTGCCGCAATCATAATGCGGAAGCTCCAGAAGGTCGTACGGACAGGCGGAATATAATCACCTGGACCGTAGGTCTTTTCATACTGTGCTTGAAGCTCCTTCATACCAGGTACAGAGCCGGAAAACTTGCTATACGACAGAAAGCTCAGTGCAAACGGAACCTTAATCTCAAAGGTATTTTCCTGCTTATCAGGATCAATATTTGCAATAACCGTCCAAGGCGCCGGATCGCCGCTGTCTCCCCACAGAGCTTCACTGGCTGCCATCTTCATGGGCTGTGTTTTGATCAAATATTGAGCCTGTCCATGACCAAACAAAGGAATAGCAATGGCACAGATTAATGCAACAATAATACTCAATTTAAAAGAAGGTTTAAAAAAGTCCATATTCTTTTTATGCATCAGCTTCCAAGCACTAATCCCTGCTACGAGGAAAGCCCCGGTTGCAATGGCAGCAAAGATGGTGTGAGGATACTCCCACAAAAGCTGTTCGTTCGTTAACAAGGCAGCAAAATCCTGCATTTCTGCCCGTCCATTTACAACCCCATATCCTACAGGACGTTGCATGAATGAATTGGCAGCCAAAATCCACAAAGCCGAGAGCATCGTACCGATCGCTACCAACCACATGCAAATTAAATGGACAGTTTTGGATAATCTTTCCCAGCCGAATACCCATAGACCGATAAAGGTCGATTCCAGGAAAAATGCGAGTAATGCTTCAATGGCTAACGGTGTACCAAATACATCACCGACAAAACGGGAAAAGTCCGACCAATTCATTCCGAACTGAAACTCCTGCAAAATCCCGGTGACTACCCCTAACGCAAAGTTAATCAGCAGAAATGTCCCCCAGAATTGAGCCATTTTTTTGTACAAGTCTTTTTTCTTGATAACATACATAGTCTCCATAATTGCCACCAACAATGACAATCCAATGGAGATCGGCACATAAACAAAATGAAGAATCGTAGTGGTTGCAAACTGCAACCGTGCCAAATCCAATACGTCCATGATGCTGCTCCTCCCCTGTACTTCCCTTAACAATGATTTAATGTTTGTAATCTGAAGTCTTTTGTATTTGTGATTATATTCACACTCTTACATATGAAACCGTCACTTTTTTAGGAAATGACCCACTCAGCTAACTTGCCATGGTTGCCATAACCGGGCTTCAGATTATCCCCATTATATAGAATAAATTTAAATGAAATAGAATCAAAAATGTGAACATCGTGTCAAAGTTGTGTCATAACGATGGCGTTTTTATGAAAATGTCCTAAAATCCATAATGAATGTGACATTTTCTATTGATCCGTCCTTTTTCAACATATAAAAAAAGCCTCTCTTCATTCGAAGGACATACCTCCGACATCTGCAAGAGAGACTTCATAACGTTAAACCTAGGAAATCGATCAACAGCCATCTGTTCCTCCGTTTTTTTGGGTCTGATTACGATAGGAGGAAGGTGACATACCGACATATTTTTTAAATTTACTATGAAAATAATCTGCATTCGCATATCCCACGCGACCCGCCACTTGGTGCACCTTAATCCCCTGTGCAAGCAATTCCCTTGCTCGCTCAATCCTTACCTTATCCAGGTAGGCATTAAAGGCCTCGCCTGTATGACTTTTGAACAGTTTGCCCAAATACCCACTATTGTAATTGAACATATCCGCCAGTAATTCCAGTCGCAAATTTTCATCATAATGACCATGTATAAAGTCAATCATTTGCTTCATGATGATCTCCTTGCCACCCGTATCAGTCTGGCCAATCCACTGCAACACATGCTCGAGCGAGTGATCCACCAGCTCGCCCAATGTTGAATAAGCATATACATTGGTAATCAGGTTAGAGTGCTCCTCCAGCACGGTCCGGCTGTGTTCTTGTCCAGCTGCATACTTGTTCAGTGCCAGTGTGAATGTCTGAGCGAATGCCGCCTTGATTGCAGATTCTGTACGATAAATCTGTGGAAATTGGACTTCCATGTCCTTAATGACACGGGTCGCCACTTTACCATTAGCCATATCCAGCGCATAGTACAGCTTTTCTGCATAACGCATGGGGTCATCCGAGGCTCTATCAGACGCTTCATCCATTTCAGCATGGACTGTCTCCCATTCACGTAGGTCTCCAGGAAGCATGACTCTTTCTGCCCGGAACAAAAACGTACGCTCCAATAATCGTAACGCTTGTTCAAAAGATCTGGGGATATCGCTAAGAATGTCTACCGGAGCGCCAGCAGCCCCATAGATTTCATTTACCCAAGGCTTTAGTTCCTGTCGCCATGCAGCCAGCAACTGAACAGCATCTTGCTCCGTTTTTAACATGGCGGGAAGCAATAGGCCCGTATATATTCCAGCCTCAAACACAATGCCTCTATCCTGATCACGACACAATTCCGCTAGCCGCTGCTTTGCTGCCAACTGCCGGGCTTGCCGATCCCAGTCAGGTATACGCAAATCCAGCAGAATCACCTGATAGCTACTCCAGTCCAATGCTGGTAACGCTGGCTGTTGTCCATGCTTTCCAGCGTCGCTTTGGTGATCAGCTTGCTTGGATGCACGATGGCTGGGTTCTACAGCATCCCGAGGGTGCTCTGAATGAACCGGAAACAACAGTGCTTCAATCCAATCGCGCTCATGCGAAGATGGACTCCCCCACTTTCCATCTCCCTTTTCATTCTCAATGCTTTGTCGTACTCGTTTCAGCTCTAACGTCATTTCTTCCTCATCAACCGGCTTCAACAGATAACCATCCACCCCGAATCCCATGGCTTGCCTAGCATAATTAAAGTCTGCATATCCGCTTAAAATGAGAAAGTGAAACGGCTCCCCATTCATTTGGCGTATGCTTTGTATAACCTCCAATCCACTCATCCCAGGCATACGAATATCTACAATGACCAGTTCCGGTCGATGCTCTCCGAACTTTTCCAGAGCCTCGCGTCCGTTCTCTGCCGTATCGACGATGCGAAAGCCACAATCCCCCCAGTCAATAATGGAAGACAGTCCTTCACGAATCGCAGGCTCATCATCTACAATCATCGCTTTATACATTCGACGCTTCCTCCCTTGGTATGGAAAAGTATACGGTTGTTCCTACCTGTAATGCGCTTTCAATATGCAGACCATAACGTTCACCATACATCAATGTCAGACGTTGATGAACATTACGCAGACCAATACTGCTCCCTTCCGGCTCCTCCGTACCCGTGATCCGAGCCAACAGACGGGTCAGTTGTTCTTCCTTCATGCCAATTCCATCATCAGCCACTTTAATGTGCAGTTCTCTTTGTTCTATTGTGATATCTACCTTCACGGTAACTGGCTCTTCCTTATTTTCTAGGCCATGAATAACTGCATTTTCCACTAGCGGTTGTATGATTAAGGGAGGAATCGACATGTCCTTCGCGCTTTCTTCCAAATTCACTTCATAGACCAAACGATTCCCAAACCTGAACTGCTGAATTTGCAAATAGGATCGCACCATATCCAGCTCCTGTAATACGGTTGTTTTACCACTGCCAATCTCCAGATTCCTGCGCATCAGCCTGCCAAGCAAACGGACCGTCGTTGCAATCTCTGCTTCCCCATTCAAATGTGCTTTCATTCGAATGGATTCTAACGCGTTAAACAGAAAATGCGGATTAATTTGGCTTGCCATCATTTTTAGCTTGATATCCTTTTGTGCCAATTCAAGCTTGTTGTTATGCTCACTCGTCTCATAGACCTGTGCCATAAGCTGGCGGATACTACTTACCATGTAGTTGAAACGGCGCGATAAATCACCGATCTCGTCCCTTCCCTCCACACTGGATACTACATGAAAATCACCCGCCGCTACCTGACCCAGCTCATAGCTCAGCCGCTGGAGCCGTTTGGTAATAAGCCAGGAAATGATGGTAATCAGAATCAGCGCCATGATGAGTACCGCTAGTACACATAATGCACCAATCAGGCTGACCCGGTTCGCCCCCTGCACGATATGTTCCGTGGAAAACACCGAAATAATTGTCAATCCGCTCACACTTGAGGTTGGCAGCAGCTCATCCACAATAATGTTCGAGGGCGTTCCATTGATTTTTGCTTCATATATCCCCTTACCTGCACGCTGGACATCAAAGCCTAAATGTAAATCGGTCAACGTCTGACCTACCGACTGTGGATGGGTAGCTGCGACCACAATCCCGTTACGATCCGCAATCAATGTTTCAAAGGGCTCCTTGCTTAGCATATGATTCAACTCGGTCTGACTCAGTGCAATCATCAGAACTCCCTTGGAATTGTATTCGGGAAAAGGAATTTGCCGTACCAGGCTGAGGCGATTAACCGGGGTATCCTCCTTATCCTGAATGTAAAACCAGTTAATCGCCGTCCCCTTCAAAGCCTCCTGGAACCATGGCTGCCGCTCAATGTTAGAGTCCACAGGAATAAACTCCAGATTGTTGACCAACGTCGGATTGTACGAATAGAACCGGATTGTAGCAACCTCTCTATATTGCTGGGTGTACTCATTAAAATCCTTGTATTGATGGTACGCATTCATGAGCTCCACCATGCCGGGATAACGACGGTTCGCCATCTCCTTTAGCCTTTTATCGAACATCAGCCCATTTGAAATATCTGTTGGCACACGTAGTAAATTTGCTGTCTGGCTCTTAATCTTTTCCACATTATTTACCGTCTGGGCAATCGCACTGTCCAGTGCCTGCTCTCGCAAATAAAAAGTAACGCAGCCGCCCACCACCAGCACTGGGATCATGACAATCAGTACGTAGGAGAAGAGCAGCTTATTCCGCATACGCATATTATTCATCAGATGCCGGACTCCACGATACATGCCATCCCTCCCGCGAAATAAGCGCTTACATGTTTTCAGTTTAAAGCTTCACAACATTTATATCCATATTTTCTTGCAAAATAAAAAGGTGGTGAACGGAGTCACCACACTTTACAGATCACGAACTATTTACGTACAAAAGGTTCGATATGCACTCCCTGTGGCAGCTTATGCGGATCTTCCGGGTTGATACGGTCATAGAACATAATGCCATCCAGATGGTCCATTTCATGCTGTACAACAATCGCTGCATAACCCTTAAACGTTAACAGCTCCTGAGTTCCGTCCGGCAAATTGGCCTTGATGCGAATCTTCTCGTAACGCGGTACATATCCGGGTATATACCGATCTACAGACAAGCATCCCTCCCCCTGTTCCAAGTAAATCATGGATGTAGAGTGGCTGACCAGCTTCGGATTAAACAGGGCGTATTCTACCGTTTGGTCTCCGTCCTCATAATAAATAGCACACATTCTTTTATTTAACCCAACCTGGTTGGCGGATAGTCCTACACCCGGGCGCAGCTCATAGCGGGTGGCCAGCTCTTCATTTTGGCTATTTTTCAGATAATCCAGCATCCATTGCATCTGTTGAAGATCCTCTTCAGACAGCGGCAGACATACCGGATCAACCTTTTTGCGCAAAATCGGTTCCCCTTCACGCACGATATCCTTCGTGAGAAGCATGTCCATCGATTGATTGCTCATTCGTCAGCCTCGATTCATTTAAATAAATATACGATCATGTGATGTACAGCAAAAGCTGGAGAATTCCGCGCTTTTCTGCAAGTTTTATCCCATAAATTATATCTATTCATGAAATGAATTGTCAAAATAGAGCGAAAATATCCTCTCTTATAGATTAAGTCATTAAAATATTCATTGCGTTAATTGTTTATCTAATTAAATTATACTTATGCTCTTTGTAGTACTGAACCAAAAACCTCCTAAACCAATGAAGTGTTCAGGAGGTCTTTAACTAGCTTTTCTTACGATTAAGACGGCTGCTCTAATGCTTCAGGTGTTTCACTGAACAGCTTTGCCTTCGGATTCGGCTGTGTCCAGGTATTATAATATTGCGAATTCTTGCCGTAAGAATTGTCAATGACAACATGCGGCATATCAAGCAGACAGGCCAGAATGTGACCGTGCAACCGTGAAGTGCGAACCTCACGGTAAGAACTGAACAGCGTAACCGCCTTGTTCATGAGATGGTCAGTGTACTTGTACCAGAATGTACGGGTAGGCAACGGGCCACCAATTTTCTTATTCAGACGGTAAAACTTTTGGAAATAGACGATCCCCTTCACTTCCAGCGGAGTGAATAAAGTATCCCAGTCCAGACGGTGAGAGGCATCAGCCTCGTCATCGAATTTCTTTTGCCCCCCCACCGTTTCAATATCCGTACGCAGGAAGTACAATACATCCTTCACGGTTTCCGTAGTTGGCTTCAATGGCCAAAGCTGGTGCGCCATATCAGGACATAATGTGATGCTGCACTGGTTCAGCTTATCCTTAGCCCACTGATAAGAGCGTGTATCCCGCACAAACATATGTAGATCCGGGTGAGCATTAAACAGGGCAGCCACCTCATTAGCCTTCTGTTCAGACTGGAAGTGGATCGTCTGCGGCATGATTACAATTCGGTGGTTAGGGAAATCACGAACGATGCGTTCTCGCAAATTTTGGTGATTTGAATATAAGTCGCCAAAGTTGCCACCACCGTGGCATACGATAATCCAGTCGCCCGGAATATGAAGCTGATCGGGAATATCCATGGCGCTATAACGGGCACGGACACGAATATCATTATCCTTAAAGAACGCTTCGGTGCCTTTCATGATCAGTACATCCCCACCGTTATTATAGACGGGATAATCGACATAAATAATATTCGAACCTTGAGGGACTACGTCGAGAATGACGCTTAGCTTATTTTTTAGTTTAGCCATGGGATGCGAATTCGGCATCTTTCAGTTCTCCCTTCCTGCGCTTCTTTTGTATAGTCTGTAAGACAAATGTAATATCACTTTTATCAAATATGATCCGGGATAGCGGAACATTGAAAAACATGGGGAACGAGAACAGCGAGAACGCCAACCGTACACAAGCACCTACAAGCAAAGCAATAGCAATGCCGTCCAGACCGAAGATCGGTGTACAAATAAAAAACAGACCGACGGTGATCGCATAGGCTACAATTTGCCGGAACAGTACCAGTCCCGGACGACCGAGTGCGTTAAAGGCCGAAGCCAAAATCCATGAGCCACCACCAATGATACATTCCAGTGACAGCAGGTAGAACGTTAGCGACGCTTCCAGAAAAGCGGGACCGTACAGCAATCCCAGCATGTATCGTCCAATGAAGAGAGCCGGTACAATGACGATTAGCATCGCAGCCATAGAGATGCGAAAAGCACGACCCACCGTTTCGACAATTTTGCCGTGTTCCATCCCTGTCACCTTCGGGAAGGTGACATTAGTGACGGCATTTTGCACCACATTGAACACACGGGACAA
This sequence comes from Paenibacillus sp. BT-177, assembly GCF_025846815.2. Lineage (NCBI taxonomy): Bacteria > Bacillati > Bacillota > Bacilli > Caryophanales > Paenibacillaceae > Paenibacillus > Paenibacillus sp. BT-177. The sequence continues at coordinate 170,132 of NZ_JAOYTP010000006.1, read as the reverse complement.
GGCGTAGACAACAGAGTACAGACCGAACGCTTTGGGTGACAGCAGCGCCACAATTACGATTTTGTCCGTTTGTGTGGACAGCGTCCCCATCAACTCCATCCCATACACCCGCGCTCCATAGCTATAATAAGGGCGCAGCACTTGGCGGCTGGTCAACGGACGAAATGCGCGCAAATTCATATGCTTGCGCAAACGGAGGAACGCCCACATGAGCGCAAGGAAACTCGCAGCAAAATTCACTGCCCCCGCCAGTTGCACATTGAGTAAGCCCATCAGCCACAGGGTCACTAGACCGATGAAATTCAGTAACGGATAGTAAAACAACAGACCGTTATATACGCTAAATCGATCCAGTCCTTGCGATAATGCCGTCGTGAGTGCTGTAAGTACCGCTAGCGGTACTGCTGCCGCACAATAAATCTGCGACAGTTGGATGATGTCTGCACCATAGCCATTCAGCCACAACGGCATACATATCCAGGCCACCGCTCCCGCCAACAGACTGGCAGGCAACTGAATCCAGAGCGACAACGCCAGCAGTTCTTCCGTCGTGCCTGTTTTCTTCTTGAGGTTATAAATTAACGATGTTGGCAAGCCGAAGCTCAATACACTGCCGATCAGCGTAGGCCAGAACAGAACAGCCGCCAGTTCACCTTTCCCCTCTACTCCGAGCATACGTGCGGTCAGGATGGAAGTCAGGGTCGTGACGATTAGCACAAAAAAATTGTTAAAGCTTGTGCGCATGATCGTTTTGGCGAGACTGTCACCCGTGAATACTTTCCTTGCTGCTGTCCATGTGCTCATGTTACGTCCAACTCCTGTTCCTTATTAAGCCTCTCGTCTCTATGCTCACATCGCGTCTTTTGACGCACCTCCATCAGCCCACCGTTTTTTTGGAATTGCGCTCAGACAACTGTCCTCCGCTAACAGGCTCCTTCGTACTTGAGAAAATTTCTTTCAGTGCTCTTCTATAGCCTTGAATGGCTTTATGATTTTTTTTGGGTCTTTCCCTCAAAATCTGATACAACGTCGTCCAATATAGGGCTGCATAACCGATCGGCCCAGACCCCTCGTCACGTAGTAGATGAATATGATTCATCACCCGCATATAAGTAACCTGTTCCATATTGTCGCGCGAGGACGGCGATTCGTGATGAAGCAGCGTAAGCGCCGGATTAATATACAATGGACCGCTTTTCATGGCGATACGGGAAAGTAATAAATCCTCGCCGACGCTATAGCTTTGCAACCAAGGTACCGGCTCCAGACTTAGAATCGCATCACGGCGAAATGACATATTACAACCATGAAAAAACTGGGTCTTAAACGTCTTCTTGGCCTTATGCCAGTTGTACATCGAGCCAGACTGACCGCTGAGGGACAATCTTCCTTTGGACAAGGATTGCTGGAACGAAAGCAAGCAGCGAATCGTACCCATGAAACTGTTATTCATTCCCTGTGCTATGCCTCCAACACCAGCTGCCTGCGGATACGCCTCATAGGTGCGCATTAACTCATTCAAGTAGTTGCTCGGCAGCTCAACATCATCGTCAAGGAACAAAATGATGTCACCTTGGGCAAGCTCCACCGTCTTTACACGTGATAACCATAGTCCGGGTTGCTCCTTACGATGATATCGGTAGGCAATTCCCGCTCTGCCCAACTGACGCTCATAACGTTCCAGCACATGCTTTGGCAGTTTTCCGTCATCAATAATCCACAGCTCGGTTTCACATGCCTCTGGTGCTCCCCCCATGGCAATTGAATTGATGCATCGGGTCAGGTCGTCAACCCGATTGCGGGTGCACAGAGCAATGGACAAGCTTAACATCATACTCCCCCTTTATCCTGTCAATGTGTATAAAGCAGATTACTGAACCGCCGGGCCTAAATATTCGTTATATTTTTGCTTACGCGGGTTCAGAATGAACAACACCCCCTGCTTGTATCCATCTGCTGCGTTAAAATTACGGCGCAGCGTTTCTTTGAGCATCAAGTAGGTTAAGGTCCATAAAAGAGCTCCATACTGGATAAATCCCGCCTTTTTTAGGGCAAGAAAATAATAGTGGTTAATTGCTGTCGCCTTGGCTACTTTGCCCGCCTTATCGCGCGAGCTTGGAGATTCATGATGGATGATTTTTAAGTCAGGATTAATCACCAGTTTGCCGTAACGGCTCGCTAACTGGCACATGTACAAGTCGTCAGCCACCGCATAGCTGGTCATCCACGGATACGGCTTCATGTCCCGAAGCGCATCCCTCCGAAATGACATATTGCAGCCATGGAAAAATTCAGTGTCAAAAGTCTCAGTTGCTTCGCTCCAACGCAGCAAAGAACCTGCCAGACTACTGGGTGAGAGCTTGCCAAGGGAAGAAGACATCTGAAAAGTCAAAACGCCAAGCAGCTTTCCTGCCCGGCTTGAATGTAGTCCCTTTGCAATCCCTCCAACACCTACAATCGTTTCATCCTGTTCGTAGGTATCGAGCAAGCGCCGGATATAGAGTTTATCGTCCAGTTCGGCATCATCGTCAAAATACAGCACAATATCATACCGCACGAGAGACAAGGCCTCATAGCGGGATAACCAAACGCCGGGACGACTTTTTTTATAATATTTGAGAACACCTTGAGGCAATCCGGATACCATGTGACGGTACTGTTCAATCTGTTGGTCGGAAATATCGCCGTCATCAACAATCAGCAGTTCTACAGCTGTATGCTCCAATTGCTGCTGTGCAGCAATAGATTGTATACAGCGTGTCAGGTCTTCGATCCGGTTGCGGGTACAAATGATGATGGAGACATCGGACATGCCATTACCTCCTGTGTGTGTATCCAGATGCTTTGGAAGAGATATTCAAAGTTTTTCCAATTGCTGGATTATATATGTTTATTGTATCTTTGACAGCGTTTGAGTGTATATACCTCTTTTGTATACTTTTTCAGTCTCCAAAAGGGTAGACAATCCTCAAAAAAGAGCAAAAAAAATAGGATCGGCCTCTTGCGCCAATCCTAATCTATCCTTGAAAATCCAAAAATAATGTCGCATTCACATACCGACGCGCCATCGACAAAAAATAACTATTTTGCACCGATACCGCTGCTACCAGCAAAGTATTACGCACTGCTTCACACTGGTTGGGGGTCAAGTGCTGTAAACGACAAGTATATTGATCTGCAGCCTGTACCAGCAGTTCTTCTGTCGCAGCTTCCTGCCGCTTCTGTCCTGTAGCAGAATTTCCGTTGTCTTTGGCATACCCTGCTCCTGTCACATCAAGCAGTTGGTCTCCGTTCGCATCCAGTTCTTCAAATAAAGTTGAATATGCAGCGTACAAATCGACCGGCTGAATCAGATCATCCGTATCATCTTCAGGCTGTTGGAACAGGATATGAAATAGCTGACGGATGGATTCAAAATCAAGACATGATTTTAAATCTTCCACGATAAGCAATATGGCTGCCTGGTTGACTGAGTATTTTTTGCCGATCTTCGGAGCGCCGAGAAACTCCTTAAAATCACGTTTGACCCAATTTTGCATAGAGGCGAGTGAGACATGGCTATATTCCACCAGTTGGCCTAGAGAAACAATTTCCTGCAGCGAAAAGGCTGCGCTGTGCTTGCCCTTGATGATTTTATCCAGCACAGGCGTCACTTCGGTATATAGAAATGTCGGCATGGTGCTACCGGAACGGGCAAGATGGCTATGAGTGCGCCTCCAAGCGTCTTGGAGAACAGCCAAAGGCTGCAAATCGCTGCGACCTTCCATGGCCAGCAGCAAATGGGCCATATCACGGCGAGTGAGGGTAAAAGACTCCATCTGCTTTCCTCCCTTTGTTACATTTCAAGTTCATTCGAACTCATCATACGCCCTTAAACTAGGCTTGTAAAGTGAAGCAATGAGCCGTGCGGGTTCTATTATGCCTTATTTTTCGTGTAAATTAGAGGTAGGTGACCTGCTACGATTCCATATGAACCTTGTATATTTTCTTTTAAGTTCTTAAAATAAGTTCAAGTGAACTCAAAACAGAGTTCCTTAAAAAATTGAACGAAAAAGGGATGAGTGAAAATTATATGGGTATAGGTGTCAGTCTATTTTTGTTTGCGGTGTTGATTTTATTTAGTGCTTTCTTCGTGGCTACCGAGTTTGCGATTATTAAAATCCGTTCCAGCCGGGTAGATCAGCTGGTCGTGGAGAACCGTAAAAACGCACTGGCGCTACAAAAAGTCGTCAATAATCTGGACGGCTACCTGTCCGCCTGTCAGCTTGGTATTACGATTACAGCGTTAGGACTCGGTTGGCTCGGTGAACCGACTGTAGTCAAACTGCTGGAGCCTCTCTTTCAACAGCTCAACATCAATGGGGAGTTTTCACATATCCTGGCCTTTATTATTTCATTTGTCATTGTAACTTACCTGCACGTGGTGATCGGCGAACTGGCTCCCAAAACATTGGCGATCCGCAAAGCGGAAGCTGTCAGCCTGTTAACCTCTCCAGTCATCGTGTGGTTTAACCGGATTATGTATCCGTTTATCTGGCTCCTTAACGGCTCGGCCAATCGCCTGGTTCGTCTGTTTGGTCTTCAACCGGCTAGTGAGCATGAAGAAGCGCACTCTCAGGAAGAAATTCAGATCATTTTGTCCGAAAGCGTGGAAAGTGGTAAGATCAATAACACCGAATATGGCTACGTAAATCGTATCTTCGCTTTTGACGAGACCGTTGCCAAAGAAATTATGGTGCCACGTACAGATATGGTATGCTTGTTTACGAATCGCTCGCTCAAAGAAAACATGCAGACTATTCACGAAGAACAGTATACCCGTTTTCCGGTAGCGACAGACAGCAAGGATCAGATCATTGGTATGATTAATACCAAGCAGCTATTCCTTGAGTATGATCGCAATCCCGAGCTTGTTTTCGATAGCCTGATTCAACCGATCCTGACCGTTCCGGAAGTTATTCCCGTCAACACGCTACTGAAACGTATGCAGAAGGAGCAGGTTCATATCGCTCTCCTGGTCGATGAATATGGTGGAACCTCTGGTCTGATTACCATTGAGGACATTTTGGAGGAGATTGTTGGCGAAATCCGGGACGAATTTGATAAGGATGAACGGAAGGAAATCGAGAAACTGACGGAGAACAGTTATTTGATGGATGGTAAAGTGATGCTTTCCGATCTGAGTGATCTGACGGGCTTGACATTGGACGATGAAGACGTGGATACTGTCGGAGGGTGGGTGTATAGCCGGGTTCCGGAACCGAGACAGGGCAAGGAATTCATAGAAGATGATGTGAAATTTATCATTCGAGAAATGGGTAAAAATCGTATTCGTCGGGTAGAAATTATTTTACACCACAAATCCCCGACCTCGGAAATGGAGTCGGAATCGGACACTTCTTCCCAGGAGTGAACCTTTGTGGTCTGAGCGACCAGCATACTGCACTTGGCACTTGCGTTCACTCCTACTGAAATGACATATTTTTAGGGCAAACGACTCAGGTTGTTTGCCCTACATGCGTGTAAGGAGGAGCTAATAAATTGGATATTTTATCATCTATTATTATGGGTATTATTGAAGGGCTGACAGAGTTTTTGCCGGTCTCTTCGACGGGTCACATGATCCTTACGGCTGATCTTCTAGGGTTGAACACCGAGAATGATACGGTCAAAACATTTGAGGTTATCGTACAATTAGGTGCTGTGATGGCGGTCGTTGTATTATACTGGCGCAGATTCCTCAGCCTGTTTGATTTCAGACGCAAAATCTCGTCCCAGCCACGTCTAAACCTGTTACATATTATTTTAGCCATGATCCCTGCGGGATTAATTGGTGTACTGTTCCGTGATGTAATCAAGCAATACTTGTTTGGTCCTGAAACGGTTTTGTACAGTTTGGTCATCGGGGGCTTGCTCATGATCGCGGCTGAAAAATTCCATCCGCCTATTAGATCACATACGTTGGATGAGATCACGTACAAACAAGCCTTTACCATCGGTGTGTTCCAAGTCCTAGCTCTGTGGCCAGGCTTCTCTCGTTCAGGCTCAACTATGTCTGGGGGCCTATTCGCACGTGTAAGCCATACGGCAGCCGCAGAATTTACATTCCTCGTATCTGTTCCGGTCATGCTGGGTGCATCGGGGATTGATATGATTAAAAGTATGGATCATCTGTCTATGAGTGATTTCCCGGTGTTCGCAGCCGGCTTTATTACTGCATTTATCGTTGGTATGCTGGCAATCAAAACGTTCCTCGGTCTGCTCAAGCGCTTGAGCTTGACTACGTTTGCCATCTACCGTTTCGTGCTGGCGGCTGTGTTCTTTTTCATTATTTTGTAATCATTGTTTGGTATCCTACAACCAAAAAGGGATATCCAAGTGGCCTTAAGGTCAGCCTTGGATATCCCTTTTGCTATTTCGCTGCTTGGGTAGATCATCCTGATCTAGATCTACCATGCGAACTAATTACTGTTTGGATTCCAGCGTAGTCAGATATTCCGAAACTTGAGCTGGCGTTTTGGCGTATTTGCTGTGCAAATGAGCAATTTTCTCCCCATTACGGAACACGAGCAGGCTTGGAATGCCACGTACTTGATTTTCTTCGGCAATCGGCTGGAATTTCTCGGCATCCAGCGCAAAGAAACGCTTATCCGCGTTCTCCTTCATAATGCCATCCATAAATTTATCCAGCGTCTTGCAATCTGGACACCAGCTGGTATCAAATTTCACGACGGTTAGACCGTCACCGTTAATTAAATCCTGATATTGCTGCTCAGATTCGATGCGTTCCATTCGTTGGTCCCTCCTAGAGTGAATTGATAATATCTTCACATTCACATATGAATGATAAATCAGGCTTATTCCTATATTGTAATGATTCTTGTATATATTGCAACTGGGATGAGTACATGTTCGAGCGTATACTTCATTTATCCTATTATGGCTCGAGTCAGCGGTATTGCGCGTCATAACGATTGGCTCGGCAGATTTGCTGTAGCGTCTCTCGCTCGTGCTCAGTTAGCGGTGCAATATCTGCTGCAGAAATATTATGCTCCAATTGCCCCAAAGAGCTTGCACCCGGGATCACAGCCGCGACAGCCGGATGAGACAGGCTATAACGGATTGCTGTCTGCTCCATACTACGCTCTGGTCCTGCAAATGCCTTTAATTGCTTGCGCATGTCCAGTAGCTCTGCTTCTTCGTAGTCTAGGTATCCCTTCGCTGCCTTTTCTTCCCCCTTGTCAGCCAATACACCGCTTGCCACGGGTCCACGTGCAATCACGCTAATTCCCCGCTCCTGCAGCAAAGACAATACTTCCTCCTCTGCACGCCGGTCTAGTAAACTATACTGATTCATAACACTAACGATATTCGAGCGTTCCACATATTCACGGATAACATGCGGGCGAATGGAGGAAATACCATAGTAGCGGATGACACCCTCCTGCTGCAGTTGCTCGAAAGCCTCAATGGTTTCATCGATCGGATCGTCAATCGTCCCTCCGTGCAGCTGATACAGGTCGATATAGTCCGTTCCCAGGCGGCGCAGACTCTCTTTAACGGCGGACAGGATATATTTCTTGGACGGGTCCCATCCCCAGCCCTCCTGTCCCGGTATACGCCGATTGCCGACCTTGGTCGCCAGGATAACATCCTGCCGCCGTCCACGGATGGCTGCCCCCACAATTTCTTCATTGCGTCCATGCTGGTACAAATCGGCCGTATCCAACAGATTTACGCCTCTGTCTAATGCTTCATGAATCAAGTAAACGGCTTGCTGCTCCTCCGTACCGATCGACATACATCCCAGGCCGATCTCACCTACCAGCAAATCCGAAGATCCCAGGCGGTTTTTTTTCATGGTTGTCTCCCCCTTACGTTCGTTATTATGTAACATCAGATATTGGATATTTCTTTATTATACGTATTCAAGCGGCCCAAACCAAACTTGAACCGGCTCATTAGTACGGAGGTAAATTCATCCAGTAAAAAAATAAAACGTTTTGGGCTCTTCAATCCATCCTTATCTATAGATTCCCATGAACCGGCCGGACATGGCAGATAAAAAAGGGAGGTCCGCATGGAAGACAAAGAACTTGCAGAGTCCGCCTGCCAAGGGGATGAGGATGCATTTTTCACCTTGATCACCAGACACAACCGACGACTCTACGGCATTGCATACAGCTACCTGCGTAATGAAGCAGATGCACTGGATATGCTTCAAGAAGCCACTTACCGTGCATGGTCCCAATGCAGCAAATTGAGGGATCCCGCGGCGCTGATTCCATGGATCATCCGTATTCTGATGAACTGCTGTATGGAAGAACTCAAGCGACAAAAACGGCGCCGTTCCCAGATTCCTGTTCTTGTCACGGAAGGGGTTGCCGAAATGGTAAGTGACAGCAAGCTGGACATGCAGCAAGCCCTGAGCCGCCTTAAACCCAAATATCGGCAAGCCCTCCTGCTGAGATATTACGATGACATGACCGTACCCGAAATTGCGAAGATACTTGGCAGATCAGAAGGAACCATCAAGACCTGGCTGCATCAAGGGCTGAAGCAGCTGCGGCACAAAATCCATCATGGAGGTGAAATACAGCATGGCTGATCAAGAGGAGTTGTGGTTCAAGCAGCAGGTACAGGAGGCCAAACAAGCTGCCCAACAAGTGTCTGCCGAAGCGATGAATCTGGCTATGCGGCGTGGTATACAGCGGGCCAATAGAGATAAACCCCTTCGGGGCACAGGATTTTGGTCCATACCTGCAGGCAGGCTAAAAATCATAGCCGTTGTTCTGCTCGCCTTGTGTATCGGGGGCGGAATCTGGGGAACCCGGCATTGGCTGACACCGCAAACGGCGACAAAGCCGGTGCAACGACACCATGAAATCCCGACTTATGTAAGTCGTCTTTTCGGTGAGCAGGACAACTTTACACTCGCGCTTCAGCAAGCAGCAGCACATGATATCTATTGGCCAGTAGAACAAAGCTTTATATCCGGAGATTATAAGGTAACCATTGATGGAATGGCTGCGGATAGCCAGCGGATTATTATTTTATATACGGCTGAAAATAAAGGCTCCAAATCCCCCTTGCAGCTGCAAAGCAATGTCAAACCACGGCTGCTTGGTTCGGATGGCAAGCCGTTAGATGGTTCCTTTACTTGGGATACCCGCAGCAAGGCTGGTCCTGATCAGACCGTGGTCTCCAACGTTATGGTCTTTGATTTTGAACAGCCGGGGCAAATCCCCAACGCACTAACCTTGTCCGCAGTCTGGCAGGCTCAGGCCCGGCAAGGTTCTTCTGTCAAGCCCCAGGCAGAACACTTTAGCATTCCCTTGACTTTGAAGCCAGGACCGGATGCTGCACTGCGCGAAGTGAAAGATCTCAACCGGGACATTGCCGTCGAAGACCAGCATATCGAGCTGCGGCGGCTCATCAGGACACCGTTAAGAACGGATGTGGAGATTCGCTTTAAACCTACAGGGGGACGGGAGATTATAGATACGGATCTTTTTATGAGTCTGGTTTCCAGCCAAGTTAACCGTTCTGCCCATCCATCCTATGAAAACCTACTGAAATACGATCGCACCATTACGACCAAGCAAGGACAAATCTATTACTTTACAAGCAGCTTTTTCTCAGAGCATAAACAGATTTGGCTCAATATTAGTAACCTTCGATTGAAACCGGATAAAAGCGTATTTATTACTCTTAATACGATAACCAAAACAATCGTTAAATCTCCGGATAAACACATTAAACTCGATCAATATATTAATAATCCGACACATCAGCGACTTCGTTTGTATTTAAGATACCAGTTTACGGAAAACTCAGGCGGCCTCTATTTTCAAATGGCAAATACGTTCATTGACGGCAGGGGACAGCGACATATACTGGCTGATGCAGGTACCGGCCTGGACGGATTTGTAATCTCAAACCATGAGCAGTATCCGCAGCCACTTACTTTTGAGATCGTGGATTATGGAGGACATTCCCGGGGATTTCCGCAGCCTCTGGAAATTCAGATACGTTAAATCAGCCACTCATCCGAATGCTATCTAAATAAACGCCAAAGGATCGAGATGCCATATCTCTTCCTTTGGCGTTTATGATTAAAAACCAATCTTAAAACATTATTCAAGCAACCACTTAACGGCACGGGGAAACTGGTGCCGAAAGTGATCTATGTGGTGCACGGCTCCCTCAACTTTGATCAGCCATACCTCACGTTCCGTAAAACCATGCGCAAGCAGCACCTCGTGTGCCTGGAGGGTCAACGGTACCATGTCTTTTTGCACATTCGTCTTCCCTTCGCCCTCACGGGTCCCGACAGAGATGTATATACGGTGTGTCCCAGCCATTACAGTGGCAAATGATGCAGATTGCATATAATTGATCATACCGGGAAACCAATACGAACCCGAGATCGAACCAATACGTCCAAATATATGCTGATAACGGAAGGCTGCATACATGGAAATCAGTCCACCCAACGAAGCACCAATCATCCCTGTATGCTCCAACCCAGTTTGCACTGGATATTTTGCCTCGACGTATGGCATTACTTTTGTAACTACAAACGTCAGATACGCATCTCCGCCACCGCCAAAAGCAGGTCTTCCCTCTACTAAAGCAGCTGCCTCCCAAGGCGTATAATCATCCAGCCGATTCACAGGCTGAATGCCCACCAGCATTACACGGGGCAGCTCTCCCGTAGAAAAACCTCTTTCCAGCTCATCCAACCCGCTTAGAAATAAAGAGCTGCCATCCTGTACATACAGCACAGGATACAGCTCATTATGATTCACAGATACGGGAGGTGTATAGACGTGCACAAGATACCCATCTAATGAAATTTCATCTACATGACCTTTCATCCTACATAGTCCCCCATGATGTAAATGTATGCATTACAGTGCAGCATCTATTTCCTTGATCATTTCAGATACGGATTCCAGACCATTACCTGACAGGTACCAGTAGTTAGGATCCAGGTATACAATATGACCGTTTTTATATGCATTGGTTTTCTTCACCAGTTCATTCTCAATGGTTTGTTTACCTGTAACCTGTTCCTTGCCTTCCTCGACCACCACAGCCCCACGGTCAACGACAAAAATATAATCAGGATTTTTTTGCTGTACATATTCAAAAGAAACCTTTTGTCCATGCGTCGATACTTTAATGCCAGGATCTACAGGAGTTACGCCAAAAGCATCATGAATGATACCGAAGCGGGATTGTGAGCCGTATGCACTCAGGCTTCCTTCATTTGTCAGTACGATCAATCCTTTAGCCTTGCTCGCTACAGCCTTGTCATGTACAGCCTTAATGGAGCTATCAATCGCAGCCAGTTCTTGTTTGGCAGCTTCCTCTTTGTCGAAGATTTGCCCCAGCGTTTCAACGTTTTTCTTAAAGGAATTGATATAATCCTTGGTGTCTACAGCCATCGAAATCGTGGGTGCAATTTTGCTCAACTCTTTATATGCATCAGCTTGTCTGCCACCAATGATGATCAGTTCAGGAGAGAGATCACTGATTTTCTCGTAATCCGGCTCAAACAGCGTGCCCGCACTTGCATATTTGGAATCTTTATATTTGTTCAAATACGTAGGAAGATCCTGCTGCGCTACCGCCGCAACGTCTACGCCCAGCTTATCGAGCGTATCCAATGAACCAAAATCAAAAACAACGACATTCTTCGGATTGACTTTGACTTGGACCGGGTTTTCATCCAGTGCGTGTTTGACCGATACAGTTTTGGATTCCGTTGTTGCAGTTGAGGAGCCATCGCCAGTCGCTTCCTGTGTTGCCGGAGCCGCTTTGCCACAGGCCGATACGACCAGTACCAGTGCAAGCATCAGTGTTAAAAACATCAAATTTTTCTTCATTTTACATTCCCCCTAAGTGAAGTACACACAAATTTTATGATCACCGATCTGTTGAATCGGAATATCCATATCGTACAAATCTTTTAATACCTGACTATCTATCATCTCGTCAGCCGTTCCTTGCTTTAGCAATCTGCCATTCTTCATCCCGACAATATGGTCCGAATAGCAGGAAGCAAAGTTAATGTCGTGAAGCACCACCAGAATCGTTTTGCCCAGATCATCCACTAAATTGCGTAGCGTCTTCATAATCTGAACCGAATGCTTCATATCCAAATTGTTCAGCGGCTCATCCAGTAGTATGTATTCCGTGTCCTGTGCCAGAATCATCGCAATAAAAGCCCGCTGCCGCTGTCCCCCACTGAGCAAATCAATATGTTTGTCCTTCATATCCTCCAGTCCCATGTAGGCCATAGACTGCTCTACCATTTTGCGATCCTCGCTGTTCAATCTGCCCTTGGAATACGGAAAACGGCCGAAGCTGACCAGCTCCTTCACGGTTAAGCGGATGTTGACATCATTGGTCTGTTTTAAAATGGATATCTTCCGGGCTAGCTCCTCACTTTTGGTCAGGCTCACGGCCTGTCCGTCAATGAGGATTTCTCCCTCATCACTATCTGTTAGGCGACTGATCATCGACAACAGGGTGCTTTTCCCAGCGCCGTTAGGTCCAATAAAGGAGGTAATGGTGCCTTTAGGTATAGTGACGGACACCTGCTCCACCACATTTTTATTTCCGTAGCGTTTGGTTACGTTTTTGACTTCTACCATGATTTATTCTCCCGCAGCAAAAGGTACAGGAAGTACACCCCCCCGATAAAGTTAATAATGACGCTGACTGTTGTCGATAAGTCGAATACTCTTTCTGCCAGCAGTTGGCACCCTGCCAAAGCAATGACACTAACACAGATGGAGGCCGGAATAATATAACGGTGCTGATAGGTCTTCATCACCTGATAAGCCACATTGGCCACAATTAATCCGAGAAACGTGATCGGCCCGACAAGTGCCGTGGATATGGAGATGAGAATCGCTACAATAATTAGCAATCTTTTGATGATATAACTGTAAGGGAGGCCTAAATTAATGGCATGCTCCCGTCCGAGCGACAGCACGTCCAAGTACTTAATGAACCTCCACGCATAAGCAAATACAAGTACAAGCACGAATACAGAAAGCCATAACAGTTCGGTGTTTACATTACTAAAGCTGGCAAAGCTCTTGTCCTGAATTTTCGCAAATTCATTTGGATCAATCAGTACCTCCATAAAGGTAGACAGACTGTTAAACAGCGTCCCGAACACCAGACCAATCAGCAGAAGTACATAAATTCCCCGTCCATCCTTGCGGAAAATTAACTTGTATAGCAATCCCGCGAACAACACCATCATCCCCACTGACAGCAAAAAGTTTAATTCTTTGCTGGTCGAAATCAATGGGACGGAACCAAATGCAAAAATAATCGTCGTCTGAATCAGCATATACAGTGAATCCAGCCCGATAATACCCGGAGTCAAAATCTTATTATTCGTAACCGTCTGGAAAATAACGGTCGCAAAAGCAATGGAGCCACCTGTCAGAATGAAAGCTGCGACCTTTTTCAATCGTCGCGGCAACGCGTAATGCCAGGTGTGCGGAAGATCGATAAACACAAAAGCAGCAATCAACACAAGTGCGGCAGCGGCTAATATTCCGATTTTTAATTTAGGATTCATAAGCCCTTCTCCTCAGCAGCAAATACAAGAACAACGCGCTCCCGATCACACCAACCGTAAGCCCTACAGATATTTCATACGGATAAATGATCACCCGTCCCAAAATATCGCAAAACAGCACAAAGACGGCGCCCAAGATCGCTGTATGAGCCAGGCTCTTTTTCAGATTATCCCCCATATACATACTGACCAGATTGGGTACAACCAGCCCCAAAAAGGGAATCGTACCAACGGTTAAGATGACAACAGAGGACACCAAAGCCACGATCACCAAACCCACATTGACGGTGCGCTTGTAATGTACGCCCAAGTTGGCTGCAAAATCCTCACCCATACCTGCAATTGTAAAACGATTCGCATATATGTACGCCAACGCGACCAAAGGAACACTAAGATACAGCATCTCATAGCGACCACTCATAATTAGAGAAAAATCCCCCTGCATCCACGAAGAAATGCCCTGAATCAGATTGTATTTGTAAGCAAAAAAAGTCGTCACCGAATTTAAAATGCCCCCAAACATCAGACCAACAAGCAGAATAAATACCGGGTCCTTGAACCGGATTTTATCCAGTATCTTCATGAAAATCAGCGTTCCCCCTAAAGCGAATCCAAAAGCCGTCAGCATCTTCGTCCAAAATCCTGCCGCTCCAAACACCATAATGGCCATCAGCACACCTAATCGTGCCGCATCCATCGTCCCTGCGGTGGTAGGCGAAACAAATCGGTTCCGAGTAAGCTGCTGCATGATGAGCCCGCAGATACTCATACTCGCCCCTGCAATAATGATGCTGATCAAACGTGGGAATCTGCTAATCAGGAGCACCTGCGCTTGATCGTTAGATAAGTGGAACAAATCAAGTGGAGTCACATCATGAACACCGATGAACACCGAGGCGAAGGCTAGTACCAGAATAGCCAGTATTAAATAACGCAATTTCATCTCTAACTAAGGGAGCCTGTCCAATAACTCGTACCAAGCTTCGGCCCTGTCCTCCCCTCCAATAATGATAATCATTATCAAAACAACTAGGATAAATTATAGCAGTGATATTGTATCTGTCAAATTCTTCGAATTGTTTTAAGCATGACCAAACAGCCGTGCGATAACCAGTGAGCAAATACGAGCAAAATCCAGTAAACTAGAAAGAGAGCCCGTGAGTCCATCTATATTTAGTTGTGAAAGCATATAGGAGGAAAAAGATGAACCGCATATTAATCGTTGAAGATGATTTAGCTTTGAGTAATGGCATTACTCTCGCTCTTAAAGGACCTAACAACGAATTTGTGCAAACACATGACCTTAGTACTTCAAAAGAACAATTGGCAAGCGCTGCTTTTGACCTAGTGATTCTTGATCTAAATTTGCCAGATGGAAACGGATTAGATTTTTTAACCGATATTCGTAAAACAACAACTTTACCGGTCATTATTTTAACTGCACATGATATGGAAACAGATATTGTAACTGGCTTGGAATTGGGCGCCGATGACTATATCACTAAGCCCTTCAGTCTGATGGTATTAAGGGCAAGAGTAGACGTCCAGTTAAAAAAGATCAAGCGTGTTCTTGCAGAAACCATTCAGATAGATGCTTTTGCTTTTTCATTTGATAAGATGGCGTTTGCTAAAAAGGGTACACCTGTGGAGCTAAGCAAAACGGAGCAGAAATTGCTTCGCCTCTTAATTGATCATCGTGGGAAGATCCTTACCCGTGATCATTTGGTAGACAGCATCTGGACAGATGGCGCTGAGTATGTGGGCGAAAATGCCTTGTCAGTCACCATAAAAAGGCTACGTGACAAGCTGGAGGACCTTCCTTCCTCTCCTCAGTACATTAAGACTGTGTACGGTATCGGATACACTTGGGCGGTGAAATGAATGACGACCCTGAATTATGCGTGTTTTGGAATTGCTATTACTGCTCTTTTCATAGCCGGGGTTACCATTCTTCTCTATCGTAAGAACGTACATAAAACAATGAAGACTATGGATCATATGATTGAAGCTGCAATTAGTGGCGAGTTTTCAGAGCGTGTTTTTGACGAATCCGTCTTATCAGCAGTAGAGGCCAAGCTTGCGCAATTTCTTTCCATTTGCTCCGTTTCCTCGAAAAATTTGTTGGCAGAAAAAAATAAAATAAACGAGCTCATTTCTGACATCTCGCATCAAACGAAAACACCTATTGCTAACATCATCCTCTACTCACAACTGCTTAATGAATATGATTTGCCACCGGAAGGCTCCACTTGTGTAAAGGCTTTATCCACACAAGCCGAAAAGCTTCATTTCCTAATCCATTCCTTAGTAAAAACATCACGGCTTGAAACAGGGATTATTAAATTGTCGTCAAGGCAGGAGTCAGTTCAGAAGCTACTAACTACTGCACTGGAACAAATTATGCCGAAGGCAAACGCTAAAGGGATTTCGATTACTATGGAGAGTAAAGAAGAAATCCAGGCCTGTTTTGATTTAAAATGGACGGTTGAGGCGATCTATAATATTTTGGACAACGCCGTCAAATATACAGAAATTAGCGGGAATATATTCATTAATGTGAGTGCTTATGATTTATTCTGCCGAATTGATATTACTGATAATGGCATTGGAATTGCTGAGGAAGAACACAGTAAGATTTTCAAGCGCTTCTATCGGTCACAAACTGTAATCTCGCAAGAAGGTGTCGGGATTGGACTATTTTTAGCAAGAGAAATTGTTTCGGCTGGGGGCGGATACATCAAACTATGGTCACGCCGAGGCCGTGGTTCCACCTTCTCGATTTTTCTCCCCATAGACAAGTAATTCTTACAACACTGTTAGATTTCAGAAAGATTGTAGAAAGATTGATATGGTAAAGTCTGTATTGCGAAGTATTGGTGATACAGACTATTTTTCATGGAGGAGAAATGAATGACTCTGTTAAAAACTCAGGAGTTGAAGAAGTATTATGGTAACGGGGATACTGCTGTTCATGCCCTAGATGGGGTGAACCTGGAGGTGAAAAGCGGAGAATTTGTGGCCATTGTCGGTACGTCCGGGAGCGGCAAATCTACCCTTCTCCATATGCTGGGTGGACTTGATCGTCCGACAAGTGGAAACGTTACGATTGACGGTAAAGATATTTTCGCATTAAAAGATGAAGAATTGACTATATTTCGCAGACGAAAAATTGGCTTCGTGTTTCAAAATTACAACCTGGTACCTGTTTTAAATGTCTACGAAAATATTGTGCTTCCGATTGAACTGGATGGTAAAGAACCGGACAAAACCCACATAGATAAAATTGTACATACCTTGGGTCTGGACCAAAAGTTGAATAACCTGCCCAACAATCTATCGGGGGGCCAGCAGCAGCGCGTAGCTATCGCCAGAGCATTGGCAGCCAAGCCCGCGATTGTTTTAGCAGATGAACCCACCGGGAACCTGGACAGTAAAACCAGTCTGGATGTGATGGGATTGATCAAAGTATCCAGCCAGCAGTTCCGCCAAACAATAGTGATGATTACCCACAACGAGGAAATTGCGCAAATGGCAGACCGGATCATCCGTATTGAGGACGGTAAAATAGTCGGCGGTGATACAAAATGATCAAGGTAAAGAACAAAAAAGCAATCCGCAAGCTGGCAGATAAAAGTTTCAAAGTAAACAAAGCCCGTAACCTCATTGCTATTGTTGCTATAGCACTAACCTCATTGCTATTTACAACACTGTTCACTATGGGGATTGGCGCTGGGGAAAGCTTACAACGGGCGACCATGCGTCAGGCAGGTGGAGATGGGCATGCCGTACTTAAATATATAACGGATGACGAATTTAATCATGTCAAGAATCATCCGTTGATCAAGGAAATAGCTTATAACCGTATATTAAGCGACGAAGTTAAAAACGATAAATTTCTAAAACGTCACACAGAGTTCTGGTATTACGATGATGTAGGGATGAAGCTCGGTTTTATTGAGCTTAAAGAGGGGCACAAGCCTGTCGCAGAAAATGAAGTGATCGCAGACTCCAAGACGTTGCAGCTATTGGGTGTTCCTTTGGAGGTTGGAGCACCTTTGAGGCTAAAGCTTGACATACGAGGTAAAGAAGTGCAGCGTGATTTTATCCTTTCCGGCTGGTGGAAAAGCGATCCTGTGTTTAACACAGGACAAATATTCGCCTCCAGATCCTATGTCGATGCTCATGCAAAGGAATTACAAAGCACCTATAAAAAAGATCATTTCTATACAGGAACCATTAGTGCATATATGATGTTCGACAATAGCTTTGATTCGCGAGGAAAGCTCAATAAAGTGATTACCGAAAGTGGATATTCGCTTGACGAAGATGCACCGAACTATATCGCGAGTAATGTAAATTGGGCATACATCTCAACCAATTTTAGTCTAGATACAGAGACCATCATAGCGTTAACTTCTGCCCTGTTACTGATCATGTTTACCGGTTATTTGATCATCTATAACATTTTTCAAATATCGGTGATGCGAGATATCCGTTTCTATGGTCTTTTAAAAACGATTGGTACAAGCGGCAACCAGATTCGTCGGATCATTCGCAGACAGGCGTTAGTTCTTTCAGGGATAGGAATCCCGATTGGATTAATAGCAGGTTTTTTTATCGGTAAATCACTCGTGCCTTTTATTATAAATATGAGTGTATATAACGGTACTGAGATATCGGTATCCCCTAACCCTTGGATTTTTGTCGGATCTGCTCTGTTCGCGCTCATTACTGTAATGATCAGCACTTTCAAGCCAGGCAGAATTGCGGCAGCTGTCTCGCCAGTTGAGGCAGTAAGATACACAGACGGAAATACCAAGGGCGGCCGTAAGCTGAAAAAATCCACTGAAGGCGCTAAAATGATCCACATGGCTCGCTCCAACTTGGGGCGCAATAAAAAACGCACCGTGTTGGTAGTCATCAGTCTTTCGTTAAGCCTTGTACTTCTTAACACGGCCTTCACCCTGTCTCAGAGCATTGATATGGATAAGTTTGTATCCAAATTCAATGACACTGACTTTCTCATTGCTCATGCTGAATATTTTCATCGCCCCTATTTTAGCGGCCCTAAAAATGGGACCTCCGAGAGTTTTATTCAGGCTGTACAGACACAGCCCGGCTTTGAAGAGGGCGGTCGCTTGTACGGCGGCAGATTAGTGCTTACTGTCGAGAATGGAAAATACACCAATGAGGACGATGAGACAGATTCTCGCGGCAACTTCATCGCGGCAGTATATGGGCTGGAAGATTTACCACTGCACCGGTTGCGATTACTAGACGGTGAGCTTGATTTTGAGAAGCTGGCTTCCGGTAAGTATATATTGGAAGGGGTAGATTTAGATGACCATGACATCCCCCAGATGGAAAAGGCTCTGTATAAGGTGGGTGAAAAGGTCACGCTTCACAGTTATATGGGAGCAGCAGAAGCTCCGCTGGATAAAGAGTATACTACGCATGCATTCACAGTACTTGGTCATGTTGCAATTAAATATAGTACCAATTCTGATCGCCGTTCAAGTAAGTATAACTTCTATCTTCCGGCGAATATTTACAAGCCGCTTGCGGAGCAGCCTGCTGTGATGAGCTACGCCTTTAATGTATCCCCTGATCAGGAAGATGCCATGGAGAGCTTTTTAAAAAGTTACACCGAAACTACAGAGCCAGTAATGAACTACACATCCAAGTTTACTTCAATGAATGAGTTTTCAGGTATGCAAAACACCATCATGATGATCGGAGGCACGCTCAGTCTGATTATCGGCCTGATTGGTATCCTCAACTTTGTAAACGCAATTCTGACGAGTATATTGACACGGCGTCAGGAGTTTGCCATGCTGCAAAGTATCGGCATGACCAAAAAGCAATTGCGGGGTATGCTGATTTATGAAGGGCTATATTATGTTCTCGGCACCGCCCTATCCTCCATTTTATTAGGGATCATATTCTCTATTTCAATTGTGAAGCCCCTAAGCAGTATGATGTGGTTTTTGAGCTATCACTTTATAATCTGGCCACTTCTAGTCTTGTTGCCTTTACTGTTCTTGCTTGGGATACTTATACCAATAGCAGTCTATTCTATGAATAACAAACAAAGTATTGTGGAGCGGCTTCGAGAATCAGAGTAGATGCACTTAAAATATGAAAGTAAAATACCCATGAGCGCCAAAAAAGATGACTCCTGATCCATTCAGAGGTCATCTTTTTATGCCTAGAAAGGTTCTTATTTGCAGAACAACTATCCCCTCCACTCTTCCCGTAAAAGCCCCATTCGGATCGAATCATAATACTCTCCATTATAATATCTGCACTTGCGAAGCCTGCCTTCCAGGGTCATGCCCAGCTTCTCTCCAACCTTCATCATCCGATGATTTCCTGACCAGGTTGTAAAGCCTACTCTTACTAGAGGCAATGTATTAAACAAATGGTCGATCCACAATCGAAGTGCTCTCGTACCATAGCCACCACTCCAATACCCCGAATCATAAATACCTATCCCCATTTCAAGCCATTGGGAAGGCTGATGCTCCCAATAGTAGCTTACTGATCCAATGATCTTGCCTTCCACTTCAATGAGCCAAAAGTCAT
Source organism: Paenibacillus sp. BT-177 (assembly GCF_025846815.2). NCBI lineage: Bacteria > Bacillati > Bacillota > Bacilli > Caryophanales > Paenibacillaceae > Paenibacillus > Paenibacillus sp. BT-177. The sequence continues at coordinate 149,938 of NZ_JAOYTP010000006.1, read as the reverse complement.
CTTGTCCGATTCGCTTTTCCTTCTCTTTTAAATACTCCTCAAAGGAAAGCTTCTTATGCTCATAGTAGGGTGCATCCCATTGCTTCCATTCCGGTGCTTCTTCCTTGTAAGTTAATGTCCAAAGGGCATGCAGGTCTTCTTCTGTAACAGGCCTAATCGTTAAATCCTTATCCGTATACATCGCGTACACCCCTTTAAATCATAAAATGCTCATTTCTATGTCGGGTTATATGATGCTTTATTGTATCTGCTTTTGCATAATATCGAGTATCTAGTTTATCTATCTTTGGAGCCAGCGCATAATTCATGTTGACAAACAATCAAAAATAATATATCTTAATATCAAGATAATAAATATAAAGAAAAATTTACGGCAACGGTTTATTTTGCTTTGAAAAACCTAATCATATAAAAACCAAGGAGGATAATGACATGAAACTTTTAGGATTGCATCACGTTTCGGCGATTACAGCGGCAGCGGCTAAAAATGTTGATTTTTATACTCAAGTATTGGGACTTCGGTTGATCAAGAAAACGGTGAACCAGGATGATGTTAGTGTGTATCACCTCTTTTATGGAGATGAGCGCGGAACCGCGGGTACGGAAGTCACTTTCTTTGAAATTCCACATGCTGGACAAACTCGTACAGGGAATAACAGCATTTCAGCGCTCTCCCTGCGGGTACCAAACGACAAGGCACTGGACTACTGGAAAAACCGCTTCGAGCAGCTGAATGTAAAACATGGCGAAATTACGGACCAAGCGGGACGCTTGGCGCTTTCGTTCGAGGATTTTGAAGGACAACGCTTCTTCCTCGTTTCAGATGAGCATGATCACGGAGTGCGGGGCGGCACGCCTTGGGAGAAAAGTCCTGTTCCTGCCAAATACGGCATTGTTGGACTTGGGCCGGTTCATCTGACGATTCCCAAAGTGGAGAATACCATCCTTATTCTTGAACAAGTGATGGGCTTCCGCAAAAAAGGCTCCTACCCTTCCCCTGTTGCCGGACAACCGGATGTGGTTATCTACGAAACAGGTGAAGGCGGTACGGGAACTGAAGTTCATCTGGAAGAGCGCAACGATCTGCCACAAGAACGACCAGGACGCGGCAGTGTGCATCACGTTGCTTTCCGTGTTGAAACCGAGGAAGAGCTCAAACAGTGGGTAGACCGTATTGGGCAGCTGCAAATCTCCAACTCGGGTTTTGTAGATCGCTTTTATTTCCGTTCCTTGTACTTCCGTGAGCCAAATGGCATTCTGTTTGAATTGGCTACCGATGGACCTGGCTTTGACACCGACGAGGAATTAGAGTTTCTGGGTGAATCGCTGGCATTGCCTCCATTCTTGGAGCCGCGCCGCGCATCTATTGAAGCTAATCTCAAACCATTGAACACCAAACATGAATAGGATTATATTTGCTCTAAAATCACACAAAGCCGGGACTCCTACATCATGTAGAGGTTCCCGGCTTTTTTTCGTGCAACCGTCCTGCTTTCACCTAAAAAAACATGTCATCTGCATGCTTTTCAGCTTTGACAGGTAAGCAAAATGCCCTTTTTAATTATGCTTACAGCTTTTTATCATCCACGCTGTTCAGCCATGCTTCGATTTCTCCGATTACTGAGGCAATGCAACCATCTTGGAATGGCGAGATGAGTCCAGCCAGCTCAACCAATCCGGTAAAGGATCGACTTCCCCCAGCACGACACAGCTTCAAATAATCTTCCCACGCCGCTGTCCGGTCGATACTCATGCGTTTCCAGAATTGGAACGCGCACAGCTGCGCGAGTGTATAGTCAATATAATAGAACGGAGATTGAAAAATATGTCCCTGCTTGTGCCAGAATCCGCCCTTTTCGAGGTACTCGTTGCCTTCATAATCCAGATGCGGTTTATACTTACGTTCAATGGAGCGCCATGCGCTTTTACGTTCGGCTGGGGTCCAATCCGGATGTTCGTATACGGCATGTTGGAATTCATCCACGGCTACGCCGTAAGGAACGAACAGCAACGACGAAGATAGATGTTCAAAGTGATATTTGTCCGTATCTTCCTCGAAGAACAGATTCATCCAGGGCCATGCAAAAAACTCCATGCTCATAGAGTGAATCTCAGCCGCCTCCATCGTTGGCCAATGGTACTCGGGAATTTCAAAATGTCGGCTTTCATAGACCTGGAAGGCATGACCTGCTTCATGCGTCAATACGTCGATATCACCGGACGTACCATTGAAATTGGAGAAAATAAACGGCGTGCCATATTCGCTCAAAAATGTACAATAGCCTCCACTTTGTTTTCCCTTTTTGCTGATCAAATCCATTAATCCACGTTCGATCATAAAGCTGAAAAATTCATGTGTTTCCGCTGAAAGCTCCTCATACATGCGTGCTCCATTACGAAGGATCCACTCCGGGTCACCTTTAGGCGTAGGATTGCCTGACAAGAAGTTGAAGCCCTCGTCGTAATAACGGAGCTGATCTACTCCGATCCGCTCGCGCTGGCGCTCTTTCAGCTTGGTTGCCAGAGGAACGATGTGCTTCAGCACCTGCTCGCGGAAATTGGCTACCATCTCTGCGTTGTAATCTGTACGTCCCAAGCGGGCATAGCCCAATTCTACAAAGTTGTCATAGCCCAGCTTGTGTGCCATGCGTGTACGTACCTTCACCAGTTCATCATAAATCCGGTCCAGCTCGTCCTCATGCTCACTCATAAATTGATACTTGGCCTCGGAGGCCTGTTTGCGTGTCTCGCGGTTGGTTGCCATTTCAAATGGCAGGAGCTGTGACAATGTGCGTTCTTCCCCCTCGAACGGGATCTTCGCTGAGGCAATTAATTGGGCATATTCCGAAGTCAACTTATTTTCCTGCTGCAAATCCTCAATGATATCCGGGTGGAACGACTTGAGCGCCACCTCGGCAATACTGAAAAGCTGGCTCCCCCATTGGCTCTCCAACTCAGCTCTAAATGGAGACTCCACCAACGCCCGGTAATAATCGGTTACATACTCTTGGATAACCGGCATGAAATCATCAGCGTACTCTTGCTCCGCTTTGTAAAAAGCATCTTCCGTATCAATGGAGTGCCGAACTTCCACCAATTGCAATTGCGTTTCCACGTTACTGCGCAGCTTGTTAATCGCATGAATAACTTCATTTTGACGTTCTACATTGTCCGCTTCACGAAACTGCTGCAACAGCATTTTAAACCGCTGTTCAATTTCAGGTTGCACTGGTCGGCTATAAGCCATTTCGCTGAATAATGTCATTGCTTCGTTTCCCCCTTTAATGTAATAAATCTGATGCCTATTATACAGTACGATTAGACCAAACTGGAAGCTGGAATGCCAAAATAATACAACCTTAAAAGCCGCAATACCATGTATTGCGGCTTTTATGCCTCATCTAACTCTATATATCAAAAAGTCACTGTAAAAAAACAATCTAATATATATCCAGTCTAATGGAGATTTATAAGTATCTCTAGGATCGCAGACCTTCGTACCTTTATTGATTTTGCAAACGGTGTGCCACATGCAGGGTCGGACCAACAAATTCATTAAGCTTGAAGCCACCTTCAATGGCCTGTGTAATGAATTTCTTGGCCTGATCCACAGCTTCACGTACAGTCAGCCCTTGTGCCAAACCAGCCGTTACCGCAGCCGAAGTGGTACAGCCTGCACCGTGGGTAAAGTTGGTTTGTACAACATCCGCTTCAAACCAGTCAAAAGTGATTCCGTCATACAGCAGATCCATCGCTTTACCTGCGCGAATTTTGCCACGGTCCTTGATCAGCACATGCTTAGCACCACGCTCGTGGATAATAGCAGCCGCTTCCTGCATCTGCTCCAGTGTGGTGATCGGTCCTTTCTTCGCCAGCTGCGAAGCCTCGAACAAGTTCGGTGTTACCAGATCAGCGCCAGGAATCAACAATTCCAGCATGGCCTCTGTATTTTCCGGCTGAAGCACTTCATCCGTGCCTTTGCAGACCATAACCGGGTCAATCACAATCCGTTTCAGATCATGCTTTTTCAAATGGCTGGCAACCAGTTCGATGATATCTACAGAACCCAGCATCCCGGTCTTCATTGCATCAAAACCGATACCTTCCAATACAGTACGCAGCTGCGCCTCAACCACGTCCAACGCAACAGGATATACAAGATGGTTCCAGGTTTTAGGTTCCATCGCAACTACGGTAGTCAATACAGTCATGCCATATACGCCAAGCTCCTGAAAGGTTTTCAGGTCCGCCTGAATACCTGCTCCGCCGCTTGTGTCGGAGCCGGCTATCGTTAGTGTTTTGGGAATCGTCATTAGTACATGCTCTCCTTCACTTTCTGTGCTGCATTTATCCTAATCCTGCATGCGAAACTTGTCAACGCGCAAAACAGTCCTTTCCATACGAAAAGTCACAAGAACCAGCAACAGCTAAAAAACGAGAATATCCCCCTTTGAAATGAGAACATCCTCGTAAGTACGTGTTATATGAAGAATTTGAATGAAATTTAGACTTATAAATACCCACCCGTACTGTGATCATAGGCATGATCTTTTTCATTTGCCCGTACGCCGAGGCAAAAACTCTGATACAACTGCTGCTGTCTTGGGGTAGCAAAATTCCGGTGCTGCTCAAATAAAGCCATACAACCAATGATATGCTCGGTATAGCTGTTATCGACAGACAGTTGCAGGCAATGTAGTGTTTGTTCCAACCCTTCGGGGTAATCGCCTTTTCGAAAATAATATTCCGCATACACCTTACAAAAGGAGGCAAAGCGAAATGCATTAAAGTGCTTGCGATAATGTGTGTCCCATTGTTCCGGGGCAAGCTCCCAGAAACTCTTGAGTTGCTGGCTGAACAGCTCCAGCTCGGCATCCACGAAATAACCAAACCGATTCGCTGATTCGAGCAACGTATTCAAGCCTTCCAATGTCTCATCCGGATGCTCGCGCAGGTAAGTAATATATTCATAGATTGCAGAGGTGTTGCCCATTTTGATTTCTATACAAAGTCGGTTGCCCTGTGCATATACACGATGCAGGTTGACTACTTTCCAGCCTTCCTCGTCCAAACCCTCAAACCAGCTTAAATCTGCATAACCTTCAATCCATTGCTTGGATTCCTCATATCTACCCTGAAACTCATAGCAGCTGGCCTTGAGCAGATGCCCTTGAGCATAGTAATAAACGAGCGGCTTAAGCAGCTCCAGGTGCTCATCTCCAAAACGGTTCCGATTGCGATACAATGCCTGCGCCAGCTCTCTTAGCTCGTCCGCATACATTTCCATCTCGGACCATTGCATTTTTAAAGCAAACACTTGAGATAGCATATGTAAGCCTTCCAGTGCATAAATTTCCGGTAGACGACTACGGTATAAATGGAATTGTACAGCAGCCTTCAAGTTCCGTTGGTTATCCTTAATCTGAATCTGGAATATGCGAAAATAGCTAATCGCCAACCGTTCGGAGTGGGTATACTTCTCACTCTCAATAACACAATCATACAAAAGCATGGAGGCTTCATGTCGGCCATCCTCAAACATCGCTTCTGCAGTCTCAAAAATAGCCGGAATATTTGATAAATCGTCCATCAAATAGCCTAGCACACTGCGTATACAGTCCAGCTTGTTCAACTCTGAGCAACGAAGAAGAAATGGACGCAACCTTCTCCAGTGGGGCAAGGAATGAATAAAACACTCATCTACATACATCTCGAACAAAGATCCTTCTTCCAATCCCATCGCCTCAGTAATCAGATCAAGCTGATTAACTGAAATAGGCCGTGGTGGGTTTCGGTTAAGTATACCGCTAAGTGTACCCGGATTTACCTTGGAAGCATCTGCAAAACATTGCATCGAAATACCTTCACTTTGAATATACTTTTCTATCTGTGCGCGGATCGTGGTGTTTTTTTCCAAAGGGACACCCCCTCAAACGAATGATGGTGACTTTTTCATTACCTTTTAAACCAAAATTTGTTTAATCAAAGTATATGTCTAATTATACGAGAGGTCAATAACTTTAAACACGACTCAGGACATACAAAATCACGAGTTTCGTACGATTTTAAATCTGTTTTATGAAAAAAGACCGTCCTCTGAGAGACAGTCTTTCTCTATTATTTTGATGCTGTGGACTTAGAAGATCACAACTTGCAAAATGATTTAGAATCACCGAAAATCAAGAGCAAACTTAGCATATCCTTCTACCGTCAGCCCTTCATAAAGCAACTCAGAATAAGCATTGGCGACATGCGTTGCTTGCGGCGAGGTTAGGAACGTCACATGTGGACGACCCGACCATGGGGCGAGGGACCAGTGACCGTCAGCCTTTGGCGTCAACGTCTTCATATGCCGCACATACTCAGTCAGCACATGTCGGTTCTCATCCGGGGAAGCCAGTATAATTCGCTCTCCACCCGGATTAACCAGCGCAGAGGAGAATGCGCGATAGTTATTCGTAACAACCAGATAACTCCGCTGCATATCCATTGGTTCCCCTTCAAAAGACATATGAATGATTCTGTGCGCTTCTAGGTCCTTTAATTCCCCGGCAGTATCATATCTGGCTGGCTGTGTTACATCAATCTGATACGTGATGCCATCGATGATATCGAAATTAAAGCTCGGAAAATCAGAATTAATCAGCTCTTGTTCCTCCTCTGCCGAAGGATCAATTTGCCGGAATTGACCAGCAGACCACTCAAGCCACTCCCGAATTTCCGCTCCGCTCAACCGAACGACATGCAGCGTATTCGGAAAATTGTATAGATCGGCAATATGCTTGATCGCCAGTGTTCCCGCCGGAATATCGGTATAATACGCCGGACCGTATCTTCCGCCTGTTTTAAAAGGAGCTGCTGCCGACAGAACGGGCAACCCTTCATACTCGCTCCCTTGTAGCTGCTGCTTCACATACCAAATTTGTGCATCATTGACGAGCTGAACCGAAGCATCATCCATCACCTGGGCAAAAAAGCTGTTCACCGCTACTGTCGTTCGACCTACAGGTGCACGAATATAATCCAGTGTTCCAGCATGTTCAGCTGCTACCGCCTGCTGAATAGCAGTATCTGGTTGGACGAGTGCTTCCTTGCGTATCGGGTCATACACCGGGCGTACCTCGGCAGCAGATGCAGCCACTTGCCACTTTCCTCCAATAAGAGCCAGATCCAGATCAATGATACCCAGATGATCTCCCCAGAAGCCCGGCTCTACTGCTGGAATGCCATGAATGGTGCCCTGCTCTGCATTAACACCTGTCATACCTATAAACGAAGGGCCAGGAAATACTTTATGTGCATGACCAAACACAATGGCATCGATCCCTTCCACCCTGCTCAGATGCAGCACCGCATTTTCCATATTCGGAGTTTCGGGAATATCCTCAAAGCCTGCATGAGGCATAGCAATAATGAGATCGGCTCCCGCTGCCTGCATTTCTGGAATAAATCGTCTGGCAGTTTCCAGCATATCTTTGACGATAACTTTCCCTTCCAGCCATGCCTTGTCCCATTGCATAATTTGCGGAGGTACAAAGCCGATGACACCCACCTTCAGCAGATGCTTGTTGCCTGCTTCATCCTCTACTGTCTTATCCAGCAATCGATAAGGCGTAAAGTAGTTTTGTTCTTCCTTTCCTGCTATATAAATGTTGGCATTCACGTAAGGAAATTGCGCTCCTCGAAGACAAGTCTGCAAATATTCCAACCCATAGTTAAATTCATGATTACCGATACTGCCTGCCTCGTATCCCAGCAGATTCATTGCTTTATAGGCGGGATGCACCTCACTTGGGTCCTGTTGGAGCCGCTGTACAGCGTAATCTCCCATTGGATTCCCCTGAATTACATCTCCGTTATCCAGCAGCAGGTGATTGGGCACCTCTGCCCGGGCCTTATGAATCAGACTCGCGGTTTGCGCCAGACCATAATGCTGCGTTTCCTGATCCATATAGTAATCATAATTCCACAAGCTGACATGCAGATCGGTGGTAACCATAATGCGGAATTTCACCTTCCCAGCACCTGCATGTTCCCGCCCTGTCTTATCATTAACGTCCAAAATATCCAATCTTGTTCTCTCCCTCAGCTTCGGTCATAGAGCTTGAATAAGTCTAACAAAGCACTGTTAAGAGAATGTTAAAATAAGCAATTCGCTTAAGTACAGCCTACGGCCTCTAGCAAATGATAAATTTTACATCATTTTTACCAAAGTCAGGAGTGCTTTTTACCCTACCTGTGGGACTAGCTGTTAAGATTTGGTTTGTCACTGAATTTACAGGTTTTTTAAATTTTCGTTATTACGATGTTTAGGGGGAAATTATTTTGTTCAAAAAAGCACTGACCTTGTGCATGACCTTCACACTGGCAGCGGGTTTAGCCGCTTGTGGCTCAAATGCAAGCAATAACAACAGCGCCTCCACTCCGGGTACAGATGGCTCTAAAAACGAAAGCACAGCCTATGTCCCTAAGGAGTTAAAGGTACAATTCGTTCCTTCTCAAAATGCAGATACCCTCGAAGCCAAAGCTAAACCGCTCGAAAAACTGCTGGGGGACAAGCTCGGAATCCCGGTGAAAGTAACCGTATCTCCTGACTACAATACGATTGTGGAAGCCATGTCTTCCAAACAGGTAGATGTAGGGTTCCTTCCGCCTAATGCTTATGTACTGGCACACGATAACCGTAAAGCGGCCGACTTGCTCCTGCAAGCTCAACGCTATGGCATTGAAGATGCCACAGGCAAGGACACGACTGAAAAAGTAAACTTTTATAAAGCAATGATCGTGGTGAAAAAGGATTCTCCAATTCAAAGTCTGGCTGATCTGAAAGGCAAGAAGGTTGGCTGGCAAAATGTAACCTCCTCCGCAGGCTATGTGTACCCCGCAGCAGAGCTGAAAAAAGCTGGCGTGGACCCGGACACAGATGTGCAGGGTGTGACGATCAAAGGCCACGACGCTGCTATTCTGGCACTGCTGAACGGTCAGGTTGATGCTGTCGCTGTTTTCCAGGATGCACGTAACACAGTGAAGAAGGAAATCCCGGACGTATTTGAAAAAACACGTGTCATTCATTACACAGCTAAAATTCCAAATGACACCGTCAGCGTACGTTCTGATATGGATCAAACATGGAGAGACAAAATCGCCCAAGCCTTTATTGACATTGCTAACGACCCTGAGGGCGGCGAAATCATTAAAGAAATTTACACCCATGTAGGTTATGAAAAGGGCGACGATAAAAACTTCGATTCTGTGCGTGAATACGCCGAAGCTGTCGGCCAAGCGGTAAAGTAACAGGTACGAAACAGGCTTTACGAATGACAGGGCAGCACCGTCCATGTATTCATGGCGGTGTTGTTTTCATTCCACCCTATCGGGGAGAAAGTTGGGAGCATATGATTGAATTTCGAAACGTATCGAAAACATACCCGAACGGCACCAAAGGGTTGAATAATATTAATTTGACGATTCAGGAGGGAGAAATGGTCGTCATTGTCGGCTTATCCGGTGCGGGTAAGTCCACCCTGCTGCGTTCCATTAACCGACTGCATGACATCACGTCCGGGGACATCGTTGTAGGCGGCAAGTCTGTTACGTCTGCCGGAAGCAGCGAGCTGCGGCGTATTCGCCGTGATATCGGTATGATCTTTCAAAGCTTTAATCTGGTTAAGCGTTCGACGGTGCTTCGCAACGTACTTTCCGGCCGCGTTGGTTATCATTCGACGCTGCGGACCATTCTCGGTCTCTTCCCGAAGGAAGATATCGAGCTGGCACTAACGGCGCTAGAACGCGTGAATATCCGGGAAAAAGCTTACAGCCGAGCCGATGAGCTGTCCGGTGGCCAACAGCAGCGTGTATCCATCGCGCGTGCTCTGGCGCAGGAGGCTAAAATCATTCTGGCAGACGAGCCTGTCGCGTCGCTTGATCCACTGACCACCCGCCAGGTGATGGACGATCTCCAGCGAATCAACCGTGAAATGCAGATTACGACCATTGTCAATCTGCATTTCATTGATCTGGCGCGCGAATATGCAACACGGATCATCGGATTACGCGCTGGAGAGGTCGTCTTTGACGGCACACCGGAGGAAGCTACGGATGAAGCCTTTGCGGAGATCTATGGCCGGGCCATCAAGCATGATGAACTGCTGGGAGTGGGATCATGAACCCCGACTCTACTGTCCAGCCGCTCTCTTCGACGCAACCGTCACCATCTGCTGGACCGCCCCAGCCAAGTAAGCCGCCCGCAGGGCCACCTTTGCCAGGACGCTACAAGCGTTACGCCACCTGGATGATTTTTATCGTGGTGCTGGTAGCCTGCTCCATTCATACAGATGCCACGCCTTACCAATTGATCGTTGGCTTACCGGAAATGGGCAAATTGCTGGAGGAAATGTTTCCTCCAGACTGGAGTTACCTGCCTACCATCTGGAAACCGATGCTGGAAACGATCCAGATCGCTATTGTCGGCACGACACTGGGAGCTATATTAGCAATCCCTGTCGCGTTGCTGTGCGCCTATAATGTGATGCCGCGCAAGCTGATCTCGCTGCCGATGCGCACGATCCTGAATCTGGTACGGACGATTCCCGATTTGCTGTTTGCCTCGATCTTTGTGGCTGTATTCGGCATCGGACCGTTTGCAGGGATGCTTGCCCTGCTCTTCTTCTCCTTCGGGATCATAGCCAAGCTGACCTTTGAGGCGATTGAAGCCATTGATCCCGGACCACTGGAGGCTATGACTGCTGTTGGTGCAAGCCGCATTCAAGTTATCGCCTTTGGTGTGGTTCCGCAGGCATTGCCTTATTTTGTGTCGTACTTGCTGTATACCTTTGAGGTTAATGTGCGTGCAGCATCTGTTCTGGGGCTCGTTGGCGCTGGCGGCATCGGTCTGCTGCTTGACCGTTCCCTTGGGCTGTTCCGATATGACCGGGCAAGCATTATTATTCTACTGACCCTCGTCATCGTCCTCGCGATTGATTACGGCAGTAACCTGCTACGGAGGAAGTTATTATGAATGATCCTACGCTTCGCAGACCTATTGGCTCCCGCCTGCGCTTTTGGGCGTTAGCTATTCTGCTAATTATCATTTACATTTGGGCTTTTCGCGGGATGCAGTTTGAAGGATTACAGGGGACGGCCAAAAGCGTCTCTGTCGCGATATTGGACGGTTTCCTTCATCCCGACTGGTCGTTTGTCTACATCCCTGAGGGGGAGGATTTGCTGCGTGGGTTGCTGGATACGCTGGTTATTTCAGTGCTCGGAACCTTCGTGTCCGCATTTGTCTGCCTGCCGTTTGCCTTTTGGGCATCCAGCAATATGAGCCGTCTACGCCCTTTATCAGGTAGCGGGAAGTTTGTACTTAGTGTCATCCGGGTATTTCCCGAAATGATCGTCGCCATTCTATTCATTAAAGCCGTAGGTCCCGGCTCGTTTGCAGGTGTGCTTGCCCTCGGCATTCACTCCATTGGCATGCTGGCCAAGCTTTTCTCAGAAACGATTGAAAGTGTGGATCACGGGCCGCAGGAAGCTCTGATCGCGTGCGGTGCCAACCGTTGGCAGGTCATTTTCTTCGCCGTGCTGCCGCAGGTGATTCCACAGTTTCTATCCTATTCGCTCTATCGTTTTGAAATTAACATCCGGTCCGCAACCACGCTCGGTCTGGTTGGTGCAGGTGGTATTGGTACTCCGCTGCTGTTTGCACTCCAAATGCGCAACTGGAACCGTGTAGGCGTCATTTTACTCGGCATTGTAGTCTTGATCATTTTGACGGATCTGGTATCCGGCTGGTTGCGCAAACGGATCGTGTAATTAAAAGTCTCTAAATCAACAAAAGTCTCTCCGGTGTAAAAGGGACCTGCTATGCCCCCATTCACTCGGAAGAGGCTTTTGCTGTTCAACAACTCCCAGCTAATTCATCTATGACCCGCCGGACTTCCTCTGCCGTATTGTAAAAATGCGGAGCCACACGAATAATATCCTTTCGTGCCGACACAATCATATTTCGGCTCCGCAAACGCCTCTCTACCGCCGACACATCGGCTACTTCAACAGCGAGCAGACTTGGTAAAGTGCCTCCTCGATCAGGTATGCGCATGTGTAACCCTTTGCTACGTCCATATTCAACAGAAAAGTCCAACAGTTCATTCATATAGGTCTGAATGTTCATGACCCCAATTTCCAACAGTAGCTTTAAGGCTGCATTAGCGGCAAAAATGCTAATGAAGGAAGGTAATCCTGTCTCAAAGCGGCGGGTTCCCGCTGCCGGAACCGGATGAGCAATATCAAACCGGGAGGCGGGCTCCTGTCCGAGCCAGCCCGTAAGACGGGGCTTGAAGCGCTCTATTCGGTCCTTGCTTATATAAAGAAAAGCCACTCCCGGTATCCCCAGCATATATTTGCGTGCTCCCGCGACCAGAATATCTATTCCCATCGCCTTTACATCCACCGGAATCATTCCTGCAGACTGATAGGCATCCACGAACAGTAACGCCTGATTTCGGTGAGCTATATGTGCAATGGATTTGAGATCATGCTGAAACCCGTTGGTATAATTCACATGGGACACCATAATAAGTGCAGTATTCTCCGTAACATGCTCCTCATACTGCTCTATGGTTACTTCTCCCTCCGTAGAAGGGATACAGCAAATATGATCACGAAACATCTCCTGTGCCTGCCAGATGTGTCCTACCGTCGGAAAGTCGGTATCTGCATACACAATCCCTTCTTTTCCGGGTGCATAAGGAAGGGCAGTAGCCACACCAGCAATCGCCTCAGAGGCTGAGGCCATCACCGCAATTTCGTCAGGCTCCGCCCCAATGAGCTTGGCAAAATGCCCTCTGGCTTCTTCCAAACGTGCCATAGATAGGTCGCCGTTAAGACCGTGTTGCAGCAAGCTTCGATGATATTCCTCAATGGCAGCAGAAACCGGTCTCGATATCGCCCCCTGGGAACAGCTCCCTACATGGATATGTGAGGACAGCACCGGAAACAACTGACGGTAGGACTGAAACGGATGTTTCATATTTCCCCTCGCTCCTCCTGGGCACACCAACGTGCCTTGATATGATCATTTTATTATCCATATAAGCCACCTTAGAACAAGGGCCTCTCTTCCCATCTTCTCGCCGTTAACAGACGATAGACACAAAGAGAGGCCCTGTTGGATCATATACACAATTATTAATTAATGCACGCGTTTGCGTCCAAACCAGCTTTTAAGCACCAAGGTTGCCAAAGCAAGTAGCAGCAACAACGAGGCCACTGCAAAAGATGCCGAGAACTGATACTCGTTATACAAAATCTCCACATGCAGCGGAAGTGTATTTGTCTCTCCCCGAATATGTCCCGACACGACGGACACTGCACCAAACTCACCCATGGCTCTCGCATTACACAGAATAATGCCATATAGCAAACCCCACTTGATGTTCGGCAGCGTCACTTTCCAGAAAATGCGCCAGCCGCGCGCACCCAGCGTGACCGCCGCTTCCTCCTCCTGCTGCCCCTGGTCTTCCATCAGCGGAATAAGCTCGCGCGCCACAAAAGGAAATGTAATGAACAGCGTTGCCAAAATAATGCCCGGCAAAGCAAATATAATTTTAATATCATGCTCGTCCAGCCACGGTCCAAGCCAGCCCTGTGCGCCAAACACTAATACATACATCAGGCCTCCGACGACAGGCGAGATCGCAAAAGGTAAATCAATCAAGGTGACCAGCACACCTTTGCCGCGAAAATGAAATTTTGTGATCAGCCAGGCGGCCGCTACACCAAATACCGTATTCAGCGGAACCGTTATCGCTGCCACCAGCAGCGTCAACCGTAATGCAGACATGGCATCCGGATCCCGTAGCGCTTCAACGTATACGCTCCATCCCTGCTTAAGTGCTTCGGTAAGCACGACGATTAGCGGCAATACCAACACCCAGAGCAAGGCTAAAAAAGCAGCACTAATGAGCGTCCACTTTACCCAAGGGGCTTCGGTTGTAACCCTATTGGGCGGTGCGGATGAAGGCACTGGTGCAGAAGCAAGCTCCTGCCCAGTTATCGCTTGTGACATGATGTATCCCTCCTTGAACACGGGGTTAATGCGCAGACCTCTGCTGTCTGCATGCTAACGTTAGACAGTTGCGTTAGACTGCACGGCGCCGCGACCAGCGCTGAAAACTGTTAATCACGAATAACAGTACGAATGAAATGACCAACAGCATCAACGCCACCGCCGTAGCCCCTGCATAGTCATTTTGCTCCAGCTTGGACATAATGAGCAGCGGAGCAATCTCGGTCTTCATCGGCATATTTCCAGAAATGAAGACGACAGAGCCGTACTCGCCAATGCCGCGGGCAAAGGCAAGCGCAAAACCCGTCAGCAGCGGTGGTACCAGTTCCGGCACAATAACGCTGCGGAAGGTACGCCATCTGTCCGCTCCCAGCGTAGCAGCCACTTCCTCCTCATCCTTGTCCAGCTCCTCCAGCACCGGCTGAACTGTCCGTACGACGAACGGAATGCCAATAAACATCAACGCGAGCGTAATCCCCGTCTGTGAGTATGCCATTTTCCACCCAAGCGGTTCGAATAGTGAGCCGATCCAGCCGTTCTGTGCATATAGAGCGGTCAACGCAACCCCTGCCACCGCCGTGGGCAAAGCAAAGGGCAGATCAATGACCGCATCAAAAACTCGTTTCCCCGGAAATTCATAACGCACCAGTACCCAGGCGATCAATAAACCGAGAAACAGATCGATCAGCGCCGCGGCTGCGGCACACAAAAAGCTCACCTTGTAGGAAGCCAGCACCCTGGCATCAGTCGCCACGTCCCAAAATTTCTCCCACGTCAGCCCGGTTGAATTCAGGAGCAGTGCTGATAATGGCACCAGCACCACCAGACTGAGATACAGTACACTATAACCCATTGTTAACCCGAATCCGGGAAGTACGCGTTTTCGGGTGGCTTGCATTTGACTCATGTTCTGTCCATCCCTCTCTGCATCCTTTGACTATGTGGCACTCGCGCCTACCGATCACTCGCCTTTACACTCCACTTATGTTATGAACTACCAGGTACATAAATCTGGTCAAAAATACCCTTGTCACTAAAATGCTTTTGCTGTGTCTCTTTCCATGTCCCAAATACATCCTTCAAGGTTACGAGCTCCAGCTTAGGAAATTGATCCTTGAACTTTGCCGTCACACTCTCCAATGTTGGGCGATAGTAATTTTCGGCAGCAATGGTCTGCCCTTCTTCACTGTACAAATATTTCAGGTACGCGTCCGCCACCTCGCGTGTACCTTTTTTATCTACCACCTTATCGACTACCGCTACCGGAGGTTCAGCCAAAATACTGATCGATGGATATACGATATCGAATTTATCCGCACCTAGCTCCTTCACAGAGAGCAGTGCTTCATTTTCCCAAGCGATCAGCACATCGCCAATTCCACGCTCTACGAAAGTCGTCGTCGCTCCACGTGCTCCGCTATCCAGTACCGGCACATGCTTATACAGCTCCTGTACAAACTGCTGGGCTTTGGCTTCATCGTTATTGTTCTTTTTGAGCGCATAGGCCCAGGCTGCAAGATAGTTCCAGCGGGCTCCGCCCGATGTTTTAGGGTTCGGTGTAATGACCTGCACATCGCCGCGGATCAAATCGTCCCAGTCCTTGATCCCCTTCGGGTTCCCTTTACGTACCAATAACACGATGGTTGATGTGTACGGGGAACTGTTATGCTCATATTTACTTTGCCATCCCTCTTTAACAAGTCCTTTTTCCTGTAACGCATCAATATCATAGCCCAGGGCCAGTGTAACCACATCTGCATCCAGTCCGTCCTGTACAGAGCGGCTTTGCTTGCCAGATCCTCCGTGGGATTGCTTGATCGTGACCTTTTGCCCTTTCTCCTTCTCCCAATGGGCGGCAAACGCTTTATTATATGCTTCATACAACTCACGGGTCGGATCATAAGAAACATTGAGCAACTCCACTTCCTTGGAGCTAGAAGCAGAGCTACCATCCGCCTGCGTCCCTTCCTTGCTTGCCCCACAAGCACTTAGCATCATTGTTAAAACCAAAGATAGTCCGAGAATAAGCCGAATTTTGTGTTTCTTCTTCATCAAGACACCCCTCATTCTATGTAATTTGTAAATACACATTCATTTACGCCTGTTATTTACAGACACAATCAAAAAAAAGGGCGGAGAATTCCCTGATGCAGCCCTGATAGGTCAAACCTGTCGCGTGTACAGTGTCTGCCTGCTGTTCCTAGAGGTTCTCCGCCAGAATGGCGAGGTTATACTTTCATGCTTTAATTCTTTAATTCCTACCTGTTTAATGAGTTATAGGGATATAATACGAGAGTTTATGAGGGATGTCAAACCTTTTTTTGGTATGGGATGATCTAATAATTTGCTTTCTTCAAGGGGGGGACAGTCAGAAACATTGTATCCGTTTCCGACCGCCTAGAGGGCATGGGCACACGTGGAATATGACTTAGTTGGCTACCGTTTCAAGATTGATCGAAAAAACTCCAAATTGCTTCGGATTGTCCGTAGCTCTTCTCAGCCACAGCTCACCCGATCCCACCATAACTCCCTGATAATTAACAAACAAATCATCTGTCTTTTGGTTCACTAGCGCCTCACGAATCGCGTCCGTAAAGATCTGATCATATTTAGCCAGAAAATCTTTCTTGTTCGGAATCGTTAGCGACTTTTCACTATCATTGACACGCAGAGGGTACAAAATATAATTGGCTACCTTCTCCTTGTCATTGTCGGCAACAGCCTTCTGCAACGCTTTGAATGTGTCCAAAAACGCTTTTTGATCTTGAATACCTGCTACCTCAAAAGGATTTTGAGATGCATTGGGCGCTGCAGGAGAAGAAGATGTATCTGATGAAGTAGCTGGGGCGGAAGGAGCTGACTTTTGCGCATCAGTACCGCTGTTTTCTGCACTCTCGCTCTCTTTAGTTGCTTTGTCACTTTGGGCTGAACCGTTCTGATTGCCTCTAGCACTGTTCTCGATCATGCTTGTACTGCCTCCAGCATCACTCGGTTCAGCATTATTATCCTGGCCGCAGCCTGTAAGAGCTACAAATGTAAGTGTAAGTAAAATGGCTGTAAGTGACAGCCTCCGTGACATTTTGTGATTATCGGATTCATGTTTTTTGGGCACAACGGGTCATCCTTTCTGCTTTCTACTCTGACCTATTCTGTTCATTAAGTCTTCAACCGTTCTATTGTAACATAAGTAGACTAATGACCGCATGTCGTGCCCATTCTGGAAGTAGCTTACAGTGTAATATATGCGAAGGTTTTAACGTTTCCTTGCGATCCATCGTCCGTACTTACTTTCAAAATTAGCTCTTTCGAGGAGTCTTTCGTAGCTTTGTCTTGCCCCTCCGGCTTTACAAACAGCAGATCGTGGCGTTCTCCCGGCTGCAACGTTCTGCTGGAAAACTCGCTCGTTGACCCTTGCAAGTCTAATCCATTCGCACTATTGAGCTTGTATTGTACGGGCTGCTTGCCTGTATTCTTGATACTGATGTACAACTTGCGCCCCTCTTCAAATCTAAAGCTCGTTTGTCCTTGTCCTCCAAATTGCATTCTTTGGTCATGTACGACACGCTTCGCTGCTTCCCCTTGCTTATTTTGCATGTTAAGTGGAGCTGCCTGGTGCGTTACACTCGCCGTTGATGTATAGGTGTTCGTCGAAACGCTCATATTGGCAAAAGCGACATAACCTACGATCCCCCCCGCCACACCCATCCAAACCCATTTTTCCACCATTCCATATCCCTCCTTCACAAAATATACTGGAGCTATGCTGTATGAAGTCAGTCGTCACCGTGATTGTACAGATGGAACGGCTTTATCTTAGCATCGTCCATAAACATGTCTATGTTGCCATGATGTTCAGGTTTATAAATAAACACACCAGGGATAAGCTTCTCCAATTCATCTGCTGCTTCTTTATCCATGTTCAATCTACCGATACGTTCGTGAGCGATGTTCATGATCCAATCCTCGCCATCGGCATTCTGGAAACACAAATCTTCTGGCAATTTCGGATGCACCCAGGAAAACAGGCTGGACGCTGCTCGCTTTAATATTTTTCCAGCCTCAGGCGTGCATTGGTACCGGTAAAAGGTTCCGGCTGTGTAGGCAATGGAATGCTTTCCCCTCATTTCCTCATAAGAGTGGGTGGACAGCAAAAAAGAATTCAAACGCTGTAACAACTCTTTGAACACAACCTCCTTGTCGCTCAACCCATCCTCATCTTCTGTCACCCATTTATGTACGACTAACATAAACGTGTCTGCCCGTTTCATAGCATAATCAATCAGTCTTTCATAAGCTGTCCCACGAACATCACTGTACAAACGGAACATGTCTCCCCTCCTTTGAGCTGTCCTGCGCCCTGACAATAAAAAAAGCCAAACTCATATCTATTATGAGTCTGGCTGTCATATTTTTCAAACTTGTTCAAAGGAATCCATACGGTGGCTCTCTATCTAGATCATCCATATGAGTAGATTACACGTTCAACGTGTTACGGGACTTTTTCTTATCCAGCACACTATATACCACAAAGATAATTAAATAAACGGCAATCAACAAAGTAGAGAACAAATACATTGTTTTATAAGACGTTAATCCGGCAACCATCCCCAGGATCAAAGATCCGCCTCCAACCCCCAAATCGAAAAAATTATAAAAGGAGCCTACAGCGTCCTCTCGCTCATCTTCTCCGACTACACTGATTGCCCAAGCCTGTAGAGCTGGAAAAATAGCTCCAAAACTCGAACCATACAGCACAGCAGCAATTAAAAATTGTAGCTCGGTCCGTGATGAAGCCACCATAACGATGGCGACAATAAGCACAATTCCTGCGGGGATCAAGATATAAGCTGGACCTTTAGTATCAAAAATTCTACCGGACACCAGCCGAACGAGGAAGCTTGCCATTGCCACCGTAAAGAAGAACCAGGCCGCATTGGTAAAACCCTGCTCCTTGGCAAATAAGGCCACGAAAGACATCACGCCCCCTGCCACCACGCCAATTAGCAGCACAAGACCAGATTGCAGCAGCACTCTTTTTTCAAATAATTTAAATAGAACCCTCTTTTTGTCCTTTGCTGTATCTGCCGTCGTGGGGTTCGCAGAACGGCGACGAACCCATATGCTCATCACAAGCGACAGCAGCAAAATTATAGCTCCCGTGGAAAATAGCCCGCTAAAACCTGCCACATGAAGCATCCATATGCCAAGCAGGGGGCCGACTGAAATCGCTACGGTTTCACCTACGCCAAAGTAGCCCATTCCTTCCCCCATACGATGAGGAGGCAAATCATCTGATGCTGAGGTAGCATACAATGTGCTCGCAATACCGAATCCAAAACCATGCACTAGCCGAAAGACTAACAGCAATACCAAACTGGTGGAAAGCATGTAGCTTCCTGTTGCCAGCATACAAATCACAACTCCAATAATCAGTACATATTTCTTGTCCAAAAGCTGGATCAGTGTGCCGGAGAATGGACGAATCAATATAGCTGAGCACATAAACACGCCTGTCACCAAGCCAATCTGTGACGGACTGCCGCCAAGACTTTCCACAAACAATGGCAACGTGGGCATAAGCATTTCAAATGCCATAAATAATAGAGCGTTGGATATCATCAAAAATATAAAATTTCTGGACCAAAAGGTTTCTTTCACAGACACAACTCTCTTCCCCCAATAAGATCATGTTTATTTCAAAAGCTTAGATGTTCAGTCCAAAATCAAGCCATGCCAGTAAATATCCCAGGAGCTTTCCAGACGCGGATCAAAACCAGCGGTGCCGTTGTACACCAGTTCTACCAGCATCCCTTCAATCAAATTCATATAGGCTGTAGTGGCAGATTGAACTGAAACGCGAAGCTTAACCGACGTTTCGGCTGCCAGCCACTCATACACCAAGCTGGTTTTGTGCTGTACATAGCGTGTAACCAAAGCCTGAACCTGGTTTTCCAGCGCAGATGGAATCAGAAATCCGACATACAGAATCAAACGCAGATTCATGGCGCTCTCATAGCGCTCTTTGAATTCAATAATTAATCCTCGCAAAACAGCTTCAAGTGATTGTTCAGCTTGAGCTTGAAAATAACGATCCAGCTCCAAAATTTCTTGGTCTACCGCATCCGCAAATATGTCTAAGAACAAATCGTCTTTGCTTTTAAAATGAGCATAAATAGACTGCTTTTTGATTCCTACCTCATCAGCAATCAATTGTAGGGAGGCGGCATCGTATCCCTTTCTCGCAAATTGCTTTAGGCTTGCTGTTTTAATTTTCTGTAGTGTCATGTGTTCCCTCCCATAACCTTACGAACGGTCGTCAGTTTATGAATTTAGTATAGTTCCCTCACTAGAAATTGACAACCGCTTTTTTAATTCCACCGCTCAGTTGCCTGAGCTGAGAACAAAAAAAGCCGGAAGCCCTCTAATGTAAGGGCTCCGGCTCTATAACTATTGATCTGCTAACGCCTTATACTATACAGCTACAGCTTACTCTGTCACCGTTCCATAGATCAGCACAGGTGCTTCCGCGTGATCCGCAATACGGATGTTCGCGTAGATTTTCTCTATTACTTGGTCCACGTCTTCACGGTTCGCATGGATTGTAACCAGTGAATCGCCTTTTTGAATCGCATCGCCGACTTTTTTGTTCAGCATCAAGCCGACAGCCAAATCAATCTCGGATTCTTTGGTCGCACGGCCTGCTCCCAGTAGCATCGCGGCAGTACCGATTTCGTCAGCCACGATTTCAGCTACCACGCCGTCCTGCTTTGCAGGTACTTCAATAAGATACTGCGCTTGTGGCAAGCGTTCTGGATGATCCACTACAGAAGCGTCGCCGCCTTGGTTCGCAATAAACTCTTTGAATTTCTCCAGTGCTTTGCCGTTACGAATGACCTCTTTAAGCTTCTCTTCGGCGTTTTCGAGGGAGTCTGCTTTACCGGCCAAAAATACCATCTGACTGCCCAAAGCCATACACAGCTCTTCCAGATCTTTGGGTCCTTCGCCGCGCAATGTATCGATCGCTTCTTTAACTTCCAGTGAGTTCCCGATAGCCAGCCCCAACGGTTGACTCATGTCGGAAATAACTGCCATGGTCTTGCGACCCACATTGTTCCCGATACTTACCATGGCATGTGCCAGCTCTTTGGCATCTTCTACTGTTTTCATGAATGCGCCCGCACCTGTCTTGACATCCAGAACGATGGCATCAGAGCCGGCAGCGATTTTCTTACTCATAATCGAGCTGGCAATCAACGGAATTGAATTTACCGTTGCTGTAACGTCACGCAAGGCATACAATTTTTTATCCGCAGGTGTCAGGTTGCCGCTTTGTCCGACGACCGCAATTTTGCTGCGATTCACCAAATCTACGAATTCATCCTTGCTGATCTCTACGTGAAAGCCTGCAATGGCCTCCAGCTTGTCGATCGTTCCGCCCGTGTGCCCGAGGCCGCGACCTGACATTTTCGCTACCGGAATGTCTAAGGCTGCTACAAGCGGAGCCAGTACCAGTGTTGTCGTATCACCCACACCGCCAGTGGAGTGCTTATCGACCTTTACACCTTCAATCGCGGACAAGTCAATCGTATCTCCTGAATGAACCATTGCCATGGTCAAATCTGCACGTTCCCGTTCGTTCATATCTTTGAAGAAAATAGACATCGCCAATGCACTGACCTGATAATCAGGAATTTCACCCTGAGTATAGCCTTGGATAATAAAGTTAATTTCCTCAGTGCTCAGTTCTTTTCCGTCACGTTTTTTTTCAATCAAGTCTACCATTCTCATATGTCATTTCTCCTCACTGTGCGTATGATCGTTTACAGGGATACTGCTGTATCCAGTGCAACTTCCATCATTTCTTTAAACGTGGTTTGCCGTTCCTCTGCCGTCGTTTCCTCACCTGTCAGCAAATGATCACTTACCGTCAGAATGGTCAGTGCGTTTACACCAAACTTGGCTGCCAGCGTGTATAAAGCCGAAGTCTCCATCTCCACACCCAGCACGCCGTATTCCATCAGCTTTTGTACCACTGATTTGTCATCACGGTAGAAGCTGTCTGAGCTGAATACGTTGCCGACATGCATGTTCAAGCCTTTGGCAACACCGCGATCATAAGCGCCCTTTAAGAGAGGGAAGCTGGCAATCGGTGAGAAATCATAGCCGCCAAAGATATGGCGGTTCATGCCAGAGTCTGTACAGGATGCCTGTGCCAAAATGACGTCACGAACGTGTACATGCTCCTTCATTCCACCGCAAGTACCCACACGGAACAAGTTTTTCACACCATACTCGCTAATCAGTTCGTTGACATAAATACTGATGGAAGGCAGCCCCATCCCGGTTCCCTGTACAGACAGGCGTTTGCCTTGGTACGTTCCCGTGAATCCGAGCATTCCGCGTACCTCGTTGTAGCAGGTCACGTCCTCCAGATACGTTTCAGCGATAAATTTTGCCCGTAGCGGGTCTCCTGGCAGCAAAATCGTTTCCGCAATCTCTCCAGGTTTGGCTCCAATGTGTACACTCATGTTTTTTATTCCTCCGTCCCATTTGTCCGTGCTTATATCGTTACTCATATCGTTACTAATAACTTTTGCCTGCACTCTTGCTGGCGTCTAGATTACTGAAGCTCTGCCAAAAAGCTAGTTCCGTGTTCAGGCAGTTTAACACCAAAGTTATCCGCTACGGTTGCTCCAATATCCGCAAACGTCTTGCGAACCGCCAGTTCTTTGCCTCCAGCTGCAAAACGAGGGGAATACACCAGCAAAGGCACATATTCGCGGGTATGATCCGTTCCGCGATAGGTTGGGTCATTCCCATGATCCGCGGTGATGATCAGCAGATCGTCATCGGTCATTTTGGCGAATACCTCGGGCAGACGGGCATCGTAATCGTCCAAGGCTTGACCGTATCCCTGCGGATCACGGCGGTGGCCGTATACAGCATCAAAGTCCACCAAATTCAAAAAGCTTAATCCGGTGAATTCTTCATCCAGCGTAGCCACCAGCTTATCCATGCCATCCATGTTGGACACTGTGCGCACTGCCTTCGTTACACCCTCGCCGTCATAAATGTCAGAGATTTTACCCAAGGCGATTACATCCAGGCCTGCATCCTTCAGTTCATTCATTGTGGTGCGACCAAAGGGCTTGAGCGCATAGTCATGTCGATTGGAGGTACGAGAGAAGTTCCCTGCTTCACCTACGAACGGACGGGCAATAATGCGACCCAGCATGTACGGATCTTCCAGCGTGATTTTACGACAGAACTCACAAATCTCATAGAGCTCCTTCAAAGGTACAACTTCCTCATGCGCCGCAATTTGCAGCACTGAATCTGCTGAGGTATAGATGATGAGTGCACCTGTTTTCACATGTTCTTCGCCTAGTTCGTCAATGATTTCTGTGCCACTGGCTGGCTTGTTGCCAATAACTTTACGACCTGCATGCTCCTCAATGCGCTGGATCAGCTCATCTGGAAACCCATCCGGGAATACACGGAAAGGAACTGCAATATTCAATCCCATGATTTCCCAATGGCCTGTCATCGTGTCCTTGCCGTTGGAGGCTTCCTGCATTTTGGTGTAATATGCGAGTGGCTTATCGGCCACCGGTACCCCTTCTATGGAACGAATGTTGGACAGACCGAGCTTACCCATATTCGGCATGTTCAGACCACCGCGTTCGCGCGCAATATGACCAAGTGTATCTACATCATAATCATCAAACTGGGCAGCATCCGGTGCTTCGCCAATACCAACCGAGTCCATAACGACCAAGTGAATCCGTTTAAATTTAGACATCATAAAAATCCTTTCCTGATTCGCTGTTTTTTTTACAAAAACAACCCTGCAATCGTTGCCGACAGCACGCTAACCAGCGTTGCTCCGTACAACAGCTTCAGACCAAAACGGGCCACTACATTTCCCTGTTTTTCATGCAGACCCTTTACAGCCCCGGAAATGATACCGATGGATGAGAAGTTTGCAAAAGATACGAGGAATACCGATACGATCCCGACCGTACGCTCAGACAAGCCTGTTTGTTTGGTCAGATCCAGCATGGCCACAAATTCGTTGGATACAAGCTTGGTAGCCATAATGCTGCCCGCCTGTACTGCCTCGTTCCACGGAATCCCCATAACAAAGGCGAACGGTGCAAACACAAAGCCAAGCAGCGCCTGAAAGCTGATCCCAAACAACCAGGAGAAAATGCCGTTAACCATGGCAATCAGCGCCACAAAGCCGATCAGCATCGCAGCTACCGTAATAGCAACCTTGAAACCGTCCATAATATATTCCCCGAGCATTTCGAAGAAGGACTGCTTCTCTTCTTCTTGAACCTCCAGTAAATCGTCTTCCTTCTCAATCTTGTACGGATTAATAATGGAAGCGATAATAAAGCCGCCAAACAGGTTCAGCACCAATGCGGTAACCACATATTTGGGGTTCAACATTTGCATGTAGGCTCCCACAATCGACATGGACACCGTAGACATCGCAGATGCACACAATGTGTACAGCCGATGTTTTGGCAGCAGACCAATTTGCTTCTTAACGGAAATAAACACCTCGGATTGACCCAAGATAGCCGAAGCTACAGCGTTGTAGGATTCCAGTTTACCCATTCCGTTTACTTTGCTCAAGACAAGCCCGATATATTTAATAATAAAAGGCAGCACTTTGATATATTGCAAAATCCCGATCAATGCGGAAATGAACACGATCGGCAGCAGTACTCCAATGAAGAACGGTGCCGCCCCTTCATTCGCAATTCCGCCAAATACAAAGTTGATCCCTTCGCTTGCATACCCCAAAAGACTGTTGAAGCCAGCTGCAAAACCTTTGACTAGAATTTCACCAATCTCTGTATTCAGCAGTACGAAAGCAAGCGCTGCTTGCAGAACAACCATAACTATCAGCGGACGATACCTGATTTTACGTTTGTCACTGCTGGCAACGTAAGTAAGTGCAAATACAACGAGCAATCCCACCAAAGCGATTACATATTTCATTTCAATTCCCCCTCATTACATTAAGCGCTTACATTGCCTATAAAAAGAATGCGCCCCAAAGAGGCATTCTTTTTTTTATTTCCCCAGATCCGCAGGTCGAAAGGCACCCGGCAGTAATTGATCCACCGTCCACTCTTCCGTATTGCCATGAAGGTTTGTCAGATAAATTTTGGTGTCTTGATGAGCAAATTCGGAAATGACCTGACGACAGGCCCCACATGGAGACACAGGTCCTTCCGTATCAGCTGCTACCGCAATCGAATCAATTTTTCGGCAGCCTTCGGATACCATTTTGAAAATCGCTGTCCGCTCTGCACAATTGCATAAGCCGTAGGAGGCATTTTCCACATTGCATCCGTGATAAATTGTGCCATCGCTTCCGAGAACCGCAGCACCCACTTGAAAATTCGAATACGGAACATATGCCTGATTACGCGCCTCAAGCGCTTTCTGAATCAATTGATCCTTCATTGCGAATCCCTCCATGACTTTAAAATAAACTTAGTAGGAAGATGTAGATTGCTCGCCCTCGATGATTTTCACACCGGAACTTGCACCGATCCGACTTGCGCCAGCTTCTACTAATTTTTGTACGTCTTCCAAGCTGCGTACGCCGCCGGAAGCTTTAACCCCAATATCAGGTCCTACTGTTTTGCGCATCAAAGCTACGTCTTCCACAGTAGCTCCACCTGTAGAGAAACCCGTCGAAGTTTTCACAAAATTCGCTCCGGCTTTGACGGACAGCTCACACGCCAGCACCTTCTCTTCGTCTGTCAGCAGGCAGGTTTCGATAATTACTTTTACCAGTGTACCCGCAGCCGCTTCCACAACCGCACGGATATCCTGCTCAACGAGCTGTACATCACGCGCCTTCAAAGCGCCTATGTTAATGACCATATCAATTTCAGTTGCACCGTTAGCAATAGCATCTTTCGTTTCGAACGCTTTCGTCGCCGATGTATTGGCTCCCAGTGGAAATCCAATAACCGTACAGATAGCCACGCCTGTGCCTGCGAGCTGTTCGGCTGCATAAGCTACCCACGCCGGATTCACACATACAGAAGCAAACTGGTATTTTTTTGCCTCAGCAGTCAGTTTTGTAATTTCATCTTTCGTCGCATCTGCACGCAACAATGTATGGTCGATTAATGCTGCAATGTTCATATCTAAAAGCTCCTTCATTTAATAAATAGTGTGAAGAAAATGAATCGTTTATTTCTCTGTGATGAGATCATCATAGCACGGCTCTGAACATATGTAAAACACATTTTGAAATTATGTTCAAGCTTGTACACAGGCCGTTCACCTACAATTCATGTTACCCTGTAGGTACACGCCGTAACCATGTTTAATTGAATTGAGGCCAACATGTTCTATTGCAAAAGTGCTTGTGCCGTAAACTGGTCCGTCACCAAGATATTCGCATACTTGCC
Source organism: Paenibacillus sp. BT-177 (assembly GCF_025846815.2). Classification (NCBI taxonomy): domain Bacteria; kingdom Bacillati; phylum Bacillota; class Bacilli; order Caryophanales; family Paenibacillaceae; genus Paenibacillus; species Paenibacillus sp. BT-177. The sequence continues at coordinate 123,427 of NZ_JAOYTP010000006.1, read as the reverse complement.
ACGCAGCGATGCCCGAATGGCCTCTACTTTGCGCTGACCCCCAGCTACAAGGATGGACTTCTCCTTCTTTCGCAGCTCAGGTAAATCAATTCCAACGGTACGGCTGTTGATTTCCTGACTGCATATGTTGCCCTCATCGTCAAAAAAGCGCGAGCAAATATCGCCCTTGCCGATCTTTTGCAGCAGCTTCTGCTCTTCATGGTTAAAGTAACCTAAGCGAAACAGCAGCGCATCCTCCTTGACCGTACCCACCGTAAACACCGCAATGTTCGCCTGCTTGCCAAGTTGAATGATACGCTGGATATGCCGATCCTTCTCGACCATTCTCTTAACAGCTTGACTGTCGAAAATCACGGGCAGCGGCAAATACCGAGCTATGGTGTTAAAGGCTTCTGCGAACAAATTTACGGTTTCCACGGCATAAGTGTTGACATGTGAATGGCTTACGCCTCCTTTGAGCTGAACCACCTCAACTCCCTTGACCTGCTTTTGCTGGAGATGAAGCGCCACCGCATGCATGGTTGTTCCCCATGTCACTCCAATAATATCAGCATCCTGTACCGTTTCATGCAAATAATCGGCTGCTTTTTTGCTAATATGCTTCTTGATCTCCTGATATTCATTTAATGGCGAATAACAGACCAGCACGGTATCCAGCCCGTATTTCTTTTTCACCTGCTCTCCGAGCGCGTCCATATCCTCCATCGGGTCCACAATACTGATCCGCACGTATCCCTGTTCCTTGGCAGCCTGAAGTAACCGCGATACTGTAGGACGTGAAACCCCAAGTCTGACCGCGATATCTTGCTGACTGTAATCGTTCAGATAGTATAATCTGGCTGCCTCGATACTTAATCGCTGCTTTTCATGATCCATTCTACCTCAACCCGCTTATCTTAAAATGTAGTGCCGTCGGACATAGCCTTAGCTCCAACATTATATATGTAGGGAAACTCGAAGCCACGCTTTGTCCGTTCGGCTGTTATTTTGGAAGATTTAACTGCTCGTTTGTGATATTCTGTGATTAACTAAAACCATTTTACCGCATCCTCCACTTTATCGTTCCATCTGTCAAAACGCAATAGTTAACCCAATTTACCGCCAGTTCACAACTTGTGATGGACTTATCTGAATATGTAAGGAGAATTGCTATGTCTGAATTTATTGTGTGCAGTCTGGCGGACAAGAAGTTCGCGTTAAACTTTCTGGAAGTAGAAGAAGTCATGAATGCCAAAAAAGGGACGCCGCTCCCCTTTTCCGAAGCATGGCATGAAGGAATGGTGACCATTCGTGGTGATGTATTTACAATCCTTAATCTACGCAAAAAACTGCTTCTTCCCGCATCGAGCGACTCCTCCGAGGACAAAATGATTTTGCTCAGTCGTGCGAAGATTGCCCTGCTTGTCGATCTGGTAGAGGATACGGCATCTGCTGAAGACAGTCAGCTACAAAACAATGAGGAAGAATGGCAACGCGAATTGTTTCCTACTGTGATGGAGCATCGGGGTGCTCTCATTCCGGTGATCGATATGGACGCTTTTCTCGCATCCACCAAGACGAACTAAAATGAAAAATACTCCCAAACCTTGAGCCAGCTTACCTCATCGTTCGGGAGTATTTTCCTTTATTGGAGTCCTTGCCCCTCTTTCATATGAACTAAAGTGTTTAGCTGCTCCAGCAGCGTATTTCCGCCAGTCAGCGATATCGTACCAATTTTCTCGCAGATCTTTTCCATGAATTCCAGCTCTTTGAGTCGATAGAGGGTGGCGTTTTCGTCCATCAGCTTGGCCGTATTGAGCAGACTACGAGTGGATGCCGTCTCTTCACGTCGTGTGATGAGGTTAGCTTGCGCCTTCTTCTCTGCCAACAGCACCGTATTCAGGATATCCTTGATATCCCCCGGCAAAATAATATCCTTCACCCCTGCTGACGTAAAAGTCACCCCATATTCCCCGCTCTGCTCATTCAGTCGAGTCAAGACATATTCCGCAATCTCCTGCTTCATTTTCAGCAGATCATCCAGCTTCATAGTGCCCACGTATTCACGCAGCAGCAGTTGAAGCATAATGTACATTTGCTCCTCGTATGCTCTGAATTCCAACGCCCGCAGCGGGTCGATGATACGATACTGACAGACAAAGTTAAGGCGCAGCGTGATTTTGTCCTCTGTCATGATTTCCTGACCCATCAGGTCCATCTGTTGCTGTCGCATATCTAGTGTTTTGATCTCTGTATTCACCGTGGACAACCAGAAATAATATTTGCCCGGTTTTAGTTCACCTTGCAGCACATTATCGTAATACAAAAAGCCCAATTCATGACTGGCCACCTGAAGGGCTTTCCAGAAGCCCGGTGTCTTGGACAAGAAGGCTTGCCCCAAAGCCTTATCAATTGCAGGCTGCCACGTATCTGCACGAACAAAACGATGCTCCTTGAGCATGTTCCAAAATGCATATTTCCCTGCTGTCAGCAGTTCCACAAACCGATTGTCCTCATAATGCAACACATATTCATGGTCCTCTACATCAATGACAGTCAATTGCTCCAGCAATAGAGGATCTGTCAAAAACAAACGAATATCGTGATCTGGTACAAAAAAAGGGGCGGATACATTTAAAATTTCAACGGCTTCCTGCTGAAATGTCTTCAATAGGTAAGTCCCTGGGTGCAGCAACTTGTGATAGCTTCCTTTTTTGAACAGCAGTCCGCGCTCATCGGCTTTAATCGTTATCTTCTTAAACATCGTATCACTCCTAGTATTAATAATCCTCAACTTAAAAATAGGCTTCTTCGTATGTATGGCGGCTTCGCTTATTCGCACGTTGAGTCAAAACACATTTTTAAAATGAGGATTTCTCCATTTTTGTTTGTTGTAGTAGGGTTAGTGACCCTTGCAGAGCATCCCTCCGGCGTGGAGGGCGGGGCCAAGCTTAAGGAAAAAGAAAGGGGCCGCCTGTTCCCGTGTTCCGGGGATGGAATTCACCAGCTCAACATCGACTGTGAATCCGTATTCCCGAAGCCTCGGGTCCTGTCGGCGCTTACTCTCTCCGGTATCCGCTGGCCGCATAGCCATCGCCCCGGTATCTGTCATCAAGACCAGACATGGGATGCTCTTATTGGGGTCTTTTCATTGTGTTATTCGATCATTCGAACACTCTACCAGAAGTCGCGTGGAAGGCGATTGGGAATCGAACCCTTAATGTTGGTGGATGCATCAGATTTACAGGATACCTGACCCGATCAGGGCAGGCACTGCGGGACCATTGGAAATCCTCGCCTCGGTAATATCTTCCTGCATCAGCCGTTATCATTATTACGCACCCTTGCATTCACGAACATGGCGAAAGTATTACGACCCCATAAAAAACAAAAAAAGACACGGAGGAAGCATAACTGCTTCCCTCGTGTCGTTCTCTTACCATTCACCTTATAGCTCTTTTTGGCATTTTACCATGATAAATTTGAATGGAGGTTTACTTTCCATATTTTTATGTGGCTCAACAATTTCCGAAATTTCTATTAGTCCATATTTTTCGAATTCTTGTTTTATTGAGTCAGAATCATAAAAAAACATTTTTACCCCTTCCATGATCTCGAAATAGTCTTTATCCAGTTGTTTTCCCTTTCCATACATTGGAGCTTCTTTTGAAATCGTAGTAAAAATCATATATCCGTTTGGCTTTAGTTGATGATAGCAATCTCTAATAAACTTATCTCTCTCACGCTTATTCAACAAATGAATAAGTGCATAACAAAATATACCGTCATAAAGCTTGTTATCAAAAGGCATATCCGTTACGGAGCCATGAAAAACACTAATATTAAGCTCTTTTTGTCTCGCCAAATCAATCGCTGTTTTTGAAATCTCAATACCTGTTACATCTATTCCGTTATCAACAAAAACCTTGGCATTTCTACCATATCCAATACCAGGTATCAATATATCCTTAACGTTCTTTGCAAGAAAAAAGTCCTTTGTCAGGATTGCTGAGTCTGAAGGTTCAAAGCCCCACATCATCTGATTTTCTATAAAACTTGATTCCCAAAATTCTGTCATACCTGTTCTCCTCTATATTTATCATATCCAAAGTTTTGTATAGGAGTAAGCCCTTTAACATAGCCCAAATTATTGAACGATGGCTTTCCCCGTTAATGCATCAATGTTAATCTGTTTTCCACTGTAAAGCGAGACCGTTTGGGATAGGTAGACCAGTCTTGGCCCAGTTTGATCCCCATTTCGATTTGACAGGGCATAGGCAAGCATTAACGGCCGATATTGTAGATATGTCTCGGTTGCCTCCTGTACTGTGGCCGTGCCCTTCAGCTCCGGAAGGAGAGAGTGTTCACGTATGGATCGGCGGTTTATAAATCCATTCGCCTTGCCTGTATACGGATCAACCGTTACGATATAAGCTTCATCTGCCTTATCACTTAGAACAGGTATCCCCTTGTAGCTCCGCACATATTCGAACTCCCAGTCCCCTGAGGCTACCGGAGAAGGAACAGCCGGACTGGCTATTTGACTGAGCTGAACTTCATTAACTTCGGGATCAATCCATTTTTTTAGAAATCGAAGTGCTTCATCAGATGCCTGCTGCTCTGTGACAACCAGCCTTGTGTTTGGGGCGCGTGGTATTAAGATTTCCCTTACTTGCCCTGTATAATTATCAACCGTTAAGCGATAGCGCCTACCGTTTGCTTCTTCCCAGCTATACTGGATAAGATGGTTGGACGCATCTTTATTGCAGGAGTAGGCCAACCCTTTTAATGGCGAACCAGCTTGCTCCTCTAACAGCTTTTGGGCATCGTATGAGTTGCGGACAATGGATGCTGGTTCTTTTCCGTCCATAGAAATGGTCTGAACCCCCCTGGAGGCAATGAGTCCGTCGTAATCAAAGCCGTTGTTTCCATAGCTGTATTGCATTTCACCGGATACGGCGTCGATATACCAGAAAGGCAGTGTCATAGAAGAATAGCGATTATAGGTTTCACCCACCGCCGGTGTGTAATCAAGGAATGGCTGCGACTGACCAGTCGATGGCTGCTCAATATAACGAAGCTTCATTTGGCTGACAAGTTTGGCCTTGGCATCCGTCAGACTTAATGCTTTCGAGGGGTCAGGCAGGTCTGCAAGCCTATAATAGGCTGCATCTTTTCGGAACTGTGTCACTTCACCTCCGCTATTAACGGTGACATGGATCGTATCTCCAAGAACAGGCAGACCCTTGTAATATCTTATATACTGAACACCTTGCTCAAAATTAACGATTTGATAGTTTTTCCGATCCTGCTGTAATACCTGATCCAGAAATTGATTAGCCTGCTTTACAGCCAGAGCTTGGCTCGGTGCTTTTATCACGGAGGTTTCCCCTGCTTGTTCTATAGAATAACCCGTAAGAGCTGTGCCCTTTTCTTGGGAAGCCACCATCATGATCTTTCCAGGGGACTCCTTGCTGCTGAACGTCAAGGAACGCTCGTTTGCAGAGATATTTTTATTCTCCAATACAAGGCTGGAGTCCATCTGTGGAATAAAGCCACCCAACTGGTCTATGAGTGCCTGCTCAGCGGGAATGAGTCTGTTATAAGCCACAATCCGTCCCGAGCCATCCACCCACACAGAAAGGTCAGTATGCCTCTGCGGTGAGGATGATTGCTCTCGAAACGTCACATTAATACCTGTAATATCAAGCTTCATGAAACCAAATTCAGGCTTACGGATTTCGTGCGCGTCGGAGAGCATGTAATTATCCCCAGCCAGTATGTGAACAAAATTCTCCGCCTTCTCCTTCGCTACACGTAAGGAGGGAGCATGATCACGGTCCTCTGCGGTAAACCAGTTAAATTGCTCCAACTCACCGCTCTCTTCGTTCACATAGACGGTTGCCCTGGTGTTTCCTTGGCCTGTAAGTTCAGCCAGGACCCAGTCATCTGGACTGTTTTTGATGCTTAATTGGTAAGTCTTAAGCTCCGGAACAGCCTGAAACATTGGCGTTAGGGCTTGCTCTACCCGCTTCATAAGTGGCTGTTCTACAGCCTCGGAGTTCGAAGACATGGTAGTGGGAACTGAATTCATCAGGGCTGATTGCCATACCAAAAATCCTATGATCACCGCTGCGGTTACCGATACCACGGCCATCCAAGAGCGCCGCATACGCCGTTGTGTATAACGGGCTGCTTTTTGGCGTATCCGCTCCTCCAAAGGATAATGAAATGATATATGGTTAGCTGATTGGCGGCTGATCTTACGGACAGTTTCACGCAGCTGTTGATCTACGTCCATGGTATACCCTCCCTCTTCAGTATCGCTTTAAAATGCTGTCTTGCCCGGTATAGACGAGTTCGTACCGCCTTCACGGATATCCCGAGCACCTGAGATACTTCCTTGATGCTCAAATCCTCATAATAGTGAAGTATAAGAATTTCCCTGTAGCGAACGGAAGCCGCCATCAATTGGCGAGCAACGTCCTCTTTTGCAATTTTCCCCATTAGAGCATCTTCAGCGGATGGTTCCCTGGGTGTTTCAATGGGCGTCTCTTTCTTCAAGGTAGAGAAAATTTTACGGAACGACCATGAACGCAAATACTTTTTGGATTCATTAATCGCTATCCGGTATAACCATGTTTTCATGCTGCTCTCTTGCCGAAAGGAGTCCCAGCCGCGAAATGCCTTTAAAAATACCTCCTGCGTAATATCTTCGGCCATCGTCCGGTCCTTAACAATCAGGAAAACGAGTGACAACACACTGTCACCGTAGTCATTCATCATAATTTCCAGAGCGGTATTCCTAGTCATATGTGAGAGCTGGCTATTTTTCTTCATCTCCGCATACACAATGTAAATCCCCCTTACCCAATAAGCTGCAGATATGTATTTGATCCATGTGAAGGCAAATCGTCACAGTAAATTCCTAACGTTCCTCATTTGTCAGTAGCAACCATTTCACGATATATTTCAGCATTCAGTTTATACTCCTCCAATAATTAGGCTATCGAAGTAAAAAAACCGCGAAATGCGCGGTTTCAACATGTAAAAAGTTTTCAAATACTTTTTATTTATATCAAATTTGGATAGATGGTGAATAAATAAAACGTGAAAGAAAAATGAATAACCTCGTTATTGATTGACCAGCACTATCATCTCCAACTCAGGAATAAACATCCTCTGAAGCGTTTCATGCGAAATGAGGTACGGCTTGATTATGATTGGTATGGGCATCCGCTCGAACGGGTCCATGTCCATTTCATCGCCGTCATGGTCGTGCCAGGAATAATCGACGATCTCCCCATTGACCATGCGCTAACACTGTAATCACGATTGGTAAACAGGGCGTCCTTTGACCGTATTCATGCATGTCGTTCATTGATACACCTTTTAGATACGCAGAGTCCTCAAAGGTTGAACGAAACGAAAAAAACGCTGGAGGATTCCGGCAAAATCGTACAATTGATATCCTTCACTAAGGCTCTAAATCCATCAAAGCACCAAACATTTGATTCCCTGTGGTAAAACATATATAAGAGCATAACTCTGCGATTTCAGCATCTGTAAATTCCCTTCGCAACATATCGAATGTCCCCTGATTAATGGAATCGCGACTTTTCAGAAATAAATCAGCGAAGGCAACAGCCAGACTGACTCTCGAATCCTCTATATTCTGTTCCGGCTTTCCTTTAGCCTGACAGTATTTGCACTTATTACCAAAAGCGAGCGTACGACGAACCTGTTCTTTCAGCTCAGCACTTAAATTTCCATGCTCATAGAAAGCATCCTCCAGATTACTCCAATGCTTTAAAATTTCCTTGTTGTGCCCGAGCAGCCGTTGAAACTTCGTGTTCCCTATGTTCGAATACGGTAATCTAACCACACAATCCTCTCCTTCCTTATCCAAAATTATAAGTTTAAATTTCATGATAGTCCTTTACATTCGAAAAGAAATATGTACTATTCATTAACATATAATATTTATTTTTAAATTGGAGGTTCAATATGAAATTTGATAGCATAGATCTGCTTATTATTGATGAACTGGCACGAGATTCTCGATTGTCCATGAGAGAATTGGGGAAAATTATAAACCTGTCCCCCCCATCTGTAACAGAACGTGTCCGGAAGCTTGAAAATGAAGGGATAATCACCGGGTATACGATCGGGATTGATCGAAAAAAACTCGGCTTCGGATTGGAATGTATCATGGAAATCACGGTTAGAAATGGAGACTACAAAAAGCTAAAAACGTTTGTGCAGAACCATCCACGCGTTCTGGGTTGCTGGAGAACTGCCGGCCAGGCCTGTTATTTTGTCAAGCTTTGTGCTGCCAGCTTAGAGGAGATTCAGGACTTTGTAGACAGTATTGCCTCATACGCATCCCCTTTGACCCATATCATTTTTTCCGAGGTAAACAATCTTACAAGTACCAAGCAGCAGCTGACTAAATAGAATGAGAAATCATAGCTTAATTAACAATGTAGTAATGATATAAGCGAACCTCGTTATTGATAATTCATATGTCAAGAGCAGATATCATTAAAACAAAAAAAGACCGCAGATACGCGGTTAGTTCTTGTTATCTTACAATTGTGTTTCGAGGGTTTCGCATTGGTTAGACTAAATTAGAGGTGTAACACGAACCTGTACTACGATTATTAGGACAACGTGTCCGTGAATTACGAAAAAAACAAGGTCATTCGTAGTAATATTTAGGAGAAATAGCCGTGAACTTGGGTTAGAGAATTTTAACCATACGTGACTTATGAAGTTAAGACCTAGCAAAAAAAGACCTGCTAAAAGTTAGCAGGTCTTAAGATATGTCACGATTATGGCAGGCAACCTGAACCAGTAAAAGGCACCTATCCTGCCACGAAGATAACCAGGAACGGGACACTACCATTGTAAGTCACATACTAGGATAAGGACTTTATATAAATGAAGTACAAACATTACCCTTCTAGATATCGATTTGGATACGAAAGGGTCGTTGTATTGTCAGACAAGGCAGCCACTGTAAAACAGATTTTTTCGTTTTAAAGGTGAAAATATCCAAATAATATACAAGGAACCAGGACGAAAAACCCAAGTATTATGTAATGATGCTATTTTGATTTCATCCCATAAGACGTTCACCGTATGAGTTATTCACCCCATTAACCATTCACCCTAATAAACATTTAGTCTATAAAAAAAGACCCTCCAGGCCTTTTAGCCCTTCAGATCCTCTGTTTTGAATTTATAAGTTTTTGAGTTTTTGAGTTTTTGAGTTTTTGAGTTTTTGAGTTTTTGAGTTTTTGAGTTTTTGAGCTTTTGAGTTTTTGAGCTTTTGAGTTTTTGAGCTTTTGAGTACTTATTTCTCATGCCCTTACCCATGCTCCACACACCATTTCGAAAAATGAGTGACTTTGCGGTGGGCAGCAGCGGAGCGGAGGGGTTGAATCTGGAGAAGCGGTAGCGTTCGCCTTTGCAGTGGGATTCTTACCTTTAAATATCTTATACAATCCGAAGAATTCCACTGCAACAGCGATCGGAAGATCAACCCCTTCGCGGAGCGTCCTTCTCCACCCAAAAACAACTCACTCATTTCCCTCGCCCAAAATACCCTTCTATTTTCCAGTCCACGCCAACCTGCGTCACGCTCAAGTCCTGCAATGCCATCGCGTCGCTCATCGCAGACACGCCCTCTCCCCCGAGAAAGCCCGGGGCGGAGCGCCCTCCAACCAGCTTCGGCGCTATATACAACACCAGCTTGTCTGCCAATCCTTGCTGCACGAACGAAGCGTTCACCTCGGCCCCGCCTTCCACGAATACCGATGAGACCTCCGCCGCCCCCAGAATGTCCAGCATTTGCGGTAGGTTGACCCGATCACTATATTCATCCTGTGTCGGATATACCTTCACACCAAGCTGTTCCAGCTGGCTTCGCTTGCCTTCATCGTAAGTCCGCCCTGTGAATATCCAGGTAGGCGCCTCTCCATCTGTAATAACACGAGCATCCAATGGAATACGAAGCTTACTATCCAGAATGATACGAATCGGATTCCGCCCTTCTGGTAGACGAGTCGTAAGCTGAGGATTATCATGAATCACGGTCTGTACACCGACCAGGATGCCTACATGCTCGTGACGAAGACGATGCACATCCTCCCGTGCAGCCTCAGATGTGATCCACTTGCTTTCAGAGGTTCGAGTTGCAATTTTACCGTCCAGTGTTACTGCCGATTTGATCGTAATAAAAGGACGCTTGTTCACGATATATTGATTGAACACTTCATTCATACGGATGGATTCCTGCTCACATACTCCGACAATGACCTCAATGCCTGCATCTTTCAAAATCTGTACCCCTCTGCCGGAAACCAGCGGGTTCGGGTCCAGTGCTGCAATCACCACCCGACGAATGCCAGCCTTCACAATCGCTTCCGCACACGGGCCTGTCCGGCCGTGATGGGAACATGGCTCCAGCGTTACATAGATCGTCGCTCCCTGAGCATGTTCCCCTGCCATACGCAATGCATGAATCTCGGCATGGGGCTCGCCGGGCTTCAAATGAGCGCCGATCCCAACGATACGGCCATTATTGACAATGACTGATCCAACGAGCGGATTCGGCTCTGTTTGCCCTTTGGCACTTCTGGCATTTTCCAGTGCCAGACGCATATATTTTTCGTGAGTGTTCATAGAACCTCCCTGAGATCGGAATCCCGCAAATGGCCGGATCGTTCTACTTTTGTATTCAAATACCGTTCATTATATTGCGACACATCGCCCCAGAGCGGCATACGCCCCGCCACATTCATACCTGACTTCTTCAAGGCATCCAGCTTTTTAGGGTTATTTGTAATCAGAGTTACTGGTTTTTGTCTCAAGTGCTGAAGCACACTAATGGCATCCGCATAATTGCGTGTATCATCTTCAAAACCCAACTGATGGTTGGCTTCGACGGTATCCATGCCTTCTTCTTGCAGAATATAAGCCATGGCTTTACTAAACAAACCGATCCCGCGACCTTCATGATTTGCTAGATAGAACAATGCACCTGTTCCATGTTCCACAATCATTTTCATCGACTGGTGGAGTTGAAATCCGCAGTCACAGCGCTTGCTACCAAAAATATCTCCAGTATGACAAATACTATGCATGCGAACTAATGCATTTTCGGACTGTTGGAGATCCCCGTACACCAATACGCTAGATTGTTGTCCCTCCGCCAAATTGAGTGTGGACAATCGCTTCACAATCGTCTCAGCATTGGCATTCAGTAAGTCCTGACGATCTTCCTCATCCCGTACAGGCAACCAGCAATACCATTGAAAAACAATCGTTTCCCCTTCCAAATTAACTGGCAGCTTGATCGGTCCTACCAAAATCGTCGAAGATTGCTTTCCACGAATAGTTTGAATTTTATCGTTAAGTAGCGTAGCTACATCTTTTTGGTTCATCTCTCTGCACCATCCTTTATATAAACTTTATATATGAAATGTCCTGTATTTCTCAGGCTAATCGTTGTTGTCAGGGTGTTACATCATTGACCTATGTGTAAGAAATGTTCATGAAACGTGGATTCCATGGTCAGTTGACGCTCCTGAAGCTCGGTGACAGCCTGTCGTCGTCCGTCTTCGAAAACCTTTAGGTCTTCTGCGGTATATATCTGCTGGCGTAAACGAAGAAGCTCACTGGCCAGCACATCGGCATCCTTCAAAGCAGCGTTCAAGCCAAAAGCTCCCGTGGGTGTCATGGTATGCGCCGCATCTCCAATCAGGACCAGTCCGTTCTGTGCCCATGTGTCACTGCGGCTGCTGAAAATATCCAACGGTACGAAGTCCTTCCATGAACGAATGTGATCATGCACACTATGCTTCAAATCCGGAAAAGCCTCCGTAAACAGCTGTATAAATGGTTCAAAAGATTGCTTAAACAGGGTGGAAAAGCTCCCCTCCTCCACATTCCAGCCAATTTGGATATAACCCTCAGCCTGCGAGAATAAAGCCAACTGACCTCCGTTGACCAGGGCTAGACGAGTGACGGGCTCCCACCCGGCAGGTGCCGTGATTTTGGTCCATAGCAGATCATAGCCGTGGCGAATGTTCGTCACAGGCATCTGCGCCAGCTTGCGCACAGTCGAATAGCGTCCGTCTGCCCCCACAATCAAAGAACTGTGAATCGTAATCTCATGACCGTTCTTATCGCGGGCTGTCAAGCCCGTGTATCCCTGCTCGCTGTCACCTTCCAACGCAGTCACAGTTGTACCTGCCAGGTAACGGAAGGACTCGTAGGTGGACGCCTGCTTGAGCAGCGCCTCCAAAAATCGAGGTTGTGGAATATGCACTCCCACATTACCATGGATTGAAGCTGGCTCGACCGTTTTGATCTGCTGCTGATGCTGCCAATATTCGATTCTTGTGGAGGCAAGAATATGATCCTCATGAATTTGTTCGAGCAGCTTATGTTTTTGGATCAATTTCTGACCCTCATCATTTAAAATTTCACCGCGGAAAGCCTTTCCGGGTACGCTCTGCCGCTCAACCAATATCGTTGAAACACCCTGCTCCGCCAGTAGACAGGATAACAAAGTCCCTGCGGGTCCCCCTCCAACTACGCATACTTCACATTCCAGCTTCATCCGACTTCCCCCTGCGCCCAAACCATAACCTCAACGATTCGTTCGTATCTGTTCATTTAATTACGTCTTTAATAATATCAAATTATGTTCAAATTTTAAGTATTAATATCTTAAGCTCCGTAGCAAAGCTAACAAGTTACTTTATGTAACAAAGTATATTTATATCATACAATTTCGTCAAGTAATAAATTTATGTAAAGTAAAATCATTTACTTTTAACAGTGAATCGTTAATAATAGGAGCATGAGGTGATCACATGAACATTCCGCAGATGTGCCCACGGTTTGAAAAGGCTATGGAGCTACTGAGCAAGCGTTGGACGGTGTTGATCGTATTTCAACTAACGAATGGTCCGCAACGTTTCGTCGCTATTGAGAATTCAATTCCTAATTTAAGTGGAAAGGTCCTTTCGGACCGTTTGAAAGAGCTGGAGGAGGAAGGAATCATACAACGTATGGTTTATCCTGAGAAGCCTGTACGAATTGAATACTCCCTTACGGATAAGGGGCGCGATTTAGCTCCTTTATTTGACCATATCGGTACTTGGGCTACACGCTGGATTGAGGTTCTACCAGCACTTGAACAGCAATGATTCATATTGAAGCAAAGAACGCCTTTGCTCTAGGTACAATTCGTACTCATCGTGCAAGGCGTTCTATTTTTCATGTGACGGAGTGTTAAAGATCCTTCTTAGATCGCATTCAGAATTTAAACGTTTCCCTCACTGCTGCGTTGCATTTCCTCACGGATCGATTGCACCCGTTTTTTCCCCCACTCATACATCATTTCCACAATCGGTAAAATCGTCATCCCCAGCGCAGTCATCGAATACTCCACCTTTGGGGGCACTTCGGGATACACTTCCCGGTGCACAATACCGTCCTCCATCAACTCCCGCAGCTGGTTGGTCAGCACTTTATGCGACAGCTTCGGAAACAACCTTTGCAGGTCACTGAATCGGTGCGGCCCTTCCACACCCAGATGCCATAAAATAACGACCTTCCATTTACCGCTTAGCACAGATAGCGTTAGTTCCTTTTCGCAGTTGTAGTCTCCGTTTACAATTTTCTCCCGTATTTCGTCTCTCAGCGTATCAGACATATATCAATTAACTCCTTCTAAATCATCATGATCTTGCACATTAATAGTAACCTGCAGGTAACCTCCGTACTTGAAAGTGCATTCTTCACAGCCTGACGAAGCCACCCTACAATAGTAAATAACGTTACACATTCAAGGAGGAATAGAGTATGAGTAAAAAGGCTCTTTTTATTATACCCCCAGAGCGCTTTAATGAGGATGAATTGTTTAAACCAAAGGAAGCGCTAGAGCAAGCAGGTGTTACCGTGACACTAGCGAGTACAAAAACAGGCGAAATCGTGGGTGACTACAATGGTAAAGCGACGGCTGATCTTGTTTTTACAGACGCTGTGCTGGCTGACTATGATCTGGTATCTGTAATCGGCGGATCAGGAACAAATGATCATCTGTGGAATAATGCAGATCTCCAAGCTCTGCTGAAACAAACTCATGAGCAAAAGACTTTAGTGGCTGGCATCTGTGCAGGCTCTGTAGCCGTGGCTCAAACCGGACTGCTCTCTGGCAGAACAGCTACATGCTATCCAGTGGATGTACAAAAGGACCAGCTCCAAGCGCATCAAGCCGAATATGTCGCTCAGCATGTCGTTGCGCATAGCGACATTATTACAGCCGACGGTCCAGATGGTGCACAGGAGTTTGGTAGAGCACTCGTTCAAGCTCTGCAATAAGCACATTCTCGAAGTTCAGATGGCACTTTAAACAGCACTCCAACAAGCCGCATTACGTCCTTTCTATTGTATGGGACCTGATGTGGCTTCTTTGTGTCATTTTCATGCTTAAGTGATTAATTTAATTGTATGGTCCTGGATTTTCGTGTTAGCTTTAAAGAATCGACGTTTAGCATAGGAGGCTTATATGCCGTGTTTATGAAAGGCAAAATCCATTTACATCAGGTAACGTCCGAATCGTTACGACTGGGCGCCTTACTATCATTAGTAGGGGGCTTTTTGGACACATATACCTTTGTTGGAAGAGGCGGTGTTTTCGCCAACGCACAGACAGGCAATATCGTGCTGCTGGCTGTCAAAGTCATTCAGGGGCACTGGATTCAGGCGTTATCCTATATCCCGCCCCTGATCGCCTTTTCACTGGGCGTTTTTGTTGCTGAAGGGATTAAACGAAAATCAATCCACCGTCTAACTCCAGACTGGACCCGCGCAATTCTTTTACTGGAAATCGCAATTTTTTTCATCGTGGGATTGATTCCGCAAGGAGTTCCCAATACGGTAGTGGTGGTGATCGTCTCGTTCGTCGCTTCCGTACAAATGACTTCCTTCCGCAAGCTCATTGATGTGCCGTACACCTCCACGGTCAGCACCGGTAATCTCCGATCAGCTACAGAGGCTATGTATGTCGCCATAACGACCAAGGACACGAACGCAGCCATTCGAGCGATGCGCTATGGTGTCATCCTGGCAACCTTCTTGCTAGGAGCTTTGCTGGGGGGATTTCTGACTTTGACGGTTGGGGATAAAGCCATTTGGGGCGCTGTTGTTGCACTTATTTTTTCTTTCATTTTATTTACAGAAGAGGAAAAGTGGAAGCTGCCGCTTCGTCACTAATCCTCCATTACATTAGCCCTGAATGAACTGCCGCTGGGCCGTTTCAAAGAAATTCAAGAGGTTCTCGCGGGACGAAAATGCTGCCTGAGCAGATTGGTTGCTACCGCCCCCCTTGCCCTGAAACGCGCCCAGATTCTCTTTCAAAAACGCTCCGCAGCTAACAGATTGGGTACCGTTATGTGCCAGAATGATTTTATTTTCGGCTGTTGTGGCAAATAAAACAAGCAAATCATGCTCAGCGGTCAACTTGGCAGCCAATTGCTGCATCTCCTGAATGGATTTTTGTTCAAACACATGAGCAAGAACATGCCCCTGTACAGCAGACAGTAACTCTTTCGCCTGGTACGATGCATTTTCCTCTTGTAGAAGCTCTACTTGCGCCTTGAGCTGCTTATGCTCCTGCTCCCACTTTTCGAATCGAGTCAAAATATCCTTTCGCCCAGTATTGAACTTCGCAGATAACACGTCCAAAATCCGAACACTATTATTAAAGTCGTGGAGTGCGCGAGCACCACATTTGAAATGGATTCTCGTCATCCCTTTTTGCTTTTCCCATTTCAAGCATTTAATCATTCCAATTTCCCCGGTCTGAGCCACATGTGTACCACCGCAAGCATTATATTCAATGCCTTCGATCTCAACAATCCGAATATTTTCCGTCACTTTAGGCATTTTCACAAGCGGAATGTCCTTCAATTGCTCATGGGTTACAAAATAACTTTTTATGCTGCGGTTGTTGTAGATTTGCTGATTTACTTCCTGTTCGATTGCCGCTAGCTGCGCAGATGTTACTTCCGAACTGTTGACATCAATTGTGGCGTACTCTTGTCCCAAATGAAAGCTTTCTGTACGCGCACCCAACAGCTCCAGGCAAACCGCTGACAGCAAATGCTGTCCGCTATGCTGCTGCATATGATCAAATCTGCGCTCCCAATCCAATTGGCAGGCCACTTTTTCCTCGTCCGGCAAACGTTCTACCTGATGCCAAATGTCCCCATCCTCCAGAACAACATCTAATACACGGATGCCCTGAATCGTTCCTGTATCACATGGCTGACCTCCGCCATGCGGATAAAAGGCCGTTTCCTCAAGCATAACAAAAAATGCTCCGTCTCTTTCCATGCTCTGTGTAATATGAGTGTCCCACTCCGTAAGATTTGGAGCAGTGTAATATAACTTTGTCGCCATTTCAGGTCCCTCACTTTTGGGTATCTTTGTCTCGTCCGATATTCACTTATTATCAAGCACTTTATTGCAAATATCAATGTAGTGAATAGCTTGAACATTCCAGCGCACATGAGGAAGACAGAAGCTAGCCAAGCAGACTGCGGGTACTGCTTCTGAAAAGGGATCACCATAACCCCTTGTTTCAGCAAGCACAACTAGTGGTGATAAAAGGATAGTCTCTTCTGTAGAAATAAAAAGGGTTAAGTGCCGTCTAACGAGCCTTAACCCTTTTTCAACAATATGAAATTCTCATTGTTACCAGAACAATCTTTACTTATATGCCAGACCTAATTGATAAGCGTGCTCCAGTAAACCTTCAATGTATTCTTTCGATTCGGATAAAGTATCATAGAAGAACTCTACCTTTGACTCTCTTACTCTTGCGTAACCAGCAATGGCTTTATTCAAATAATTAGTAACCAAATCGTGATATTCATACTTGATCAGATGTTCTTTAGTCCCCCCCGCCAAGCACATCCACAGAACCTGCTTTGTCGTGAACTCCTGAAGTAAACCTATGTTCCACACTTTATCCAGGTACCCTTTTAGCATGGACGGGACACTATACCACCATAATGGAAACACAAAGACCAGAGCATCCGCAGCCACTATTCTATCCATCTCTTTCCGTGTTTCAGGAGTATATTGTTTATGGGTCGTATTCCAATCCAGCTCATCCGCAGCGCTGTACACCGGATTGTATCCATCCCGATCCAAGTCCAAAATATCTACCTCGTGCTTATTCTCTTTCAATCCCTCTACAAAACGATTCATGACCGCAAGGGTAAGTGAATCTTCTCTAGGATGCGTGACGACCAATAGAACTTTCATATATCCGTAACCTTCTTTCTCCTCATCATTGGTGAACCCTGTCTACAGATGCTATTATGGATGTTATACATTAAAGTGTGAAGTACGCACTTCAATGTACTGTAGGTACTTTAAGGTTCCTTAGTGCCTTTTGTACTACAGATCGGAGAGGAGGAAAAGTCTATGGAAGACAAAGCCAAAACCTATATGCTCGGGATCGAGGCAACTTTGGAGGTCATCAGTGGAAAGTGGAAAGGCATTATTCTATACCATTTAGCCAGTGGCAGAAAACGTACATACGAACTTCGTCAACTCATTCCGAAAATCACCCAAAAAGTGCTCACCCAACAGCTTAGAGAGCTTGAAAAGGATGGAATCATCCATCGCATCATTTATAACCAAGTTCCCCCCAAAGTGGAATATGAGCTTAGTGAATATGGATGGGATTTTACAGATCTGCTTGATCGTTTTTGCTTATGGGGAGAAGATCATTTGGATAGGATCTATGGAGATAAAACAAAGGTGTTGGAAGAGTATTCTGTGAAGGAAAAAAACGCCAAACAAGCACCACCTCTTTAAGGAGGCGTGCTTGCTTGAAATACTATACCTAAGCTGTGTACTTTATTTATTCACCAGTCTCCGAAAATTTCCGAATACGAGCCCCTACTTCATCCCGTACACGCTGGAATACGCTCCATTGCTCCTCTTCTGTTCCTTGTGCTTTAGCCGGATCATCAAATCCCCAATGTTCACGGCGAACGTGCGGAGGTGCGATAGGATATTTATCTGCAGCATCTCCGCACAAGGTCACCACTAAATCCGCACCATTCAGCAATCATATCTGAAAGAATTACCAGTGCACAAAAAATAAATTTTCTTCTTTCCGTCATTAACGTTTCCTTCGATATTCAATTATGAAATGATTAACCATAGATATAAGCCTAGCAGGGTAATAAAAAGTGTAGGAATAGTTAAGACGATGCCTGTTTTGAAATAAGTGCCCCAAGAAATTTTTACGTTTTTGGAACGAAGTACATGTAGCCACAACAATGTGGCTAATGAACCGATTGGAGTTATTTTTGGTCCAAGATCCGACCCAATGACATTAGCATAAATCAGTGCCTCTTTGACCATACTGGTTGCATGAGTGGCATTAATGGCAAGTGCATCAATCATGACCGTGGGCAAGTTATTCATACTCGACGAGATAATCGCCGCAATAAAACCCATGGCCATGGTAGCTACAAACATACCTTGATCAGCAGCCGCTTGAATCACATGGGACAGCAGATCCGTCAAACCGGCATTACGCAGACCATACACCACCACATACATCCCGATAGAGAAAAATACGATGGCCCATGGAGCTCCCTTGATGACTTCTTTCATGGGTACCACAGGGCTTCTTCTAGCCATCAGCAAGAAAAGGATGGCAATGATACCAGCCACCACCGAGACGGGAATGTCAAAAAATTCGCATGCAAAGTAGCCAACCAACAATATTGTGAGAACGACCCAGGACATACAGAACATCTTTGGATCTTTTATCGCATTTGCAGGCGTGATTAACTGTGTCGCATCAAACGTTTTAGGAATTTTTTTGCGAAAAAAGAGATACAGTACCACGATACTAGCCGCTAAGGAAAACAGATTAGGTACAATCATACGACTCGCATATTCCATAAAACTGATTCCAAAGAAATCGGCTGACACAATATTAACGAGGTTGCTGACTACAAGCGGAAGCGATGTCGTATCTGCAATAAATCCGCTCGCTATGATAAAAGGAAATACCATTTTCTCATCCAATTCCAGTGCCCGAACCATCGCCAGTACAATTGGTGTCAAAATTAAAGCCGCGCCGTCATTGGCAAAAAAGGCAGCAACTACGGCACCCAGCAGGCTCACATAGACAAACATCCGGGTTCCGCTTCCACGGGCTAGCCGTGCCATGTGAAGTGCTGCCCATTCGAAGAAACCAATTCTATCAAGGACTAATGAAATCAGTATAATAGCGACAAAAGCTAGTGTTGCATTCCAGACCATTCGAGTAACTTCCCAAACATCATGCAAATCCACTACCCCCACCACCAAGGCGAGTATGGCACCGCCGCACGCAGACCACCCAATGGACAGATGTTTAGGCTGCCAGATGACCAATACTAAAGTGACTAAGAATATAATGCATGCCAAAAAAATCAATGTTCTAAAAACCTCCATTACATTACCTTATAAACATATACTTATATAAAAACCGTTTATCCCTTGAGAAAGATAAACGGAACGGTCTTTAGCATGAACAGGCTGACGAATCCAACCCACAAAATGCAATCGGCTACAAACCTAGTTGATCCAAGGTGTGACCCCTTTCGATTATATAACTAATGCTTACATACTAATAGGGCTCAATTTTAATATTAAGAACGCTCAATACTTATTTATTCACCAATTGCAGAATCCAATCTTTTATATCTACAATTCGCAGAGTTTTGGGCCGTGTATTCGTTCCAGAAATAATTAGTGGAACAAGGGAATCTTTTTCGTGCAGCGATCCATGGGCTCCCCCTCCGATGTGGGTAGGGGAACTTTCGCTGACGAGTTCGTATCCCGGTTGGACCGTGACGACAACATATCTTCCCTCATGCGAATTCATTGCCCCGTGTAGCCTCGCCAAAATATCTGGATATTTTCCATATTTGATCCGGTTATTATTTACCGTAATATCCACAAGGTCCTCTTCGCCCGATAATGTCCACGATTGTCCATATTCATCGGTCAATTTCCCACCGGGACGATAAGAAAACAATTTACCCTTTTTGCCTTTTGTAACATGAATATGGTTTGTACCATCTTTCATAGCGATAATGTCGAGCTTGTCCTCCTTTTGTAAAGACTTCACCACATCGGATAACTCTACGTTATCGTTTATTGCATAGATATAGGCCATCCGTTCATTAGCGGCAATCACGATCTGGTCATCACTTCTTACGGGTTGATTTAATTTTGCAATACGGTAATGGCTTAAAAGAGACCTTAAATCAACAGTCGCTGCCTGTCGATCATCATATACAGCGCTTTGCGCACTGTCGCCCATGACAATCCATATCGCACTGTTCACAGCCTCTTCCCACGAACCGTATGCGTTCAACACAGTTTGCAGTGCTTGGTCCGCTTTTTCAATTCCCTTTAGTTGAGTGGGACCCTTTCTATGCGCCAAATTATCATTCTCTGGGAAGTAGGCGATAGTTACATCTGGAAGTTTTTTCTGGCTGATTAAAAAAGCGGTATCCTTTGCGGAAAATTCGTTGTTCATCCCAAATTTTTTCCACACAGGAGTGTTCCAGCTATTTTTCGGATTCAATTGTGCCAGAGCTGCATAGGATAACCATTTAGGTCCTGTGACTATCATTTTTTCTGGTACTCTACTGCTATTCGCTATGAAGTCAGGCACTTTGAGGGCATGTTTCGTTCTTCCTCTAAAAACAATAGCATTGATGGACGCGGATTCTTCCCCTTTGTCAGCCAATTCCTCATGGATGGTTTTCGTTTTTTTATTCAGATGAACTTGGTTTAATTGGTAAATGGCATCTAAAAATACTTGCAGTTGGTCTATCTTTAGGGCTTCCTTGGCACCATTTCCGTAGAAAATCATGCGTTTCCTTGAGTCGCTGTACCACACAAGTCCGGGCACATGATGTTGGTCTGCATACGTCCCCGTTAATAAGGTACTGTCGATGGTCACAGACATCGTGGGAAATGAACTCACTACATGTGGGAAATATTGCCCTTGATGAAGAAGATAATGCATTGCCGGAGCACGGCCTTCTTTAATCGCATCTTGCAAAGGCTTATCCATTAAAGAATCAATCATGATGAATATGACCGGTTTGGCCTTATTATTCACTGGGATATGGGACTTGATGCTTTGTTGATTTAGCTGTTGACTGGAGTCCGCCCTGCAACCGACGATTAGTAAACTTAAACTTAGCACTAGTACAATCGTGATTTTATACTTTATTCCCATTTGTGTATCCCTTTCTTTGAAAAACACAATTCCCTTGATTTTTTTATTTTTGCTTACACTAAAAAAAATTATTCCGAAATGAATTTTTTTAATCTAATATGCCAAATTACTTCTAGTGACTCGAATAATTAGAAAGCTGGTGAACTCCCATTAACATCCCGTTCTCACCTAGACTGTATCATTGGTTTGTCCGTCCAAAGTGGTTTACTAAAAAATATATCCATGATCATGTGCATTCCCATTTTTCATTTGAAAGCCAAACTGTACTGGATTTTGGCTGTGGTACTGGGGCAAATTGCTCCATGTTTAACCCGTTGTATTATGTTGGAATTGATCCTGACGCCCAACGAATTGATTATGCAAAGCGATTATATAGCCACCATGCATTTCAAGTATTTAATAGTAATAATTTGCCATTTGATAATGAGTCGTTCGACTACATACTTATTATCGCTGTATTACACCACATTTCTTCGGATGAAATATCTAGCTACATGAAGGAATTTCAAAGAATCCTAAAGCCTAACGGTACCATTGTCGTTATGGAACCATGTTTATCCAAGAAAAAACCGCTATGTAACTGGTTTATGAAATGGTACGACAACGGAGAGTATATTCGTAATGAAAAAGAATATATTCAATTGTTTAGAGATCAGGATTATGATTGTAGGGTCTTAAAACGATTCCGAAAATGTTTTTTATATCACGAGTTGTTTTTTTCAGTAAAACCAATATCTTCAATGGGAGGGGAAAATAACAATGACTACTACAAGCATAAACGGATACTCGATGCACTATATTGATTCCGGTGAAGGAATGGCCATCCTATTTATCCACCCTCCAGTACTCACAAGTTTAAATTTCACATACCAAATCCAAGGACTATCGCCCGATTTTCGAACTGTAGCTTTTGATATCAGAGGACACGGTAAAAGTCAGCCTTCCGAACAAACGGTTACTTACCCTCTCATCGTCCAGGATATTAAGCATTTGATGGACCGGATGAGCTTGGATAAAGTATTTTTGTGTGGATATTCTACCGGTGGCTCGATAGTACTTGAATTCCTCCTGACTTATCCAGATCGGGCATGGGGAGGCATTGTTATTAGTGGAATGTCGGAAGTAAACGATTGGCGCCTAAGAAACAAAATTTCTTGGGGCACTGCTCTTTCCAAAATCGGCGCAGTTGGTACGATTGCGCTTTCGATTGCTTGGTCACAAACGAAACAGCTACCTTTGTTCCGTAAGTTATTCAACGATGCGAAGCAGAGCCATCCCGGGAATGTCGAACAATATTATCGTTACAGCTTGAAGTATAACTGTACCTCACGGCTCGGGGAAATCCATCTTCCTGTCCTGCTCGTTTATGGTGAAGAGGATAAACACTTTCATCCTTATGCCAACATATTGCATCAGCAATTACCGAAGAGTGAGCTTGTTTTCATTAAAAAAGCCGATCACCGCCTCCCTACGAAGGCCGCTGTAACATTGAATGAACTGATCAAGCAGTTCATAGAACGCTTCAGTGAAAATAATTTATAATATTTTATACAATGTAAATATACAAATTATGCTAAAGTCATATATAGTTTAGGTTGGATAGGTATGTAAGTTCTGCTTCTAAACCTAAAGGGGTGTAAAAATGAAATGCTAAAGCGTATTCAAAATCTTTTCTTTATCCCTAACTACCCGCTATTTATGATCTGTATGTTATTGCAAGGTATGGCTATTTCCATAAGTGCACCTTTTTTAGCTGTATATTTTACAAGTACACTTGGCGTATCTGTGGGAACCTTTGGTGTGTTTACAGCGGTGACTTTGATTTGTGGTATATGGATAAGCTCCCTTATTGCCAAACGCTCCGATACCGGGTTAGATCGCAAACAAATTTTAGTGATTTGTACGTTATTTAATGCCATAGCCTTTGCAGGATATCTTGTAATCCAAAATTTTTATGTGCTTTTTATTTATATGACTGTCTTTACGGCGATTGGCGCCCCTGGGATGCCACAGTTATTTGCCAGTGCACGTGAGGCGGTAGATCGCAGTAAATCTGCGGATCATGCCTTTGCGAATTCAACGCTTCGTTCTATGTTTTCTCTTGGCTTTATTACCGGGCCGCTCTTTGGTTCCTTCTTGATTGCACATACGGGCTTTAAAGGTATTTTTGTCGGTACGACCTCTATTTTTGTACTTATTGCCGTTCTTCTATTCTTTTTTATCAAGCAGCCTCCTGTTCAAGCTAAAAATAAGGATCAACTTTCACTTCATCACATTACATTACATAAAAATATTAAAATTCTGATTCCTTTTCTAGTTCTTACTCTGCTTTATACGTCTCACTGGATGAATAGTTTGAACATTTCCTTGTTCATCATCCACAATTTAAAAGGTGACACGAATGACGTTGCCCTAGTATCCAGTATTTGCGCAATCTTAGAGATACCCTTGATGCTCATGCTGGGTGTACTAGCAGCCAAATACTCCAACCGTTTGCTTATATTTTTAGGGGCTCTAACAGGCGTTGTCTATTATCTTCTCGTCCTTATGTCTACGGAGATGTGGCAGCTATTTGTGGGACAGCTTCTTCTAGCCTTCTTTGTTGCAGTGATATCAGCCATTGGTATCAGCTACATGCAAGATTTGTTGCCATCTCTGCCCGGATACGCCTCGACACTGTATTCCAATGCGACAACGATCGGAAGACTGGCGGGGAGCTTGATGGGCGGATTGTTCGCTCAATGGATGGGTTATCGAAACTCCTATTGGGTATGCTTATTCCTGATTCTCTGTTGCCTTGGTCTGCTCGCGATTTCAAAAAAATTAGAGTTTGACAACTCGGCTGCTCTACAAGAAAGAAATCACAGTCTATAGGACAGCACCAATACAAAAAGCAGCACGTAATCTGGACGAGAACCTGAAGTCCGTTTACGTGCTGCTTTGTTATGCTATCATGCCATGCATGGTCCAGATTGGTTACATCGTAAGCCTCCGCACACGCACCCTATTTTTCTCGCATCCTATTTTCCTATAGTAGAGAAACGACTCATAATTGCATCAGCCGCATACGTATAACCGCCAGCCTGACGTAGTGATTGGCCAACTACATGCGCCTGTTGTTTATAGATGGCTTGATTTAAAACCTCTGCTAAAGCAGCTTTTAAGGTAGCGGGTGTAAGCTCATTTTTATTCACAGCAATACCCGCTCCCAGCTCTTGTACCCGATTGGCCACGATCGGTTGATCCGATGTCATGGGAACCAGAACCATTGGCACGTTGTAATACAAAGCTTCGCTTGCACTGTTCATTCCCCCATGTGTAATAAAGGCATCTACACGCTGGAGCATTTCCAGTTGCGGAATATAGGGCTTGATCATAAAATTGTCCGGGATATTGACTGCCAATAATTCCATCTCCGCATATTGGCCTGATGAAAGTACAAATTGCACAGGCAAATCGCGAAATGCTTCAAAGCAAAGCTTGTAAAACTCCAAATCTCTATTAAGAATAGTTCCCAATGATATATAAACAACCTGCGGATACAAAGCACGAAGCTGTTCGAACGGAAAAGAGGGTGCATCTTTACGAGGTACAATAGATGGACCTGCAAAAATATAACTATCATCCAGTTTTTCAGCTTGCGGTTGAAAATAACGGCTTGTATACACGACCTTTAGGCTGTGGGAATGTGAATCGAGTTCATCCATAGCGGGGACGGAAACCTGAAACTCCTCAGCTAATTGATGTACTACTTTCATGGTGTCATCATAAAGCTCTCTCACTTTTATATCATGATCATCCCAGCCTTGATCAGATCCCAGAGGCTCTACGAAAGCAAACGAACAGATCGTGCATACCGCAGGTATTCCCAGCCTCTCTGCTATAATTTTGCCTCCCCAACCCAACAAATAGTCATAAATCAAATAATCATACACCTTATTTTCAATTGCTTTCATAACCTTTGAAATAATCGGTTGAATCAAACCTTTAACGATCATATTCACGAATTGATAATGATGTTTATATTCAGCCGGCTTTAATACAGGATTGTGAATAAATGCATCCACACTAAATGGATAGGTGATCAGGTTTGCTCCCGTTTGTTGAATTCTCGTACCAAATTCCTCTGAACACACATAGTCCACTTCTTCACCTCTGTCAACCAGCTGCTTCACTAATCCTAAGGACGGATTAACATGGCCTTCAGCAGGCGTGATCATAACCAACACACGTGCCATCCTACACCTCCAACATAATATTATGTTCAACTAAAAATAATTGTAGGGTTTTTCATGATGATTACGAACAAGATGTACATTAGCCTCGAGTTTATTACCACCTGTTATGCGCCTAAAAATACATCTCATATTCAATATATAAAATATTTACCATAAAAACAAATAGTTTCAATTTTAGATTATGTATATATCACATCCAAGTTTGCTCACAAACACGCACATAAGCGGAGGAAACGCTTAAAGCGTATCCCCCGCTTATCTATTGAACATCAAATTTATAGACGCCAATTCCAATGATCTGTCCCGCTCAGAACAGCTTCAACAGTGTACTGGTTTGCTTCGTCAGCTGTAAGCTGTTTGGCCCAAGGTACACGCCCGCTACTTCCTGCACCTGGTCCAAAGTTGTCGAACTCTCCAAATCTTGCGGTCTGCTCATTGGATTCCTTACCCCAATTGTTCCAACCACCCGGCTTGATATGGTCATCCATATAGGTCTTCAAAAAAGTAACATGAGCGTAAGGACGCCATGGTCGCCCAAGATCCACCTTGCCTGTCAAGCCAGCTTCGGTTGTCAGACGACACTGAGTAAATACAAAACCTGGCTGGTTCTCTTCTGTTGAAGCTGCGGTTACGTATCCGGCACGCAGGCTGTGTATGATCGAATTATCAAACACAGCAGGTGCATTGCCAAATATAAAATCCACACTGCCACTGATGTAGCTGTCCTTAAAATACTGTCTGCCACGGTTTACGAGCAAAGTATCCTGTAGGCCGGTAATTTTGACATTATGATACTTGCCACGATCACCTTCGGCATATAACGCTACAGCCTGCACCTGCCCGGTCCCTTCTGTGTTGGCGACCGTCACATTTTCCATCACAAAGTCAGGACTTTGCACACGCATGGTATAGCTGTTGCTCGTTCCTAATTCTTTCCCGTCCACTATGGTCTTGGCTGTATCATCAAAAGCAATGATCGTTTTGTCCCGATCTTCTCCGATAATGCTCAGATTTTTTTTGGAGGAATTCACCTTTATTTTTTCACGGTAGGTACCGTTTTTGAGATGGATAATAGTCCTTGTGTTACTGTTGTCAGGGACTGCATCAATAGCTGCCTGGAGAGATGTATAGTCAGCAGGGCCATAGGTCGATACAACCACACTAGTGGGAGAGGTTCCTCCTGAGTCTGTTAGCTTGCGGACCTTAACATTGCTGAATTCCGACGTATTGTAATTCCATACATCGTTTTGTTGTTTGGATGCATCGGTAGCTAGCCCGAACAGTAAGGGTTGATTCTCTGGAAAGTCCACGACTGCTTCACCCACTTTGTCCCAATTTGTTAGACCATCGGCGGATATCCATCCGGTAAGCTTTTGCCCCTGACGCACAAGCCGAACCGAATATGGCGTTGGAATAAACGTTTCCATTGACGCGCGCTTGGTTTTACCATCTGTTTGATCACGGCTGATAAGAATCCCCTGTTTACCATATTTAACAAATGCTAAAGACATAAAGGCCATTTTGGATCCAGGCTTCAGTGATTCACGAATCATTACACCTGCCTCGGCATTATCATCCACAGGGGTAATCTTCTCCACACGAGCTGTAATTTCACCGTCTCCCTCCCATTTCTGATAAGCATAATGGAAAAGATCAGCCTGACCGTCAATGTCCCCGGCCGATTTTAGTCGTATGCTGCTGCCGTTTGCATCTTCTTTTAATACCTGAGTATGCCCTTTGATATAGCCATCTTTGCCCTCAGAGCCAACCTCTTCGCTGAGCCAGCTTCCCGTTGGTACAGTCGTGTTGACGTGGATGGTAACAGGATTGGAAAATGTAGCAGTTCCCTTGCGGTCTGTCACCCGTGCAATAATGTAATGGGTGCCGTCCGTCACATGATTCCAACTGATTTGATAAGGCGCATTCTCTACTTTTCCAGCAAGTTTGCCGTCAATGATAAATTCAACGTGGGCAATGCCATCTTGGTCCTTGGCCGTTGCAGTTATGGTCCCATCACGTCCGGCTTCCAAAATATCGTTATGCTTCAGTGAACGTCCGCCTTCATCCGACACCTGAACGACGGCCTCCGGATTATCTACCTCACTTCCATTGGACAGCTTCTCAATGAGATCATTTAAATAGACTTCCAGATTCGTATAGCCCTTGGCAAAATGAGCATACTCGCCTGTGCCGGCAAGCTCCTGACCGTTGCGGTCGTCTGCATTTTTGGGGTCCAGCCCATGGGCACGTTCCCATTCATCCGGCATACCATCATGATCACTGTCAGTAAGCTCCGTGGCGGTTACGCTACTATCATCGTAAATCCAGCCTGCTTCACGCGGGGAGTTAATAAACGCACCCGTTCCCTTCTTCACATCATTCATAATTCGGGCGTCGACCGCATCTCTTCTTGGCAGTGTGGCTCCTGAGCCAGCGAGCACCTCAGTATATGCGGTCTGTGCATCCGTCGCTTGATATGGACCATACGCATCTGGTGAAATCCCGTTGTCGTATTCCCCTCTGACTTCAATCGGCTCTGCCAAACGAGTGGAAGGATCAATAATCGACCCAATGGATGTTCCAAGCTGCCAGTTGTCTTGAGTAACCGATTCGTTGCCGTACATGTAGTTGCCACCAATAAACATGCGTGTTTTATATTTTTTACTTCCCACGTCTACAAAGATTTGACCGCGAACATCCTTATATGTGTTGGGGCCATACTTATAATAGTTATTCAGCACATTATACGATCCTTCACCGCCACCATAGGAAGAGAAAAATCCCCAGTTATAAATGACATTATTGGTCATTTCCACAGCGTCGATTTGTTTTTTATCGGTTGGGAAACGCGGGTTGCGGCTTGCATTGTGTGCCAACAAGTTATGATGATAGGTGGAATTTCGACCACCCCATATGCCGCCATAGCCGTGGCGACCTTTTTGGTGCGTGGTCATTAGCATACTTTCGGACGCAATGGACCATTGTACCGTCGTATTTACGTTATCGTAAAGACTCAGCACCTCATCCACAGACCAGCTAAAGGAACAGTGATCAATCATAATGTTTTTATGATATCTGGATCCTAATGCGTCATCCTCGCTGGGGTAACGGTCGGTTAATCGAAAACGCAGGTAACGGAGAATAACGTTGTCTGCATCAATCCCTGTCGTGTAATCGCTTACAGTTATACCATCGCCAGGAGCTGTCTGACCCGCAACCGTCAGGTTGTTGCCCAGGATTTTAAGTGGCTCCTTAAGATGAATGGTTCCGCCCACCCGGAATACGACCGTCCGATTATCGGAGCTGACCGCTGCACGAAGAGATCCGGGGATCATCTGCTCACCTTTGCCGTAATCCTCCAGCGTGGTAACTTCGTAAACTTCACCTCCGCGTCCACCGGTAACATATTTACCGCCACCTTCAGCCCCCGGAAACGCCGGAATATTCGTCGCTATTTTTTCTACTTTTGCCATCTCTGTCCCTACCGCAGTCTCTGCTTGAATCAGTGGTGGGCACAAGGTCAACAACAATGAACCCACAACCACATTACATAGCACCTTTCTCCATGTACGCTGCTTGCTCATATTCTGTTTCCTCCCTAAGATTTTCTTTCACACCAGCGCATACTTTTATAAAAGAATGATCCGAGACGTTCAGAAGTGTTTTCACCTCCTTTCATCAATCTTTTCTGCTTTTACCGTGGGCAGGTGTCATATATACTATGGATATATGAATGCGCTTACTTATCTTAATTTGCAAAGGAAGAAGCACATGAATGAAATGAAGGAAGACAAATATGTCATCGGAGAACAACAATTCTCCATTCATCACATCTACCGTACCGGCTTCACAGTTATGCCCAGACCTCATGTTCATGAGAACTATGAGCTGTATTTTTTGCTGCAGGGCGAACGCATCTATTTTATGAACGGCAAGGTATACACCGCTCGCAAGGGCGATCTGATATTCATCCTCCCTCATGACTTACACTCTACCGCCAGCACGCAATTGGAGGAAACAGAACGCATTTTGATTCATTTTTCTCCGACGTTTCTCCCACCGCAGGATCGTGACATTGTGGATCTACCGCCGTATCAGCAATCCGCGTTGCTTCGCTTACCGGCTAGAGAACAAGTCGAAGTTGAACGACTGTTCCTGCAAATGAATAGCGAATGTAGGAACAAGCAGCCTCTGCATGACCGTTGTGTACAGCATTTGCTGCTGGAAATGCTTATCCTGGTGCACCGATCGGAAGCGGCCGAGCGTAGTGAACTTATTTCATCTCATCCCATGCATCAGAAAATCACAGAAATTTCGTCTTTTATTCAGGATCATTTCAATGAGCCGTTAACTCTCGAACAAGTGGCCGCCTGCTTTTTTATTAGTCCAGCTTACCTAAGCCGCATCTTTCTAAAATTGACTGGCTTTCATTTCAGCGAATACATCCGCGTCGTGAGGGTAAGGGCGGCTCAAACCAGACTCCGAACCACCAAAGACAAAATCCAGAGCATTGCGGAGGATGTCGGCTTCGGTCATGCCTCCCATTTTAATAAAATCTTTAAAAAAATAACCGGGCTCTCCCCTCTTCAATACCGTAAACAGGTTCGATAGGTATTCAGTGTAAATAATTAGGCGCTAATTTTATACATTCGCTCTTGTCTTGTTTTTCCATTTTTATATCTGCTTGCTCTTTCATGGAACTAAAGACGAGCCGCCTGGATTAGGTAATTTACACGACAAAAAAGCCATACTTCGCTGCAATGTGTGCAACGAGGTATGGCCTATTCCATCATTCATTTTACCTCTTCAAGATGATACTCATCGTTTATCCGTGACCTCTATTGTAATGCTTTGATATCCTGAAGCAGCATTTCAATGTTTTCTTTCTTTGTGGCCCAACTGGTGCAAAATCGAACAGCAGTATGTGTATCATCAACCTTTTCCCAAAAGGAGTAAGTATATTTTTCGCTCAATGCCTGTAATATGCGATCTGATATAATTGGAAACTGCTGATTGGTTGTAGAATGATACAGGAAAGAAAACCCTTGCTCGGATAATCCTTTTTGCAGCAACATGGCCATATCTATGGCGTGTTTGGAAATCTCAAAGTATAAACCGTCCTCAAACAGCGTTTCAAACTGAATGCCCAGCATTCTGCCCTTAGCCAGCAGTCCTCCTTTTTGCTTGATCATATATCTAAAGTCTTTTTTCAAAGCATCATTTAGGATAACGACGGCTTCTCCCATCATTGCTCCAATTTTAGTGCCGCCAATATAAAACACATCGCACAGCTTTGCTATATCTGCTAATGATACATCGCTATCCTCTGCAACCAAACCATAGCCTAAGCGGGCTCCATCTATAAACAGCGGTAAACCATATTCACGACAGACTTTACTTAACACTTCCAGCTCCGATCGGCTATAGATCGTTCCATTCTCGGTCGGTTGAGAAATATAAACCATCCCGGGTTGTACACAGTGCTCAGGAGCAGAATCACTCCAGTGAGCGTCGTATAGTTCCTTTACCTGCTCACCCCGGATTTTCCCATCCTCGCTTGGCAATGTCAGTACTTTATGTCCAGTAGCCTCAATTGCTCCGGTCTCATGCACAGCAATATGCCCAGAAATTGCCGCAATGACGCCTTGATGCGGACGCAAAATCGAAGAAATGACCGTCGTATTGGTCTGTGTACCCCCAACCAAAAAGTGTACATCCGCATTTTCGGAGTCACATGCTTTTTTAATATAAGCTCTGGCTTTTTCACAATGATCATCCACACCATAGCCTGGGGTTTGTTCCTCATTCGTCTCCAATAGTCGCTTTAATATACGCTCATGAGCACCTTCGGTATAGTCGCATTCAAATCGTATCATTCTGTATCCTCTCCGAAATATCCAATTTCTTCTGAATTAACAACATAGATGCATGTAATTCTGTAATCTCTTCTTCTGAAAGTCCTTGAACTAATCTTAGAATTTGCTCATCAGACCTTTCATTCAATTGGTTGTAGAACATTTTTCCTTTGGGCGTCAGACGAATTAGATTTGTTCTATTATCCACCGTTGAATTTTCCTTAACAAGAAAGCCCTCTTTGCAAAATTTAGCAATGATCCTGCTCATATAGCTGCGGTCAATTTTAAGAGATTCGACCAGAGTATTCGCAATACATGGCTCTATTAACCCGATCTCTATAATGACCCGTGCCTCGGTAAAGGAATATCCGCTATCCAGCACATGTCTATCTAAAACACCGAGTAAATTCGTATAGAACCGATTAAAACGCCTCATATCCGCTATGATATTAGCATCTATATTGACCATAACTCCCCCTATTTAGTGGACTTTTGCAACAATTATAGTAATGACATTTGTTGACTATGTCAACAAATAAAAAGATCGTACATAAAGACATTCGCCTCATGTACGATCCGTATTCTAAAGGAAGATTGAAGTATATTCTTTTCTGTATTTACCTACAACGTCAATGAGCTATCGGTATTTATAGACTTTTCCTGCTTCTGCTTCCGCTTCAGTTTCAGATGAGCTACGACCATATACAGAGTCGGAACAACAAACAAGGTTAAAATGGTCGAAAAGATCAGTCCAAAGATAATGGTCGTTGCCAACGGTTTAAAGAGGATTTCCCCTATTGTGGCAATAGGGATCATACCAACAATCGCAGTTAGCGAAGTAAGCAAGATCGGACGGAAACGGGCAGAACATGCCATAAGAATTGCGTCTGTCAGTTCGGCTCCTTCACGCCGCGCATCTTCAATAAACTCTATCAACACAATACCGTTGCGCACGACGATACCGGCCAGGGAAATGATCCCCATAATACTCATGAATCCAATGGGCATGCCTGAAATAAAGCTTCCAAGAATTCCGCCTGCCGCTGCCAGATACACAGTGGTCATAATAATGAGCGGTGTGGAGACGGAGTAAAACTGCATCGTGATCAGGAGCAGGATGAGAAATACAACAATAATAGCTAACTTGCCCAAATCTGTAAAAATGTCAGATTGCGCGGATGTTTCTCCGCCCATCTCCCAGGTATAGCCTGGTTCAAACTGTGTATGGGTTAGTTTACTACGGATGTCATTAGTGAGTTCTGTAGCTGTACGCCCATTTGCATTGGCTGAGATCGTTACTGTCCGCTCCAAATCATAGCGGTGGATTTGCTGAATGGAAAAGTCCGGTTTCATCGTGACTAACTGGGATAAGGGAATTTGCTCTTTGGCTGCATTGGTTACACTTAATTGCTGGAACAATACTTCAGGATCATCGTTTGGTTTATTCATGTATATGTTTATATCCAGCAATTCTTTCCCTGTATCAAAATCCGTTACATTGACCCCGTCACCCATTAACAGCAGCGTACGCGTCAAATTGGAATAGGTAACCCGATATTTATCCAAGGCTTGTTGATTGACTTGGAAATTCAGATTATAGCTTTGCATCCCCA
This sequence comes from Paenibacillus sp. BT-177, assembly GCF_025846815.2. Classification (NCBI taxonomy): domain Bacteria; kingdom Bacillati; phylum Bacillota; class Bacilli; order Caryophanales; family Paenibacillaceae; genus Paenibacillus; species Paenibacillus sp. BT-177. The sequence continues at coordinate 90,387 of NZ_JAOYTP010000006.1, read as the reverse complement.
TGTTATCGGTCACATCTACAGCTCCGGGGGTCGCCGCAACCATTTCTTTGACTTTAGCTGTCATGCTTTGCAGTTTATCAATGTCTTCTCCCTTCATACGGATAGACACCGCACTGCCGACCGGGATACCTAATTGAGGAACCCGAATGCTGATCAATGCAGATGGATATTTGGCTTGCAACGTATGAGTCCAGCTATCCACTGTTTTCTGGAGATCGAATAGCCCCTCTTTTCCAACGACAGCAAGTTGACCGTTGACCGCTCCCCCGGAGCCGTGACCGCCTGCAACATCGCTGTACATCTGAGGCGCTCCTCCACCCGCCGTTGCCGACAGCCGCTCTGTTTCTGGTTGTTTTTTGACCCACATCCCAATCTCGTTAATTACCCGATTGGTTGCCTGTAACGATGTTCCTTCCGGCATCGTTACGCTGATCGTGGCATCCGCCTGGTCGGATTCTGGGAATAATTGAATGGGAACAACCGCAAGTAATCCATAAGCTGCCGTACCAATCATAAGACCAATCAGCGCTGTTAAAAGCGGGCGTTGCAGTATTCTTGGCATCCAGTTTTTAGAGTACACATTGGATAAAGACTGGATTTGATGACCTAGAAGCCCAGGCGGCTTAACTGTTGGGTTACTCTGTTTCCCTTTACGGCGTTGATCATACCATTGGCGGAAAATAGGAATAATCGTTAGCGACATAATCATCGAAGCCAGCATCGTTAACGAAATAACGGTAGGGATCGGTTTAATAAAGTCTCCGATATTACCCGGCAGGAATAACAGCGGAGCATATGCTGCAACCGTAGCTAGCGTAGCTGTAATAATCGATAAGGATACCTCTCTGGTTCCTTTAATAGCTGCCTCCGTAGCATTTTCCCCAAATTCAGAGCGTCGGCGTTCAATGTTGTCATTGACCACAACGGCATCATCAACCAATATCCCTAGCACGATGATGAGTCCGATGACTGAAATTTGATTCAGCGTAGTTCCTGTCATGGGCAAGAAAATAAAGCCGATGGCGATGGAAACAGGAATGGCCAACGCTACAAATGCAGAAGTTAGCAAATTCAAACCTAAAGTACATATCACAATGACCGATATAATAGCAATAGTCATCTCTTTGGTCAGATTTCCAAATATTTCACTCACTCGATCATTTTGTGCAAAAAGCAGTTCAAAATGTACATTCTTCGGCAAACTGCTCGCAAGTTCATTAATTTTGGCTGTTGTTGCTTTGGATACCGTTGGCACATCTGTTCCTATATCTCCGCTTACACTGATCGAAATAGCAGGCTTGGTATTCACATACGTATAACTAGCTGCTTTTTTAAAAACAAGTGAGGCAGTACCTATATCCTTCAGAGATATCGGAAATCCATCGTCATTGCTTGAAATCTGGACGTTATTTAGAATCGATGGATCCGTTGAGGCATTCACCGTCAGCTGATAAGTACGCTCATTGAAATCCATACTTCCTGTAGGCACTCTGTCATTCTCATCCTTGATCGCTTGAACAACCTGCTCCCAGGAGATGTTATATTGTTGCATCTTTTGCGTGTCTAAGCTAACTCGTACCTCTTGCTCAGGTATTCCTTGAATATTAACCTGCGAAATACCGGGGACTGTTTTTAATTGATCTTTCCATTTGTTCATTAATTCATTTAATGAGTATAAATCCTCAACCTTATCAGAGGTGATCGCATATGAACCAATGAAAGAGCTAGTCATGCTATCATTGATCATAGGCTGCATCGCATCGTCTGGAAGCTCGGATTGTGCATCCTGCACCTTTGTACGAAGATCAGCCCATACTTTTGTCGGGTCCGCATCACTTAAAGCTTCTATGATAATACTGGATTGGCCTTTCGATGAAGTAGAGGAAATCGTTTTGACACCTTGTACAGCTTTAATTTTCTGTTCCATGACCTTAGTAATGGTTTGCTCGATTCTTTCAGGTGAGGCACCCGGATAGATGGTTGTAACACTGGCTGACATAGGAATAACATCAGGCTGCTCCTGTTTGGGCAACGATGTAAAATTAAAGAGCCCTAGCAGTATGCACATACCAAAGAAAATGAGCGTAATTTTCTGTTTTTTAACGATATATTTAATCATTCGGATGACTCCTCCGATTTCCCAAGCACATCATTCCCAATTAAATCGCCATTAAACAAGGTTCCTGCTCCTTGTGTAACAATTTGATCGCCTGCCTGTAGTCCGGAGAGAACTTCGAATTGATTATTCGTTACTTTCCCCACTTTAATTGTGGTTTTAACGGCCTTACCATTCACAGCTTTAAAAATATAAGGGTCACTTCCCGTGCTAATCACGGATTCTACAGGCACTAACAGGGCTTCCGCTTGATTCACACTTTTAGATGCGCTGATGACTTGTCCAGGTTTCCAATCCAGTTCAGGATTAGGAATGCTAACTTCCACATTAATACTGCCCGTTTTGGTATTCGTGGATGGATAGATCTGAGTAACAGTCCCTGTTCTAATTTCATCATAGAGAGAAATATTTACTTTTTGGTTTTTCTTCCATGATAAGATTTCGCTATCCGGTACGGGAAGAAGTACTTTTAAGGTCTTGATATTCCCGACAATGAATGCCTCACTTCCACTGGAGCCCAGTTGACCATCAGACACCTTTTTTTCAATGACTACGCCAGCGATCGGGGAGGTTAAAGTAGCTTTTTTAAGTGACAAGGATGACTGTTCATAAGCAGCCAATGCATCCTCGTAGGTAGCCTGCGCCTGAGCTTTACTGGCTAGCCCTTGCTGCTTCGTAGCCATAGCTGTCTCCAGCCCTGCTCTGGCCTGCTCTACACCAGCTGAAGCCTGGGCACGTTGTTCCTGTGAGGCTCCCGCAAGCAAGAGAGACAACTGCTCTTGTGCGTCACTTAAACTTTTTTGTGCATTCGTTAATTCCAGCTGTGCATTCTCATTTTCCGACAATGATGCTGCACCTGCCTGGAACAGACTTTGCGTCCGTGCGGCATCCGCTTTTTTCTTATTGTAAGCATTGGTGGCTGCAGTAACCGCATTTTGTGACTGTGCAATTTCCTGCTTTTTGGCGCCATTGTTCAGTTCCTGCAATTTCGATTGGGCCGCATCGACTTGGGATTGTGAACTATGAATACCCGCCTGTGCCGATTGAACAGAAGCCTCCGCTTGGCTAAGACCAGCTTTTGCCTTTTCCATGGTTGCCTTGGCCCGATCCAGCTGCAGCTGGTAGACAGATGTATCTAACTTCGCAAGGACGCTCCCTTTTTCTACGGAGTCCCCTACCTCAACCATAGTGTTCAATATACGTCCATCCGCTTCAAAGGAAACACTAGCTTCATTACTTGCCTGCAATGTTCCCGCCAGATTAAAATCATTGGCCAAAGGTTTCATTACAAGCTTCTCTACTTTTACCGGATGACTTGCTTGTGTTACAGAGTTCTCCGTTGCACTGGAGCAACCGGAAGCTACTATAGCTAATGCAATCCCCGTAATCATGATCCTGATTCCTTTTTTCTTCAACTTCATGTCATCCTCCCTGATTCTCTCTTCTAAAGGTGCTATCAGCAACCCGTGGGTCATGTAAACTTTTTTCATTTCTTTTTTCATGTTATAACAATGAACACACAAAAAAATCGTACAAAGGGGCAAGCACCTTATGTACGACTGGGCAATGAAAAACATCTATTCAGTTAACATCTCTAAAGCTGTAAAATCCCACGTTCCAACGAAACAGCAACGGCTTCAGATCTGGAATCAACACCAAGCTTATTATAAATATTCGTTAAATGCGCTTTGACGGTACGCTCGGAAATCCCCATATCAAATGCTATTTCCTTGCTTTTAAAACCGTGTGCAACAGACTTTAATATATGCCTTTCCTTATCCGTAAGAACTAAGCTGCTCTCGCGGGATTCTAGCTTGGCTTCTTTCTTATTCGTTGCAGCGAACACCCTTGCTGTTATTTCTGGCTGAAGCAACGTTTCACCCCTTAGCGCTGACTCAATCGTGCGAAACAGGTTTTCCCGGCTGGTATCTTTCAATAAATATCCTTTTGCCCCCAAAGAAAGTCCCTTAATCATTAAATCATCTTCGTTATAGGTAGTCAGGATAATGACAGGTGTTTCATTTTGTTTTTCTCTGAGGGCTTTCATTGTTTCCAAACCACTCATTTGTGGCATATATAAATCTAGCAATATGACATCCGGTTGAAGCTCCTCGATCAGTTTAAGAGCAGTTGCACCTTCTCCGGCCTCACCAATAACTTCATAGCTGTCATTGGTCTCTAACACCAGCTTTAACCCTTCTCTAACGACCCAATGATCGTCGACGATTAAAATCTTGTATTTCATGATAGGTCTCCTTTAGTAAGAGGCGCCTCTATTTTTATAGCTGTACCTGCTTGCAATATACTGTTGATATTTATGTTTCCACCCAGCATCCGTACACGTTCATGGATCCCTATTATTCCGTAATGTCCTGTTTGCTTGGCAATAATATTCGTATCAAATCCTTTTCCATCATCACGAATCTCAATTTTAATCTTGCCTTCGTTATCTAAGATATTAATCCATACGGTATTCGCGTGTGAATGCTTGGCTACATTGGTTAAACATTCGCTTATAATAAACAATCCATGCTCGAACAGCAGTCTAGGAACTGAAGCTTTAATTTTGATGTTGCGTATGACACGAATGCTCGTAGCCATTGTAAATCGCTGTATTTCTTCCTCCACTGCTTCTGCAAAATCAACTTCCGAGATCGTTTTCGAACGCAGATTGTCTATGGCTCGCCTTGAATCAGACAATGTCCTTCGCACTTGTGACATCGATTGTTGGACAATCTCCTGAGCTCTTTGCGTACTTCCTTTAGTCAGATGGGCATCAATGGCCTCAAGTTGCATGATTAGCCCAGCAAGCCCTTGAGCCAGCGTATCATGCAGATCACGGGCCATGCGTTGCCGTTCGTTAGCAATTGTAAGTTCTTCCACCTTTTGATGTGCGATTTCAAGCTCTTTCAGAACATTTTGTGTGCGGATTCGTGCCTTGACTTGTTTGAGAAAAAGAACCGCATAAGCAACTATAACAACGACAATTAGAAAAAATAGCGGGATGAACAACACAAATTGCCTGCCATCATTGTGCCAGACCACAGCCACACAAAAAATTACGTAGGAGATCAAAAATACAAGAATGACCTTCAGCGGCTTATAATAAATACCTATACTCTGACCCACCAAAACGGGCATTAACCCAACCAGTACAATGGAGAAGCTTTCAGGTAGAAGAAATGCACTTGCAAAGATCAAGCCCCCTTGTACAACAAAATAAAGCCATGAAAAATATTTTGCCACTCTATGGGCATGCAAGTACAAGAGGATATGCAATATGATGATTACAGTGAATAAGAAACTTTGTAGCAGATTTAGACCACTGGACAAATGTTGAAGAATGACAGACTCACTATAAATTATAAAAATCCATATTATGGTTAATACTTTCGAAATGTCCTTGGTCTCAACTTCACCTTCACTTCCACTTATTTCTGAATCTAGATTTTGAACCTGTTCATTATATTCATCGTTCATAATTCCCTCCTACAATTCTGAATTCGGCTTTTCAACATATTAGAGACAATGCCACTATGAGCAGCTGGTCCATTTCGTTTGAACAAAAATCATTTATATATCATTTTACAAAAAAACGAAAGAAAAAAAACGTACACATGGGCAGCTTCACTTGTACGTTTGGGCATGGAGTGCTTTTTGTTCGATACCATCCATTATGGCGTCATATAAAAAGCACGCAGCAGGTTATCCTGTGCGCGCTTGACCACTCTCTATTCTTCTTCCAACTCATCTGGTACATCATATTTATTGATATGTGAAGTCATTGCTGCAACAGCTTCGCTGGCATCCGTGGTGGCCGGTACTTCTCTGACCACATCATCCGTCTGATCCCGAAAATTCAAACGATCTGCCTCGATCTCTTTCTGTTGATTCGGTTTCATTTTTCATGTCGCTCCTTTCTTATTCAAGGGTCTGATCTCGTTCTGTTAACGCGTACAAAGGCACTTCCCGTTCCTCTTCCGGGTTGTTCAGCGCATAGATCTGTGCCGTCTCACGCTGTTCATTCACATGCTGAATATAGATAGGTAACCCATCGCACAACACATTCGCCATAATGGAAGAGGACGCTATTTCTTGTGCTCTTTGAACATTCATTTAGAAAAAACCTCCCTTGCTAAATAGCGTTCGTCTTTACTATGCACGAGGTAAATATTTGTTATACACATTTCATGTTAACAAGCCCTTGTCCTTATTGTTTAGAAGTGTGTTGGCGAATTTTTATGAAAGGATATCATTTGAAAAAATAAATATTATTGTTATTATGGATTGAGAGATTCAGTTAAAACTGCATCTTAAATGAAAGAGAAGGAAAGGAGTAAGGATAGATGTTAAATGTATTAATGGTTAATTTTCCGGCAGAAGGACATGTAAACCCCACGCTTGGGATCACGCAAGCCTTTGCAGCACGAGGGGACCAGGTTCATTACATTACAACTGAGAAATACAAGAATAGACTCGAAGCAGTTGGAGCGAAGGTTCACCTGCATCCTGATCTGGTCAGGACTGCTTCCATTGATACCAACACTCCGGCAGGACTGAACGCATTTATGAATATTCATATCCAGACTTCGATGGACATCTTAGCCATCATCCAGGAGCTGTCCGAGCGTATTCAATTTGACTTGGTGTTCTATGATCGATTCGGAGCTGGTGAATTAGTAAGAGATTATTTGAATATTCCAGGCATTTCTTCATCCCCATCTTTTCTCATTTCAAATCATCTGATGGCTGCCAATCTCTTCCGCTCCGACGCTAAAGTACCGTTTCAGCCTGATGAACAAGTCACGTCTTCACTGCATCTCATGAAAGAAAGGTTCGGTGTTGCTCCCAAAGATCTGGTTCAATTTATGAACAATTCAGGAGCTTTGAATGTCGTATATACGAGCAGATATTTTCAACCGAATGGTGAACAATTTGGGGATGAGCATCTTTTTATTGGTCCCAGCTTTCCGGAGCGTAAAGGAGAAAATTCATTCCCGCTGGACAGACTACAGGATAAAAAGGTTTTGTATATTTCGATGGGAACTGTTCTGGACCATACTGAAGACTTTTTTAACACCTGCATTGAGGCTTTTTCCGATTTTGAAGGCATCGTCGTGATTGCAGCTGGCGAGAAAGCTGACTTTACGAAAATTAACCCGGCCCCTGAGCACTTTATTATCTCGTCTTATGTTCCTCAATTGGAGGTATTACGTCATTCAGATGTATTTATTACTCATGGTGGAATGAATAGTGTGAATGAAGGAATTCACTTTAATGTACCCTTGGTCGTGCTGCCTCAGGATAAGGATCAGCCCATGGTCGCACAGCGGTTAACGGAACTTCAAGCTGGCTATCGAATTACTAAGGATCAAATCAATATACAAACGTTAAGAGATGGCGTACATGAGGTAGTGTCAAACGCAGCGTATAAAGAGGGCGTACAAAAAATTAATGAAAGCTTCCAGCAATCCGGCGGTACCAAAGAAGCTCTCGCAAAAATTGATGCTTATCTTGATGCTTATCTGCAACATAAGCGCGCCTAAAATCACACGAGCAAAATGGCCACAAAAAAACAGGAATCTGACCATCCACGGTCAGGTTCCTGTTTGTGGTGCGATTCTATGCGAGGATATCCCACTTCTGGAACGAGACAATCGTACATTTTCCGCTCGCAAACGCATGAATACCTGTTGATTCCATTCCGGGATACACTCTTCCGGTGAGAACATATTCACCGTCGCCGATGAATATTTCCACAGAGCTCTTATCGACGAAGATCCGCAGCTCTAGACGTCCCTCTTGTAAGCCTAAGGGCACTCTTCTCTCTCCGCCCGGTCCGATACCGGCATGCTCACGGTTAAAACGGAACAGACCGTCATCGGGACGATACGAGAGTACAGTCTCCTCTTCGCCGCCCACCCGCAGCTTCAAGCCGAATTCATCAGTGTTACCAGCCTCGAACTCAAATACCGCCTTCAGTTCGTAGCTATCTCCGAACGTCTCCATGATCTGCTCGCCTGTCAGCAAGATATCCCGCTGTTCGAACAGATTGGATCGGTAATTTTCCACCTCTTCAAGCGGACGGAACAGCAATCTGTCGTGGTCGATCACCGCTTGTCGCGGAAGACTCATCGCACCAGCCCAGTGGTGTCCCTGCTGGGTTGGCATCTCCGACTCCCACATATCCATCCATCCGATGATGATACGCCGCCCTTTATCGTCCAAGGTTGACTGCGGGGCATAGAAATCGAATCCGTGATCTACCGGAGCATACTGCTCTGCCGTAAATGTTCCAGCCTCCGCATTGAAGTCACCTATACCGTACATGGTGGAATGCAGATTACGGTATGCTTCTCCCTGAGCAGGCATGCGCTGTGGAGACAGCATGAATACGTGCCGATCGCCAAGCGGGAACAAATCCGGACACTCCCAATTATCGCCGAAGCGTCCGTCGCTCACAGCCAGCACATTGACATACGTCCAGTTTCTCAGGTCTTCAGACCGGTAAAGCAGTACAAGCCCGTTCCCTTGGGCATCATTAGAGCCAAGAACGACGTAGTATTGATCTTCGTGCCTGAATACCTTAGGATCACGAAAATCTTTGCGGCTGACCGTGTTCGGTATGGCGTCATATCCGATGACCGGGTTGCCCTCCCACTTTTCAAATGTCACCCCGTCTTCCGATACTGCAATCCCCTGTGACTGCTTGTAATCCTGATCCTTGTCAGGCCCGGTTACAACATGTCCGGTATACATCAGGACAAGCTTCCCGTCCTGCTCAACCGCACTGCCGGAGAAGCAGCCGTCCCGGTCGAACTCACCGTCCGGAGCCAAAGCGACCGGCAGATAGTCCCACTTCATAAGATCGCGGCTGACTGCGTGTCCCCAGTGCATCGGTCCCCACACCGATTTATACGGGTAATGTTGATAGAACAAGTGATACTGCCCGTTATATTGAATGAAACCGTTCGGGTCATTCATCCAGCCAAATTCAGCCATTAAATGGTAGTTCAGCCGATAATCCGGCCGCAGCATATGCCTGGATTGGGAAATAAATTGATCTGCATTCTCTCTCGTATATACTCTAGTATGTTTGATAAGGCATCCTACTCCTACAGTTATTTAATCGAACCTTGCATAACACCCTGAATAATGTACTTTTGGGCGAACAAATAGATGATAATGATCGGAAATATCGTCAGTACCAAACTTGCCATCAATGGACCATAATCCACTGTATAGGTTCCATAAAAGTTGTACGTGGACAACGGAAGTGTCCTCTGCTCAGGATCGACCAGAATGAGGGAAGGCAGCAGAAAATCATTCCAGATCCACAGTACATTGAGAATGGAAATAGTGGCCGTCGTGGGCATCAATACCGGAAAGACGATCCTGAAGAATGTCTGAATCCGTGTGCAGCCGTCAATTAGCGCCGCTTCCTCCAGTTCCTTCGGAATACTCTTTACGAATCCATGATAAATGAAAACAGCCAGCGAGCTGCCAAAACCGATATACATGTAAATCAGCGACCACTTGCTGTTCAGTAGATCAAGTGAGCCGTAAATTTTCACCAATGGAATCATGATGGCCTGGAATGGGATGATCATGGAAGCTACCATCAGCATAAATGTATATTGGTTGAACTTGGTGTTGTTTCTGACAAAATAATGAGCCGTCATCGCCGCGAACAGTGAGATGAACAAGACACTTAACACTGTTATAACCAATGAGTTGGTGAAGGCAGCGAAATAATTCATTTTATCGAATGCATTCGTATAGTTGGCCATATTGAAGCTCTCTGGAAGCGATAACGGATTCGAGGTAATGGCCATGTTTTCCTTGAACGAATTGATCAGCAGAAAGACGAACGGTACGATGAACAATATGAGTATCACTGTCAGCACAATGAATTTGATCATGGAGGAAGCGATTTTTTTGCTTGCCATTACGCCTCCACCTCCAACTTCTTACTAAAATAAACCTGAAGCAGAGTGATGAGAGCAACCATCAGGAACAGCACGAATGCTTCTGCCTGTCCCACACCATAATCACGGGAAAGGAATGCCTTTTCATACACATGCATCGACACCATTTGAGTACTACTGAACGGTCCGCCTTTCGTGAGCGCGAGGTTGACGTCATAGACCATAAACCCACGTTGCAGGGACAAAAATATACATACGATGAAAGAAGGAACCATCAAGGGCAGCACCATTTTTCGCAGTCTGGTCCAGCTGTTCGCCCCATCAATACTTGCAGCCTCCATAATATCATTCGGCACACCCGTCAATCCTGCAATATAAATGACCATCATGTAACCCGCGTTCTGCCATACGGTTACAATCACAAGTGTCCAGAACGCTTTGTCAGGATCAGCCAGCCAAGTCGTGCTGAGCGCCTGAATGTCGGCATGTTGTCCCAAATAGACAAGCACGTTGTTGAAGATAAACTGCCATATAAAACCGAGTACAATGCCGCCGACAAGGTTGGGCAGGAAAAATCCTGCCCGGAAAATGCTCTGTCCTTTTAACCCTTTAGTCAGCACATAAGCCAGCATAAAAGCGATAACATTGATAAGAACAACGGTATAAAATACATATTTGAGCGTCAAGGCGAACGATTTCCAAAACTCAATATCCCGAAAAACGGCCAGATAGTTTTGGATGCCAACCAGCGATAGTGTCGTGGAAATACCATCCCAGTTTGTGAACGTCAAATAAATGCCGTACAAGAATGGAATGATCATTACCGTTATGAAGGCAAACAAGGTTGGCCCGGTGAACAGCAGCCGTGTCCGTAGCCGGTTCCATACTCCTTTTTCCGCAATCATGGTGATCCCTCTCTTTGTTTCGGATTTCTCTCTCTATTTCCGGGTAATTTGACAATAAGCCTTATTTTACGGTTTTCCAGTAGTCTTCGATTTCCTTAGCCAGTGTTGCGCGATCGCCCTGTTTCGCCAGATATTTTTGCATGGAAGATCCTAGCTTAGACCAGTGGTCGGCAGGCAGCAAGCTCATCGACTGCTCTGACTTGCCTTTTGCAATATAATCCTGAATGGACTTGCCAAGTGGATCGGCCGCAGGCAGTGTAATATTTTTGAACGCCGGGATAATGTTCGCTTTGTTTACGAGGAAATCCTGACCTTTCCCATCATAAACGATCCAGTTCAGGAACTTCTTCGCTGCCTCTTGTTGTTCCGGCGTACTCTTCTCCTTGTCAATGACAATACGTTTGGAAACAGCAGATGAAATCTCCTGATTGCCATAGTCATCGGCATTGTTGCTGATGGGTACAGGCAAGAAACCATATTCTTTGTTAGCTGTATCAAAACCGCTGATTTGCGGCCATGCCCAGTTGCCCATGAACCAAATGCCAACTTCGCCTTTGCCGAGCAGCTCCGGTCCACGCTCATAAGCTCCTGCCAGCGGAGAAGCCTGATCGATATTGTATTTCATCATGACGTCGAATGTATCCATAAGTCCGTTAAATACTGGATTGGTAGCCAAGTTAGCCTGGCCCGCTTTCAGTGATGCTATGAATTTGTCCACTTCAGCCATGTCCTTGTTCTGACCTGCATAAGCAAGTGGCAAATAATGAGCGCCTAGGGACCAGTCCATTGGTGAAATCACCAATGCTTTCTTCCCGGATGCCTCGATTTGCTGAAACAGCTTTTCAAGGTCATTTCGGGTTTTAATTGTAGTGGGATCGAAGTTTCCACCTACCGCTTTATCAACAACCGCCTTGTTATAGATGAATCCGTAGCCTTCAACAGCCAGCGGAAACGCGTAATTTTTACCGTCAACCGTCGTAGCGGTGGTAGCGTTTTCAACAGTGTCCTTATTCCACTTCTCTCCGCTTAAGTCGAGGATACGGTCCTTGAATTTCTCCACATCACCTGTATCTAGCATGGTCATGGTTGGCGGGTTCCCGGATGCATACAATGCAGAGGCACGCTCAAAAGGCGAGCCACCGGTCGGAACCGGCTGGATTTCAACAGTGATGCCGGGATTGTCTTTCTGGAACGCCTTAGCGGCATCCTCCAGCTGTGAAAGGATTTCACCTTTGGAGTTCAAAAGTGTAACTTTCACATTTCCCGCATCCGCTGATCCCCCTCCAGAAGCCGAATTACCTTCTCCTCCGGAGCCGCCGCATGCAGACACCACCATAACCAAAAGAAGCAGCATTACCATCCATTGAACTCTTTTGAATTTCCTCACTGTTGTCATCCCCCTATTTCTATAATGGCTGCTGTACACCTAAATAAAACGCTTACAAACGGATTATATGTCAAAGATTCAACTTATGTCAATCGTTTGACATGTTAATCCTTTAACATTTACTAAAAAAAAATCTGTTCCCCTTGTTAAAGGAACAGATTTCATTCAAGTCGTTGCACGCTCAATCAATTCAACAGGCAGCAGATTGACAGGCTGTACCTGCTCGCCCTCTGCCTGCTTACGAATCAGCTCGACCGCCAGCCTGCCGATCTCTGCAATCGGCTGTCTTACCGATGTAAGTTCAGGCGTCAGCCAGGAAGCAGCGCTTACGTCATCAAAGCCTACAATACGCACATTCTCCGGCACATGCCGTCCGGCGCGGATATATTCTTTCAATGCAAAAGCGGCAATAATATCGCTTGTAGCAAACACCCCATCCACATCCGGATGTTCATGAACGAGTTTGGAGATCATTCGCTCGTACTCCTTTTGGTCGAACACATTCAAGTCCGTTTGAACGATCACATGCTCGATACTATGCCGGTCCACAACATCTTTGAATGCTTTAGTCCGCTCATTGGACAGCATGTTCAGCTCCAGATTTCCACATATATGTGCAATTTTCCGGCACCCTTTGCGAATGAGCAGCTCCGTGGCCAGCTCGCCTCCGCGATAATTGTCCGAAGATATGTACGGAATATACGGGTCAATCTGCCTGTCAAATGTCACAATCGGTGAATTCAAATGTCGGTACTCTTCTACCTCCAGGGTATGACTCCCCATAATGATGCCGTCTACCCGGTTTCGTTTCAACATATCGATATACACTTTTTCCTTCACGGGATCCATATGTGAATTGCAGAGTAGAACCTTGCACCCCTGCTGATAGGCGTAGTACTCCACCTGATTAGCAAGCTCACTAAAGAAAGGATGCGAGACATTGGGAATAATAAGACCGATAATATTGGACTGCTTGCGTAGCAGGGATCGTGCTATTTCATTCGGTTGATAATTAAGCTCTTCCATTGCATCGAACACTTTTTTGCGTGTAGTTTCGCTGATATAGCCCCGGTTATTCATTACACGGGATACTGTAGTGACCGACACGCCCGCTTTTAACGCCACATCGTGAATTGTTGCCATATGAACCTCTTCCCGAACAAAATACATACATATAAACTATACCCTCTCCTCACCATTTCGACAACCTTGGGTATTATGTTAACCCATACATAAAACAGCGACAGCCGTAGACGAGAACTCGTCCTCAACTGTCGCTGTTTCATTAACTACCGTATCCCTTTAGTCTCCGTAACAATCCCCAGCATCATTCTCTTATATTGCCAGACATATCGCAAATTCCTAACTCGTTGGGTTTTCGTATACAGTTTCCAGATAAGTATTTGTCTCCGGCTTTATTTCCTTGTTTATGTTGTAATACGGTTTTAAGCCCTCATCCTGCTTTCCCCGTGAAGAAATGCCAATCGCTCCCGTTCGTTGAACAGTTTGCAGTTGAGTGGTTACCACACCGTTACGTTAGAGCTCCCACTACTCTGATATCCTTCTGTTGCTAACACCTGGTAAGACCAGTTGTTCCCCAGATGCATTCCTTTGCTCGCCCATGCCTTCACGTGATTGCTGAAAGTGATCGTGGAGTTGCCCCCGGTCGGTCTCTTCGTCTGTCGAACACTCCAGTACTGAATAAACGTCGTTTTTTGGCCTTCAATGGAAGGTGCGTCGTATCGCATTGTTGTGTAGATGTCATATGTGCCCCCATCACTGGTCACTGTACCTTTATACGTTCCGGTAGGTCGATAAGTACCCCAGCTATCAACGACGTAATATTCGATGAGTGCGTTTCTCGTCCACCCGTAGAGAGCCAAATATCCATTACCGGAAGGCGCCCAGACACCGGCATTGTAGTTAATCGTTCTGTTGGGCGATCCAGTAGTCCAGCCTTTGCCGACAACAAAATTCCCGGTATCCTTCCATGTTACGCTGTAATTACCGCCTGATCCATTAACAGCATTGACCGTCCCGCCGCCATCGGTCCAATTTTGCCAGTAGTCTGTCGCTGCACTTGAGGTTGTTGCAAACACTCCAAAACTCATGGAAGCTGCAAGAACTACCGTTAACATTTTCTTACTAAACTTAAACATACTTTACCTCCTACAACTTTTATATTTGCATTCTACACCTGCTTGTCGGTCGATTCTCTGTTGCAGTGCATCACTCATGTGAACCATATTCCGTGTTTTCTTACTTTCACCTCCTTTATATGTAAAATTATATAATAATAGTGATGACACAACCACTTAGCAAATTAAATATTAAACTTTACTATGTTTAGATTTCCCTGAGTTTTATAGAGCCCATCGAGGGTTTATTTCGAACTCGAACTAGTCTACATATCTTCAGATTTTCTTTAGATATATCCTCGTAAAATCCTTAGATTTTTTCGTTACTATTTTTATATTGAATCAATAAAGCAGGAAAAAAATAAATCACGGGGGAAAAACAGTTGAATTTCAATGAATATCTACTTTTTTTGCAAGGATTCCTCACAAATCCACAACGAGTGGGAAGCCTTATACCTAGCTCTCGATTTCTGGCAGCTAAAGTAGTTGAGTCTGTACCCTGGGATGAGGTAAAGGCAGTCGCAGAGCTTGGATCAGGTACAGGTGCTATCACACGTTTCATGAAGACACAATTAACTGGATCAACAAAAGTGTTATTGTTCGAAAGAGATAGGAAAATGAGAGAGAATCTGAAGACAAAATACCCGGATTTCGCGTGTCATTCAAATGCTTGCCAATTAGTTAAAAAATTAAATCAAGATGACATCGGCCAGTTGGACTGTATTATTAGCGCATTACCATTTTTTAATTTTACGAGTGAAATGCGAGGGAATTTACTTAATCAGATTATTCAGGCACTAAAACCAGGAGGAATCTTTATCGCTTTTCAGTACTCACTCCAAATGAAAAAAAAATTTGCCGAAAACTTAACTATTGAAAAAATTGAGTTGGTGCCCTTCAATTTCCCTCCAGCTTTTGTATATATCTGCCGCAAAAAAGGGGTGCCATGTAATGGACTCAATACTTGTTGTAGCTGACGATTCAGAGATCCAAGACATTTTTCACGCATATTTGCGCAATGAGGGATACTTTGTCGTAGAAGTTACAGATGGTCTGGAAGCGCTAGACCTAGTGAAATCAATCTCTTTCGAACTGGTCATTCTAGATGATAGGATGCTACGAACGGATAGTATCCAAGCATGCATTAAAATATGGGAATTGTTTAACACCCCCATGATCCTTATCAAAGATCTTGTTCTGGATAAGACTAAATATTCCGTTATACTGAAAGACCCCCTAACGCAAGAACAAGAAAATAAACTCTTCGGTCTTATATAAATGATGTATAAATAAAAAAGCTTAAGCCCGGACAAAGTGCGCTCCTGGCTTAAGTTTTATCTTAGAACCTTCTAATTCAAATTTCCCCGAACCCATATTTAACTTGTTCATCGATCAGCTTCCACTCTATGAAAGGAATACCCTGTATATAATGCTTCAGTGATAAATTCATTTAGTGCCTCCAACATATATGCAGGTGCCCCCCTGTCTGCTCCGAAGGTTTGCCCACTATCATGAAGAACAATAACAGCTCCACCCTTTAGCTTGGACAGCAGCCTTTGCTTAATTTTTTGTTTGCCGCCGGAGCCTTTCCAGTCACCTACAATAACAGACCAAAGAATCATACGAAATTTCTTCATCAAAAAAAAGTCAAATAGGTTGATAACCCCCCATGGGGGGCGATAGTAGAAAGTTTTTTCTCCAATAATACGATCAATAACCTTGGCCGTTTTGTTAACCTGCTCGCGGACCCTCTTAGGACTCATCAAAGCATTTGACCAATGCACGTAATTGTGGATCCCAACAAGATGTCCCTCATTGTGCATTCGTTGGATTAGATCGGGATATTTCTCTGCTTTTCGACCAAGGACAAAAAAGGTCCCCTTTATGTTGTGCTTCTTTAATAAATCAAGCAAAAGAGGCGTATATTCTGGGTCTGGACCGTCATCAAAAGTCAAGGCAATGGGCTGGTCGCCTGTTCCTTTTTTATAAACCCCTATTCCAAATAGTCGAACCATAAGGGTCGGAATAATCGTGTAAACGAGTAATACACTGATGATAATTATTAATGTCTGCTCCATGGTCCTGCTCCTTTTTAACAGTAAGGAATCAATACTTGCCTGTCTTCTAGGAGCATATATTTAGTCTTCATTTCAAAGGTTGCAAAAATAACTTCTAAGGATGCAAACGCGGACTCTTTAGGATGGAACCGTTTAGTATTTTCTTTCATACCCTGAAGAAGTTTTGTATCATCTAGTAATTGCGACAGACGCTCTGTTAGACCCCGAGATGTCTCTGCATGAATGGCTACCCCAGAACGAACTAAAAATTCGGCATTATCCTGTTCTTGACCAGGGATTGGCTTACAAAGTAGCATCGGCAGTTCCATAGCAATCGCCTCAAAAGTCGTGACTCCTCCAGGTTTGGTAATCATAAGATCAGATACAGCCATTAACTCATGAACATCATGAATATAACCTGTTAAATAGATGCGATGTTTGGAACTTTTCAGCTTCTCACTCAATTCCATTCGAAGTTTTCCATTATGCCCACACACAATGATGAATTGTGCAGGTTGTGGCAATTGATCAAGTTCCTGAACAGTAGAGCTTCCATCGCCAATCATGCCGCCCCCTCCTCCCATCACAAGTACAGTAGGCATATGAGGATCTAAACCATACTTCTTGGCTGTTTCCTCTCTTTCCATAGACTGAGAAAATTGCGGACGAATGGGGATTCCAGTATCCGCAATCCGCACCTCTTCAACGCCTAGTTGAATCAAAGAATCACGAACAATTGTGGACCCAACGATATATTGATCGGTATAAGGATAAATCCATGAGCTATGATCGGTATGATCGGTAATGGTAGTAACAGTAGGAATATCGATTAAACCATATGATTTCAGCTTCGACATCACGCCTGCTGCCAAAGGGAATGTACTTACTACAATAGCAGGTTGTACTTTACTAATTAATTTCATCATTCGTCCGATTCCTGTAGAGAAAACAGTCTTTATGATATGGGATAGAGCGTTTTGTCTTCGTGTTTTCTGATATAGATATCCATACACCTGAGGGAATGTTTTTACGGCTTGCAGATAAACAAATCGACTCAAATGATTCACATAGGGATGAATCCATTCCATAAAATCAATAACGACAGGTTCCATATGAGGAAATCGAATTTGCATTGCATCTTGTAGGGCTTGGGCTACTTGAATATGGCCATCTCCATAATTTCCGGTAAGAATCAATATTTTTTCTTTGTTTACTTTTTTCATTGATTACAGTTCTCCTTTATATCGTTTCAAAAAATCGCTTCATGCAGTAAAGATCAACTTGAACCACTTCGTTATGATAAAAGTGCCAACGGCTATTATTAGGGTAGCCACGGCTAATTTAGGATCGATTATATCTAGCAAATGTAATATATGATGTCCAAAGAACTTGCCAAAAGCAAAGAACGTAGTGGTCCAAACAAACGCGCCCGAATACGAAATCAAAGCAAACTTCTTGTACGAGACACCGTTTAGACCAACAAATACAGGCAGAATATACCGAACAACTGGAATTAACATTCCAAGACACATTGCAGTATCTCCGTGTTGTTCAAAAAGTTTCTCTGCTTTCCGGAAATGACGGTTGTTTTGAAACCTTGGTTTGAATTTTTCTCCAAAGACTTTGCCCGCAAAATAAGCAAATGTAATTGCTATAAACAAACCAGCGAGAATAACCATATATACAATCCACGGGTTTAAAACTCCGTTGTTACTCAAAATTCCACCTGTTAGTATGGTTAACTCATTAGGAACGGGGATCCCGAATGGACCTAGGCAGAAGGCTAGGAAAAAAACAAATATCCATAATGATCGACTAGCTGTAAGACGATATCGCTAATCATGTTCTAACCTCCTCGTTATGTCGATGAGAGTATATTAGTATAAAAATCTTAGGAGATTATAGGGATATTTCTAAAGAAATTCTGAAGTATGGAATGAATGACCTAGACTTTGAGCCTTCCATAGATGAATTCTTTAGATTTTCTTTAGAAATATACTCATAAATTCCTTAGTTTTTTTCATTATGATTTGTGTACATAAACCGTAATGGAGGATAATCAGTTGAAACTCAATGGAAATCTTTTATTTTTGCGGAGCTTTATTCACAGTCCGAAAAATGTGGGAAGTGTTATACCAAGCTCCCGGTTTCTGGCGACCAAAATGGTTAAACAAGCGCCTTGGAACGAGGTTAAGGCAGTCGCAGAGCTCGGTTCGGGTACTGGTGCCATCACACGTTTTATCAACACCCAGGTAAGTGAGGCAACGAAAGTGTTATTATTTGAGATGGATGAGACGATGAGGGATAATTTACAGACAGAATATCCAGACTTCTCCTGTCATTCGAACGCTTCACGCTTAGTAGAAGCGATGAAACAAGAGAATATTCAACAGTTGGATTGTATTTTTAGCGGGCTACCTTTTTTTAATTTTGAGCGAGAATTGAGAGATACCTTGGTTGGACAAATTTATAAAGCACTCAAACCTGGAGGCTTATTTATCGCCTTTCAATATTCGCTTCAAATGAAAAAGCAGCTTTCCGAAAGATTTATCATCGAAAAAATTAATTGGGTGCCTCTCAATATCCCTCCTGCTTTCGTTTACGTCTGTCGCAAAAAGGAAACCATGTAGATGTTGATGACACTTTAATTAGGCACCTTAAATACCCTAATTCTACCAAGTCAAAAAAAAGGAGCATCGGTAATGAATACAATCCTTGTTGTGGATGATGATTCCGAGATTCGAGATGTTATTCATGTATATCTACGCAATGAAGGATACCAGGTGATTGAAGCGGCTGACGGGGAGGAAGCTCTGAATGCTATAAAGACAACATCAATTCATCTGGTTATTCTAGACGTCATGATGCCACGAATGGACGGGATCAAAGCATGTCTTAAAATAAGGGAAATCTCGAATATTCCGATTATCATGCTGTCAGCCAAAGAAGAAGATATTGATAAAATCAATGGGCTGACTACCGGGGCCGATGACTACATGATCAAACCGTTTAATCCGTTAGAATTGCTTGCTCGCGTAAAAGCACAGCTCCGGCGTCAATCATTAATAGGAAAAGAAGAATTTAATTCCCTTATTCTTATTAAAGACCTGGTGATTGATAAGAGTAAACATTCGGTAAAGTTAAAGGGGAATGAAATTTCGCTGACTCCTCTAGAGTTTTCTATCCTGATCTTACTTGCCAGCCACCCTGGACAGGTTTTTAGTTCAGAGCACATTTACGAAAATGTATGGAAAGCGCCATACGGGTTCTCTGACAATACGGTGATGGTTCATATTCGTAATTTACGAGAAAAATTAGAGCAATTCCCAAGAGATCCACAATATATTAAAACAGTGTGGGGAGTTGGCTACAAAATTGAATGAACATATACAAAAGCCAAAACGAAAAAAACGCATCCAGGTCAACATTTTATTTAGAATGGTGCTGAGCTTTATTATCGCCACTGCTATAAATAATATTCTCATTCTACTTTTCTTGAAAATTAGCAGTGTTATGGAATGGCATTGGTTTCGCAATTTTTTTCCTTATCTTCTTACCCCCTTGTTTATGGTAACGTTTATTTTCACTTTTTTAGTTTTGACACGACGAATTGTAAGAGACTTAATTACATTGGAGCAAGGGCTTCAGATTATTTCCGAAGGCAATCTAAATTATCGGGTACCTGTTGTTCGACAAGATGAACTTGGACGGGTTGCGCTCAACATCAACCGAATGACAGAACGTTTAGAGCAACAGATTGTAAGAGAACGTGAAATAGAAAAATCCAAGATGGAGCTGATCACTGGTATTTCACATGACTTGCGTACGCCTCTGACCAGCATTATTGGCTATATCGAGCTGTTAAGAACAGAATCCTATCAAGATAAAGATGAATATACGCGCTTTGTTCAGAACACTTATAACAAAGCGATTCATTTGAAGAAGTTGCTAGATGACTTGTTTGAATATACACGGCTCACTTCAGCCGATACCCACTTAAATCTGAGAAAAATCAATTTATTCCAACTTTTGGATCAATTGCTATTCGAGTTCGAACCCATTGCTCAGGAAAACGGTATATATATCTTGAAGGAAATCGGTGACTCCCCGATCATTACCTCCGTTGACAGCGATAAAATGGCCAGAGCAATCGATAATCTTCTTATGAACGCCTTAAAGTATTCCTTAAAGCCGGGAGGCATTTGCATTCGACTAAAAACGACTCCTGAGCAAATTACGATTGAGATCGAAAACAAAGGAACTCCTCTCACGCAAGATCAAAAAGAGAAGCTGTTTGACCGTTTTTATAAAGTTGACCATTCAAGAAGCAGCGAAGGTATCCAAACAGGAGCAGGACTGGGGCTTTCCATAGCAAGAAATATTGCTGAGTTACATCAAGGCACCTTAACACTCATACCAATAACACCTTTATATTTCAGCTGAACTTGCCTATAGATAGAAGCTCCAGTTAATAAGCGATAAAAAGCATGAAAATTATAATCCAGCATTATAAAAAACCGGCTATCCTAAACTAGGATAACCGGTTTTTAAAACTCAGGAACTAACTATAATGTAATTGAATATTAATTGTCAGGTGATAAACACGAAAAATAAAAGTCTGAAACGACCACAAATTACCATAAAAAGAAGGTTGGAAACTTGTACTATTACGATAATATAATTTCATAACCATTTCCTCAATATACTGAATGTCGCATATAACGTGCTTAAATGATCAATTTTCTTTTTCAAAGAATTATCTCTAATAATCTGTCCATCTTTAGTCCATTGTCCATATATTTGAACTAACCGCCCTGTAGTTCGTAAGAGTTCAAGAAGTGCTGTCTTCAGATGCTCTTTTTGAACTAAAGTTAGGTTATTATCCATTTTTATCTTATAAAATCTTCTATCAAATCTCTTACTAATTCATTATTCACTTCTTTCAATGAAGCCATAATATCTCTAGCTAGTTTATTAATTCTCTTTTTTTGTTCGAATGATAGCTTGATTTTACTTAATTCTTTAAATAGTGAACTTATGGAAGGTAGCTCAATTTATCTAAGTTTGGTTTCGCTAAAGTCTTTTTCCCATTAAGTTGACCCTTGTGAACATAGTCCTTAAGTGAATCAATTATATCCACCATTAAACCGATAAACTCTTTGTTCTGATCTTCCTTAAATTTTTTTACTCTCTCAATTAAATTGTCATAATAAACTGACAATTGGCTCTCGTTCGAGATATTTGAGACAAGTGTATTTATAAGTAACGAAAGATGTGATACGCAACAATTAGCAATAATTTTCCTGATTATACACCTTTTATAAGGATAACTATTCGCGGCGCACGTTTTAGAAATCTGTATTTCTTCCTGTAGTCTTCGTGTGCCTTTTGTTGTTCTTCTGATGTCATAGTCAAAAGATTAAACTCGTCTGCAACGATCGGCAATTACTTTTTTTCGTTTTTCGGGTATTCGGATTCTATGGTGGAATTATCTCTGTTTAAATGGTTTGATTCTTAGTATGCCAAAGGTAAACTACGATTTCTGTTGAGATTCCTGTGGTGGATTTCCCCTTTCATTTGGAAAAAAACACCCGGCAGGATGTGTACCGAGAGAAATACGGCATACACCCAAACCGGGTAAGGGATTAGAAAATAATATCAATGGCCTCTAGCACATCTTGCTCCTGTTCGGATTGCCCGTTCAGGGAAATATCCTTCAACAGCACCGAAGGCTGTTCGCAAATTTGGGTGATGATCACGAGCAGGTCCTGAGCGAAATTGTCGATCAGATTGCGCGTAAACAACTTGGTTGCATATTCAAACTGCCCGTTCATTCCCTCATCCAGCAACGAAATGACCAAGGTAAGATCAAATTGGGAAACCGTATGAGTTTCCGGATAAGATTCGATCTTGATATCCCCGAAGCTTTGAACGTTATCTTCCTTGGTTTCCAGAACAAACATGACATCGAATACAGGATTACGGCTTTGATCTCGCGGCGCCTGCAGCTTTTTCACAAGCTCCTCGAACGGATAATCCTGGTGGTCGTAGGCCCCCAGCATCGTTTCTTTGACTTCGTTCAAGTAAGCGAGGAACGTCTTCTCCCCGGACGGATAATGGCGAATCGCCAAAGTGTTGACAAACATTCCGATGAGCGGCTCCAGGTCGGCATGTGTGCGGCCCGAAGCCGGCGTGCCTACAATGAAGTCTTCTTGTCCCGAGTACTTGCTGAGCAGGATTGAATAGGCCGCCAATAACACCATATAAAGGGTGGCACCGTTCTCATCGGCGATGCGCTGCAAGCTGTCGGTCATCTGCTTGTCGATGCTGAAAGGCAGCACATCTCCCTCAAAGCTGCGAGCGGCAGGTCTGAAAAAGTCCGTAGGCAGTTCAAGCGTCGGCAGTTCGCCTTCCAGCACGTCCAGCCAGTAGGCTTCCTGACGTTTCAGCCGCTCTTTTACAGGTTCGGACTGCTGCCAAGCGGCGAATTCCTTGTATTGAATCCGAAGCGGTTCCAGAGTCTCGCCGTTATACAGGCGCAGCAGCTCTTCGACGAAGATGCCCATCGACATGCCATCCGTGACGATATGATGAATGTCCAGCATGAGCAGATGCCGTTCCGCTTCCCATTCGACTAAGCCCACACGTAGCAGCGGCGGCCGCTCCAAATCAAAGACGCGCACAAAGCCATCTACGATGCTCTTCGTTTCACTTTCCGTCGCTTTCGTATACTCGACGGCAAACTTCAAGTCCGGATAAATCCGTTGTACCGGTTCGCCGTCGACCATTTCGAAGCCGGTTCGCAAAATTTCGTGACGAGCTATCAATCCTTTGAGCGCCGCCTCGAATTGATTCCGTTCCAAGCGCCCGACGAGAACCGTCATGCCGGACATGTTGTAGCTAAGCTCGGCGCCTTCCATCTGCTGCTGAATGTACAGCCGTTTTTGCACGGAGGAAAGCGGATAGTAATCCCTCTTATCCAGAACCGGAATAGAGAGGTGTTCCTGCCGCTCCAATTGGCTGATCGCTTCGGCCATCGCTTCGATGGTCGAGTGCCGGAACACATCGCGCAGCGGCAGGTTCACGCTCAGCTCCTTGTGCACCTTGCTGACCAGCGTCGTCGCCCGCAGGGAGTGCCCGCCGAGGTCGAAGAAGTTGTCCGTCACGCCAATCGTGACCGACCCGAGCACGTCCTGCCAGATGGCGACCAGTTTCGCCTCCAGTTCGGTGCGCGGCGCCACATATTCGCGGCCTGCGCTTGCTCCCCCTTCCGGCGCCGGCAGCGCCTTCCGGTCGATCTTTCCGTTCGGCGTCAGAGGCAGGCGCTCCATCTCCACGAAGTACGACGGGATCATGTACCCCGGCAGCTCGCTGGCAATCGCCCGCTTCAGGTCCAACGCCGTCAAGCCTTCTTCCGCTGTATAATAAGCGCACAAAGCTTTCTGACCTTCTTGATCTTCCCTGACGACGACGACCGCTTCCTTCACGCCACCTACACTCAGCAGCTTCGCCTCGACTTCGCCCGTCTCGATCCGGTACCCCCGGATTTTCGCCTGGTTGTCGATCCGGCCGATGAAGTCCACGTTCCCGTCCTCCATCCACCGCGCCAAGTCTCCCGTGCGGTACAGCCGCTCGCCCGCGGCGAACGGGCTGTCTACGAACTTCTCTTCTGTCAGCTCCGGACGGTTCAAGTACCCGCGAGCTACCCCGACTCCGCCGATAACCAGCTCGCCCAGCACCCCGACCGGCACCGGATTCAGGTGCGCATCCACGATGTAGAATTTCGCATTCAGCCACGCTTTGCCGATCGGCACATGGCCTGTCTGCGGCAGCTTCGTCAGCTCCTCGTCGTAGAAACTTGAGTCGATTGCCGCTTCCGTCACACCGTATGCGTTGATGATCCGGAACAACGAGCCGAAGCGTTCCTGCAAGGTCCGGTAATCCGCCACGCTGCAGCTGTCCGAGCTCGTGATCAACAGCTCCATCCAGCTCATATCCAGTTGCTGCTCGTGCACGTACTCCAGGAACGGAACGATCAGCGCTGGCGTCGATTCGAAGATGGTGACCCGCTCCCGCTCAATCCAGTAGTGCAGACGAGACGGATCGATTCGGTCGTCCTTCGGCACAATCACCATCGTGCCACCGTTATACAGCGTCCGCGCGATATCTCCCACGAACACGTCAAACGAGAAGCTTGCGAGCTGCAGCAGCCGCACCGGGAACTGATCCAACCGGTATTCCCGCCGGTAGCCCGCCGCCGTGTTCACCAGGCTGCGGTGCTCGATCATCACGCCCTTCGGCTTGCCCGTCGTTCCCGACGTATAGATCACGTACGCCAGGTCCTCTGAACGGGCTTCATGGAAGCTGTCGGTGCCGACATGCTGATGGCTCTCATCGCCGTCGTCCACAGCATCCGTCAGCTTGCCGGAGACCATGCCCGAGCCAATCGGCGCATTCGTCCGCTCCTCGCTGTACGACGCTTCGTCATCCAGGTACAGCACCGTGGCCAACGCCAGCTCCTCTTCGTCAAGCCAGGCTTCAGCACGCTCTCGCAGCGCCGTTTGCGTCAGCAGTACCTTCGCTCCGCTGTCTTCGAGCATGAACCGCACGCGCTCCGCCGGATAATCCGGGTCGAGCGGCACATACGCCCCGCCCGCTTTCCAGACGGCCAGCACGGCCACCAGCAAGTCCACCGAACGCTCGGCGAGAATGCCGACGATCGTCTCCCGGCCGATGCCGCTTGCGCGCAGCGTAGCCGCCAAGCGGTTCGCCCACTCGTTCAGCTCCGCATACGTCAGCCGGTCGTTCTCGTACACGACGGCCGCCTCTTCCGGCGTGCGCTCCGCCTGTTCCTCAAACAGCCGGTGGAACGCGGCCACAGGAGCCGCTTCCGGCTGCGCCGGGTTAAACGCGCCGAGAATCTGCTCTTTTTCCGCCGGTGTCAAAATGCCCAGCTCGGCAATAGTCGCCGACGGGTTGCGGAGAATGGATTCAAGCAGCTGCAAGTAGTGAGCGGCCAATTTCTCCACCGTTTCGGTTTTATAAAGAGCAGTAGCATATTCAAACAGATATTCCAAGCCTTCCTCGATCTCCGTGACGTCCAAGCTGAGATCGAATTTAGAAACAATTTCTTCGCTGGCATACGTCGACAAATGGAGTCCGGGAAGCTGGATTTCCAAATTCTCTGTATTCTGCAAAGCAAACATCGTATCGAACAGCGGATTGCGGCTTAAATCGCGAGCTACGTTCACTTTATCCACCAGTTCCTCAAACGGATAATTCTGATGTTCAAAAGCGCCCAGCGTCGTCTCCTTGATTTCCTTCAAGTAGTCAAGGAACGTTTTACCGGCAGCCGGATAACTGCGGATGGCCAGAGTATTGACGAACATCCCGATCAGCGGCTGAACGTCGCTGTGATTTCTTCCCGCAATCGGCGTACCGACCACCACGTCTTCTTGCCCTGTATACTTATGCAATAATATTGTATAACCAGCAAGCAGAACCATGTAAAGCGTTGCGCCGTTCTCGGCTGCAAGCCGTTTCAGACCCTCGCTTTTCTCGCTATCCATAAACAATTGCAGCGTGCGGCCCTCGTAGCTCTGCATAGACGGGCGCGGATAGTCCGTCGGCAATTCCAAAACCGGCAGCTCTCCGCGGAACATGTCGAGCCAGTAGGCTTCCTGCTTGGCAAGCTGAGCTTTCTGCTCGTCCGATTGCTGCCATACCGCATAATCTTTGTATTGAATGCGGAGCGGCTCCAACTGTTCCCCGCTGTACAAGCGGACGAACTCTTCGATCAGTACGTCAATCGAAACGCCGTCGGATACGATATGATGCGTATCGAACATTAGAATGTGCCGGTCCGGCGCCAGTTCGGCAAGGCCTACCCGCAAAAGTGGCGGCTTCGCTAGATCAAACGGACGAACGAATTGGCGCACCGTTTCTTCCGCCTGCTCCCCGCTGATCTGCACATATTCCACCTGGAAGGCGGCTTCTTCGTAAATTCGCTGAACCGCTTCGCCTTTTACCATCTCAAAGCCGGTACGCAGCGTTTCATGACGAGCTACGAGCCCACGGAACGCTTCTTCAAACCGCTGCCGGTCGAGCTCCCCTTCGAGCAGCATAGCTCCCGGTATGTTGTAGCTCAGCTCGGCTCCTTCCAGCTGGTTCAAGATATAGAGACGTTTCTGAGCGGAAGAGAGCGGATAATACTCGCTAGGTTCCGCAGCCGGAATAGCCGTGAACGAGCCGATCTCCAGCCGTTCCATAGCCGCGGCCATTTCCTCAACCGTCGAGTAGCGGAATACGTCGCGAAGCGGGAATTCAACGCCTAGCTCCTTATGCATTTTGCTGACCAGCGTCGTCGCCCGCAGGGAGTGTCCGCCGAGGTCGAAGAAGTTGTCCGTTACGCCTACCGCCTTCTCCCGAACAAGCACATCCTGCCAAATGGCGGCCAGCTTCGCCTCCAGTTCGGTGCGCGGCGCCACGTATTCGCGGCTTCCGCCTGCTCCCCCTTCCAGTGCCGGCAGCGCCTTCCGGTCGATCTTTCCGTTCGGCGTCAGAGGCAGGCGCTCCATCTCCACGAAGTACGACGGGATCATGTACCCCGGTAGCTCGCTGGCAATCGCCCGCTTCAGGTCCAACGCCGTTAAGCCTTCTTCCGCTGTATAATAAGCGCACAAAGCTTTCTGACCTTCTTGATCTTCCCTGACGACGACGACCGCTTCCTTCACGCCACCTACACTCAGCAGCTTCGCCTCGACTTCGCCCGTCTCGATCCGGTACCCCCGGATTTTCGCCTGGTTGTCGATCCGGCCGATGAAGTCCACGTTCCCGTCTTCCATCCACCGCGCCAAGTCTCCCGTGCGGTACAACCGCTCGCCCGCGGCGAACGGGCTGTCTACGAACTTCTCTTCCGTCAGCTCCGGACGGTTCAAGTACCCGCGCGCCACTCCGACTCCGCCGATGACCAGCTCGCCCAGCACCCCAACCGGCACCGGGTTCAGGTGCGCATCCACGATGTAGAATTTCGCATTCAGCCACGCTTTGCCGATCGGCACATGGCCTGTCTGCGGCAGCTTCGCCAGCTCCTCGTCGTAGAAGCTGGAGTCGATCGCCGCTTCCGTCACGCCGTATGCGTTGATGATCCGGAACAACGAGCCGAAGCGTTCCTGCAAGGTCCGGTAATCCGCCACGCTGCAGCTGTCCGAGCTCGTGATCAACAGCTCCAACCGACTCATATCCAGCCCCTGCTCGTGCACGTACTCCAGGAACGGCACGATCAGCGCCGGCGTCGATTCGAAGATGGTGACCTGCTCCCGCTCAATCCAGTGGTGCAGACGAGACGGATCGATCCGGTCGTCCTTCGGCACAACCACCATCGTGCCTCCGTTGTACAGCGTCCGCGCGATATCTCCCACGAACACGTCGAACGAGAAGCTTGCAAGCTGCAGCAGCCGCACCGGGAACTGATCCAACCGGTATTCCCGCCGGTAGCCCGCCGCCGTGTTCACCAGGCTGCGGTGCTCGATCATCACGCCCTTCGGCTTGCCCGTCGTTCCCGACGTATAGATCACGTACGCCAGGTCCTCTGGACGGGCTTCATGGAAGCTGTCGGTGCCAACATGCTGATGGCTCTCATCGCCGTCGTCCACAGCATCCGTCAGCTTGCCGGAGACCATGCCCGAGCCAATCGGCGCATTCGCCCGCTCCTCGCTGTACGACGCTTCGTCGTCCAGGTACAGCACCGCCGCCAGCGCCAGCTCCTCTTCGCCGAGCCAGTCTTCGGCACGCTCTCGCAGCGCCGTTTGCGTCAGCAGTACCTTCGCTCCGCTGTCTTCGAGCATGAACCGCACGCGCTCCGCCGGATAATCCGGGTCCAGCGGCACATACGCCCCGCCCGCTTTCCAGACGGCCAGCACGGCCACCAGCAAGTCCACCGAACGCTCGGCGAGAATGCCGACGATCGTCTCCCGGCCGATGCCGCTTGCGCGCAGCGTGGCCGCCAAGCGGTTCGCCCGCTCGTTCAGCTCCGCATACGTCAGCCGGTCATTCTCGTACACGACAGCTGCCGTTTCCGGCGTGCACTCCGCCTGTTCCTCGAACAGCCGGTGGAACGCGGCCGCCGGAGCCGCTTCCGGCTGCGCCGGGTTAAACGCGCCGAGAATTTGCTCTTTTTCCGCCGCCGTCAAAAGCTCCAACTGATTCACGCGGATGTTCGGGTTAGCCGCAACCTTCTCCAGTACCCGGGCAAAATGACCGTGGATCAGCCTGATGTCTTCCTCTCTGAACGTCAGCGCATTGTACGTAAACCGCAGCAAAATATGCTCTTCTGGAATGACGGTAATGTCCAGGTCGTAGTTCGTTTGCTCCGGCGACTGGATATTAGCGATTTTCAGCGCTTCTTGGTCTCCGCCGACGACCTGCTCAATCTGTTCTTCCATCGGATAATTTTCAAAGACCATGATATGGTTGATCAAGTCGCGCTTTTGCTCGCTCAGCGACTGAATTTCGAATAACGGGAACGTTTCGTAAGCTCCCGATGCCAGCGCTTGATCCTGGGTTTTTCTCAAGATATCGGCTACCGTCTCCTCGGCTTTGCCTTGAATACGGACCGGGATCGTATTAATAAACAGGCCGATCATGCTTTCGATGCCCGGAATTTCCGCCGGACGCCCGGATACGACGGAGCCGAATACGACATCCTCGCTGTTGTTGTATACCTGCAGAACCAGCCCCCAAACGGTCTGCATGAACGTATTGAGCGTCACCTGCTGCTGGCGCGCCACCCGCTCGATTTGCCCGGTCAGTTCCTTGCTGAGTTCCACATCGATTTCAGCCGCTTCAAAAGCGCCCTGCTTCAGCTGCGTTTTCTCCTGGGGCAGCTTGGTCTGCTGATCGTAACCCGCCAAATACTCGGACCAGTAACGCGAAGCTTCCGCGGCATCTTGAGCTTCCAGCCATTCGATATACCGGGAGTACGAGGTAGCCGGAGGAAGCTCCAGCGTCCGCTTCTCCTGGAACGCGAAGTAGGTGTCGAACACTTCCTTGATCATGAAGGACATGCACCAGCCGTCCATCAAAATGTGATGGTGACTCCAGATCACATGGTAGGACTCGTCGCCCGTGCGCAAAACTGTCACGCGCATAAGAGAGCCTCGGGCCAAATCGAACTTGTTCGCTTTATCCGCGCTGACGAAATCGGCTATCGTCTTCGCCGGGTCTTCATCGCTTACCGAGCGAATATCTTCGAAGTACACTTCACACTTCCGCTCGCGGAATACCACTTGAATCGGCTCGTCTCTCCAGCCGGTAATAAAGTTGGTCCGCAGCGCCTCATTCCGCTGCACCAGCGTATCCAATCCTTGGGTGAAGGCTTCGACATTCAGGCTTCCGTATAGATCGAAGGTCACCTGTTCGAAGTAAGCTTCCGAATCGGCATCCAGCAGGCTGTGGAACAACATCCCTTTTTGCAGCGGAGTCAGGGTGTATACATTCTCCAGTTCGCCGAGCGCCGCCGTATGTTCGGCCAGCCGCTCCAGTTCCTCCACCGTCACATCTTGAAGCAGTACGTCGCTAGGTGTAAGCTCCGGCCGCTCTTTCGAGACGCAATGACTGATGACTTCACGCAAGCTCGATTGAAGCAGGGTGCCTAGGCGCTCTACCGTTTCCCGTTTATACTGGGTTTCCCCATAACGGATCGTGAGTTCCAGCACTCCTTCCGACACCATACCGTTGATATCGAGGACATAATCCATCACTGCATTCGGGCTTGAATCGGAGCCCGGGCTGAACAAAGACGGCTGCGAGCCGTTGCTTTCGTAGTCCTGGTCGAACTGACCCAGATAGTTAAAACTGATCTCCGGCTCCAAAGCAAAGCGCTCGCCATCACGCGGCACCGACAAATAACGCAGGATGCCGTAGCCGATTCCTTTGTTCGGAATGCGGCGCAAGCTTTCTTTAACCTGTTTCACCTGATGACCGAGCGCCTGGGCGTGACCCGGCTCCAGAACGACAGGGAATTGACTTGTAAACCAGCCAACCGTGCGCGTAATGTCCACATCCGGCAAAATATCTTCCCGGCCGTGGCCTTCGAGATTCACCAGCACGCGTTCCCGGCCGCTCCAAGCTTGTACCGCGAGGCCAAGCGCGGCAAGCAGCAAATCGTTCATTTCCGTATGGTAAGCACGGTGCGCCTGCTTCAGCAGCTGTTCGGTTTCCTCCGCCGTCCAGCAAACGGTCACGAGCCCGCTGTCCTTCAGCTTGGATCTGCCTTGTTCAAAATCTTTCGGAAGCGGCTCATAGGTCAATTGCTCGATATGCTGCCAATACTCTCTCTCGCTTTCCATCGCCGGACCGTTCGCATAATCAGCGAGCTGTTTCGCCCACGTTTGGAATGAATCCGTTTTGAGCGGCAGACGGATCGGCTGCCCTTGCAACGCCTGCTCATAGCCGGCAGCAAAATCCTCAAGCAGAATCCGCCAGGATACGCCGTCTACGACCAAGTGATGGATCGCGATGAGCAGGTGGTCGCCGTCGTCGCAGCGGAACAAGCCGAGCTTCACCAGCGGACCGTTTTCCAGATCGATGCTCGCTTGAATGTCATTTGCCTTAGCCTCTACCGCTTCTTTCACGTCGCCGACTCCCTTGAAATCGACAACTTCCAGATCGAACAGCGCTTCGTTCTCCCCGGCGCCGCGGTTCCATGCGGTATAGCCGTTCTCGGTTTGGCGGTAAACCGTACGGAGAGCATCGTGATGCACAACAAGCTGACGCACCGCTTGGCGTAAAGCTTCTTCGTCAAAGCCTTGCTTGGAGAACTGCATGAACGCCTGGTTGCTGTGATGCACGTCAGCCGGATTTTGTTCAAAGAACCAGCGCTGAATCGGGGTCAAGATGACCTCTCCCGTCACTTCGGCCTGGTTTGCCGTTCTCTCCGCCGTTTGCAGGTGCAAACTAAGGGCAGTAATCGTCGGGTAATGGAACAAATCTTTCATGACCAGCTTGTACCCCGTTTGCAAAAGACGGGACGATACCTGCAAGGCCTTGATCGAATCGCCGCCGAGCGCAAAGAAATTGTCCATCGTGCCGACCTGATCCACGCCCAGCACCGACTGCCAGACCGACGCAAGTGCCTGCTCGGCAGGAGTACGAGGCGCGGTGTATGCAGCCTCGGCACGAATGCTTCCTTCCGGTACAGGCAGCGCTTTACGGTCGATCTTCCCGTTCGGCGTAAGCGGCATTTGATCCATGCGCATGATGCGCGAAGGCACCATATGGGAAGGCAGCGCGGCGTCCAGATGGGCCACAAGCCCTTCCAGATCGAAGCTGGAATCCGCTACGACATACCCGCACAAATATTTCTGCCCCCGCTCGTCCGTCCGGTCGATGACAAGCGCTTGACGCACGCCGGCAAAATTTTTCATGGCCGCTTCAATTTCACCAAGCTCGATCCGATAGCCGCGAATTTTCACCTGGTTGTCGATCCGGCCGATGAAGTCCACGTTGCCGTCCGGCATCCAGCGCGCCAGGTCGCCCGTCCGGTACAGCCGCTCCCCAGCGGCGAACGGGCTGTCTACGAATTTCTCCGCCGTCAAATCCGGGCGGTTCAAGTAACCGCGGGCCACACCCGCTCCGCCGATAACCAGCTCGCCCAACACCCCGATCGGCACCGGCTTCAGATTCGCATCCACGATGTAGAACTTGGCGTTCAGCCACGCTTTGCCGATCGGCACGCTACCCGTCTTCGGCAGCTTCTTTAGCGGCTCGTCATAGAAGCTGGAGTCAATCGTCGCTTCCGTTACGCCGTAGCTGTTAATAATACGGAACTGCGAGCCGAAGCGCTCCTGCAAGGTGCGGTAATCCGCTACGCTGCACGCATCCGAGCTTGTGATCAGCAGCTTCATCGAGCTGAGGTCCAGACCCTCGGCATGCACATGCTCCATGAACGGCACGATCAGCGCCGGAGTCGATTCGAACACCGTCACGGCGTAGTCGCGAATCCAGCCGTAGAGGCGGGTTGGATCAATCCGGTCGTCCTTCGACACGATGACCATGGTGCCCCCGTTGTACAGCGTCCGCGCAATGTCGCCGACGAACACGTCGAACGAGAAGCTTGCGAGCTGCAGCAGCCGGATCGGGAACTGATCCAGGCGGTATTCCCGCCGGTAGCCCGCCGCCGTGTTCACCAGGCTGCGGTGCTCGATCATCACGCCCTTCGGCTTGCCCGTCGTACCGGAGGTGTAGATGACGTAAGCCAAATCGCGCGGCTTGTTCACATTCGCCGGATTCGATGCGAGATCCGCCGCTAGTACGTTCTTCTCGGCTTCTGCCGTGGCGGACTTTTCGGCAGCAGCCGTTTCCGCTTGCGCCAAAGCCTCCGCCTCTGCGCCTGCTTCGCCCAAAGCTTGTACGCCCACAGCCGCTTCCGCCGCTCCGAGGCTGTACGTCGCGGCGTCGTCAAGCGCAAGCACCGTTTGCAGCACTAGAGCTCCGTCGCTGCGCCAAGCTTCCGCCTGCTCCAGCAGGCGGGTCTGCGTGAGCAGCACCGACGCCCCGCTGTCCGCGAGCATATACTCGATCCGCTCCGCCGGATAGTCCGGGTCGAGCGGCACATAAGCGCCACCCGCTTTCCATACGGCGAGCACCCCGATCAACAGCTCCGCCGAACGGCCGGCCAGAATGCCGACCACCTGCTCCGGCTTCACCCCGCGCTCCCGCAGTGCATACGCCAGACGATTCGCTTTGGCGTTCAGCTCCGCATACGTCAGCTTGCTGTCTTCGTAGACAACCGCCAGCGCTCCCGGAGTGCGCTCCGCCTGCTCCTCGAACAGCTCGTGGAACGTTCTCTCTCTCCACGACTCATCCGCTTCCAAACCTGTACCCTCTGCGGCGGGTTGCTTCGCAAAAGCCGAAGACGACACGTCAAACCCGACCAGCAAATCATGCTTTTCGCTGTCCGTCAAGATATCCAAATCCGAAATCCGCGCTCCCGGCTGAGCCAGGATCGACGCCAAAAGCTGCTCGTAATGACCCGCCAGCCGTACCATCGTTTCCTGTCTAAACAACGAGGTAGCGTACTCGATCTTGCAAACCAGCTTGTTATCGGCTTCCACGATATCAAGGCTAAGATCAAACTTTGCCGTCTTTTCCTCGATGTCGAACAGCGACCATTGCAAGCCTTCCAGGGTTAAATCCAAGCTTTCGTGCTTTTGCAAAGAAAACATGGTGTCAAACAGAGGATTCCGGCTTAAATCCCGGCTCACCTGAAGAGCTTCCACCAGCTCCTCGAACGGATAGTCCTGGTGCTCGTAAGCTCCAAGCGTCGTTTCCTTCACTTCCTGCAAGTAATCCAGGAACGTCCGCTCCGCCGCCGGACCAAAGCGAAGGGCCAGCGTATTGACGAACATGCCGATAATCGGCTGCAGGTCGGCGTGAGAACGGGCGGCAATCGGAGTGCCGACCACTATATCTTCCTGTCCCGCGTATTTATGAAGCAATACGGAGTACGCAGCCAGCAGAAGCATGTAGAGCGTCGCTCCCGAATCGCCGGCAAGCCGTTTCAGAGCTTCGCTTTTCTCCGCATCCAGCGTAAACGTGAGCGTTTGACCGTCAAACTGCTGAACGGCCGGGCGGGAGAAGTCGAGAGGCAGCTCAAGAACCGGAAGCTCGGAGCTGAATACCCCACGCCAGTATTCCTCCTGCCGTTTGATGCGCTGGCACTGCTCCTCGGATTGCTGCCAAACGGCGTAATCCTTGTATTGAATCCGCAGCTCCGGCAATTCCTCCCCATTGTAAAGCCGCACGAATTCGCGCAGCAGCACGTCCATGGAAAGGCCGTCGGAACCAATATGATGAATATCCAGCGCGAGCAGAAATTTCTCTTTCTCCAGTTCGATCAGCAGGGCGCGCAGCAAAGGCGGCTGGGTCAAGTCAAAAGGCTGAATGAAGCCTTCAAGAATGGCCGCAACCTGATCTTCGCTTGCTTGAAGCTTCTCGACTTTGAAAGCTACGAGCGGATGAATACGCTGAACCGGCTCCCCATTCACGATTTCAAAACCGGTGCGCAGCATATCGTGCCGGGCCACCAAAGTAGTCAGCGCCTTTTCCACTTTGGCCTCGTTCAAAGCCCCTTCCAATTGCAAGGCGCTTGGGAGGTTGTAATTCAGCTCCGAGCCATCCAGCTGGTGCAGGACGTACAGCCTTTTTTGCGCGGAGGAAACCGGATAGTACGCTTTCTCTTCCGCTTTCGGAATCGAGCTGTGCCGCGTTTCTTCCAAGCTGGCAATAGCCCCGGCCATCGACTCTACCGTCATACAGCGGAACACATCGCGCAACGGAAGTTCGACGTTCATTTCCTT
Organism: Paenibacillus sp. BT-177; assembly: GCF_025846815.2. Lineage (NCBI taxonomy): Bacteria > Bacillati > Bacillota > Bacilli > Caryophanales > Paenibacillaceae > Paenibacillus > Paenibacillus sp. BT-177. The sequence continues at coordinate 55,497 of NZ_JAOYTP010000006.1, read as the reverse complement.
CCGAATCTTGCTGACAAGGTTCGTCGCCCGCAAGGAGTGGCCGCCGAGCTCGAAGAAATTATCCAAGACTCCAATGCCGGAGTAGCCCAGCACTTCCTCCCAGATCTTCACAAGCTGGGACTCCGTCCGGTTACGCGGCGCTACGTATTCGACGCCCGTTTGTAAGCCACCTTGCGGCTCCGGCAGCGCTTTGCGGTCCACTTTGCCGTTGGTCGTCAGCGGCATGCGCTCCAACTGCACGAAGTACGAAGGGATCATGTATCCCGGCATTCCCTGGGCCAGCGAGGTTCTCATTTCACTGACCGTCAGCGTCCGGTCCGCCACAAAGTAGGCGACAAGCGCCTTCTCTCCCCCGCCGTCCTGACGGGCGAGCACCACCGCTTCTTCCACGCCCTCGACGTTCAGAAGCTGCGTCTCGATTTCGTCCAACTCGATCCGGTACCCGCGGATTTTCACCTGATGATCGATCCGGCCTAGGTATTCGATGTTGCCGTCCGGCAGCCAAGCTGCCAAGTCGCCCGAGCGGTACAGCTTCTCCCCCTCCGCAAACGGGGAATCGACGAACTTCTCCGCCGTCAGATCCGGACGGTTCAGGTATCCTCTCGCAAGGCCTTCCCCGGCCACGTACATTTCGCCCGCTACGCCAATCGGCACAGGGCGGCGGTTTTCATCAAGGACGTACACCCTCAGCGTCGGGATCGGCTTGCCGATATTGCTCTTCGCCGCCTCCATTTCGACCCACGTGATTTCCTTATACGTCACGTGAACCGTCGTCTCGGTAATGCCGTACATATTGATCAGCTTTGTCTCCGGGTACTTCGTCTTGAAGCCCTTGAGCAGCAGCGGACTCAGCGCTTCACCCCCGAAGATGACGTTGCGAATCCGCAGATCGTACGGATGGTCCGCCAAGACCTCACGCAGCAGCTGGTAGAAGTACGTTGGCGTCTGGTTCAAAATGGTAACCTGTTCGTGGCCCAGCAGCTCCAGGAAATCGGCTGGACTTTTTGCTATGAGCGGCGGTACGATGACCAGCTTGCCTCCGTACAGCAGTGCTCCGTACATTTCCCAGACGGAGAAATCGAAGCAGAACGAGTGGAACAGCGTCCACGTGTCGGACGGCCCGAAGTCGAACAGGTTCTTGTCATTGAACAGGAGCCGCACGACGTTCTTATGCTCGATCAGCGTTCCTTTCGGTCTGCCGGTCGTTCCCGACGTGTAGATGACATAGGCCAGATTGCCCGGCCCGGAAATCGGCTCCAGGTTCGAAGCGTCCAGTGCACCTTCGGAGTCCGCCCCTCTGTCGCCCCAAACGAAATCATCCAATTCGAGGCGCGTTCCTGCGAAGTCGGTCTTCTCGTGCAGATGCTTTTGAATCAGCAATAACGGCGCGCCCGAATCCTCGATCATGAAGCGAATGCGCTCCTCCGGGTAGTCGGGATCGACAGGCACGTATGCACCGCCCGCTTTGAGAATCGCCAGAATGCCGACAACCATATCGAGCGAGCGTTCGGCCAGAATCGCTACCAACTGGTCTGCTTCTACTCCCGTCTCCCGCAGCTTCCGCGCAAGGCGGTTGGATCGCTCGTTCAGCTCGCGGTAGGTCAGCTGCCGCTCGTTCATGACGGCAGCCACGTTGTCCGGGTAAAGCTCCGCCTGTTCTTCGAACAAGCCGTGAATCGTCTGCTGCCGCGGGTAGTCCGCCTCCGAATCGTTGAAACCGCCCACCAGCTCGCGGATTTCCTCCTCTGTGAGCATTTCCAGCGAGGCAATATCCCCGTCCGGCGCTGCTGCGATGGTTTCCAGCAGCTTGTCATAATGTCTGGCGAACCGCTCCGCGGTCTCCTGTTTATACAAAGCCGTAGCGTAATCCAACCGGCATTCGAGCTGACCGTCCAGCTCCGAAATGTCCAGGAGCAGCTCGAACTTGGATGTTCGGTTTTCCAGCGGATAAAACGATTGCTCCAGCCCCTCGATGACAATTTGCTCGTTTTCCGTGTTTTGCAGGGCGAAGAATGTATCAAAGAGCGGATTCCGGCCGGTCGCGCGTGGAATGTGAAGACTTTCCACCAAGTCTTCGAACAAATAATTTGGGTGTTCGAAAGCCCCGAGCGTGATGTCCTTGATTTCTTCCAGGTACGAAAGGTACGGCTTGGAACGCTCCGGACGGCTGCGAATGGCTAGCGTGTTGACAAACATCCCCACGATCGGCTGCACTTCTTCCTGCGTTCTTCCGGCAATCGGCGTTCCGACAATCAGATCTTCCTGACCCGAATATTTATGCATAAGGATGGAGTAAGCTGACAGCAGCACCATGTACAGGGTCGTTCCCGTCCGTGCCGCCAGCTCTTTCAGCTTCTCCGTCCGCTCTTTCCCGATATAAAACTTCACGGTCCGGCCGTCAAAGCTTTGTACTGCAGGCCGCGGGAAGTCCGTCGGCAGCTCCAAGACCGGCAGCTCGCCCGACAGCTGTTCCAGCCAGTACTCCTTCTGCGGCTGGAGCATCTGCCCGTAAGCTTCGGAATGCTGCCAAACGGCATAATCTTTGTATTGAATGCGTATCGGGGCCAGCTCCTCGCCCCGATACAGGCGGCTGAACTCGTCAAAGAGCAGCGCTGTCGAAATGCCGTCCGAGACGATATGGTGCATATCGAACAGCAGAATGTGGCGATCCTCGGCGACTTCGATCAGGCCGATGCGGAGAAGTGGCGGCTTGGTCAGATCAAACGGGTGATAGTAAGCTTCCACCACTTGCTCCACTTCCCGCTCGCTCGCCTGGAAATAATCGACAGCAAACTCCACCTCATCATAGATGCGCTGGACAAGCTCGCCTTGAACCTGCTCGATCCCGGTACGCAGCGTCTCATGGCGCTGAATCAGCGCCATGAACGCGTGTTCGACGCGCGTGCGGTCCAGCTTGCCTTCGAGAAGAAGCGCCGCCGACATATTGTAGCTGCGCTCGGCCCCGTCAAGCTGGCGCAGGACGTACAGACGCTTTTGCTCGGATGAAACCGGATAGTACTCGGCCTCAGCCGCCTTTGTAATCTCATACGTCTCCTGCTGCCTTAAACCGCCGATTCTTTGGGCCAGCTGTTCGATCGTGGTGTAGCGGAAAACTTCCCGCAGCGGAACCTCGACTTGCAGCTCTTTCCGAATCTTTGAAACCAGCGTGGAGGCCCGCAAGGAATGACCACCCAAGTCAAAGAAATCGTCTTGGACTCCAACTCGCGCAATACCCAGCACCTGCTGCCAAATGAGAGCAAGTCTTGTTTCAAGCGTTGTGCGAGGAGCTACATACTCACGGCCTGCTTCTACCTCCCCGGTCGGTTCAGGTAGCGCTTTACGGTCAATTTTGCCGTTCGGCGTGAGCGGAAGCTTATCAAGAGATACCAGCCGGGCCGGGACCATATGGGCCGGCAGCTCTTGCTTCAATTGGGACAACAGATCGCTCAGCTGTAAGGAAGCATCCGCCGCCACGTAGCCGCACAAATACTTTTGCCCCTGCTCATCCGTACGGTCGGTCACCACAGCCTGCTTGACGCCCGGGAAACGAAGCAGGGCCGTTTCAATTTCGCCGAGTTCGATCCGGAACCCGCGAATTTTCACCTGATAGTCGATCCGGCCGATGAAGTCGACGTTGCCGTCTTCCAGCCAGCGGGCCAAATCGCCTGTCCGGTACAGACGTTCGCCCAGCACAAACGGGCTGTCCACAAACTTCTCGGCGGTTAGGTCCGGACGGTTCCAGTACCCGCGCGCCACCCCGGCGCCGCCGATGACAAGCTCGCCCGGAACCCCTACAGGAACCGGCTTTAATGCGGCATCGACAATGTAAAACCGGGCGTTCAGCCAAGCTTTGCCGATCGGCACATGACCCGACGGCGGCAGCTTATCCAACGGCTCACTGTAAAAGCTGCTGTCAATGGCCGCTTCGGTAACGCCATAGCTGTTGATGATGCGGAATTGTCCGCCGAATCTTTCCTGCAGCAATCGGTAATCGGTGACACTGCAAGCATCCGAGCTGGTAATCAGCAACTGCATGGAGCTAACGTCCAGCCCTTCTTCATAAATATGCTGCATGAACGGCAGGATGAGCGCAGGCGTCGATTCGAATACCGTAATGTTTTGGTCCCGAATCCAACCGTATAAGAGGTTCGGATCAATCCGGTCATCCTTCGGCACAATCACCATCGTGCCTCCGTTATACAGCGTCCGCGCGATGTCTCCGACGAACACGTCAAACGAGAAGCTGGCCAGCTGCAGCAGCCGCACCGGAAACTGATCCAACCGGTACTCGCGACGGTACGCATCCGCCGTATTCACGAGACTACCGTGCTCGATCATGACGCCTTTCGGGCGTCCCGTCGTACCCGAGGTGTAAATCACATAAGCCAAGTCTTGCGGGGCGCTGCCGGCAGATTCAAATTCCACGGCTAAGGCATCCCCGTTATAAATCTGTTCATCGTCCATGGCATAGACAGCTTGAAGCTTCAGCCGGTCATCGGCCAACCAACCTCTGGCCCGCTCCAACAGATGACGCTGCGTAAGCAGCACCGATGCATCGCTATCGCTGAGCATGTACTCAATCCGCTCCGCCGGATAATCGGGGTCCAGCGGTACATAGGCTCCGCCGGCTTTCCAAACGGCGAGCACCCCGACCAGCAGTTCCACCGAACGCTCTGCCCAGATCCCCGTAATCGTCTCCCTTCCCACGCCCTGTTCGCGAAGGAGAGAAGCCAGCCGCTCAGCGCGTTCGTTCAATTCGCCGTAGGTCAGCTGTTTGTCCATGTAGACGACTGCCGGATGATCTGGAATTTCCCGGGCAAACTTTTCAACATACCGATGAAACGCTTCTCCCTCACTAAGCCCTGCCACCGGCGGGTTAAAAACGTTGAGAATGCGGTGTCTCTCCTCATCACTCAGCAGAGAAATCTCGCGTACCGGCAGTTCGGGAGTCTGAAGAAACTGGTCCAGAACGGTTACATACTGTTCCATAATCCGATCAATCTCGGCCGTCTCGAACAGGCCGGTACGATAGGAAGCATGGAGAATTACATGGCCTTCATTCAACATATGGTCGAAGCGCAGCAGCAAATCGTCCATCTCGTGCCTAGCGAAGTGAGCCTCCAGGCGTACCTTGATTTCTTCGTACTCCACGATTTTCAAAGGCAGATATTCCAGAGACGTACGGAACAGCCCCGAAAGATCGTTGCGGCCGTGTTGTTCGCGTAAATCCTGGATCAATTGGTTATAAGGGTATTTCTGATACCGCAGATCCGCCGTATTTTCCTTGGAAACCGTTTGGATCAAGGAAAGCACGTGCTTGTCTGGATTCAGACGAATCCGCGTAGCCACGGTGCTGACGAACATGCCGATCGTTTCTTTTTCCTTCTTGCTGGTGCGATTGGCGAAAACCGTGCCGACCGGAACATCGGTGCTGTCGGTCAGCTTGTACAATAAGACATACATAGCGGACAGAAATAACGTATATAAGCTGACCTGATATTGTTCGCTGAAGGCCAGAATGCGTTCATACCGGGAACCGTCCAAAGTGATGGCCAGTTTATTGGATTCGCTGCCGATCGAGAATGGCGGATACGATTTAATGCCAGTCGTTTCAGGCAAAGTGTTGTACTTCGTCAGCCAGTATTCCTTGCCTTTTTGATAACGCTGCGATTGCTCATATTCACGCTCCGCAGAAATATAATCCAGATAGGAAGGGGCCTGGTAACTGCTGTAGGTGCCTTTGCGCAGTTCCAGGTATTTTTCCATCACCGCATGCAGCAAAGCATTGACGGACAAGCCGTCGGCGATAATATGATTTACCGTCAAATTGAGCCATACTTGGCCGTTCGCAAAATGGATAATCGTAAATTGGTGGAGGTGTTCGTCGAACACGCTGGCCGGTTTTTCGCTTACTTCTTTCACCCAAGCATAGAATTGTTCGGTTGTGCCTATTTCGAGGCGGCTTATCCTAGCTTGGACATTCTCCGGCTCTTCGAACCACTGCGTTGGATTTTGCAAATCCCCGCTAATGCGGATTCGGAAAACGTCATAGGTTTTGACGATCTCTGCCGCCGCTTGCTCCAGAAGCTGTGTGTTGATCTCGCCCGTAATCTGGTAGGTCGCGGAAAGCATCGTGATGGACGTTCCCGGATTCATAATTTCCATGAACCATATTCGTCGCTGGGCTTGCGTTAATCCATATTGCTCGTTGGTATTCTCTCTCACATCGACACACTCCCGGTTTAGAGATTCTTTATAGATAGGCTTTGTACCTAGATGTCACTTAGTCACTCTTAGAAGAACCGCGCAGGCCACTCCCGGAACGGCTCCTTCGGACTCTTCCTCCTTTTTCGTGTCTACGTTTTCTGGTAACTACCGGTTATAAAGTCATACCTTGGATTACTAAAAGACTCTGTCGCATTCGCAAGCAGGAAGTCGCCCGCCGTAAAGCGGGTTTAGCCGTACAGCCGGGCGTAATAACCCCCGAGCGCCAGCAGGTCCTGATGGCTGCCCCGCTCGACGACCGTCCCGTGGTTCATGACGGTAATTAAATCCGCATGTTCCACGGTGCTGAGGCGGTGGGCGATCAGAATGGTGGTGCGCCCCTTCATCAATACGTTCAGGGCTTGCTGTACCCAATGCTGGGATTCGTTATCCAGTGCGGAAGTCGCTTCGTCCAGAAGCAGAATCGGGGCGTTTTTGAGAATCGCCCGGGCGATCGCAATTCGCTGCCTTTGTCCGCCCGACAACGACGCTCCTCTCTCTCCCACCGGCGTTTTATACTGTTCAGGAAGTTCCTGAATGAAATGGTGAGCGTACGCTGCTTTGGCCGCTTCGATCACTTCTTCATCCGTTGCATCCGGGTTGCCGTAGCGGATGTTTTCCTCAATCGTGCCGGTAAACAAGAACGGCTCCTGCGGAACGTATGCAATCTGCCTGCGGATTTCGTCCAGCGTGTAATGGCCGAACGGTTTACCTTGGAGCAGGATTTCTCCGCTGTCCACAGGATAAAAGCCGAGCAGCAGCTTGATCAGCGTACTTTTGCCGCTGCCGCTGGCCCCCACGATAGCGGCGACCTGGCCGGGAAACACCTGCATGGAGATGTCGACAAGCACCTTTTTATCCGCCTGATAGGAAAATTCCACATCGCGAAACTCCACCGCAGCCTCCGACACGAGCTCGCTGTGAGGAGATCCCAAACGCTCCGGTTCCTCTTCCTCTCTTAGTACCTCTTGAATCCGGTGAGCGCCCGCGAGCGAATTTTGGGTCATCGACAGAACCATCCCCAAGTTCAACAAGGCGTGCGTCAGATTCACTTGCAGAACCGCCAGGGCGGCGACACTTCCCATTCCCATCAGTCCGTAGGCATAAAGAAGACTGCCGATGACGATGATGCCGCAGAACGTGACGTAGCTGATAAAATGATTCACCGCAGCCTGCATGCCGTTCTTCTGCGCGGTTTGCCGAAGCGTCTGCGTCATTTGTTCGTTCAACGCCTCGTACTGGCCGTAAATCGTGCGGATGCGGAACAGCTTCACAATTTGAATGCCGCCCATAAAATCTTTGAATTTTTCGGTCATTTTACCGAGCGTTTGCAAGCCTTGTTCGGACAAAGCGCGAATATCCCGCGCAAATTTCAGACTGACCACGGAGGACAGCAGCAGAATGACGCAGGATACGCCGGCAAACCGCCAATCGATCAACACCATGGAGACAATGGAGCCGATGCAAAAGACAACTTGAAGCAGCAAAACGAAGTAAACCTGCGAGAATGTAAACTCAACGGTCGTTACGTCGTTGTTCACCCGCGACAGCAAGTCCCCATGGTGCGTCTGCTCCAGGAATCTCGGCCGCACCCGGCACAGCTTGTCATAAAGACGTTCGCGGATATTCAGCACAGTCAGCTCGACACTGCGCTGGTATAAGTAAATGAACCAGGGAGAAATCACATTTTCCAGGAACAAGGCCGCGCCCAAAATAATAAAGGCTTCCACCATCAGGGACGTATCTCGGGACACGGCGAAATCAACCAAGTTATGTACGACCAAGCTGAAGGCGATCAGGAACAATGTCTGGGTGAGCGCCGTCACGGCCAGGCCAATGGCGTACTGGGTTTTGCGCTTGCGGTTCATAAACATCAGCAAGTAGCCGAGTTCTTTCACTTGCGAGAGCCATCCGCCCTTTTTCATGTGTACGCCACCTCCCTGCGTTCGGCAGACTCGGTAAATTCCTGATAGTACGACTGGGCGTACAGTCCCTTCATCTTCAGCAATTGTTCATGAGTGCCCTTTTCAACAATACTCCCCTGTTCCATGACCCAAATTTCATCGGCGTTTTGTACTGTAGAAAGCCGGTGGGCAATAACCATCGTCGTTCTCTGCTTCATCAATACGCCCAGCGCTTCCTGAACCGCGCTTTCCGACTCCGGATCAAGAGCCGACGTTGGCTCGTCCAGCAGCAGAACGGGAGCATCTTTCAGAAAAGCCCGGGCCATTGCAATGCGCTGGCGCTGCCCGCCGGACAAAAAGCCTCCGCGCTCTCCGACATATGTCTGGTAGCCGTCGGGAAGCTGCAAAATGAAGGAATGCGCCTGAGCGGCTTTGGCGGCTTCGATAATCTCGTCCATCGACGCTACTTTCCGCCCGTAGCCGATATTTTCAGCGATCGTGCCGCTAAACAAATATGAATCCTGGGTTACCACGGAAAAATGCGACCGAAGCTGCTCCGGATCGGCGCCGTGGATCAGGCTGCCGAACACGCGGATCTCGCCCTGGTCCTCCGGAAGCGGATAAAAGCCGCATACAAGCTTAAACACCGTGCTCTTCCCTCCGCCGCTCGCTCCGACAAGCGCGATCGTCTTCCCTTCCGGCACCGAGAAGCTAACATTCCGTAGGATCGGGGAGCTCTCCTCATACCCGAAGGTTACGTTCTGAAACTCGATGGGGGCGGCGCTCGCTTTCGGAAGCGAACGGCCATTTTCCGTTTCGGTCGGCTGCTCGACGATTTCAGAGACCCTTCTCAGGGCACCGGCCATTTCGAACGTCCGCGTGATGAGCTCGGGAATATGCTCCAGCGGCTCCAGACACAGATTCAGCAAGTACAGGAAGGCGATCAGCTCTCCCGCGCCTAGCTGCCCTTTGTAGATCAAATAGCTTCCGTAACTGACGGCGAAAATGATCGGGCTGATCATCAGCGTCGAAAGCAGCGGGTTGACCCAGGCTTCCCGCTTTTTCACGGCCAGCTTTTTTTGGGCCGTCAATTGCAGCAGCACTTGGTAGGAGCGAGATAACATGCCGGATAGCAGGTAGCTTTTTACAATAGGCATACCCCCAAGCGTATCCTGGAGGTTGACGTTCATTCGGCCCATGTTCGCCTGGGCTTCCTCCGTCAACCGCTCCAACTGCTTGCCGATCCATTGGGAAACCAGCAGCGCTACAGGAAATAACAGCAGGCTGTACAGCATCAGCTCCCATTGGAGGTAGATCAAATAAGCGAAACAGCCGATGAACAACAGCGGATGATAAAACCACTGGGCGAGGTCCCGAATCATAAACTGCTGGATGAGCTGCAGGTCGTTGTTGATCCGCGACAATACGTCGCCAGAGTGCTGCTTTTCCAAATAGGAGACCGGGAGTTTGCCAATATGACGCATGACATGGTTGCGGATATCCTGCACCGCAGAGGCGCTGCTTCGCTCCACGCCGAAGCTCATGAAAAACTTCGCCGGCACACCGATCAAGATGACCACAAAGACCGCGTACACGATTTGCAGAACGATTGGCCCCGCCCCCTTCTCGGCCTGGGTGGTCAGCTGCTCGATCAAACTTCCCGTCCATATCTCAATAACGGCGGCGGCAATCGCGGACAAGACACCGACGATCATCCAGCCTTTGTGACGGCTTACATAGGACATCAGCCAGCGGAACGCTTTCCAGGCGGCGTAAGCGGTTTGGCGTTTGGAAGGCGCCGCTGTGCCTTGTTCTAGAACAGACGGCTGGCGGTCAGCTTCCATGCAGTACCCCGGCCTCCGCTTCGATCTGCCGCTTGACTTGCTCTAAGATGTCCCGGATGACGACGGCCGTTTCTTCCACGCGCGCGAGTTCCAGCAATTCCTCGTGCGCGCCCTCCAGCCGGTAATCGGCATAAGCTTGCGTCGTTGCCCCCCGCCAGGAAGGCAATTGGTGCTCCAGGCGGAACGCTTCGCTGTCCTTCGCAATCAGTTCGTAAATCCTGGCCGGGATCGTACCGGAATTAATAAGCTGCGCTTCGTACGCCAAGGTCGCTTTGACCTTCCGATGAACCCGCTCCCGCACGAGCGGGTTGCTCATTAATTCCTTCTCTTCTTCGTCGAAATCCGCAAGCATTTCTTCAAGCTCTTTCTCCGACGTTTCGGAAGGCGTCAGCGTGTCCTTAATCCACGAATCCACCATGAGCACGTCCGTTACGGAATACCCTCTTTTCTCCATCGTTTTGGCTACCTCGAACGTCAGGTTGCCTCCGAAGCAGTAGCCGAGCAGCACGTAAGATCCTTCCGGCTGGATGCGGACGATCTCGTCCACATAACGGTTCAGCATCGCCTCGTAATCGACGGCATCGTCGATAAAATCAATGCCGTAGAGCACGAACCGGCCGTCAAGCCTGCTTGCGAGCTCTCGGTAACCGATGCCGAAGCCGCTGCCCGGAGGGAAGCAGAACACGTTCAGATCTCCTGCTTTATTTAGCTTGATGAAGGAGTCTCCCCCTTTATCCAGGCCGAGATCCGACTCGCCGAAAGCCATGGCTTCAACTGTTACATTGTGGAATTGGCGGTTCAGAGGTATCTCGATGCCCGTTTCATCGTAAACGGCTTGAACGAGCCTCATCAGACTTAACGAATTGCCACCCAACTCAAAAAAGTTATCCTTTACGCCGACCTGCGGAACGCCAAGCGTATCCTGCCAGACGCGGGCGATCTTCATTTCGAGCAGCGTTCTCGGCGCGACATATTCCGCTCCTCCAGCCGCGGCTTCCTCCGGCGCGGGCAGCGCTTTGCGGTCGATTTTCCCGTTCGGGGTCAGCGGCATCCGCGAAAGCTGCACGAGGTGCGAAGGAATCATATACCCCGGAAGCTGCTTGGCGAGCTCCTCCTTGAGTTCATTCGCCGCCAGCCTCGTTTCCGCGACGTAATAAGCGACAAGCTGCTTATGGCCGTTCGCGTCGTGGCGGTCGAGCACCTTGGCTTCTTGCACGGCGGCGATCTTCAGCAGCTGCGTCTCGATTTCGTCCAGCTCGATCCGGTACCCGCGGATTTTCACCTGATGATCGATCCGGCCTAGGTATTCGATGTTGCCGTCCGGCAGCCAAGCTGCCAAGTCGCCCGAGCGGTACAGCTTCTCCCCCTCCGCAAACGGGGAATCGACGAACTTCTCCGCCGTCAGATCCGGACGGTTCAGGTATCCTCTCGCAAGGCCTTCCCCGGCCACGTACATTTCGCCCGCTACTCCAATCGGCACAGGGCGGCGGTTTTCATCCAGGACGTACACCCTCAGTGTCGGGATCGGCTTGCCGATATTGCTCTTCGCCGTCTCCATTTCGACCCACGTGATTTCCTTATACGTCACGTGAACCGTCGTCTCGGTAATGCCGTACATATTGATCAGCTTCGTCTCCGGGTACTTCGTCTTGAAGCCCTTGAGCTGCAGCGGACTCAGCGCTTCGCCCCCGAAGATGACGTTGCGAATCCGCAGATCGTACGGATGGTCCGCCAAGACCTTACGCAGCAGCTGATAGAAGTACGTTGGTGTCTGGTTCAAAATCGTGACCTGTTCGCGGCCCAGCAGCGCCAGGAAATCGGCCGGATTTTTCGCCGTGAGCGGCGGTACGATGACCAGCTTGCCTCCGTACAGCAGCGCTCCGTACATTTCCCAGACGGAGAAATCGAAGCAGAACGAGTGGAACAGCGTCCACGTGTCGGACGGCCCAAAGTCGAACAGGTTCTTGTCGTTGAACAGGAGCCGCACGACGTTCTTATGCTCGATCAGCGTTCCTTTCGGTCTGCCGGTCGTTCCCGACGTGTAGATGACATAGGCCAGGTTGCCCGGCCCGGAAATCGGCTCCAGGTTCGAAGCGTCCAGCGCATCGGCGGAGTCCGCCCCTCTGTCGCCCCAAACGAAATCGTCCAATTCGAGGCGCGTTCCTGCGAAGTCGGTCTTCTCGTGCAGATGCTTTTGAATCAGCAATAACGGCGCGCCCGAATCCTCGATCATGAAGCGGATGCGCTCCTCCGGGTAGTCAGGATCGACAGGCACGTATGCTCCGCCCGCTTTGAGAATCGCCAGAATGCCAACGACCATATCGAGCGAGCGTTCGGCCAGAATCGCTACCAACTGGTCCGCTTCTACTCCCGTCTCCCGCAGCTTTCGCGCAAGGCGGTTGGATCGCTCGTTCAGCTCGCGGTATGTCAGCTGCCGCTCGTTCATGACGGCGGCCACGTTGTCCGGGTAAAGCTCCGCCTGTTCTTCGAACAAGCCGTAAATCGTTTTCCCCCGCTCGAACTCGGTTTCGGTGTCATTAAATCGCTTCAGCAGCGTCTCCCTCTCGTCTGGGGACAGCACATCGGCTTGTCCGAGCTCCAGATCCGGCTGAAATAAAAGCACGGACAGCAGCCGAACAAGATGGTCGGCCGCCTGTTCCACAAATGCCCGCTCGTACCGCTGCCCATCAAAGCTTATTTCCAGCTCGATGGAGTGGTTTTGGCGGTCGAAGCGAAAAACCGTATCGGCCGCCACCCGGTTAACCAGCGGTTCCGGATGAATCGGGGCGAAGGATGCGACGGTGTTGACGACCGGGAGGCCGTCCCCCGTATAGTCCAGATGGAGCGGCTCCACCATTTTCCGAAAAGGCAGGTGCTGATGCTCCAGCGCCTCGCCGATGGAGGCTTTGATGCCCCCGAGCAGCGTTTTCAGCGTAGTCTGGCGGCTTACGGACGTCTTGATCACCAAGATGTCATGCGGCGGCGGAGTCCCGTCGGGGTCTGCGCTATAAGAAGGCATACCGATCAGCACTTGGTCCCGCCCGGTATATTTGAACAGCAGGCTTTTTACTCCTGCCAAAACAATCATGTACAAAGCCAAATCCGAACCGTTGGCGAGGCAAATGATTCTCTCCGAGAGTTCACTCGGCAGAGTACGGTGAAGCAAGCCCGGCTCGGCCGCAGCTTCCCCGTCGGCGGATAATTTGGAGGATTGACTGTAGGGAAGGAAGCTCAGGCTGTCATCGGCGTCAAACTTGCCGCTCCAGTATCGTTCTTCCTTTTCAAACAAAGATTTCATTCGTATCTCCCCTAAAAATGAAGTGACCGCATGCCCCGGCGCAGGTCCGAAAAAGCTTGCTTTCGGCCTGCGCGTTTACGGGCTTGGACGTTGTTCGCCGTCTTCCTTGGGATGCGCGCCGCTTTCATTTGACGGCGGAGGCGCGCTTGTAGGATTAGAACGCGAATTCGATCGTATCGACGGCACTTTTTGCGCCTGCCGCCGGTTTATGACATTCAATCCGGCTTAGCTCGAGTTGTGGATTTTCCGCAATTTGAGACAGTACCCGCAGGTAATCCTCGGTCAAGGTGCGGATCATCGCTTTTTTGAACAGCTTGGTGGCGTAGAAGAAGCCCCCGCTCAGCGCCCCGTTGTTTTCATACATAAACAGCGTCAGATCGAACTTCGCTTCTTCCAAATGGTCAAGCTCGTAAGTCTTCAGGCTGACCCCTTCCAGCTCGGCGTCTCGTTCTTCGATATTTTGCAAGTCGAAAACGGCATCGAACAGCGGGAAGCGGCCCGGCTCCCGCTTCACATTCAAACGCTCCACCAGCTCCTCGAATGGATAATCCTGGTTCTCGAAAGCACCCAAAGCCGTTTCCTTCACTTCTTCCAGGTAGGACAAGAACGTTTTGTCGCCCGACGGGCGATTGCGGATCGCCAGCGTATTGACAAACATCCCGATGACCGGTTCCAAATCGGCGTTCGTTCTTCCCGCCACCGGGGTGCCCACGACCAAGTCCTCCTGCCCGCTGTACTTGGACAGCAGCACGGTATAAGCCGCAAGCAGCACCATGAACAGCGTGCTTTCACGCTCGGCCGCCAATTCGCGCAGCCGCGTAGAGAGAGAAGCTTCGACGTCGAACTCCAGATGCGCACCTTCGTAGCTGCGAGCCGCAGACCGTTCGTAGTCCATCGGCAGGTCCGCCGTCGGCAGCTCGCCTTCGAAGGTTTGCAGCCAGTAAGCTTCCTGCCGCCCGATCCGCTCTCGGTGGGCCTTCGACTGCTGCCAAACGGCATAATCCTTGTATTGAATGCGCAGTGGCGGCAGTTCTTCCCCGGCGTAGAAACTCGAGAACTCATCGATCACAATCGCCATTGATACGCCGTCGGACACCATATGGTGCATGTCGAAAAGGAGAATATGCAGGTTCGGCTCCAGTTCGATGACCCCGGCGCGCAGCAGCGGCGGCTTGCCGAGATCAAATGGACGAACGAAGCTGCGGACGATCTGCTCGATTTGAGCCGCATCCTCTTTATCCGCTTGATGATGCTCGATAGCAAAATCGACCTGCGGGTAAATCCGCTGAACCGCTTCGCCCTTCACGATTTCAAAACCGGTGCGCAGCGATTCATGCCGTGTTATCAATTTCCGCAAGGCGGCTTCCAACCGGTCTAAATCAAACTCGCCTTCCACCTGCACCAACTCCGGCATGTTGTAAAGCTGATCCGCTCCATCCAGCGTGTGCTGAATGAACAGCCGTTTCTGCGCGGAGGACAGAGGGTAGTACTCTCTCTCCTCCGCTTGAGGAATGGCCTCATGCTCCCGCCGTTCCATCCGGGCGATCGCCTCGGCCATCGCCGCAATCGTCGAGTGACGGAATACGTCGCGCAGCGGCAGGTTGACGTTTAATTCCTTAAATACCTTGCCCGCCAGCGTCGTCGCTCGCAGGGAGTGGCCGCCGATGTCGAAGAAGTTGTCGTGAACGCCAATCTCCTTCGCAAGCCCCAGCACCTCCTGCCAAATCGCCGCCAGCTTCGTTTCCAGCTCATTGCGCGGTGCGACGTACTCCGTTCCACTTCCCGCTTCCCCTTCTGGCGCCGGCAGCGCCTTCCGGTCAATCTTTCCGTTCGGCGTCAGAGGCAGGCGCTCCATCTCCACAAAGTACGACGGGATCATGTAGCCCGGCAGCTCCTGCGCCAGCGCGCCGCGCAGATCGTTCACTGCCAGCTCCGCTCCGGTATCCGGCGTGTAATACGCGCATAGCGCCTTCTGCCCGTTCGCGTCACTTCGAACCAGCACCACCGCTTCGCGCACGCCTTCCACCCGCAGCAGCTGCGACTCGATCTCGCCCGTCTCGATCCGGTACCCCCGGATTTTCGCCTGGTTGTCGATCCGGCCGATGAAGTCCACGTTCCCGTCCTCCATCCACCGCGCCAAGTCTCCCGTGCGATACAGCCGCTCGCCCGCGGCGAACGGGCTGTCTACGAACTTCTCTTCCGTCAGCTCCGGACGGTTCAAGTACCCGCGCGCCACTCCGACTCCGCCGATGACCAGCTCGCCCAGCACCCCAACCGGCACCGGGTTCAGGTGCGCATCCACGATGTAGAATTTCGCATTCAGCCACGCTTTGCCGATCGGCACATTGCCTGTCTGCGGCAGCTTCGCCAGCTCCTCGTCGTAGAAGCTGGAGTCGATCGCCGCTTCCGTCACGCCGTATGCGTTGATGATCCGGAACAACGAGCCGAAGCGTTCCTGCAAGGTCCGGTAATCCGCCACGCTGCAGCTGTCCGAGCTCGTGATCAACAGCTCCATCCAGCTCATATCCAGCCGCTGCTCGTGCACGTACTCCAGGAACGGCACGATCAGCGCCGGCGTCGATTCGAAGATGGTGACCCGTTCCCGCTCAATCCAGTGGTGCAGACGAGACGGATCAATCCGGTCGTCCTTCGGCACGATCACCATCGTGCCTCCGTTGTACAGCGTCCGCGCGATATCTCCCACGAACACGTCGAACGAGAAGCTTGCAAGCTGCAGCAGCCGCACCGGGAACTGATCCAACCGGTATTCCCGCCGGTAGCCCGCCGCCGTGTTCACCAGGCTGCGGTGCTCGATCATCACGCCCTTCGGCTTGCCCGTCGTTCCCGACGTGTAGATCACGTACGCCAGGTCCTCTGGACGGGCTTCATGGAAGCTGTCGGTGCCAACATGCTGATGGCTCTCATCGCCATCGTCCACAGCATCCGTCAGCTTGCCGGAGACCATGCCCGAGCCAATCGGCGCATTCGCCCGCTCCTCGCTGTACGACGCTTCGTCGTCCAGGTACAGCACCGCCGCCAGCGCCAGCTCCTCTTCGTCAAGCCAGGCTTCAGTACGCTCTCGCAGCGCCGTTTGCGTCAGCAGCACCTTCGCTCCGCTGTCTTCGAGCATGAACCGCACGCGCTCCGCCGGATAATCCGGGTCGAGCGGCACATACGCCCCGCCCGCTTTCCAGACGGCCAGCACGGCCACCAGCAAGTCTACCGAACGCTCGGCGAGAATGCCGACGATCGTCTCCCGACCGATGCCGCTTGCGCGCAGCGTAGCCGCCAAGCGGTTTGCCCGCTCGTTCAGCTCCGCATACGTCAGCCGATCGTTCTCGTACACGACGGCTGCCTCTTCCGGCGTGCGCTCCACCTGTTCCTCAAACAGCCGGTGGAACGCGGCCGCAGGAGCCGCTTCCGGCTGCGCCGGGTTGAACGCGCCGAGAATTTGCTCTTTTTCCTCTGCCGTCAGCAAGTTCAGCTCGGCAATCTTCGCACCTGGACGGCTTACGATCGTTTCGAGCAGCTGCTCGTAATGTTTCGCCAGCCGTTCGATCGTCTCCCTTTTGTAGAGAGCCGTCGCATATTCGAAGCTGTAATCCAAGCCGCCGTTCTCCTCGCCCACATCCAAGCTGATATCAAACTTCGCGGTATCCAATGCGCTCGGATAAGGAATCAGGCGAAGCCCTTCCAGCTCAAATTCCTCGTTTTCCGTATTCTGCATCGTAAACAGCGTGTCGAAGAGCGGATTGCGGCTTAAATCACGGGTGACTTGCACCTTGTCCACCAATTCTTCGAACGGATAGTTTTGATGCTCGAAGGCATGGAGGGTCGTTTCTTTGACTTCGTTCAGGTATGACAGGAATGTCTTCTCCGAAGCCGGATAACTGCGGATAGCCAGCGTGTTTAAGAAAATCCCGATCAACGGCTGCACATCTCCATGATTCCTTCCGGCAATCGGCGTACCGACGATCACGTCTTCCTGACCTGAATATTTATGCAGAAGGACGTTATACGCCGCAAGCAGCACCATAAACAGCGTCGTGCCCGTTTCCGAGGCCAGCTGCTTCAGTCCGTCGGTTTTCGAAGCGTCGAAGAAAAACTCCAGCGTTTGGCCTTCGTAGCTCTGCACGGCCTGACGCGGATAATCGGTCGGCATTTCCAGCACCGGCAGCTCGCCTTGGAACATGTCCAGCCAGTACGCCTCCTGACGCTGAAGCCGTTCCTTCTGCTCCTGCGAATGCTGCCAAACGGTGTAGTCTTTGTACTGAATGCGCAGAGGCTCCAATTGCTCGCCTCCGTACAAGCGGACGAATTCTTCAACAAAGATTTCCATCGAGACGCCATCGGAAATAATATGATGCATGTCGTACATTAGAATATGACGTTCTGGAGCCAGCTCGACAAGGCCTACCCTCAGCAGCGGAGGCTTCGCCAAGTCAAACGGACGGACGAAACGGCGAACCATCTCTTCGGCCTCTTGCTCATCCACTCGATAGAACTCCACGGCAAAATTCACGTCTTGGTAAATCCGCTGCGATGCTTCGCCATCCACCATTTCGAACCCGGTGCGCAGCGTTTCATGCCGCGCCACGAGCTTACGGAACGCTTCTTCGAACCTTGCCCGGTCCAAAGCACCCTCCAGCAGCATCGCTTCCGGCATGTTGTAGCTAAGCTCCGCGCCTTCCAGTTGATTCAGGATAAAGAGACGTTTTTGAGCAAAAGATTGCGGGTACACCTCTCGGTCATCCGCCACCGGAATGGCAACGAATGTCTGCTCATCCAGCCTGGAAATGGCGGCCGCCATGCTCTCGATGGTGGAATGGCGGAACACGTCGCGCAGCGGCAGATCCACGTTCAACTCTTTATGAATCTTGCTGACCAGCGTCGTCGCCCGCAGGGAGTGGCCGCCGATGTCGAAGAAGTTGTCGTGAACGCCAATCTCCTTCGCAAGCCCCAGCACCTCCTGCCAAATCGCTGCCAGCTTCGTTTCCAGCTCATTGCGCGGTGCGACGTACTCCGTTCCGCTTCCCGCTTCCCCTTCCGGCGCCGGCAGCGCCTTCCGGTCAATCTTTCCGTTCGGCGTCAGAGGCAGGCGCTCCATCTCCACGAAGTACGACGGGATCATGTACCCCGGCAGCTCCTGCGCCAGCGCGCTGCGCAGATCGTTCACTGCCAGCTCCGCTCCTGTATCCGGCGTGTAATACGCGCATAGCGCCTTCTGCCCGTTCGCGTCACTTCGAACCAGCACCACCGCTTCGCGCACGCCTTCCACCCGCAGCAGCTGCGACTCGATCTCGCCCGTCTCGATCCGGTACCCCCGGATTTTCGCCTGGTTGTCGATCCGGCCGATGAAGTCCACGTTCCCGTCCTCCATCCACCGCGCCAAGTCTCCCGTGCGGTACAGCCGCTCGCCCGCGGCGAACGGACTGTCTACGAACTTCTCTTCCGTCAGCTCCGGACGGTTCAAGTACCCGCGCGCCACTCCGACTCCGCCGATGACCAGCTCGCCCAGCACCCCGACCGGCATCGGGTTCAGATGCGCGTCCACGATGTAGAATTTCGCATTCAGCCACGCTTTGCCGATCGGCACATTGCCTGTCTGCGGCAGCTTCGTCAGCTCCTCGTCGTAGAAACTTGAGTCGATTCCCGCTTCCGTCACACCGTATGCGTTGATGATCCGGAACAACGAGCCGAAGCGTTCCTGCAAGGTCCGGTAATCCGCCACGCTGCAGCTGTCCGAGCTCGTGATCAACAGCTCCATCCAGCTCATATCCAGTTGCTGCTCGTGCACGTACTCTAGGAACGGCACAATCAGCGCTGGCGTCGATTCGAAGATGGTGACCCGCTCCCGCTCAATCCAGTAGTGCAGACGAGACGGATCGATCCGGTCGTCCTTCGGCACAATCACCATCGTGCCTCCGTTGTACAGCGTCCGCGCGATATCTCCCACGAACACGTCAAACGAGAAGCTTGCAAGCTGCAGCAGCCGCACCGGGAACTGATCCAACCGGTATTCCCGCCGGTAGCCCGCCGCCGTGTTCACCAGGCTGCGGTGCTCGATCATCACGCCCTTCGGCTTGCCCGTCGTTCCCGACGTATAGATCACGTACGCCAGATCCTCCGGACGGGCTTCATGGAAGCTGTCGGTGCCAATATTCTGATGGCTCTCATCGCCGTCGTCCACAGCATCCGTCAGCTTGCCGGAGACCATGCCGGAGCCAATCGGCGCATTCGCCCGCTCCTCGCTGTACGACGCTTCGTCGTTCAGGTACAGCACCGCCGCCAGCGCTAGCTCCTCTTCGCCGAGCCAGGCTTCGGCGCGCTCTCGCAGCGCCGTTTGCGTCAGCAGCACCTTCGCTCCGCTGTCTTCGAGCATGAACCGCACGCGCTCCGCCGGGTAATCCGGGTCCAGCGGCACATACGCCCCGCCCGCTTTCCAGACGGCCAGCACGGCTACCAGCAAGTCCACCGAACGCTCGGCGAGAATGCCGACGATCGTCTCCCGGCCGATGCCGCTTGCGCGCAGCGTAGCCGCCAAGCGGTTCGCCCGCTCGTTCAGCTCCGCATACGTCAGCCGATCGTTTTCGTACACGACGGCTGCCTCTTCCGGCGTGCGCTCCGCCTGTTCCTCAAACAGCCGGTGGAACGCGGCCGCAGGAGCCGCTTCCGGCTGTGCCGGGTTGAACGCGCCGAGAATTTGTTCTTTTTCCTCTGCCGTCAGCAAGTTCAGCTCGGCAATCTTCGCATCTGGACGGCTTACGATCGCCGCAAGCAAATGTCCGAAATGAGTCGACAGCCGCCGGATCGTGCTTTCTTTATAAAGAGCCGTTGCGAATTCAAAGCTGCACTCCAGGCCGCCGTTTTCTTCCGTAACATCCACACTCAGGTCGAACTTGGCCGTGCCGTATTCGCTAGGGTACGGGGACAATTTCAGCCCTTCCAGCTCAAACTCTTTATCCTCCAAGTTTTGCAGGGAGAACATCGTGTCAAACAGCGGGTTGCGGCTCAAATCCCGGCTGACCTGCACTTTATCGACGAGCTCTTCGAACGGATAATTCTGATGCTCGTAAGCGCCTAAGGTCGTTTCTTTCACTTCTTCCAGATACGACAGGAAGGTCTTCTCCGAAGCCGGATAATTGCGGAGCGCCAGCGTATTGACGAACATTCCGATCAAAGGCTGCGTGTCTCCGTGCGTTCTGCCCGCAATCGACGTTCCGACGATCAAATCGTCCTGACCTGTGTATTTATGCAAAAGCACGGTATATGCCGCAAGCAGCACCATATACAGCGTCGTTCCTCTTTGAGCGGCCAGCTGCTTCAAGCCTTCGTTCGTTGCCTCGTCCACGAAGGACGTCAGCGTTTGTCCCTCAAAGCTCTGCACGGCAGGACGCGGATAGTCCGTCGGCATTTCCAGAACCGGAAGCTCGCCCCGGCAACGATCCAGCCAGTAAGCTTCCTCGCGTTTCAACTGCACTTTTTGCTCGTCCGACTGCTGCCATACCGCATAGTCCTTGTATTGAATGCGCAAAGGCTCTAATGATTCGCCGCCGTACAGACGAACGAGTTCCTCGACTAACACGTCCATCGAAACCCCGTCGGAGACGATATGGTGCATGTCGAACATTAGCAAATAACGTTCGGCTGCCAGCTCTACGAGCTCCGCCCGCAGCAGCGGAGGCTTCGCCAAGTCGAAAGGCCGGATGAAGGCCTGCACGACTTCGGGCGCTTCTTCCTCGCTCGCATGACGGTACTCAACGGCAAAGTCGACGCTCTCGTAAATGCGCTGTACAGCTTCGCCTTGTACGATCTCAAAGCCAGTTCGCAGCGTTTCGTGCCGTGCGATCAGTCCGCGGAAAGCCTTCTCCAGCAGGCTCCGGTCAATCGATCCTTCCAGCAGCAGCACGCCCGGCATGTTGTAGCTCTGATCGGCCCCTTCCAGCTGATTCAGAATAAACAGCCGCTTCTGAGCTGAGGAAAGCGGATAATATGCTCTTGCGCCTGCCAGCGGAATCGACGAGAACGACTGCTCTCCGATCCGGGAGATGGCCAGAGCCATCTCTTCGATCGTCGAGTAGCGAAATACGTCGCGCAGAGGCAGCTCGACGTTCAGCTCCTGATGCACCTTGCTCACCAGTGTCGTCGCCCGCAGGGAATGGCCGCCCAGGTCGAAGAAGTTGTCATGAACCCCGATGTGCTCCAATCCGAGCACGCTTTTCCAAATTCCGGCCAAACTGGCTTCCAGCGGAGTCCGAGGCGGAGTACGTCCTTCGCCCGGCTGCAAGCTCTCCTCCGGCGCCGGAAGGGACCGGCGGTCGACCTTGCCGTTCGCCGTCAGCGGGAGCCGCTCCAACTGGATCAGGTACGCCGGGATCATGTAGGCCGGCAGTTCCTGGGAAAGCGCGCTCTTCAGCTCGGCCGCCGGAAGCTCGCGGTCCGCTTCATAATAGGCGCAAAGCTGCTTCTCGCCGGAGGCGTTTTTCCTCGCGAATACCGTCGTTTTCCGAATTCCCTCCACTTTCTGAAGCTGAGCTTCGATCTCGCCCAGCTCAATGCGGAAGCCGCGGATTTTCACTTGGTCGTCCGTCCGTCCTACGTATTCGATCGTGCCGTCCGGCAGCCATTTCGCCAAATCCCCCGTCCGGTACATGCGCTCTCCCGGCACAAACGGATTGTCCACAAATTTCTCCGCCGTCAGCTCCGGCCGGTTATTGTAGCCCCGTACCAAGCCTTCTCCGCCGACGCAAAGCTCCCCGGCCACGCCGATCGGCAGAAGCTTATTCCGGCTGTCGACGATATACACCGTCGTATTGCTGATCGGCCGTCCGATGGGTACGGTAACCGCCGACTCATCGACGAAGTCGACCGGAAGGTACGTGGTATAAACCGTGCTTTCCGACGGGCCGTACAGATGGTTGAGCCTGCCCGGTCCGATATAGGCGAGCGCTTTACGCACATGGCCGACCGACACGCGCTCTCCTCCGAACAAAATCGCCCGGACATCCCGCAGGCAGTCGACGTTCACATCTACAAGGATGTTGAAGAAAGCCGTCGTAATCAGCATGACCGAGATGCGCTCGCGCTGGATGAGATCCGCCAGCCGGCCGATTTCCAGCAAAGTCTCGCGAAGAACCAGCACCAGCCGCGCCCCGTTGGTCAAAGCGCCGAAAATATCGAAAATCGCTCCGTCGAACGAATAGCTCGAAAGCTGGAGGACATGATCCCGCTCGGTGATGTCGATATAATTCGTATTTCGCACGATCCGCACGATGTTGCGGTGCGAAACAAGGTTGCCTTTCGGCTTGCCCGTCGTCCCTGACGTATAGATGACGCAAGCCAGATCAGTCGCTTCGGTGCCTGGATTTAGATTTGTGCCGTCCTCGTGATAGAAGGACTCGTCATCCAGTAAGATCACGGAGTCTGAACCCGCCAGGCGCTCGCGCAAGCGGCTTTGCGTCAGCATGACCTGCGCTCCCGAATCCTCGATCAAGAAACGGATACGCTCCTCGGGATATTCCGAGTCAATCGGTACGTAAGCCGCTCCGGCTTTGTGTGCCGCCAGCATGCCCACCACCATTTCAATGGAACGCTCAGCCATAATGGCGACCAGACGGCCTTTGGATATCCCGTGGCTACGCAAGGTACGGGCAAGGCGGTTGACGCGTTCGTTCAGCTCGCGGTAGGTCAGCTCTTGCTCATTCAAGGAGATGGCGGCTGCATCCGGGATGCGCTCCGCCTGCTCTTCGAACAATTGAATGAGCGTCTTCCCGCGCGGAAATTCCGTGATGGTGTCGTTAAAACGTCCGAGAAGGTCGGTTTTTTCCGCCTCCGTCACAAGTTCCAGCTCGCCCACTGTAATTTCCGGGTTATCCGTCACCTGCTCCAGCAGATGGACGAGATGCCCCTTGAGCCGCTCGATGCTGTCTTTATCGAACACTTCGGCGTTAAAGTCGAACCGAATTTCGATCTCGACTCCCGGCACCACGGTCACGTTGAAGTTATAGTTCGTCTGCTCCTCCATCTGAACGTCAGCGATCGTCAGGTCGCCGTGCTGCTGGTCGCCCGCCTGCTCCATCTGCTCGTCCACTGGATAGTTCTCGAAAGCGATGATATGGTTGATTAGGTTCTGCTTTTGCACGCTGCGGGCTTGAATTTCATACAACGGATAGTAATCATAACGCCCGGACTCCAGCGCCCGCTCTTGGAGCTTCGCCATCAGGTCGGCGAACACGGTGTCCGCTTCGCTCGTGACGCGGACCGGCACCGTATTGATGAACAGCCCGATCATGGACTCGATACCCGGGATTTCTGCCGGTCTTCCGGCCACGACGCTGCCGAATACGGCATCGTTTGTCCCGTTATATTTTTGCAGCATCACGCCCCAAGCGGCTTGCAGCAGCGTATTGACCGTAACCAGGCGCTGTTTCGCCACCTGGTCCATCCGCTCGCTCAAGTCTTTGCCCAGCTCGGCCGTGACGTGATCAGCCGTAAATCTGCCGTTCGGCGCCGGTTCCTTTTGTCCCGGGAGTACGGTTTGCCCTTCATAACCTGCCAGGAATGCCGTCCAATAGCCGGATGCCGCCTGATCGTCCTGTTTCTCCAACCATTCGATATAGGCGCCATAATCCGATCCATTATCTCCCGCTGGCTGCTTGCCGGATGCCAAGGCCGAGTACGTCTCAAACAGCTCTTGCGTCAGCTGCGGTAGGCACCAGCCATCCATCAAAATATGCTGGAAACTCCACAGCACATGATAGCTTTGCTCTTCGGTGCGCAGGATCGTAACCCGAACGAGCGCGTCATGTTCCAGGTCGAAGCCGCGAAGCTTGTCATCCTCGGCTTTTTTATCCAAGTACGCTTGTTTCTCGTCCGACTGCAAATGAAGCAGCTCTTCATATTCAAAGCCGACCGGCTTGTCGCGGTATATGATTTGCAGCGGCTCGCCCGCCGGTCCTTTCACAAAATTTGCCCGCAGCACCAGATGACGTTTCGCAAGCTCCATCCAGCTCCTCTCGAAAAGCTGGACGTCGAGCGCTCCCCGCATCGTAAACTGCGTCTGCTCGAAGTAAGCTGCCGTTTGCTGGTCAAGCGCACTGTGGAACCACATGCCCTTCTGCATCGGCGTAAGTGAGTAAATATTTTCGATTTCCCCGAGATGGCCCGAGCGCTGGGCGATTTGCTCCAATTCCGCGATGGTCAAGCCTTTAAATTGCACGTCGCTCGGCGTCAATTCGGTGTTTTCTTTGCCTGCACAGTGGGTAATGAGCTCTCGGAGACTTTGCTCAAGCCGCTGAGCGAAGGCTTCCATCGTTTCCTTGCGATACTGCTTCCGGCTGTAGCTGAGATCGAGCGATAAAGCGCCTTCCAGCACCATGCCGTTGATATCCAGCACAAAGCTGCGGGCCTGCCGGTCGCTGGCCGAGCTGCCGCTGGAATAAGAAGATATGCCGATCTCGTCCTGATTGACATCATCGTCGAACTGGCCGAGGTAGTTAAAATTAATTTCCGGCTCTGCGCCCCAAACAAAGCCATCCTCCGATTTGGAGAGATAGCGGCATACGCCGTACCCAAGCCCCTTGTTCGGAATGCGGCGCAAGCTTTCCTTGACCTGTTTAATCTGATAGGCCAAATCCCGGTCGGTTTCCGGCTCCAGGACGACCGGAAACTTGGTCGTAAACCAGCCGACTGTGCGCGTGATGTCGATATCCGTTCCGATCGATTCGCGTCCGTGTCCTTCGAGATTGATCCGCACCCGTTCGTGTCCCGTCCACTTGCGAACGGCTATGCCGAGCGCCGTTACCAAAATATCGTTCATTTCGGTGTTGTAGGCCCGGTGAACCCGCTTCAGCAGCAGCTCCGTTTCTTCGGGAGTCAAACGGACGAACAGCGATTCGCTGTCCTGCTGCGTCGTAACGTCCGCCTCCAGATCCTTCGGCAAGGCCGGAACCGCAATTTGTTCCACGGCTTGCCAATAGGCCCGTTCCTTCGCCATCTCCGGGCTTTGCGCGTAAGCGGCCAGCTGCTCGGACCAAGTGCGGTACGCATCCGTTTTCGCTGGGAAACGAATTTCCTCGCTTTTGCCGGCCTGCTCGTAACCCAGAGCGAAATCCTCCATCAAAATGCGCCAAGACACGCCGTCCACCACGGCATGATGAACCGCGAGCAGCAAATGATCGCCGTCCGCGCACCGGAACAGTCCCGCCTTCACGAGGGGCCCGTTCTCCAGATCGATACCCGCTTGAATGTCCGTTGCCTTCGCTTCCACAGCCTGCGCGGTATTCTCCGCATCCTTGAAGTCGAACACGTCCAGCGTGAACAGCCCGCCTTCCTGAATCGCGCGATTCCGCGCACTAAACCCGTGTTCCGTCTTACGGAACACCATCCGCAAGGCGTCATGATGCTCGGCCAGCTTTTGCAGCACCTGACGCACCGTCTCTTCGTCAAAGCGTTCCTTCCGGTACAGCATCACCGACTGGTTGAAATGATGCGGGTCCGCAAAGGAGCTCTCGAAAAACCAATGCTGAATCGGCGTCAGCGCCGTTTCACCCGTTATTTCGCCTTGATCGATGGTACGTCCGATCGGTTTCACATGCAGGCTGAGCTGTGAGATAGTCGGATATTTGAACAAATCCCGGATTTCCAGCTTGTACCCGGCTTGATGAAGCCGCGAAGATACTTGAATGGACTTGATCGAGTCTCCGCCCAGCTCGAAGAAATGATCCGTTACCCCAACGCGATCGGCGTTCAATACCGCCTGCCACACATCGGCAAGCGTCCGCTCGGCTTCATTGCGAGGAGCTACGTACGCGCCGCCGGTCAGCGCATTTCCTTCCGGAGCAGGCAAAGCCTTGCGGTCGATTTTGTCGTTCGGCGTGAGCGGCATCCGCGGAAGCTGAACAAAATGCGCCGGAATCATGTAATTCGGCAATTTTTGCGCCAGCGCGCTTCTCAGCTCGCCGAGCGTAAGCGGGCGGCACGCGACCAGGTAAGCGCACAGTTCTTGCCCGTTTTTGCCTTCCCGCGCGATTACGATCGTCTCCTGCACGGAGTCGATCTGCAGAAGCTGCTCTTCAATCTCGCCGATCTCGATCCGGAATCCACGGATTTTCACCTGATGGTCAATCCGGCCCAAGTACTCAATATTTCCGTCCGGCAGCCAGCGGGCCAAGTCGCCCGTCCGGTACAGTCTCTCTCCGGGCTCAAACGGGTGTTCGATGAATTTCTCCGCCGTCAGATCCGGCCGGTTCCAATATCCCCGGGCGAGGCCGACGCCCGCGATGCACAATTCCCCTTCCACTCCGATAGGCGCCAGTTGATTCTGTGCGCCCAGTATATACAAGCGATGGTTCCAGATCGGACGTCCGATCGGTATCGCTCTGCGTTCGGTGTCATACGTAGACGCCGACCACACGGATGTGGCGATCGAGGCTTCCGTCGGACCGTACGCGTTATAGTACTGTACCTTGTCTTTCCACTGCTGCACGAATTCGGCTGAAACGGCGGAGCCCGCCGTGATGAGCCTGCTCAGACTCGGCAGGCGGTCTGAATTCAAATAAGCCGCATAAGTTGGCGGCAAAGTGGCGATCGTAATTGCATGCTCGTTCATGAAACGTTCGAACAGCTGATCATCCAAAATCGTCTCGGTTGACGGTATATATAAGGTCGCCCCGAAATATAGAGCGTTGAACATCTCCCAGCACGACGCATCGAACGATAGGCTGGCGAATTGCAGCACTCGATCCTGTTCGGTCGTGTGAAGCGTATGGGCAAACGTCAGTTTCAGGCTGACCAGCCCGCGATGCTCCAGCATGACCCCTTTGGGTTTGCCCGTCGTACCTGATGTATAGATGACATAAGCCAGATCGTTCGGACCGCTGACCGGCTCTAGGTTCGAGCCATCGTCGCTGTAGGCCTGCTCGTCATCCAGCGCCACCACGGTCCCTTCGAACGGCACCTGCTGCTGCAGCTCCCTTTGAGTCAGCAGCAGCTGCGCGTTCGAGTTCTCCAGAATGTAGCGGATGCGTTCTTCCGGGTATTCCGGGTCGATCGGCACGTAGGCACCGCCAGCTTTCAGAACCGCTAGAATGCCAACGACCGTCTCCAGCGATCTCCTAGCCATCAAGCCTACCAGCTGATTGGGCAGCACGCCGACCGATCGCAGCGTCCGCGCCAGCCGGTTCGCCCGTTCGTTCAGCTCCGCGTACGAAAGCCGGCGCCCCTCAAAGACAACCGCCGTCGCTTCGGGCACCCGCTTCGCCTGCTCCTCCACGAGCTGATGAATCGTCCGATCACGGGGATAGTCCTTCTCGGTATCGTTAAAGCTTTGCAGCAATTGAAATTTCTCGTCCTCCGACAGCATGTCCGCCCGCACAATGTCCAGCTCCAACTCGTGAAGCCCCACGGCCAGCAGGCGATTCAGATGGCCGACGACCCGCGTCATGAACTCGGAGTCATATAAGTGCTCGTTATATGACAGCGCTAGCTGTATCGTCCCGCCGGTTAAGCTAAATTCAAAGGAACAATCCGTGACCACGTTTTGCCCGATTTCGTCCAGATGCAGCTCCTTAAGGGATACTAGCGTATGGACGACGGGTATCCCGTTTGCATATTGCAGGTCCAACTTCTCTGTCATTTTTAAGAATGGAATATGTTGATGCTGAATCGCTTCCGGCAAGGAAGTCCTCAGCTCGCTCAGAAGCGTTTTAAAAGTCGCACCCGCCGAAAGCGAGTTTTTCAAAATGGCCGTATGATTAACGGATCGGCGCGTCTCCGTCGGTTTCCGTACAACCGGCATGCCGACCAGAATGTCAGAAGCGCCTGTATATTTATGCAAGAGCGACTGAACACCTGCGAGCAAAATCATAAAAGTGGCCAGCGGAGCGCCCTTGCTCATTTGAAGGACGCGCTGCGCCACTTCCTCCGGAAGCGTCCCGCCGACGGTTGTCATAATGGGCGCCAGGGAGCTTGGAGCTTTGCTGTAAGGCAGCCGCGTCAGGGTATAATCGTCGCTACCGAATTTTTCGTTCCAAAACAACGTTTCTTTTTCAAAAGCCATCTGGATCGTTCCCCTCTCTTCATCGGTAAAAGCAATCCGGCGGAGCATATGCCGCAGCAACGCTTCAGCCTCGCTCCCCGCCTTTTCAAACATGTGACAAGAATGTCAATGGCTTTCGCCAGGTCACCGCTTTGCTTGCCCGGTTGATCGCATGCGGCAATCCTCTGCCTAGCAGCTGTCCCGCTCGGCTCCTATGCGTGAAAGACAACTAAGAGCATCGTTCTACGCAAGAGATGCGGCTGCTTCCGGCTCCTCCGCTTCAATATGCTTGCTGCGGACGAGCCGCCCGAAGACGGGCTTTGGTTTAACATTGGGTTCGGAATTGGAATTGGGGGTGGACAAGGGATGTTCCTCCCATCGATGTAAGGCTTGCTGTAGGGTTCCGGCCGGCCAGCAGGAAGTCGGCCGTACCTCCGGATTCGGCACCGGAGCTGCCTTTGTCGAAGCCTATGTTTAAGGGATATTGATACACTCTATGTACGATTTGTGTATTCCCCCGTCTGGTGTGGATAAGTAAAGATACGGCTGCGGGGTACTGAGCTTTTCCTGACGATTAGATGTGACGATGGGTCTGTATGAGGCTCAAAGAATGCTCCGTATGGCATGAACGGGACAGTCTTTATTTTGGAAGTAAATTACATCTTTTCAAAAATGATCACGCGCTTCATCCTCCATTGGAATTGGGATAAGGTTGGCTTCATCCTTTCTGAACCTTCTGACGTCATGGAGCAACATATTCTCGGCTGTCATTTTCCACAATTGTCGGTCTCCGCATGCCTGCTTGCTGGGTAGCCAGTGGATTGGTTTCTCGCGCACAGCTTGCATAGATATAAAAACCATCTAATTCTATTTTCTATCATAATTGGAAAGGTAACCTAGGTAGAATTATATCAAAATTTCCAAGAATGTATAGTAAAACTTTAGTTAAATTTGGTCTGTCCAACATAAAGTGTTAATATTTTGCCTAAAAAAAGCGAATGGAGAAGAAACGCTGGGAATGGTTTGCCATCAATCGAGGAATTCGACGCGTGTCGACATTCAGGCGGGGTGCCGGCCGATTTGGGAGATCTTCCCTGGAGACATTCTCTGCCGGTGCTCCGAATCCTTGCGCTTACCCACTTGGTAAACCAAATAATTCATCTTGTTCTCTTGTAACTTTCGCAAGTGGTTTTTCACTTTGTTGAATAGCACAATAGAGATTATCTTCGAGACTATTTATATGGTGATTTAACAATTTATCGTTGTTTTTAGCATTATGAAGCCATTCGACATTCCTAACCAAATTGTAGTTTATCTGTCTTTCCGTAATAAGTGCCCACTCTATCTTTTGGTCTTTAAAGGACTCTTTTTCAATCTGTAATTTCTCTACAACTCGTTTTGTCAACTTGTTAGAAGGTTTGATAGAATGTGCAATAAATTTTATACTTTCTTCTAGTATTACTGTAAGTAACATATCTGTAGTCATAATGATGGGAAGCTTATTCTTGGGGTCAGTTGGATGTTTAATGCCTAACTTTTGTGCAATATAGAGGGTTTTATCTAGAGGTAATAAAGGAAATTGTTCGCGAATATCAATCACTTGCTCTGACCACTCCATTTAGTAATGATGTGCCAATTCAAAGTGTTCAGACAAATAATGGTGAAGTCGACCACTTTTCCAACCAAGAATTCGAGTAACTATCCCTATTGAAGGTACATCATGTATAGTTAACCAAGGTTTATATTCCGAAAAGTGGCCTTGACCTCTTCCATCTTTGATTTTCCGTTGAATAGATGCTATAGAGTTACTTGATCGAATTTTGCTCATTATTCACCTTCTTTTTAGAACTACTAAATCAAAGTAAAGTTCAGTTATCCTTTTCTACTCCTAAGATATATTTTAGTTTTACTTCAAAATACAAATGTAGAATATAACAACTCACAGCTTTATACAATAGCAAAGTAATATTTTTTAGCTATATTTTACTTCGTATCCTATTCATAGGCTACTCGTAGGGTACAGTAGGGCATGGATAAGCTATAATATGGGCTATAAGTAGGTATAATTAGTAAGCAGATGGGTCGGGTAAAACCTATTTGATTTAATAGAGATGAATTCATGAATACTTTGAAACAGTAATGTAAAAATTTTATACCAATCCATAAATGTACATAAAAGGATATTTATAATAAGATCAGGGTAACTAAACAGGTTGTTTCTAATTGGGAGTGAAACGTAGCACGGCCTGAAATTAATCATTTAATATCTTTAGCAAAGGTTTTTGACGTTACAACTGATTATTTACTTTGTATTGCTAATCGAATGACATTCCCCTACTGTGTGGGCTCAATTGCTACAGGCGTATCTCCAAAGATTAACCACTCTATATGGGAATTTAAGTTTTCTTTAATTGCTATAAGTATATCAAAAGAGAGTCTGTATTTATCTTGCTCCAGCTCACTCAACGTTCCTTGAGAAATTCCAATTATATTTGCAAACTTTATTTGATTTAAGTTGTTTGTTTTTTACTAGTTCCACACTTTTTTATCACCAGACATCTGTTTACAGACAATAAAGTTGTATACCTAACTCCATTTTTTTGTAATAAACCATCCATAAAACAGAAGCCGCCCTCAAAGGCTATTTTCGAACTTCCTTTGAGGGCGGCTATTGTCCATCTACCTATGTTAAATCTCTAAGAGTTACAGCATTCCAACACAAACGGATTGCACTACTAACGCTCTCACTGCTTAACTCGAAGATTCCATGTAGATGGGCCTTCAGCATATAAACAAATGTCCCAAGTTCGATAACCCGATTCCAACCAAATTCAAACTTTTCACGAATCGTTGTGCCCTTAAGTAAGCCTTCTCGCACATTATTACAAATTATTGATGTAGTTGAGATGGACTGACTTTTTGAATTTGAACAAGTATATCAAACGTTTTACCTAATGATATATCAACAGTTTTTGGTATAGCAGGGCCTTCTTTAGTTATTCCAGCGAAAATTTGATGTTGTTCGTTTAACCAAGTTTTTGTCACTCCGTTCGCCTTACGTAAATCAATAAAAAATTGATCTTTTTTGACCTGTCCAAAAATGTAATTATAACTGTTTGGATCATCTGATTTTAATATTCCATATGGGCCAAATTCACCATCATTATTATAGACATTATATTGTCCTTTATAAACAGATGTTCCAATAGATACATACCGTTTTCCATAATATTCTGCTAAATGCTGCCCAGCTACTTTAGGGTATATAAATGGAATCATATTTGTTTTCGAAACGTGTCCATTATGTCCCCAAACTATGGTTTTCCCTAAATGTTCTTCAGTCCACTTCGCATTTTCATACATTGCAATATCATGTTTCAAAAAAAGGTCCGATGGTTTATCAGGTGGTGACGCTAACATTGTAGTAAATTGTTCAATAATACGGGCATTTTGTTTTATCCATGCGAACTCTTTGGATTTTCCATTTAGATAGCTTTTATTTTGTTCTAATAAAGCTCTGATTTGTTTAGCATCTGAAATATACTTTTCTTTTTCTTCTTTCGTAAGGCTCTCAAAAGTATTCATATCCTTTGTTACAGGAATAAGACCTTTTATCTTCTCTTCTACTCTAGGCACAAGATCTGAATTGTTTCTTTTTATATATTCTATTATATTATTATAAACATTCTCGTTTACTGATTGAATGTCCATCCCAATGATACGCACTTTAGATTTATGTTTTGGATTAGCATTATATTGTCGAATCCAACTAAGTAGATCTAACATTTCTTTTGTGTTAAATACTGGTGATAGATGTTGGCTTGGGTTTCCCTTACCAGTAAGAACATATCGATCAAGCTCCAAAGCTCTGTCCCATCCCTCTTCTAAAACTAAGTTGGTGAATCCCTTTTCAGATACTAAATAATTAACAATGCGTTGTTTCATTGTAAAAATTTCATGAGCCCCATGCGTAGCTTCACCTAAACCTACAATTGAAGCTGAACCTACCATATTCTTAAGTGGTTTTAAATCATTAAAAGATGCAGTTGGATTAGTTGTTTTTAAAGGCTTTGCATGCATTTCTAACCATTCCGCTATTTGATTTGTATTGTAGGGAGCTGTAACAGAAACTCCTGTTTTCGAGTCTGCATAAGTACTTCCTACAAAATTAGTCAGTATTATAGCAGAAACACCAAGTGCAATAATCATTTTCTTTTTCATAAAACCCTCCTAAAATACTTATTTGTTAGTTTTTTGACATGCTCTAAGGACCAGGGGATACTTCAAGACCCTAGTTTGATGGCGACGTGGCGGGACCTCATGCCTATCAACTTAAGAACTTGCTTTATTCAAATTTTTTTAGAGTAAGTTGTTTTTTGAACCAGAAAGGCATATTTTTAACTATAAAAACTATGACAAAATTTATCCGGTTTTCCTTTTTGCCTACTTGCTAAATTCAGCAAGTAAAATATTTTTAAATGGATCAGGACTATCAGCTTTAAAGCTGTTCAAATTGACGACCAATGTATGCTTGCCTCCAAGTGTGCCACCAGCAAAAGTGGTAAACCCTAGAACTCTACCTTTGTGTCCCCATATCGAGACACCGTTTGGAAGCTTAGTTTCAAAGATCCCAAGACCATATCCGGTTCCTTCTCTATCTGTAGGAACTGTAGTAAGCATTTGTTTTAGTTGCTGTTCCTTCAGTAATTTACCACTGAGTAAGTAAGAGAAGAATTTGTTTAAATCGTCAGCAGTAGAAATCATATCTCCATCCGAGCTACCTGGGTTAATATAAGTAACGTCTTTTAGCTCACTTGCTC
The DNA here is from genome assembly GCF_025846815.2 of Paenibacillus sp. BT-177. Lineage (NCBI taxonomy): Bacteria > Bacillati > Bacillota > Bacilli > Caryophanales > Paenibacillaceae > Paenibacillus > Paenibacillus sp. BT-177. The sequence continues at coordinate 22,330 of NZ_JAOYTP010000006.1, read as the reverse complement.
CGTCTAGTTGGAAATAGCCACGGGCATGCTTGGTGCCTGGAATCACGCTTGAATTGCCAGGTAGGAATGTATTTGACAAATCAAGCGGTTCAATAATCCGATTTTCAACCTCTTCCGCATAGCTGTTTCCAGTTACTTTTTCAATAAGGATCCCCAGTAGTACGTATCCTGTGTTTGAATAAGACCAACCCTTTCCTGGGGCAAAGTCTGGGGGAAGAGAAATCCCCATCTTTACGAATTCTTCAGCCGTATACGATTTTTTTGTATCCGTATAATCAAAGTCTTTTGAATTTACATAGTCAGCGATACCACTTGTATGATTCAATATCTGCCGGATAGTAATTTGGTTACCATCATATCCGTTTCCTTGAATGACACCAGGCAACCATTTTTCAATGGGGTCGTCTAGATTCAAGCGGTTCTCTTCAGATAATTGAAGTAGAACTGTTGCAATGAATGTCTTCGTCACACTGCCAATGCGAAAACGAAAATCTGTTTTCATCGGTTTCTTGGCTCTCAGATCCGCTATCCCAGCAGCATAACTCCATGTTTTTCCACTCTTATAAATTTCAGCAAGTATCCCAGGGTATCCAAGTTGTAGTGTATCCCGCATTGCTTGCTTAGCAGAAGTACAATCTCGTTGGGTACTTGTTTGTAACAAACTAGATACATTTTGAGTGGGCTCTGCTTTTACAATTGAGGTTGGTGTTGTGTATAACAGAAAACTTCCAATCATTAAAAGAACTAAACCTGTAGATGTAATTTGACAATGCTTTTTCATAAAGATATTCTTCTCCTCTATTCATATTGTATCGGTAATTATCTGCTGTTTTAGGGCAAGAGTGGATTTGCAATTATCTTTACTCATTATTATTTTCACAAACGCTATTGTGTCCTAACAAACGGTAAATTCCTTTTTTTCCACATGTATGTTAACCCTAGAAATTACTTATTTTCCTTAAAACACTCTTGTTACTGGTTTGTTTTTCATAAATAGGTCATACCTGTTTCCCCTTTCACGCCTCGTTAAATTTTTATCATACACAATGAAAATCCCCTCCTCATTTATTGTTAATGTGTTAAAACTACCTCTGTGATTCTAGGTGTTTTTCTGTCACATACGGTAGTGTCAAAATGTCACGCTATATAAATCCTAATATTGTTCGGAGTTAATAACTCAATTCAGATGTCGCTGTCAGTGAAGCTGGTGATTTGGCTGTGTTGAGTTATAATTTATACAATTACGTAGCAGGAGAAGATGGATTAGAAAAACTTCAAAAATGTTGGAATACTACTGAAGTTTTTCGCTTAATTAATGGCGAATAGCGTATAGTACATTCCCATTGGTCTTTTGTCCGCCATCCTGGGATTATATCAGTTCTTGATGCGTTCTAATTTTACTATAATTAATTAAAACTCCCTTTATCAGTTGAACTGGTAGAGGGAGTTTCTGTTCATTCGGAATTTCATTTACGTAAATATTTAAAATGAAGGGGTATCTAACATGTAGATTGATAGTACGGTGGCAAAAAAATTTTGAGTGAAACCAAAGGAGCATCTACTGTTGGATTTACTCACTCTTTGAATCCTTACAGTGGTTATGCTTTTGGATGTAGTTATTGCTATGTTAGAGAAATGCCCATTCAAAAATATAAAGATATTCCTTGGAGAGAATGGAATGATATTAAAATAAATGCTGTTGAAAACTATAGTAAAGAAATTAATAGTCTCCGCCGAAGAAATAAACCTATCAATATATTCATGTCTACTGCTACAGATCCATACCAACCCATCGAGCGTAAGGTTGAGATCACAAGAAAGATATTAAGGGAGATGATTGAATCTCCACCAGATTTCCTTCAAATCCAAACAAGAAGTCCTCTGGTGGTCAGAGACCTCGATATACTATCAGAATTGCAGCAACGTTGTGAATTATTAGTTTCTATGACTATTGAAACAGACCGAGAAGATGTAAAGCGACTTTTTGCACCTTTAGCTCCAGGGATCAACCAGCCCTTAAAGGCTCTTAGAAATGTCCATGCAGCAGGAATTAATACACAGGCAGCCATTTCTCCTCTTTTGCCCTTCACGCCAGATTTCCCCAAAAGATTACAGAGGATTGTTGATCGAATATATATTGATTCGCTGAACATTGGAGATGGTTTAAAGGGGAAGCGATCCGTGCAATTGGGTATGCCTTTGTTGTTTCAGCGAAATGGGTTTTCTAAATGGTATCAGCCTGATATTCATTTAAAAATGAACAACTATTTTAATAAATATTTTGACGAAAAGATTATATTCTTATCTTCTAGTAGAGTATCCTTTAAGAGGTAAAATATGTATAATTAATTAATCTACAGGAAATGGGACAGTCATATCCTCTACTCCAATCTGGACGGTAATTCTATCAGTTACATTCTTATACATACAAAAAGAGCAGCCTGTTTAGCTGCTCTTTTTGTATGTATAAGATATTGAGTTTTCATCAGTTGAATCTCCTAATAGTTTCGACGCTTCACGTAGATGCGAAGTCCCATTACGGGACGGGAAAAGGAGCTACGATTTATCGGTTCGTGAGCGACCAATTTTCCATTTTCTACACGAAAGTCATCAATACGAACACTCGGGATGCCGTACACGTCATCGACGATTTGCTCCACCATGAAACGGACTTGGCCATCGAGGTGCATTATACGGATACAGCCGGTTACACCAACAAGTCTTTGGTTTAACGCATTTGCTCGGATTTCGCTAACAGGAAAGGATTCAAAAACTTTTGACTTGTTATGCAATTTATATTCGCTCTGATTGAAACCTAAGCAGTCACCCTCTGAATTTAATAAAAACCCGATGATACGTGCTCATCGGGCTTTTTATTAAATACTTATCAAGAAGATATATTCTTGTTATCCGTCATTAATAATTAGTATACAACTTTATTGTCTGTACACAACATTAATGTGTACAGACAATAAAGTTGAGTTCCGAGACAACAAAATCATCGATTACAATTCTGAACATATACAATAAAGTGAGTTATCAAATCATATTGGATGCTCTCCTTTCTACTAATAAAAATCTTATTATTTGAAAAAAATAAAGACTATCTCCCGAAGGAAGTAGTCCCATGTTATATCGATTTAATTATTTGGAAGGATAAAATCCCTTCAACACATCACGCATTTCTTGCTTTATATTGATATCTGGACGTTTTTCTTTGGCCAAGGCTTCCGCCTCTTCCACTGTGGTAGCTAAACCCAACTCAAGTAACACTCCAGTTGCTACGGTTCCTGTACGATTCCGTCCGCCGGCGCAATGAAAATACACGGTCTTCCCACTGTTCACCGCTTCTTTAACCGCCTGAATAGCAGCTTGCACAGAATCCTCCTGTCCAGTCTCATGTTCCACAATCGGATAATGATGACGCGTTACCTTTACCGGAAATCCTTCTGCCTCAGTACCGTTATCTCGCAGATCAAAAACATCTGTGATCTCTTGCTCCCGAAGAACTTGAAGCAATGCACTCTCTCCACCAATATATACTTTGTTCTCAACAAGCGCGTGATAATTCACCTGAATCATTCTCCCTCTATCGAATTCATAGCAGGAACTGCTATTCTCCGGTTTCTGCAAATTGTTTAATGCGTTCTCCTACCTGGTCACGAACCCGCTGAAAGACGCCCCATTTCTCTTCTTCCAATCCTTCAGCTTTGGCCGGATCATCAAATCCCCAATGCTCACGGCGAACTTGTGGAGGAGTGATAGGACATTTATCAGCCGCGTCCCCGCACAACGTCACCACCAGATCGGCGCTGTTCAGCAAGAGAGGATCAATAATATCAGAAGTTTGACCAGAGATATCGATACCTACTTCACTCATCGCTTGCACTGCTTTAGGATTAAGGCCGTGCGCCTCAATGCCTGCACTATATACGTTCCAATTGTCTCCTAGATATTTCTTAGCCCATCCTTCTGCCATTTGACTCCGGCAAGAATTACCAGTACACAAAAAGTAAATTGTCTTTTTCTCCATGGGAAACGTCTCCTTTAATATTCAATTATGAAATGACTAACCACAGATACAAGCCTAATAGCGTAATAAAAAGAGTAGGGATCGTTAAAACAATGCCTGTTTTAAAATAAGTTCCCCAAGATATTTTCACACCTTTAGAGCTAAGCACATGTAGCCATAGCAATGTCGCCAATGAACCAATCGGGGTTATTTTCGGACCCAAATCCGATCCAATGACATTAGCGTAAATCAGCGCTTCTTTCACCATTCCAGTCGTATGGGTGGCATTAATGGCAAGCGCATCAATCATGACCGTAGGCATGTTATTCATCAACGATGAGATAACCGCCGCGATAAAACCCATGCCCATGGTGCCTACAAACATACCTTGATCGGCAGCCGCTTGAATCACATGAGCCAGCAGATCCGTCAAACCGGCATTACGCAGACCATACACCACTACATACATGCCGATAGAGAAAAATACGATAGCCCATGGAGCACCCTTGATGACTTCTTTCAATGGTACCGCAGGACTTGTTCTCGCCAGCAGTAAGAAAAAGATGGCTATGATACCGGCTACGACTGAGACAGGAATACTAAAAAATTCGCATGCAAAGTAGCCAACCAACAGCACCACAAGAACAATCCAGGACATTCGGAACATTTTTGGATCTTTAATCGCTTCTGTAGGTGCTATTAATTGTGCGTCATCAAACGTTTTTGGAATCCTTTTGCGGAAAAAGAGATACAGAACTACAATACTAGCCAATAAGGAAAATAAATTAGGTACGACCATACGACCCGCATATTCCATAAACGTGATGCCAAAAAAATCGGCCGATACAATGTTCACCAGGTTGCTGACTACAAGCGGAAGCGACGTCGTATCTGCAATAAAGCCACTCGCTATGATGAACGGAAAAACCATTTTCTCATCCAATTTAAGTGCTCGAACCATCGCTAGAACAATGGGTGTCAGAATTAAGGCCGCACCGTCATTTGCAAAAAAAGCAGCGACAACAGCTCCAAGAATGGTCACGTACACGAACATCCGAGTTCCGCTTCCCTGTGCAGCTCTGGCCATGTGAAGCGCCGCCCATTCGAAAAATCCGATTTTATCAAGCACCAACGAAATCAGAATGATGGCCACAAAAGCTAGGGTTGCATTCCAGACAATCTGAGTCACTTCCCAAACATCATGCAAATCGACGACACCTACCAGTAGAGCAAGTACAGCTCCTCCGCAGGCGGACCAGCCAATAGACAAATTTTTAGGCTGCCAGATCACCAACACTAAAGTGGCTAGAAATATAATGCAAGCTAACCAAACCAATGTTCAAAACCTCCATTACCCGTGATATCCATAGTCCTCATCTTCACGTTTAGCTGATTCCTCCTCTTTGTAATCTATAACCTTATAATCATATACTTATATTGAAGACAACATTTATCCCCTGCAAGGAGATAAACTGAACAACCTTTAGGAAGAGCAGCCTGAGGAATCCGGCCCACAAGTTGCTATAGGTCCTTCTTTATTCAGCCATTTTAAAATCCGTTTTGAATCCGGCATACAATCAAGAACAGCTTGAATATGTGGTTTGTCGTCTACATTCAAGGAATAGTATACCCACTGACTTCGTCTTTCTTCTTTAACCATCCCTTGCGACTTTAATTTTCTCAAATGTTGGCTAATGGCTGGTTGCGACATATCAAAGATATCTACAAATTCGCAGACACACCATTCTCTCTCTCTCAATAGAGAAATCATCGCCAGCCGGGTTTTATCCCCCAATAGCTTTAAATGATCGGCTACATAACCAAGTTGCTCCAATGAGTTACCTCCTTCCATTCATATAACTGTATGCTTATATGCTAATTCAAATTCATTTTGAAATCAATAAAGAATATTACTTGCAATTTGCAAATTAATAATATATAACTAAAGCATGAGGTGAAACATACATGGAAAATACACGAGAGTTATTTCAAAACATGACCCGTCGTTTAGGCTTACTGAACAAAAACTGTTGTACGGTGGGTGGGCACGACATTTCTCCGGTTCAAAGCCATATTCTTTATGAGATTGATCGCCAGCATAAACCTTCCATGCAGCAAATTGCTGAAACCCTTGGAACCGATATCACCACCTTTAGTAGACAGGTTCAGAGCTTAACCAAGATGAATCTGGTTGAGAAAACGCCGGACCCTAGTGATCGAAGAGTCTATACCTTATCCCTCACCGTGGAAGGTAAATATGTAGCGACCACCATTGACACACAGATGAATGACTACTTAAACGAAGTTTTTTCGTATTTGACCGACTTTGAACGAGAAACGGTGATTCGGTCCGTAAAACTCTTTAATGATGCTATGGCTCGATCCAGCAAATGCTGTTTTCCGGTGAAAGGATAATACTCACTCCTTATAGTTGCAAATTACAATTATCGAATTCATATCGTTGGAGGTATTAAAAATGAATGAAAATATCTATGTTGCAGAATACCTGATGAAAGCTCATGAACTGGAAAAGCAGCACCGATCTCAATCTGTTTGGAAATGGTCAAATGCAAATTCTAAAAAAAGCCGGTTGTCTTTTGACTTTTTTCTTCCTAAGCCAGTGCAAACCTCCATCTGCTGCGCGCCTTGCTGCTAACTAAAGCATAATAGCCGTTAAAATTCTGTTCCATCTATCCAATTTAAAGGAGTGTTTTGCGATGAATAAACCTACGAATGATGAAATCCGCCAAAATGTACGGAAGCATTACCAACAAATTGCCGTTAAGGAAGTCAATCGCCCCGCAGCAGGTAGCTGCTGTGGGGCCCCGTCCGATGCGGATGCCCTCTCATCACAAATAGGTTATTCCACAGAGGAGTTAACAGCTGTTCCCCAAGGAGCAAATCTCGGGCTTGGCTGTGGTAACCCGCAAGCTATTGCTGAATTAAAAGTCGGTGAAATCGTCTTGGATTTGGGCAGCGGCGGCGGATTTGACTGCTTTTTGGCCTCACGACAAGTAGGAGGGAACGGTAAAGTCATCGGAGTCGATATGACCCCAGATATGGTCAGCCGGGCCCGCAGTAACGCAGTTAAAGGGAATTTCACAAACACTGATTTTCGTTTAGGAGAAATCGAACATCTGCCAGTAGCAGATGGCACAGTAGATGTGATTATCTCAAATTGTGTGATCAACCTTTCACCGGATAAACAGCAGGTCTTCAACGAAGCTTTTCGTGTTCTGAAATCGGGCGGCAGACTAGCAATTTCCGATATTATTACTACTGCTGAGCTTCCTTCTGAAATAAAAAATGACCTGAGCGAGTTGTATTCCGGCTGTATTTCCGGCGCCTCTTCATTGGAAGAAGTGAAGTCCATGCTTCTGCAGAGTGGATTTACGAGTATTAGCATCGAGCCTAAAGATGAGTCTAAATCATTCATCAAAGATTGGGTACCTGGTGCAAACGTGGATAATTACATTGTTTCTGCGATCATAAAGGCCAAGAAAGCCTAATGTGCTTATGGGTGGGGGATCAGCATGCCGATATTGAACGTTCGAACAGCAACCTCAGAAGATCTGGATCGTATTCTAGACATTTACAATCAGGGGATTGAAGATCGGATAGCTACACTAGAGACGGAAGCAAAAGACTTCGACTATATAGTTGACTGGTTTAGGGAACATCAAAATCGCTACACCATTTTGGTCGCAGAAGCAGACGGAATTGTGGTTGGCTGGGCTTCCTTGAATCGTTATTCTCATCGTTGTGCTTATGATGGTGTAGCAGACCTATCGATTTACGTAGACCGAACCTTCCGAAGTAGAGGCGTTGGTAGTACGCTTCATGCGGAATTAGAGAAAGAGGCCAAGAAAAACAATTTTTATAAGATCGTCCTATTCACCTTTCCCTTCAATGAAAACGGTCAGAGGCTTTATCGGAAGATTGGTTACCGTGAAGTCGGCATTTTTGAAAAACAAGGGGTTATGGACGGTCAGTATATAGACGTTATGATTATGGAAAAATTGATCTAAACCATATGGATAGCAGGACCTGTCCAAAAGGTCTTGCTATCTTTACTTTAACAACCATATGCGTGAAATGTAGCAAACAAGTAAAGGAAAGGCCCCTCACTTTGAGTTCATCGTGACTTTTAGATTCTTATCCATATTTGACCAACTCGTAACTTTACCATTTAAATCGAATTGAACCGTCGAAAAACCATATCCCCACGAATCCCCAATCACGGATGTAGGGGTACCCATGGCATGAATCACTTGCTGTTTGGAGGACCCTTTCGTAAAAGGAGCCGCAGTTTTTATTCGTGGACCCATAAATACATTTAAGTTATCACTAATGTTTGACCAACCAATAACCTCTTCACTACTTGAATTAAGCTGTACTGCCGAATAATCGTAGCCCCATGAGTCACCAATGATAGACGTCGGGGTACCCATGGCATCAATTACATCCTGGACAGAAGATCCTATCGTAAAGGGGGCGGCCCCCTTCTTTTTTGTCCCAATAGATACTTTCAAAGTATGGTTGATCGACGTCGAAGTTCCCATAACATCGATCACCTTTTCCTTTGGAGAACCTAGAGTGAAAAAATTAGTATTTTCTACTATAACCATGCTTATCTCGGAAGAAGCTGTCAACTCCGTCTCATTGCTTACCACATCTGAAGATGCAATCTTATTACTACCATCATTATTGATCTTTTGAGATTCGTTAACAGTACTCGGAGAATCATGCCCGCTGTCTCCTTCATTTCCAAAGCCGGTTTGACTCGAATCATCGATTACTTGTGGCGTATCTGAAACTGGCTTTTCATCTGGGTTACCTATATTTGTACTTTCATTCACCTCAAAAGTAGGCCCATTTCCTAATGAAGAATGCCCCCCTTTGAAAATCCAGAATGTGAAGGTGTATAGGATGGTGAAGAATTAAAATATATCAATAGACCAAATCCCACTAGAAGTGGAATCCCCCGATAATCATAAATTATGCTAAAGACGACACCTAACCCATTTAAAAATGCTCCCCATATCTTTGATAATTTCGGTTGCTCCGGTAATACTTCATCGAGGAAATGTCTCTTTCTTTTATAATCAGCATGCGTGTAATCCAGAAACAATTGATGCTCCGCTTTTACTTTCACATGATGAGCATAGCTGGTAGCACCTATTTTGTACATCAAATGATGATATGCTTCGCTCATTGGGAGGTCGGATTTTAAACTGTTCGGAGTCTGCATGGAGGTATCCAGATTGAGAAAATGGCGAAGAACTTCGTTACGTGCCATAGCCGTAAACACTTGAATTTTAAACAGTCGCGGTGAATTACGGTAAACGACGCTATTTTCGACAAACAATTGGTTCATTTGTAGTTCTTTTCTCATCGCTTCACGTACATCTGTTTTAGTAAGTTCCAATATAGCTCCGTCCAACTTTCTCTCTCCCGTCCTCATTCAAGTATATATTCGTTTCGCTTACCCATTTTCAATTATTATACAAGACTATTCCTAACTTAAATAAAAACCCGATGAAACTTACTCATCGGGTTTTTTTACAAATAATCACTTAATTAATTTTAATATGATATTTTACTATTTTTTATAAACTTCATAACTTTAGTACATCGATACAACAATAAATAAGCTTGAATTTTTAGAACTCAACTTTATTGTTCAGAACTCATCTTTATTGTGTTTGATCATTAATTTAGAATTTTACTAATGCTTATTCTACAGTAACACTTTTCGCCAGGTTACGTGGTTTGTCAACGTCATGACCCAGTGCAAGCGATGCGTAGTAAGCCAATAGTTGGAGAGCTATAACTGAAATGGCAGCGGACAGAATCGGAAGTGTTTTTGGAATTGCAAATACTTGATCCACGGATTTCAGTAGCTCAACAGCGTGCTCTTCATACGTGATTGCAAGCACGTCACCGCCACGAGCTTTGACTTCCTTAATGTTGCTCACGGTTTTTTCCAACACGGATTCCTGAGTTACCAAAGCAATAACTGGAATTCCCTCTTCGATCAATGCCAGTGTACCATGCTTCAACTCACCCGCAGCATATGCCTCGGAATGAATGTAGGAGATTTCCTTGAGTTTCAGGGAACCTTCCTGTACTACAGCATAGTCCTGACCACGACCAATAAAGAACAGGTGCTTGTTGCTAGCGATTTGCTCAGCATAGGCTTTGATCGCATCTGCTTTACTCAACATCTCTTCTACTTGCTCTGGCAGTGATTCCATAGCAGCCAGCACATGAGCTACTTGCTCATCCGTTTGTGTGCCGCGTACTTGAGCCAGATACAGACCCAACAGATAAAACGCAATCAACTGGGAAGAATACGCTTTGGTGGAGGCTACGGCAATTTCCGGTCCTGCCAGTGTAACCAACACATCATCTGCATCACGGGCGATGGAACTACCAACTACGTTTGTAATCGCCAGTACATGCGCTCCGTTTGCTTGTGCTTCACGTAGTGCTGCCAAGGTATCAGCAGTTTCACCGGATTGACTCACCACGATCACCAATGTCTCAGGTGTTACGATAGGAGAACGGTAGCGATACTCGGAAGCTACATCGTTTTCTACCGGAATACGAGCCATACTTTCAATAACCGTACGACCAATCAAACCAGCATTGTAAGCTGTACCACACGCTACAATTTGAATGTTGCGGATATTTTTAATTTGTTCTTCTGTTAGCTTCAGCTCTGGAAGAACAACTTTTTTAGTATCTTTATCGATACGGCCCAACATTGTATCACGATAAGCCTTAGGCTGTTCGTGGATTTCTTTCAACATGAAATGCTCATATCCGCCTTTTTCCGCTGTCACAGCATCCCATTCGACATGAATCATTTCCCGAGAAATAAATTGGCCTTCGATTGTCATTAATTCGACAGCATCACTAGTCAGAACAGCCATTTCGCCATCGTTCAAAATAAATACATTGCGTGTATATTTCAGAATAGCCGGAATATCGGAACCGATAAAGTTCTCGCCTTCTCCCACACCAATAACCAGCGGGCTGGCTTGGCGAACAGCTACCAGCTTATTAGGCTCGTGCTCGGTCAGCACTCCCAGTGCAAAAGCACCGCGCATAAAGGTAATTGCTTTTTGTACTGCTTTAACAATATCTCCTTCATACTCACGCGCTACCAGATGGGAAATAACTTCTGTGTCCGTTTCGGAAATAAAGGTATGACCTTCTCCGATCAGCTGTTCCTTCAGTTCCAGATAGTTCTCAATAATTCCGTTGTGAACTACAGAAAACTTTTGGCTCTCATCCAAATGTGGATGGGAGTTTTCATCAGAAGGTTTACCGTGTGTTGCCCAACGTGTATGTCCGATGCCTGCATGGCCTACCAACGGTGTACCATCCAGTTTAGCTTCCAGATTCGCCAGACGACCTTTTGCCTTGGCTACTTGCAGTCCTGAATCTGTAAACACAGCAATACCCGCAGAATCATACCCGCGATATTCCAGCTTCTTCAGTCCGTCAATCAATACCTCTTGCGTATTCTGATTACCAATATATCCTACAATGCCACACATATTCGTTATCCTCCCGATCATCATTTCACAAGACGACTCATCACAGGACTAACGTGTGCGGTAGATTGTGGAATAAAGTTCATTCATCTATGAAGTTGTCAATGATAACTATAGAATTTACAGGCATCTCTTCACGAATGTAACGAAATTCCCAAACCGCGCACGCCAATGATGATGGCCGCACATTCATGAAATGAATCTTATAATTTAGGTTATAAAATAATTTGGGCATCTACCGGTGCGTTGTGTAAACAGTTGCCTGTTCATTTTCCGCTGCCGGTTTACGGGTTGATGCTTCACCGGAAGGTCCCCGCCGAATGTTTCGAACACCTTCACCTCGTCAGCTTGCTTTGTCGTGAACCGATGCGAGCAATATCATCTCAACGGAATCTATTGCTTCTCCACCAAGTTCCCCCGCACAAAATCAAGCTCTGGCGCTTGTATTACGTTACCTCACAACCCTCGCTTTCTCTATTTGAGTCACAACATCCCTATATTATATTCAGCAGAGCATCATTTGGCAATGACACTTTATTCATAATTACACCCTAAAGGCGTTAAATCATTAGTGAATAACCGTAAATGCGGTTGCCTGCTTATGTTTAACAGGCAACCTACGTTTACAAAATTTTAAACTAATTCTTTTTTCACGACATCTACGATCTGTCCGACAAACTGCTCCAGCTCGTCCTTATCCGGGCCTTCGGCCATTACACGAATAAGCGACTCTGTACCTGAAGCACGGACCAATACACGCCCATTATCGCCCAATTGTTGTTCCACCTGTTCAATCGCTTCTGCAATCGCAGGATTCCCCTCGTAATTGCGTTTGTCCTGCACACGTACATTCACAAGCACTTGCGGATATTGTTTCATAAGCGATTTTAGCTCGCTCATCTTCTTGCCAGAAGCTTTCAGGGTATCTACCAGTTGAATCCCTGTCAGCATGCCATCACCTGTCGTATTGTGATCCAGGAAAATAACATGACCAGACTGCTCACCGCCCAGATTAAATCCACCCCGACGCATTTCTTCCATCACATAACGGTCTCCGACCGCAGTTTTTGCAGTCTTGAGAGCCAGCTTTTCAGTAGCTTTATAAAAACCGATATTACTCATTACTGTCGATACAATGGTGCTGTCCTTGAGTTTTCCAGCGCGGTTCATTGCATCTCCGCAAATACAGAGAATGTAGTCTCCATCTACCTCTTCCCCGTTCTCATCAATTGCGATCAGGCGATCAGCATCGCCGTCAAAGGCAAGCCCAATATCCGCTTTCAAGCGGCGCACTTCCTCTTTCAGCTTTTCAGGATGAGTCGAGCCACAATGATCATTGATATTCAATCCGTTTGGCTCCGCTCCGATCGTGTGCACTTCAGCTCCCAAATCCGCAAAAAGCTTCGGCGCCAGCTCATAAGCTGCTCCGTTTGCACAGTCCAATACAATTTTTAGACCTTCAAAAGAATGACTAATTGTTGTTTTCAAAAACTCCAGATAATCGTAGCGGGAATGCTCGTCTACAACAACCGTGCCCAACCCGCTGCCAATCGGACGAGGCAATTGGTCTTCTTTTGCATCCATAAGCTCTTCAATTTTCAATTCCGTTTCATCGGTTAATTTAAACCCATCGCCGCCAAAAAACTTAATCCCGTTGTCCTCAACAGGATTGTGAGATGCCGAGATCATTACACCAGCGTCCGCTTTCAATTGCCGTGTGAGATATGCCACCCCAGGCGTGGAAACAATACCTAGGCGAACCACATTAGCCCCAATGGACAACAACCCGGCTACCAGTGCCGATTCCAACATCAGCCCGGATATCCGTGTATCCATACCAATCACAACTGTCGGTTTCTCTACATTACCTGCTAAGACATATCCGCCGCAGCGGCCAATGCTATATGCCAGTTCGGCTGTTAGTTCCTGATTAGCAATGCCTCGTACACCATCTGTACCAAAATATTTCCCCATGTAAAATGACTCCCTTTTTTTGTCTAATAAATCTTGATCATTTACTACAGATAAAACATGTTATGGCTGACTGTTCTCCGAGGTTCCATTCGCAGAAGATTCTGCGCCGTTATGAGGATTTGTTTTATCCTCCGCAGCTGCGTTGTCCCCGGTATTAGCGTCAGAGTTGCCACCTTGATTGCCTTGCCCCTCCTGTGGCCTCTCCTGCCCCTTATCACCACTACCAGAGGGGTTTGATTCATTCTCACTATTCGGATTCGTTACAGCAGGCGTAGAAGGGCTCTCAATGTTTACCGTTGCCTTTAGTTGGCCGGCATTCCCGGCTTGTGTAATGTATTTAGGCAAGCCTACTTTCAAAGTAACCTCGTGTTGACCAGCCGAGAGGCCACTTACATTTGCCACCAAACTAACGTCATCATTGGTTAAATTGTTTACCAAATCCTGAGGACCCTTCACAGTAACATCCATCGTCTTGCCTGTGGGCGCTATGACAGTCGCATTAGCTCCATCTCCTGCACCTTGTAAAACGATTGGGATGCCTGACAGCGTCCGTTCCGTATCTGTAACTTCATTGGAAGGAACGACAGTCACCTGAATTTGTATTGACCCTGGCTCGATTTTATCAGAACCTGAGGGAGCTGCCAAATTAGCTTGAACCGTACGGGTCCCCGCTTCCGTAAATTGACTCAGATCGAGTGTAACCGTGACATAAGAGCTGAGCCTGCTTAATACATCCTGTGATGCATATACCGCTGCTTCCTTCACGTTTGCGTTTACTTTAGAAAGCGCCAATCCGTCTGGCAGCTCTCCGGAATAAACTATCTTGACAGGCACAGACTTCGCCTGCTGAGTGACCGGGATTTCAACGGACACCGTGGATGGCTCAATGACCGCACCTGTGAGTTCCTGTCCCTTTTTGTTATAAGCCTTCAGTTTTACACGTTTCTGTTCAAACTTTTCTGAGATGCCATCCGTATTAACAGCCCCTTGCACCGCAGTAACGGTATTCAACTGGCTTTTGGGTAAAGTAACCTTTACCGTTTGAGGAGCAATCACAGGCTTGCCGAGCTGTAGCCCCGCATCTGGACTACCCTTAGGTACTATAGATACATTGAATGATTTCGTTTGTTTTTCCTCAATTGTTACTGTAACACGGTTAGGAGTCATCGATACCAATTCCACCCCATCCGGCAAATCCGGTTCAAGTGACAATGTTTTAGTACCTGCTCCTAAGCCGCTTAAGTTTAGTTTTGCCTGATAATTATCCGCGAAAAAAGTAGTCAGGACAGAGCGCTGTCCTCTGACCTCCATCTTTACATGATCCGTGTCCATAGTAGACAGCACATATTTTGAATCATCCAGACCACTGGCCTGAATGGCCACATTATCAATTATTTTATTATTATAGGAAACGGTCAACGTAGACGAAGGTGTACCTGTATCCAGATGAACCATTCCCCACAGCATTATAGCAACCGCAAGCGCCAATATCTTGGAAATCGTATTATTGTTAATCCATTTGTCCATCATGAATTTCCACGGCCTCCCCTCCGATTCCAGAATGAGCCGCGTTTTTCCTTCAGTGACGGTGTTGGCCGCAACTCCTCATACAGCTTGGAGATTAGGGATTCTTCCTTAATGTCTCGTACGACCTGACCATTGATAGCCAACGAAATTTGCCCTGTTTCCTCCGATACCACGACAGTTACGGCATCAGTTACCTCACTCACGCCAATTGCAGCCCGATGACGGGTTCCCAACTCCTTGCTAATGAAGGGATTTTCCGATAATGGCAAATAGCAGGCCGCAGAAGCAATCTGTTTATTTTGTATAATCACCGCACCATCATGCAAAGGCGTATTGGGAATGAAGATGTTAATTAGCAGTTCAGAACTAACTACGGCCTGTGTCTTGATACCAGACTCCGTATATTCGTTCAGTCCTGTCTCGCGCTCGAATACGACCAATGCTCCTATTTTTCTACGTGATAAATAATTCAGCGCCTTAATCATTTCTCCAATTAACTTATTGATTTCTTCATCATCTACCGACGAACGCCCAAATAATTTACCACGCCCCAACTGCTCTAGAGCACGACGCAACTCAGGTTGAAAAATAATAAAAATAGCCACTACACCAAAGGTGAACATCTGATTCATCAACCACTTGAGCGTGTACAAATCAAACCAGGTACTAACCGCCCAAATAACGACCAGGAACAGAATTCCTTTTAACAATTGAACTGCTCGCGTTCCGCGAACAAGTAAAATAAGCTGATACATAATATAGGTTACGATTAAAATGTCGATAATATCTTTAATGGACTCTTTCCAAGTCAGGTCCGCAAAATAATCCAACATGCGCATGCCCCCGCAATTTTCTGTAGTGAGTGGGTGTAATATGTACACAGTATGCTCTCTCTATCTAGGTTATAACGATCAGGCTCACGTTGCAAGCTGTGCGACAAAAGAATCACCAAAATCAGTAAAATACAGTACGATTCGCCAGATTCATATACAAAAAAACGCCTTTTCCAGCGGAAAAAGGCGCTCGATATCGTTCTTGCCATTTCAAGCTTCTTTTATGGAGAAGACGGTCCCCCGAACAAATCGGTAACCTTGTACCAAATCCAGTCCAAGGTTTGATCGATACTTTTAACCTGTCCTGCAATATGGGCGGTTGAAGCTTGATAGTAAGAGCCGTCAATCACAGTAAGATTTCCTTCCACATCACCGTATACACGGGCCTCACCATTTTGTACTGTTAAATCTCCGGCAATGGATTTCCCTTCAGGTACAATTACAGTATCGCCCTGAATAACAACTTGATCTAGATTGCTTCCTTTGACTACCAATTGATGGTCCGTGCTAGAAAAGCTGGCCATACTTGAGCATATCACAATAAGGAAGAAGGCGGCAGCTGTTACAGCGGGATGCCTCTTCACCCAAGTTAGCATAGGCACCGCAGGCTGTCTTTTATGCGGCGGCAAAGCATTCATAATGCGAAATGTCAGCTCATCCGATACACACGGCACTTGATGATAGCGTGTACCGTAAAGCATCGCATCCGTCCGCTCCAGCTCTTTAAAACGCATGCGGCATTCCGGGCAGTCTAACAAGTGTTGTTCCAACTCATGTTTGTCCTGCTCAGACAGGTCGCCATCTAGATAGTCATGCATAAAAGAGACGGCTTGTTTGCAATCCATATGAGCCAATCCTTTCTAATATTCTTCCGTGTTTCTCAACATAACATGCTCCGGCTTAGAAACTTTGCTCATCTTACATACGTTACAACGAGCATTATGTTTCATAAAAACATCTACGTAGGCTCTTTTCCTAGAATGTATGCACATCATTTATAGCTTGTGCTCCAATTTTTTGCGTAGAAAATCCCGTCCCCTGTGTACTCTTGTCTTAATTGTGGTAACTGGGAGATTGAGCACATCGCTAATTTCCTGCAAGGAAAGCTCCTGCAAGTACCGTAAAACCATAATCGTCTTGTATTTATCCGGAAGGCTGTCAATGGCGTCATGAATTAAAGCTTGCGTTTCTGACAACAGCGTACTCCCTTCAGGGGTAAGCTCTTCACTAGCAAGCATGGCGTACCCATCAACACCTTCCTGATCATTCATTTCAGCATCAAGTGAGTATGTAGGTTTTCTCCTTCGCAGACGATCAATGCACAGATTTGTAGCAATCCGATAAATCCAGGTTGAGAACTTCTGTCCATGGTCATACTTTTCCAAGTTGCGATACACACGCAAAAAAGTTTCCTGCACCAAATCCTCCGCCTCATGACGATTACCTAGCATCCGGTAGGAAAGATGAAAAATCCGATCTTTATATAACTCGACTAACTCCGCAAAAGCTCGCTGATCACCTTTTTGCACCAGCCTAACCAAGCGGCTTTCCATATTATCCACTCTATACTCCCCCAGACTTGCTGATGGGTTACTTATTATATGTTTATGATTATTCATCGTAGTTTAATTTTATCCAGAAATCAACTGAAGTATGGACACAAGTAACAAACTCGTGCGTCATTACTATAAACACAGCACAATCGGGCACTCCATGAGTACCCGATTGCCTGTATCATACAGCCAAACTATATCAGCCTGTGTTTCTCAAGCCTGCGGCAATTCCGTTAATCGTCAACAGTACCTCACGCAGCATTTCAGCATCATCACCGTTCTGATTACGCAACTCGCGCAGCTCACTTAGCAATTGAACCTGCAAATAACTTAACGGATCGACATAAGGATTACGCAACCGGATAGATTCCTGAATAACAGGTACATCGTCCAAAATCTCAGATTGTCCGGTTATTTTCAAAATCAACTCAGATGTCAGCTTGAACTCTGCAGAAATCTGTCCAAATATACGTTGTCGTGCTTCTTCATTATCCGACATCCCAGCGTACT
Organism: Paenibacillus sp. BT-177; assembly: GCF_025846815.2. NCBI lineage: Bacteria > Bacillati > Bacillota > Bacilli > Caryophanales > Paenibacillaceae > Paenibacillus > Paenibacillus sp. BT-177. Next base: position 4,356 of record NZ_JAOYTP010000006.1, on the reverse strand, counting down.
CCTCTGCAATCAGCAAATCCGCTTTAGCGATTGCCATTTGCAGTGTATCAATAAGCGACCGGAAGAAAGCAGAGTCTCTAAACATCGTTTGCAGCACTTTAAGGTTATCTTCATTGTTTTGATAGTAGCTTTGCAAACCAGTTCCTGCCGCATACCAAGCGGGTAGCAAGTAACGACTTTGTGTCCACGCAAAAACCCACGGAATGGCGCGCAAGTCCTCAAAACGTTCGCTATTCTTACGCTTGGACGGGCGAGATCCAATATTCAGCTCGCCTACCTCAGGCAACGGTGTAGATTCTTTGAAGAAACTGAAGAAATCCGGGTCTCGGAAAATCAAATCTTGATACTTCTCCAGTGATACCTCGGAAATACGGGCAATAATCTCCTCCCAGCTTTCCTCGAACACTTCTTTCTTTCCCGAGCGATGATAGGCAGCAGCCGTAATTAACGCCGATGTCGCCTGCTCCAAGCTCCGATATGCAATCCCCTTGAGCGAATAGCGGGATGATAGCACTTCGCCTTGCTCCGTAATCTTAATTCCTCCACCAATGGTATGAGGAGGCTGAGCCAGAATACTGCGATTAAGTGGCATTCCTCCACGCCCCAGCGCTCCTCCACGTCCGTGGAAAAACTTCACTTTTGCACCATACTCGTTTACTACTTCCGTAATGCTATTCATAGCGACCCGAAGTTCCCAGTTCGCTGTAACCACACCGCCATCCTTATTACTATCCGAGTAGCCAAGCATGATCTCCTGAAGCTCATCCATGGCGGCTACAGATTGTCGATATACAGGCAGGTTCATCAATCTTCTCATAATATCAGGTGCAGCGTGCAAATCATCTATCGTTTCGAACAAAGGAACGGATTGCAGCGTACAGATGACAGTGCCATCCTTCTCGATGCGGAACAGGCCCACCTCTTTGGCTAATACCATGACCTCAAGCAAATCACTGGCCCCTTGGGTCATACTGATCAAGTAGCTTGTAATGGATTGCTTGCCAAATTCCTCCTGAGCCAAATAAATCGTACGATATACATCAAGACATTCCTGTGTGCTATCACTATATTTTAAATACGGCGAAGTAATCGGACGCGGTTCATTCAGCAGCTGTTCCAGCAGATCTATTTTTTCTTCCTCTGACAGCTTACTGTAATCTGACACAATATTCATTTTTGAAAGAATTTCAGTCATCGCATTTTCATGTTCCTGACTATGCTGACGCACATCCAGCGTAGCCGTATGAAACCCGAATAGCTCTACCTGACGAATCATCTTTTGGATATACGTGTCTGCCACATAATCAGCAAAATGATGGCGCAAGCTGTTGTCAATAACATTCAGGTCTGCAATAAGTTCTTCCGCGGAGCTGTAGCGCTCCTTGGTACCCTGTTTGCTTTCATCCAAAACGTTATTCACCTTAGCAATCATATATGCCAGTTTGATGCGATAAGGCTCTTTTTCGTTATGCCATACTTCCATTTTTTTAAGTGTGATGTGGGCGCGATCTTCTTCAATAGAAGCCAACAAATCATCAGAAACTCGAACAATGCTGGTACTGAAGCTCAAGTAACCCATGAGTTCTTTCAGCGTGTGCTGATATTCTCTCAAAGCCAACTTGCGCTGCATACGTAATGTTTCCCAAGTCACATGAGATGTAACAGATGGATTCCCGTCTCGGTCTCCACCGATCCAAGAACCAAATCTCAAATAAGTTGGAATGTGCCATTTTTGCTCAGGATAATATTTGACCAAACATCGTTCCAGTTCTTGGTATACATCCGGCAATACATGAAACAAGGTCTCATGAAAATAATACATTCCATTTCTTACTTCATCTAATACAGTTGGCTTTCGATCACGCAGCTCATCGGTCTGCCACAGTGTAATTACTTCATTAAGCAGATTTTCCCGTACCTGTTCTCGCTCACGCAAGGTAAGCATCGGATTATCCAGCAGCATGACGTCTTCGGAAATACGTTTGTGGATATCCAGGATTACTCGTCGTGTTGCTTCTGTAGGATGTGCAGTCATGACCAGCTCCAAAGAGAGTTCATTCAGCATGTTGCTAACGTCCTCTGCGGAGAAGCCTCCTTGTTTAAGCTCCTGAACGGAACTTTCGATAGAACCGGGTTGAACCTCTTCACCAGCGGAATGCTCATAATCCCGCTTACGACGAATACGATGGTTCTGCTCAGCGATATTCACCAACTGAAAGTAAATCGCAAACGCGCGAATAACCTGGTGACGAATATCCGTATCCAGTCCACTGACCATTTGTTTGAAATTCTCGTATAACTCCGGCTGATACCCGGCACGTAACGATTTACTTGCCTCACGTATTTTCTCCACGATATCCAAAAGTTCGTTGCCACCCTGATGAACCAAAACCTCACCAAGAATATTTCCTAGAAAACGAACGTCCCGCCGTAGCAGATTATTGGATTGGTTTTTGTTAGCGGTTAACGTAAGCTCAGTCATGCTTTTCCCCCCATCTGATCTGTTCCACACCTATTCAGTTGTAGCAAAGGTACGTATACACACGAAATTTGACACTTTCTTAACATCATACAATAAAAACGTATGAAAAGCTGCAAAATTTACAGGAAAAAATCATGCTTTTGAAATACTTTTTTGGAGAATATATTGGTTATATATACATAATAATGAAATTTAAAAATTAAACCTGATTTTATAGCTATTGATGTGCGAAACTTTATGCACAGTCTCTTTTAAAAGGCGCGTTTTCAAAGGTACAAATTCTTGTGTCATGATGTGTATATGTTCATTATTTGTTGACAAAGTGAAATTCATTGCGCTCTATCCACAAAGATATACACAAAAAAGCCATAATCTCAGTATTCTAAATCTGTTTACTCATTAATCTCTACGTGTTACCCACATAAATAAAGAAGAGTGTGCACAACAAAAGGAGCAGATGTAGAGTTATCACCATGAATTTCGCAACATAATAATTATAGGATTCCTATTTTCAATGGATTTGATCACGAATTTAGCCTTACTACAGGAAAAAGGGGGCCGTAAGAGGGGAAATCCGGGTCTAGGTGATAAAAGCCTATGTAGGATATGCACAAGTCATCCCCAACCGTGCACGACAAGAGGCATCATTTAATGCTCTATATACATAGAAGTTAATGTATTGTGACAAAATAAAAAGAAGCCTTTCGGCTTCTAGGTAATCGGTAAGCGGGTGATGGGAATCGAACCCACGCTATCAGCTTGGAAGGCTGAAGTTCTACCATTGAACTACACCCGCAAATCAGTATCGGGATGACACGATTTGAACATGCGACCCCCTGGTCCCAAACCAGGTGCTCTACCAAGCTGAGCTACATCCCGATATTATATTATTTTAAAAAGATGGCGCGCCCTGAGAGATTCGAACTCCCGGCCTTTTGATTCGTAGTCAAACGCTCTATCCAGCTGAGCTAAGGGCGCAAATATGGAGCGGACGACGGGAATCGAACCCGCGACCCTCGCCTTGGCAAGGCGATGCTCTACCGCTGAGCCACGTCCGCAATAACAGGATGCGCGTGGAGGGACTTGAACCCCCACGTCAAAGACGCTAGATCCTAAGTCTAGTGCGTCTGCCAATTCCGCCACACGCGCATGTAATACAATGGTGAGCCATGAAGGACTCGAACCTTCGACACCCTGATTAAAAGTCAGGTGCTCTACCAACTGAGCTAATGGCTCTTAATGGCTGGGGATATAGGATTTGAACCTATGCATGACGGAGTCAAAGTCCGTTGCCTTACCGCTTGGCTAATCCCCAATATGCATATGATTCACAATTCCCCTATATTTCATCCATGTAAGAGAATAAAATATGGTGGAGGCTGAGGGGATCGAACCCCCGACCCTCTGCTTGTAAGGCAGATGCTCTCCCAGCTGAGCTAAGCCTCCATACTATCCTATGACCCGTAGGGGATTCGAACCCCTGTTACCTCCGTGAAAGGGAGGTGTCTTAACCCCTTGACCAACGGGCCATCCTGTAACAAGCTCTCAACCGGGATCGAACCGGTGACCTCATCCTTACCATGGATGCACTCTACCTACTGAGCTATGAGAGCAAATGGCTCCCCGAACAGGACTCGAACCTGTGACAACTCGATTAACAGTCGAGTGCTCTACCAACTGAGCTATCAGGGAATAATAAATATAAAGTTCGCTTGGCGGCGTCCTACTCTCCCAGGACCCTGCGGTCCAAGTACTATCGGCGCTGGAGGGCTTAACGGTCGTGTTCGGGATGGGTACGTGTGGAACCCCTCCGCTATCGCCACCAAACATGAATTTGCCTCGCAAATTCTAACTTCAAGGTTACACCCTGAAAA
>NZ_JAOYTP010000005.1:0-353583 GCF_025846815.2 Paenibacillus sp. BT-177 | reverse complement strand
TGGACGTACCGCTGGTGTACCAGTTGTTCCGCCAGGAGCACCGCTGGGTAGCTATGTACGGAAGGGATAAGCGCTGAAAGCATCTAAGCGTGAAGCCCCCCTCAAGATGAGATTTCCCAATTAGTAAGACCCCTTGAAGACGACGAGGTAGATAGGTTGGGGGTGGAAGTGCAGTAATGCATGGAGCTGACCAATACTAATCGGTCGAGGGCTTATCCTAAAGATAAGGCGCAATGAAGTTTCGGATCCAGTTTTCAGGGTGTAACCTTGAAACAAGTGTTAATATTCCCTGATAGCTCAGTTGGTAGAGCACTCGACTGTTAATCGAGTTGTCACAGGTTCGAGTCCTGTTCGGGGAGCCATATGGAGAGGTGTCCGAGTTGGCCGAAGGAGCACGATTGGAAATCGTGTAGGCGCCAAAAGCGTCTCGAGGGTTCGAATCCCTCTCTCTCCGCCAGAATTATTCTATAGCATGGCCCGTTGGTCAAGGGGTTAAGACACCTCCCTTTCACGGAGGTAACAGGGGTTCGAATCCCCTACGGGTCATAAAAAAAATAAACACAAAAAGTTGCAATAAAAAGTTTGTTGTGGTATAATATGAGAAGTGTTCCGTTGAGGAGGCTTAGCTCAGCTGGGAGAGCATCTGCCTTACAAGCAGAGGGTCGGGGGTTCGATCCCCTCAGCCTCCACCATTTAAAAAGTAAATACTTATTACTGTCGCGGGGTGGAGCAGTTCGGTAGCTCGTCGGGCTCATAACCCGAAGGTCGCAGGTTCAAATCCTGCCCCCGCAACCAATTTAAATCTATTATGGAACTGTGGTGTAGAGGCCTAACATGCCTGCCTGTCACGCAGGAGATCGCGGGTTCGAATCCCGTCAGTTCCGCCATTAGTAATACATTGCTTGGTAAAGAGTCTTATTGTGAGGCTCGGTAGCTCAGTCGGTAGAGCAGAGGACTGAAAATCCTCGTGTCGGCGGTTCGATTCCGTCCCGAGCCACTTTTAATTGAATAGTTTTTGTGCCGGTGTAGCTCAATTGGTAGAGCAACTGACTTGTAATCAGTAGGTTGGGGGTTCAAGTCCTCTCGCCGGCACCATTTTGGAGGATTAGCGAAGTGGCCAAACGCATCAGACTGTAAATCTGCTCCCTTACGGGTTCGGTGGTTCGAATCCATCATCCTCCACCAGTTTTATAGGGGCATAGTTTAAAGGTAGAACAACGGTCTCCAAAACCGTTGGTGTGGGTTCAATTCCTGCTGCCCCTGCCAATTACTTCTTTTCCTGTGGCGGTCGTGGCGAAGTGGTTAACGCACCGGACTGTGACTCCGGCATTCGTGGGTTCAAGCCCCATCGGCCGCCCTTTATTATTGGGGATTAGCCAAGCGGTAAGGCAACGGACTTTGACTCCGTCATGCATAGGTTCAAATCCTATATCCCCAGCCATCTTATGCGGACGTGGCTCAGCGGTAGAGCATCGCCTTGCCAAGGCGAGGGTCGCGGGTTCGATTCCCGTCGTCCGCTTAGTTATATTCTGGCGCCATAGCCAAGTGGTAAGGCAAAGCTCTGCAAAAGCTTTATTCCCCAGTTCAAATCTGGGTGGCGCCTCCATAATTAAATATGCCGGCGTGGCGGAATGGCAGACGCGCTCGACTCAAAATCGAGTGGGAAACCGTGGAGGTTCGAGTCCTCTCGCCGGTATATATAGAAGGATGATAAAATGCTTTAATGCATTTTATCATCCTTTTTATTATTCGTATTCTTAACTTTGGCAACAACATTAACTTGGATCCAGATGAGTGGAAGATAAGAACTTTGCAGAGATCCTTTTTAATTAGGTTTATATTTGACTGGGACTTTGAAGTTGTAGTAGGATGATGGTACTGAAAAAACATTTATAGTTTATTAAGTGTAAGAGAAATGAGGAATGCATATGCAGGAAAGAATTTTGGAAGCTTTTGTAGAGGAAGTTCATGAGAATGGCTTGAAATTTACTATGGATGATCTTGCGAAAAGACTTGCCATCAGTAAGCGTACATTGTACGAGAATTTTTCATCTAAGACGCTTATTTTAGAGACACTGATTGAGCGTACAAATGATGATATGATTCAAAAGACAGAACAAATTATCCAAAACAATGAATTATCTTTGTTAGAAAAGATTAAACAGTCGATTAGGGTTATGCCGCTGTATTATAAGTTTTATGATTTAAGAATATTAGACCAGATGAAAAAGTATTATCCTGAGCAATGGAAAAGAGTACATGCTGATTTAAATGATTGGTCTCCGATTAGAACATTAATTCAGGAAGGTATCCGAGAAGGAATTATTGTGAACAAAAATGAAGCTCTGATCATGAAGCTTATTATTGATTCAGTAAATTTAACGCTTGATCAGCGTTTCTTTCTGGATAACAGTGTGACGGTAGAGGAAGCAACTTATTCCATTGTAGATATATTGTTATTTGGGTTAGTCGAAAAACAAAAATAGCCTAATAATATGTGCATATTAAAAGAGGCTATTTTTTTATGTGAAAACTAATAAAACAATTAAAGTTTTTTTGTTTTTGAAGTTGGGATACTGAAATAAACTATTGATAAATAAAAGGGATTCTGAAAAGGAAGGGTGGAAATATGTCTATACTGACAAGAAATCGGGGAGCAATGCTGTTATTGATGCTTAACATTTTTTTAGCATTCATGGGGATTGGATTAGTTGTTCCTGTTTTACCTAAATTTATAAGCGAGCTAGGGATGAACGGTTCTTCAATGGGGCTGATGGTTGCAGCTTTTGCGTTGACACAACTTTTATTATCACCGCTGTCAGGAAAATTGTCTGACCGTTATGGACGTAAAAAGTTGATTGTTTCTGGGATGTTCATTTTTATGCTGTCAGAGCTTGTTTTTGGACTGGCGAGTTCCGTCCCTACCTTGTTTGTTGCACGAATCATGGGCGGGGTAGGGGCAGCGTTGCTTACTCCTTCTATTATGGCCTACGTTGCTGATGTGACCTCATTTGAGGAAAGAGGCAAGGGTATGGGGATGATTAATGCAGCGATTAACACAGGCTTCATAATTGGACCAGGGATTGGCGGTTTGCTTGCTGCCTATGGAATACGTATTCCCTTCTTTGCGGCGGCAGGTGCTGCAGGGATAGCGGCTATTTTGTCTCTGCTCGTGTTGCCGGAGTCTTTGAGCAAGGAAAAGCAACAGTACAATAGAGAGCTTCCGCGTGAAAAAGAAAACCTTTTACAGCAATTTGCGAAGTCCTATCAATCTCCGTATTTCATGGGCTTGCTCATTGTATTTGTCGTTGCTTTTGGATTGGCAAATTTTGAAACGGTATTTGGACTGTTTGTTGACCATAAATATGGTTTTACACCGATGGATATTGCCATCATTATAACGACAGGCTCTATTTTGGGAGCAGTTGTGCAAGCAACTATATTTGGTTGGATCATTAACCGTTTTGGTGAGAAAAAAGTAATTCACCTTTGCTTGGCTATCGGAGGACTGTTTATTTTCCTAACTTTATTTGCCGAGCAGTACGTGATGATTATGCTGACGACCTTTATCATTTTTCTGGCTATGGATATCCTTCGCCCGGCAGTAAGCACTTCTCTATCGCGGCAGGCTGGGGATGAGCAAGGGTTTGTAGCGGGTATGAACTCGTCCTATACCAGCTTGGGGAATGTAATTGGACCGTTAATTGCGGGACTGCTGTTTGATGTTCATATTAATATGCCTTATATGGTTGCAGCGGTAGCCTTATTTGCTTGTCTCGTCCTTTCACTACGCTCTAAGCATGCAGGAAAGCGGCACTCAACATCCCTTGCAGCAGAGCAGCATAGAGGAGGATAGCCGCAGGTCTATATCCATCCCCGACTTAGGTCTAGGTTCAAAAACCGTCTGGGGTCCGTTTTGTCAAACGCTAGGTCAGCGTACAATAAGGACATAAGCAAGACACAGTGAAAGGCGGTGAGAGATGATGAGAGTTAACAAAGGGAATGGGTTAGCCATTGTACTGATCGTGTTGGGTTCGATTATGCTGCTCGGTAAGTTTACTCCGTTTTTCGGTCACTTTGTAGGACATCTGATTGGTTACTTAATTCCGATAGCCATGGTTATGCTGGGGTACTACGGTGTGAAAAGAGGAAATGCACTCTTCGGCTGGATCGTGCTTGTGCTCGGGGTACTGATTTTACTGGGCAAGCTATCCTGGCTAATTGGACCACTGCTGGCAATCGGGTTAATCATATTTGGTGTATCCATGCTGAGTGACCGTAGAAGTCGCTACTGAATGTGACAGTTTGAGGATGAAGAATAATGTACGAAAGCAAAGAGCAAGAAATGATGAAAATACGAAATTGTGAAAGGAGTAGACGCCAATGAGTGTTTTTCGAAGAATGCGTGATATTACGGTAGCAACCTTCAATGAGCATTTGGAACAAAGCCAAGATCCGGTACAACTCATTGACCAGTTCCTATATAATACCCGTCAGGAAATCGCTGAAGCGGAAAAGCTTCAGCAGCAGTATGCAGTGCATACAAGACAAATGAAGCAGCAGTTGGATCATGCATTGTCCATGCAGGCCAAACGGGAGGAACAGGCGCTTCTGGCTTTGAAAGCAGATGAAGAACACGTCGCAAAGCTAGCCCTTCAGGAAAAAATGCTATATGCAGAAAAAGAAGAGCAGTATAGAGAACTGTGGGAGCAGAGCCGTGAATCATTACGTGAATTGGAGCAACAGCTGGATACATTAAAAACAGAATACCAGACGGTACACAGTAAGCGTCAGTATTACGCTGCACGTGTACAAACGTTGAGACTCCAGCAGCAAATGAACGAACGGGCAGGTACATACGGCGGACGAAATGTTCCCCGAATGTTCAACCGCTTGGAAGACCGGGTAGCTGATATGGAAGCAGAAACGATGAGTCTGCGTGAATTGCGCCGGGGTGAGGAGTATACAAGGGATGCTCACACCGGTGGATCGCTGCTCGAACAAGAGTGGGCGAGACTGAAAAGCAAGCTGAACAACAGCGGGAAGGAGTAAGTAAATTATGACCCGAATTTACCGATCAAACCGGGATAGAGTATTAACTGGAGTATGTGGCGGTCTTTCTGACGCAACAGGAATGGACTCAACTTGGATACGTATTTTGGTTGTGATCAGTTTCTTTATTACAGCAGGCACCACATTTATGATTTATGTGATTGCAGCGTTGGTTATTTCCAAGGAACCAAGATCTCCTTACGACGGAGGATTTGGTCCAGATAGTGGTCCCTATACCCATCAAGATCCACGCTATTATGGCGATAGTAGTACTAGAACGCAGTATGGACAAGGAACTGGTTACAATCAAGGCGGAGCATACGGCAACTCGAACCCGTTTGGTCAGGATGCCCGCTATTCATCCAAATTTAATACAGGGCACAACAGTGATCTGGATTCCATGATGGAAGATATCGAGAAAAAAGCAATGAAAAAGGAACTGGAAGAGTTACGTAAAAAAGTAGAGCAATTCGAGAAGGGAGAACGTAAATAATGGGAATTTTTAAAAGAATGAAGGATATGACAAGAGCATCGGTGAATGAAATGTTGGATAAAGTTGAAGATCCGATTATCATGTTAAATCAGTACTTGCGCGATATGGAGGCAGAAATTCACGAGGCTGAGGTAACGGTCGCCAAGCAAATGGCAAATGAGCGTCGTATGAAACAGCGTTTGGAGGAGGCTGTGCGTGTATCCAATGAGCGCGAAAAGCAGGCTGAATCTGCATTGCGAAATGGCCAGGAAGAAGTAGCACGCAAGCTACTGGGCGAGAAGGTTTATTTTGTGCAAAAGCAGGATGAATACCGTGACTTGCACACTCAAGCTGAGCTCCAAGCCAAAGAACTGGTACAGCAGCTTCATGGAATGAAGGATGAATTCTACAAAATGCGCAATAAGCGTAATGAGCTGGTATCTCGTGCTCAAATGGCAAAAGCCAAAAAGCAAATGTCGCAAATCAATAGTTTGCACACGATTGAAAGCGGGTCTGCTTCGCTGGGCTTCCACCGCATGGAGGAAAAAATCATGCAAATGGAGGCAGAAGCTGACGTACTGCGTGCCCCTTATCGTCAAGCACCGGGAGAAGCATATGTTAATCCCGCAGAAGCTGAAAAACAATTTAAAGTGGATGAGCAGCTTCAACAATTGAAGTCCAAAATTCAGGCAGGTGCTAAACCTGTAGATATGAAGAAGGACTAACTACTCGGAACCCAAACATTATGATATGCTGTATAGATGGACACTGACCAATAACGGTGCTCAATCTGTATGGTTCGGAAGCCATATGGCGATATATTTCGCCACTATGGCTTTTCCTTCCGGTATAAACAAAAAAGGGGGTGCAGCATGGAGAGAAGAAAATCAGCCTTGGCACTGGCAGGGATTGGCATCGGGATTATCATTTTATTCGGTCAGTGGATTGGGTTCCTCTCCGTGTTTGCACTGATCCTAATGTTGGCCGGAATATATAAGATCCGCAATTCCAAAATCAAAAAGGGCTATACGATGCTTGCCATCGGTGCCGGTCTGCTGGTGCTGGATCATTTGTTCTTGTTTGTAGTGATCACATTGGCTTCGCTGGCTGTGTTCTATTCACGTTCCAGGAAGCTGCATAAAGGTCAAAGCTCCATATTCAAACACAATTTCATATCCAATCATAAATGGGATGAAGTGCCGTGGAGCTTGCGCAGCACAAGCATATGGCATGTGGTTGGTGATGTGGATGCCGATTTGACGCTCGCTCTTCCAGAGGAACGTGAGCCCGTCATATTTTTACAGGGGATCTTCGGTGACATTGACATCACGCTGCCGGATAATTACGGTGTAGAGGTGGAGATGTTCGTATTGTTCGGTCAAATTCAGTTCGACCGGGATCATGAGGCGGGGATGCTCAATCGACTGGTGTGGAAGTCTCCTCATTTTGAGCAGAGTGAATATAAAGTGAAGTTTGTCGTTTCGTACTTGGCGGGCGATGTCCGTATTCGATTTTATTGAACCAGGAGGAACCGGGATGAATCACAAAAAAACGTCCAACATGGTAACCCGCAGTATGGGTGAAGGTATCCTCCTGTGTGTTGTTGTGGGCGTAGTTGTCTTTTATATGCTGTATACATATGGATATGTGAAGTCGTTCCCAACCTGGGGAATGATACTGAAAGTAGCAGGAGCCGTTATACTGGTGTTGATTGGTACAGGGGCAATGTACGGATTTTATGAAAGTTATCGCTTTAAAAGCAGACTGGAAATGTTGAGAGAGACATTGCTGATGTGGGAAAAGGGAACCCCTGCACGTGAGTTGCCACCTCTAGGCCATGATGAGCTTGGCAGACTAGGAGAGCAGTTGGAACGAATCGGGCGTAAATGGCAGGAACAAGTAACGTCTTTACAACGCTTATCTACGGATAATGCTCAGTTAGCAGAACAGGCACGGATGACTGCGATTGTGGAGGAACGGCAGCGGCTGGCTAGAGAGTTACATGACGCAGTATCGCAGCAATTGTTTGCTATTTCAATGACAGCGACGGCTGTGGGCAGGACACTGGACAAGGATTTTGATAAAGCGCAGCGTCAAGTTGCATTAATTGAAGAAATGTCCTCCGTGGCACAATCCGAAATGCGGGCGTTACTACTTCATCTACGGCCTGTCTATCTGGAAGGAAAACGGCTTGAGCAGGGTTTGCGTGATTTGGTACAGGAATTACAGGCAAAGGTACCGATGGAGATTGATTTTGAGATGGAAAGCGGAGTACAGTTGGTTAAGGGCATTGAAAATCACTTGTTTCGCATTGTTCAGGAAGCGATGTCTAATACATTGCGTCACGCCAAAGCAACTCGTATGGAAATTCGTATTGTGCAACGCCCGGATTCCATTAGGTTGACGATTCGGGATAATGGTATTGGTTTTGAAATGGATGAGAAAAAGCAGACATCATATGGATTATCCACCATGCAGGAGCGGGTCAGTGAAATTGGGGGAGCTATTCAGTATATAACGGCTCCGGGAAAAGGGACACGGATCGAGGTGTCTGTGCCAGTTATTTATGATGAAAGCGGAAGGAACGATGATCATGGAAACGGAATTACCGATTAGCGTATTGCTGGTAGACGACCATGAAATGGTGCGGATCGGGCTTGCGGCGGTGCTGGGGACAGAAGAAGGGATTGAAGTGGTCGGCGAGGCCGGAAGCGGAGAAGAAGGCATACGCTTAGCATCAGAGTACAAACCAAATGTGATTTTAATGGATTTGGTCATGGATGGCATGGATGGTATCGAAACGACACGCCAAGTGACACGCCTACTTCCAGAGACAAAGGTGATTGTACTGACGAGTTATTTGGATGATGAGAAAATGTATCCGGTCATTGAGGCAGGGGCATTCAGCTATTTGCTTAAAACGTCTCGTGCTTCCGAGATCGCGGATGCGATCCGTGCAGCTGCACGTGGACAGTCCGTACTAGAGTCGCAGGTGGCCTCTAAGATGATGAATCGGTTTCGCCAGCCACAGGCTGAAGCGCCCGCACATACGGAGCTAACAGATCGTGAGATGGAGGTTCTTCGCTTGTTGGCACAAGGGAAGTCTAACCAGGATATCGCAGATGAACTGATTATCGGGATTAAGACGGTAAAATTCCATGTCACGAACCTTCTCGCCAAATTAGGAGTGGAAGACCGCACACAGGCGGCAATCTATGCTTATAAGAACGGCTTAGCAGAGTAAATTGTAAAACGATGAATACAAAGAACCGGAGACGATGAATGGTCCTCCGGTTTTTTTGTGTTCTGTAACACGGTGTTTAGATAAGGAGGAATAGAAAGGCGATTAAAGCCAGATCTAGTGCAAGTCCTGCCCCGTATCCATATCTACCACGATAGCCTGCTCTGCCGTTTCCATAACCCCTATTTCCATTTGAATCAAATGCGCCTACGTTATAAGGAAAGTATGGATTTAGAAGTTCGTCCGGCGGTCTATTAAAGGAATTTAGCTTGGCAGAAGAACGAGCTTTGTTTTTAGAGTTCTTTTTTTGCTTTTTAGAGGAGATTTTTTTAGCTTTTTGTTTTCCTTTGTTACTGTAGCTTCCGGCATAGAGACTGCCAGGAAAGGAGGATGGATATCCATTCAACATCAGCTTGCCTTTGCTACACCCACTTAAGATGCCAATGTGTCGTGTACCATCACGCATAACGGCACAGACCATCCGTCCGCCATGAGGTGCCACATTGGCTTCATTTACTGGATAAATGGGAAACATGATTTCACCTCTTTTGGTGTAAGATGCGTTGTGATTATAGTCTATTCTTATCGTGCCTACGGTGTATGGTCGAACACCCAGTAGGCGAATGAATATTTCTGAAAGGTTGTGCTGACTTCCTCTGCGTATAAAACCTCTGGCAACGGGCATGCTATTGATAGATTCATAGATTTCAATCGAGCCGAAAAAAGAAGCATTCTATCGTGGATATGCGGAGAACGTATGGTTATGGAGGGGAAGGAACGTCCATGTTAAAAGTAGAGATGATTAAAAAGGGAGTTATTGCGATTTTGGTATTAGGAACGGTGTTGGTACTGGCTGGCTGGCGTTACGGAACTCTTCAGACCAACGGAACTGATTCCCGCGAGGCAGAAACGGCTTTACGCTCGTTGTTATTCCTATCGGATCAAACCCCGGGTACACTGGATAAGCTAGTTGTAAAATGGCAAGGCGATTGGATTCCTAATCATGGAGATCCGGCAGATATAGCGGCACAGATAGCTGATCAACTGAATATACCCACAGCAAGTAAACTCGTGGAAAATGGACATACACTTTATCGTTCTGTTCGTGATCGTGAGGATTTGAAAATTCGTTTAAATGTGATGGAACGTCAAACTGGACAATGGTATGTAGTCGTTCAGCTAGAAAGCAGTGACACAGGACGTGAGCAATTGATTCAACTTCATAAGCTTTGTGCTGAGCAATTAAATTCTATAGGGGTTCAAGCGCAGTGGAACACCTCCGTTCAGCGTTCGCTGCAAGCAAAGGAAAGCGTGGATCAACTGATGAACCAAACAGAAGCGAGCTTAGCAGGGACCATCTCTATGCAGGCTAAAGAAAGATACACAGATGTAAATACAGTAGCCGTATCTTATGAAGCTCCAGACCTGCCATTAATGGTTCAAAGCGGTGAGCATCAAGTCCAGATGCAGATGGCTGTACATGAAAATAAGGAGCAGCAGGATAAACGTATAACACTCGGTTTTCCGCTTATCACGATTGAATACTGACTTATAAGGTAAATTTATGATTCATCGGATAGCTTATCCATGTGGAATATGTTAAAATGTCATCAAATCTTTAGTTCCATGTTTTTCGAAAATCAAGTATGATCTTGTATAAATATACACAATACTACATGCGGATTTCGAGGATTGTGGATTGCGGAATCTTGACATGGGAAGAATGAGGTACTTCATGGCTGACATACCTGTTAAAGAATCTCTTGTGACACAAGGTGCAGTTCTGTTTATTTTTGGTGCTACGGGCGATTTGGCTCGCCGTAAGTTATTTCCTGCTATTTACAGCTTGTACCGCGAAGGCAAGCTTGCTGAAGATTTTGCTGTTATTGGTGTAGCAAGACGTCCTCGCACAGAAGCAGAATTCCGTAATGACCTGTACGCTTCCATACAGGAGTTTAGTCGCTATAAAGCAGAAAATGATCAAGAATGGCAGGCATTTGCCGAGCATTTTGAATATAAATCGCTGGATATCAACAATGTCGATGGGTTTCATGAGCTGAGACAGCAGACGGAGGCTATAGAAGGTAAGTTTAACATACCGGGAAATCGGCTGTTTTATTTGGCCTTGGCGCCTGAATTATTCGGAAGTGTGTCGAAGAGCTTGAAAGAGGGAGGCATGTTGGACGGCAAGGGCTGGAATCGTCTAGTTATAGAGAAGCCTTTCGGTTACAACCTCGAGTCTGCACAAGAATTGAACATTGAAATACGTGAAGTATTTGCCGAAGAAGAAATTTATCGAATTGATCACTATCTCGGTAAGGAAATGGTTCAAAATATCGAGGTAATTCGCTTCGCTAACGCCTTTTTTGAACCACTATGGAATAACAAGCATATTGCCAATGTGCAAATTACGCTGAGTGAAACGGTAGGGGTGGAGGAACGCGGAGGTTACTATGATCATTCTGGCGCTTTGCGTGATATGGGACAGAACCATATGCTGCAAATGCTTACGATGATCGCGATGGAACCGCCTAGTCGTTTGTTACCAGAGGATATCCGTGATGAAAAGGTGAAAGTGTTGCGTTCACTACGACCTTTTGAATCGTCTGAGGATGTGAAGACCAACGTGGTACGTGGTCAATATACTGAAGGCAGTTACCGAGGTCAGCAGTTGCCAGGGTATCGTCAAGAAGACAAGGTTGATCCACAATCGAATACAGAGACTTATTTTGCTTCACGTGTGTTTGTAGATAATTTCCGTTGGGCTGGTGTACCGTTCTACATTCGTACAGGCAAACGTCTCCCTGTAAAAACTACGGAGATCGTTGTGGAGTTTAAGAGCATGCCAACCAATGTATATCTCGGTCAAAAGCATAAGCTGGAACCAAACTTGCTCGTCATTCGGGTCAATCCAATGGAGGGCATTTACATTAAAATTAATGCCAAGAAACCCGGTTCGGAATCAGATATTGAGCCGCTGGCTATGGATTTTTGCCAAAGCTGTATGGTGGGGATCAACTCACCGGAGGCGTATGAACGGTTGCTGATGGATGCGATCGAGGGTGATTCGACGTACTTCACGCGGTGGGATGAGGTTGCTACAGCGTGGGGATTCGTTGATCGAATCGCCAAAGCATGGCAGCAAACCCCGGATACACTGGAAACCTATGCAGCAGGCTCATGGGGACCTGATGGTGCTCACAAGCTGTTAGAGCAGGATGGTTATAAGTGGTGGCCGGTTAGCGGTCAGGATGAAGATAATGTCATCTGGCGAGTAGGCGGCACTCAGTAATCCCGATTTGTCATGCATCCCCCTATGTCCTGTTTAGGATGTAAGGGGATGCTTTGCGTTCGGAGTATGCTATAATAGCTTAGTCTCAGGTTTTCAGTTTGCAACTGATTATACGTTAAAGGCAGGCTAAAACATGTAAATAGATCGTATTTATCATGAATATGGTGACGGAGTATGCCGAATACTGGAGCTAACGCCAATGAGCCGATGAACTTATGAAAATAGGCGTGCATCATGGCCTTTTTATGAATAGCTTGAGCAGAAATGCAAGGGATTTGATCATGAAGGGATATGTGAAATGAGTAAAACAACAGATATACTTCAACAGGAAGTCGACAAACGGCGTACGTTTGCGATTATTTCTCACCCGGATGCGGGTAAAACGACACTGACGGAAAAGTTGCTGCTGTTCGGGGGCGCTATTCGTCTTGCAGGTACAGTCAAAGCTCGTAAAGCCAGCAAGCATGCGACGAGTGACTGGATGGAGATTGAAAAACAGCGGGGGATTTCGGTAACATCCTCAGTGATGCAATTTGATTATAATGGGCATCGCGTTAATATTCTGGATACCCCGGGTCACCAGGACTTCAGTGAAGACACGTATCGCACATTAACAGCCGCAGATAGTGCGGTCATGCTGATTGACGTAGCGAAAGGTGTGGAAGCGCAAACGATCAAGCTGTTTCAGGTTTGTGCGAAGCGCGGAATACCGATTTTCACCTTCATTAATAAACTGGACCGTGAAGGACGCAGTCCCTTTGATCTGATGGAGGAGCTGGAACAGGTGCTTGGTATCCGTTCAGTGCCTATGAACTGGCCGATTGGTACAGGGCGTGATCTGTGCGGTGTTTATGACCGTGTCAAAAATCAGGTTGAGTTGTTTCAGGGAGATGACCATTCCACGATCAAAGTACAAAAAGTGGAAGGTTACAATGATCCGATTATTCGCGAGATGGCGGGCGAATATTTGCACGACCAATTATGCCAAGATTTAGAGTTGCTTGATGTCGCAGGTGACCCTTTTGATATGGAAAAAGTACAGCGTGGAGAATTAACGCCTATATTCTTTGGAAGTGCGATTAATAATTTTGGTGTGCAAACATTTTTGGAAAACTTCCTTCAGCTTGCTCCTAAGCCGGAACCGCGCCACAGTACAGTGGGGGAAATTGAGCCAACGAACGAGAAGTTTACCGGCTATGTATTTAAAATTCAGGCCAATATGAATCCGGCCCACCGTGACCGGATTGCATTTTTGCGTATCGTGTCTGGTAAGTTCCAACGCGGGATGAGTGTTAAGCATGTTCGGATGGGCAAGGAAATTAAGCTGTCCCAACCACAGCAGTTCTTGGCACAGGACCGTGATATTGTCGAAGAGGCATTTCCTGGAGATATTATTGGTTTGTTTGATCCGGGTATTTTCCGCATTGGCGATTCACTCAGTCAAGGCAGCGAGGTTGTATTTGATGAACTGCCGACCTTCTCACCTGAGATTTTTGCCAAGGTTACTGTAAAAAATGCTTTGAAGCACAAGCAGTATCTGAAAGGTATCGACCAGTTGACCGAAGAAGGTATGATTCAGGTGTTCCGTACGGTAAGCTTTGATGATACGCTACTAGGTGTAGTCGGCCAACTGCAATTTGAAGTATTTGAATACCGCATGAAGGGTGAATATGGGGTAGATGTACAGCTTCAACGTATGCCGTTCCAATTTGCACGTTGGATTGTGGATGAGCAGATTGATCCGAGCAAGTTCCGTATCAACTCTACGCTGGTAAAAGATAAAAAAGGCAATTATGTAGCCTTGTTCGAAAATGAGTATGCCATGCGTACGGCTATAGAAAAAAATCCGACCGCTAAGTTTTTGGAAATGGCTCCATAAAATTTTATATGCAGAGCAATCTGATCTCAGTCATTTGATATATACCACGAATAGTCCACTCGACATGAATGCGAGTGGACTATTCTCATTTTCGAATACGGGTAAAAATAATGAGCACAATTAAAGCATAACAAGAAGTTGAATAGCTAGGGTTAGGTTAAGGGCACGGGTTTGATTTTATCGATTTGTTCATGTGCCAAATGGACGAAATCCTGCTGCTGGTTTGGACTCATATGCTTCCATGCGATTTCAAGAATGACACCTAATCCAGGCAAAGCGGCTTCCGGTCCATCCACTGACCCAATAATCATATCCGTAAGATCAGCCTCTGATTTGCCGTGAACTTTGTGAACAATCGCTTGTCGTAAATCCATTGTAATGGGCATGTGTACCTCCCGTATGTTGTAATAGTGATCGAATGTATTATGGCTTGGGCTGTGGCCCAGTATACATGGAGAAGCATTTGGAATAAGGATGTCAAAATTTATGTTTGTAGCATGATATGCTATACTATGACGGACAGTATGGTGAGCGGGAGGTAAAGAAGGAATGGCAAAAAAACAGTATGCGGTCATTGGCATGGGGCGCTTTGGTTCCAGTGTTGCCAGCGCGCTGAGTGAGATGGGGTTTGATGTACTTGCTATCGATTCGGACGAGCAGCGTACACAGGAAATGTCGAATATTGTGACGCATGCAGTGTCTGCCGATTCGACCGATGAGGAAGCACTGCGAGCACTGGGTATCCGCAATTTTGACGTAATTGTAGTCGCAATTGGTGAAGATATACAAGCCAGCATTCTAACGACATTGATTCTCAAGGACATGGGTGTGCCTGCTCTTGTGGTCAAAGCACAAAATGAACTGCACGGAAAAGTGCTGCAAAAAATAGGTGCGGATAAAGTGGTTTATCCTGAACGGGATATGGGACTGCGGGTAGCCCACCATTTAACGTCTCCTAATATTTTGGATTATATTGAGCTGTCCAAGGACTACAGTATTTTGGAGATGCGAGCCGCTGATTCCATGATCGGCAAAAATTTGAAGGAGCTAGACATACGGGCACGCTTCGGCTGCAATGTAATGGCGATCCGCAGAAACCAGGAGATGAACATTTCACCGTATGCCGAGGATCGTCTGGAAGCGGGTGATGTGCTGGTCATTGTGGGTCACAAGGACGATCTAACCAAGCTGGAGCTGGCTTTTGCAGCTTAGAGAGGTTTGATGTTCAAGTACAAGTGATGCACCATTTATTTTTAAAGAAACAGACCTAGAAACGGAAGGTTAAACCAATGGAAATCATTTCACCGAATAATGCACGTGTAAAAGAATGGTCGCAACTCCTCGAAAAAAAGCATCGCACACGGCAGCATAAATATATTGTCGAGGGTATTCATCTAGTGCAGGAAGCGCTGCGTTCGAACGCGGCTGTTGAAAGCGTCGCCTATGATTTGGACAAGGGGATTCCTGCCGAGCTGAATGGTCTGGATTCAGCCGATCAGCCGGTGGAATGGATTCCCGTGTCGGCGGCGGTCATTGCCAAATGCACCGATACCAAGACGCCGCAGTCTGTCTTTGCCATCGTGCGTAAGGAGGAGCGTAGCGCATTCGCAGCATTGCTGGAGCAACCAGATGCGCTGGTGATGGTGCTGGACGGTGTGCAGGACCCCGGCAATGTAGGCACTATCATTCGCAGTGCGGACGCTGCTGGAGCCGTAGGCGTTATATTGGGTCATGGTTGCGCCGACCTATATAATCCCAAAACGATCCGATCCACGATGGGATCATTGTTTCATCTGCCGGTGATCGAAGGCAGTCTGGAAGAGCTTTTGCCGCAGGCCAAAAGCAAAGGTGTCCGCTTGCTCAGCACCTCGCTCGATGCAAGCTTATCATGCTATACCATAGATTTGCGTGTATCCACTTGGCTCGTGATTGGCAACGAGGGCCAGGGTATTTCTGCTGCTACTGCAAGTATGGTGGATGAATCAGTATTCATTCCAATGCAGGGACAAGCGGAATCACTGAATGCAGCCATGGCCTCTACGGTGTTATTATTCGAGGCGATGAGACAGCGAAGCTAATACCTGAGTGTTTATTATTCACTGATTCGAGTTTTCATGTTTTTATAGTGAAAATGGACAGGGTATTTTATATATGATGTTGTAAGATAAACCTCTTCATAAGAATAACTTAATAGCTTAGCTAACTTGACAGTCCCGATAAATAAAATTATTTTTGGGGCTGTTTTTTAATTTTTAGACAGAAGGAGGACTAATGAGGAACAACATAATCAAACTGAATTCTCACAGATCATTGGGGTATCACAAGGAGCATTAATAGAAGCATAGTTTTTTTCAGCGTACAAGTTGATGAGCTTGAGTCCAGATTAATCTCAGACGTAAAAACACCTACAAGGTTATCTCCATATCTTACGACATGGCTTGATTCTCTTGAAGATGTTTTGATGTGTCTCACGTTTTGGGATCTGCTACGTCGTTAAGCAACAGGGGCCTTCACAATTGTAATCATAGTTGGAAACTTAAGCTGCATAGCAGCCAGTGTTGCGTTTTGTTGGCTTCGTCTCTTGCAAATTGGGGGTATTGGTAGCCATATTCAATTTGACCTAACAAATTATTGTCTCTGATTTTAGTAGAAATATAACCTGCTGCATGAAGGCCATTTTTACATCTCCAGACCTTGTTATAATCGTCCGACAGCAGGCCCAATTCTTTGAGCTCACCGTTCAATCTGACGGAAAGAACAAGATGTCTTCCACACTTTCATGCCACTGCTCGCCTTCCCGCAATCCATAGACTCCCAACCGAGAACATAAAAACCGAACCTTTTTTCCATCGAGCGACAATATAGGGTGTAAGCTGCTTACTTAGGAGGGCCCTCTGAATGCAAAGTGAATCTATGTACCACGTGCTCACAAAAATGATTGAAGGAGATCAGCAGGCGTTTCACACGTTGTATGATGCCACCTATAAGGATGTCTATCGGACCGTCTCTTTTCTGGTGGATCATCCGCAGGATCGCGAAGATATTATGAATGAGATCTACATGCAAATGTGGACCTCGCTTCCCAACTACGATCCGAATCGTCCTTTCCACTTCTGGCTGCACGGCTTGGTCATCCGACAAGTGCAAAGATTCCGGGTGAAAAGCTGGAGGAGATTCCGAATTTTCGAACGCATCCGTGTCTTTTCTCGGGAAGAGCGTCATTGGGATCAGACCACGGTGAGGACGGATGGGACAGACCCTGAAATATCGAAGGCCATGCACAAGCTGACCGATAAACAGCGAACGGTGATCATACTCCGCTTTTACCACGACTATAGGCTGGAGGAGATTGCGACATTACTCGATATTCCGCTGGGTACAGTTAAGTCCAGATATCATGCCGGCCTGCAGTCGCTTCGAAAACACTTGGGAAATCTCTCCTTGGAAAGGATGGAAAAGAACAATGCCTATTGAAAGCCAAATCAGCGAGTACCTGCACCAAGAAGCAGAGACCATGGAATGCCCCCCGGCTGTTTCCAAACGAGTCGAACAATCCTATTCTCAATACGTACAACGGCAAAGGAGCAAAAAAACGATGAAAAAACGATTGATCGGCGGCATCATCGCTGCAGTAATTATGATTCCAACCGCGGCATTCGCGGCCCCTCCCCTGATTGAAATGATTACGAGAACACCGATGACAGCCAAACAAGTCAAGATGGATGCGGTTGGCCAAGCAGCGCTTGAAAAGTTGTATCGCTCTTATCCGGAAACCAAGTCGTTTGAAATTATCGACGCCAGCCAGATTGGAGGAGACCCCGCGAATACAAGTCAGGGGAAAGCCATTCAAACAAGCATCGTGCTGCAGGAAAAGGGAGCTCACGGCAAAAAGGTCCGACTTGATTTGAACGGTATCACGGGTGAAATCGAACAAGTGAACCAAGAGAATTGGGAGCCTCAGGAGAAGCCGGTCATCTCCTTAACCGATCAAGAAATCAAATCGAAAGTAGATGACCTCATTAACAAACTGTACGGCAGCTCCAGTAAGTACGAATGTAACATGGAGCCGATGCAGACATCGGACCAAAAAACATTTATATTAAACTACACCGAAAAGGGATCAACAACGCCGTTTTATCAGGCATTCGTTCAAGGGAATACGATCAGCGTTTCTCTGATCGGAGGCGGCCCTGCTCCATCCGTGGAAGGCTTTTTCATGACTAACGGCAAGCCTGACTATACTGCAGATGCCTTTTTAAACGATGAAGAGCTCCTTTCTTTACTTCACATGAGTCCAGCAGACTTGAAAGAAGAATTGGCAAAGGGGGCATCTGTCGTCGAGATCGCAGCATCTAAAAAGATTTCCAAACAACAAGTCATGGACGTTATCGCAAGTACGCAGGCTAAAAAACAAATCCAAGCCGATCCGCATGGTGGAGCTACTGTTGACGATCGTACGCTGGAACTATTGAAACGGATTCTTGCACCCAAAGTATTGAAAGTGATTGAACACAAAACGGAAACGCCTTGGTAGGGAGAGCAATACAGAGTGTATGGTGTTTGATATAGTTAAGTAAAACGCGATAAACGAAACAAAGAAAGCTTCAGACTGATTCATCCGGTCTGAAGCTTTCGTTTCATTTGTCAGCTCACTATGATTTGTCTCACGTTATGGGGTCGTCCCAACAGTACACATATCTGAACTTCGATTGAAAGAGGCGAAACATGTATTCAAGTCAACAGAGTGGTCCATGTCTGATATTAGTGAAGAATTGCGATTAGAGAATTCATCGTCGTTTACAGGGTGGTTTGTGAACTGGGAGGGAATATCTCCGCAAAAATATAGAATTCTTAATAAGAGATAATAAGGACACTAAACTTGGTAAAGAAATTTTTTGAAAAGAGTTTATACTATAAGTCTTGCTATTCTTTGACTACAACTATAGATTCCTTAAGCATGGCATTGTATCAAATGAATACCTTAAGCTTAACTTTTTGGTTTGAGATTGATTTTGTGAAAGTTAAGAAATGAGTGACATTAATAGGAAGGAAGTTGTATCTTTATAACAAAAATTGAGGGCTTTTAACATTCCTCAGCTCCAATTACAAGAAGATATTCTCCGGAACAACTTTGTGGATGTCAGGTAGTATGGGGGGAATCTTGCTCCATTACGTATCGCAGAGTTTAAATCTGAACTAATTGAAGGAAGAACTTTTGTTGACACTAAACAAACAACTCGCGAACTGGACTGCATAAATATGTAAAGTTTCACAATTTCCATTGAAAGTACGATCCGTGATTTTGAGAGCATTCTTTCTGAGTTGAAGCTAGGTATATCACTAGCGGAACAACAAGGGGATACGACAAACAGAGGTGCAGTTTCTTTATCTAAATAAGTTTGAAGTGTAGATCACTTCAAGAGAGAGGTGCATCAAGTCAAAATTAAGAGGCATAAGCGCGGGACATTCCTATGGGGATTAGTAGAAATACGGAAAATGAGTCGGGTCATAGAACCCGACTCATTTTTTTATAAAGACACACGCTTCTGATGATCTGAATTCTTTATACCTTACAACAAAGTAATGTTTTTGTAAGCTTTGGCTGTTGTTCCTTAGATAGAAGCTAATTAGTATGGAAAATAGCGAGCCGAGGAGAGAAGTGAGCAAAGTATGAAATATTCAAAGCATAAAATTAAAGAGGTATTTAAGTCGAAATTATGTTGTAATGAAACGTTAAAAAACTATAAAGAGATCATGATTACAGTAATAGTTATCGCCATTATAATTATCATGTTAATCACTCTGGTGTTTGGCACCATGCATATCATTCGGGATTCAATTTACACCATGAGACTCTCCTAAGCTACAAATAAAAGGAATTCGGTTGTTGTTATTGCTTGGACGATCAAATAAAGGCATTATATATAGAAAATCATGTGATTTAAAATTCAAGCACTAAGAAGGTAGAAAACACGATGCATAAAATATTAATCGTAGAGGATGACCCTCAAATTAGCTCCTTACTCCAATCCTATCTTGAGAAATATGGTTATCAAGGAGTTGTCGTTTCAAATTTTGATCAAGTCTTAGGTGTTTTCCAGAAGGTAAAGCCTGATTTGGTCATACTGGATGTGAATTTACCTCGTTTTGATGGATTTTATTGGTGCAGGCAAATTCGTACTCAATCTACTTGTCCCATCCTGTTTGTGTCCGCGCGTGATGATAAAATGGATCAGGTCATTGCTTTGCAAAACGGAGCAGATGATTACATTACCAAACCGTTTCATCCCGAAGTACTGTTAGCCAAGGTAGAAAGCAATCTGCGACGTGCCTATGGTTTATATGCAGTTGCCCAAAAATCACGCACCATAACAGTGTCAGGCTTAACTTTATATCCTGATACTATGGAGCTGGTGTTTCATGACAAGCAAGTAGAAATGAGCCATAAAGAAGCTGCACTACTGGAGCTACTGATGACATATCCCAAGCAGGTTGTAGGGAGAGTTCATCTCTTAGAAGCGTTATGGGATGATTACCAATATGTAGGAGAAAATACGCTGAACGTTTATGTTACCCGTGTCCGTAAAAAGCTGAGCGAACTGGGGTTGGAGGATATTATAGAAACGGTTAGAGGAGCTGGATACCGGCTGCACTTGACTGAGGAGGAAGAACAGTGAAGCTGTTTTGGCGTGATCATTTTTCCATGATCATTTTTAATATTATCCAACTTTTTCTTGTGTTGAGTATTTACTGGATGGATGGTTATCGTAACTTGTCGACCGCCTTGTATTCGGTCTTTTTTGGGTTTATCCTTTTGCTGGTCTATTTGCTATTTCGGTACGTCATGTATTCTGGTTTATATCGAATATTATCCACTGCTAACATTAGAGATTTAGATGAGCTTATTCAGATGAAGGTACTTAATCCGTTAGCCTCTTCTTTACAGCATTTGCTTTTGCAGTTCTACCAGTTGTACCAGTCTCGGATTCATCAATTGGAGCATCAGCAGCGTGATCACATCACATTCATTAACCAGTGGGTTCACCAGATGAAAACGCCCCTATCTGTGATTCATTTAATTCTCAAAGGAAAAATAGATCCCGAGTCGGATCAGATTCACGATGAGATTGATCGAATGGGAAAAGGACTGGACATGATTTTGTATATGTCACGACTGGAATCCTTTGAACCAGACTTTCATGTAGAACCTGTTGTATTACGAAAGCTGGTTAGTGAAGTGATTTTTGATAACAAGAGATTATTGATCCGCAACGAAATTTATCCTTCTAATGAAGTTGACGAGCAGTTGAGTGTGATTACCGATGCCAAATGGTTAAGATTTATCATTAATCAATTGGTGACTAATGCGATAAAGTATTCTTCAGGTTATGCCCACAGCCTGAAATTGATATCTGACGTAAGAGATCATGTGATTGTGTTGAAAGTACAGGATGAAGGGATTGGTATCCCTAAAAAAGATATAGAGCGGGTATTTGAGGCTTATTACACAGGTGAAAATGGACGGAAGTATAGTGAATCTACGGGGATGGGACTCTATTTGGTGGCAGAAATCTGCAAAAGGCTGAATCATGACATTCAACTCACATCGACGGTAGGTGAAGGAACGACGGTTGAGATTCTGTTTCCCATACACCCATAAGAAACCTTACAACACATTTAAGGTTTTTGTAATGTTAATCGATCGACGCTCTGTTCCGGATGGATTATGATCATGACATAGGAAAAAGAAAGGAATGAACGATGGAGATTGTACGAATGGATCAAGTTACCAAAATATACTATGGTAAGGTTCCACACCGAGCTCTCAACAATATCCATTTAACGATTCAACCAGGTGAGTTTGTTGGCATTATGGGTCCGTCCGGTAGTGGGAAGACAACATTATTAAATATGATTTCGACCATTGATATGCCGACTTCTGGCGAGGTTAGCATTAAAGGGGAAAATCCACATCTGCTCAAGAAGGATAAGCTGGCTTTATTTCGCCGCAAAGAACTGGGGCTTGTATTTCAAGATTATAATTTGTTGGAAACCCTCACTTTGGGAGAGAACATACTGTTTCCTCTGATGCTGAATAAAAAAGGGTTAAAGGAAATGGAGCACAAACTGGAAGAAGTAGCGAAAAAACTGGATATTACAGATGTTTTGGACAAACGGCCTTATGAGGTGTCAGGGGGACAAAAACAACGTGCAGCCATAGGCAGAGCTATGATTCACTCTCCTTCGCTCCTGCTTGCAGATGAACCAACCGGAAATCTCGATTCCAAGTCTTCGCGTGTTGTAATGGAAATGCTGAGCCTTGTCCACCGTGTAGACTATTCTACAATTGTGCTGGTAACACACGGCGCCTTGGAAGCCAGCTATTGCGACCGGGTAATTTTTATTAAAGATGGTGAGTTATATAATGAAATCCGTCGTAGTCATAGTCAGCAAATATTTTTTCAGGAAATCATAGATATGCTCTCCTTTTTGGGGGGAAGTAGACATGCACATGAGCTTTCGTCTGTTAGCATGGAATAATCTCAAACGCAATGCGCGTGCTTACGTTCCTTATTATTTAAGCAGCTCCTTGATGATTACGATTTTTTTCGTATATGCGGTATTTATTTTTCACCCGGATGTCTCGAATGTAATCACAGCAGCTAATGTAAAAAAGGGATTACAGGTTGCGGATCTATTGATTTTTGTATTTTCCTTTTTTTTCGTATTATACACAAATAATATCTTTGTTGCTGCACGTAAGAAAGAATTTGGTATACTCACCATTTTAGGAGCAAGTCATAGGCAAATTTGTTTTTTGGTAGCTTTTGAAAATCTAATTATAGGCTTTTTATCATTGGTTACCGGGATGATCGGAGGATTTGTTTCAGCGAAGTTTTTCCTGCTTATGGGTTCCAATGTCATAGGAATGTATTTAAGATTTTATTTTCCCTGGAAGGCACTAGTTTTTACAGGAATCGGCTTTATGTTTTTGTTTATATTGATCTCACTTGTGTCTGTTTTCTTTATCCGACGTTTTAAACTACAGCAGCTTTTTAGCAAGGCTCCTCAGCTCAACAAAGAACCTAAAGCTTTTTGGAGTCTGTCCATTCTTGCCATAGTATTCATAGGAGCAGCTGTATGTTTAATGAAGCTTGATTTTTCACCATACATTTATCTGGCACCGTATCGTTTAGGGACCCTTTCTTTTTATATATTGCACTATTCGGTCGGAGACACCTTTAAATATACAATTATAATGGGATCTCTGGGTATTTACTTATTTTATACTCAATCATGTGTACTATTCATTCAATTGCTTAGAGCTAACAGGAAATGGTCTTGGAGCGGATCGCGTTTGTTATGGTTATCTGAGATCACATATAAAATGCGAAATAATGCCGGGCTTTTTTCATTGATTACCCTCATTTCTATCATTTCCTGTGTAGGAGCAGCGTCAACCTTTGACTCCATGCAGCAGCAAAAAAGATTTCTTAGGGAGCAGTCTTATTCATTTGCATTTACTTCTGATGTTGTAAGTTCTAACGAGCTTGAAAAAGAGATTGACCAAAATCTGTATACGGCTGGAGTGGATTATGCGAAAGGTGAAGTGTTAGTCTTCCCCTTTCGGGAACAGATCGCGCCAGTGATGAAACAATCCAACTATGAAGCACTTGCTTCCAAGTTTAAGAAGCTACAACAGGTACCTACGCTTCGGAAAAATCAAGGTTTTTTCCTTTTCGATCCAAACGGGATGTCTTTCGAAGAAAAGAAAACCTTTTTTGAAAAAAAGCTAACTTACAAGCAAGGGAAATCTCATATGATGAATCTTCAGATTATGGATACTAAGATAATAGATCATAACCTGAAGTTTGATGGAAATATCGTCTCTGAACTAGGAAGGCTACTTGTTGTTTCTGATCGAACTTACGACTATTTAATTGAACATCGATATTTCAATGATCCGTTGGCATATAAATCTACTTATTATTTTGTGCCCAAATGGAAGAATGGCCAGCTTTCCTTAGAAACTTCTGAAACTCAACAAGAGGTATGGTTGTATTCTGTGTTGGCCAACAAGGTGAATAAAGGAGTGCTTAACTCTAGGGCCGTAGACTATTTGACATCAGAAATGGATCTGGTTATTAGTGAATTTATTGGCGGATTTATCGCCATTATTATGTTGGCAAGCACGGTAAGCCTGCTGTATTTCAGATTGTATGTAGATCTTCAGCGGGATGAGGAAATATACCGAGCTTTATCGAAAATTGGACTAAACTCAAGGGAAATGAGACAAGCTGCCTCCAGACAAATTGCATTCCTATTTCTTTTGCCATTAGTCGTATCATCTATAGGAATAGTGCTTTGTTTAGTGATGTCAGAACCGTCTGGAATATATGGATTACCCGTTCATCTTACGCTGATTCAGATTATGCTGTGCTTCTGGTCCATCCAGTTTCTTTCCTTTCTTATTGTACGTTCCCTGTATCTTCGTCAATTAGATTTAAAGATACTGTAAGGAAGGATAAGTTGTGTGTAAAAAGTTGCAGAAGGGTAGGATGAAGTTCCACCTTTCTGGAATTTTGCACTGAAGAGAAGATAAGGTCTCAAGGGGGATACAGAAGAAAACACATAATTCGTATAACAACGTAATTATAAACTATATTTAAATCGATACCATATTTTTAAAGTGGGGATATCTATGAAAAAACGTATGTTCATTTTATTGCTGCTCGCCTTGTCGGCCAGTTCTTTATCAGAGCCCTTTGTTCAAGCAGAGGAGGCGCAGCAGCAGGTTACCAAAGCAAGTGTGAAATTAACATTGAGTCAAGCCCAGCAGTGGGCACGATCCAATAGTTTTAGCTTGAAGGAAGCCCAGCAAACGATAGATCGCAACCGGATTATGCTGAAAAATGCAGGCAAGAATCTGGATTTCATTCCGGCAGGTCAAGGCAACGGTGAAGAAGATGCGGCTAGTAGTTCAGCATGGAAGGGGTATGCTTCATCGACAGTTTCTTATTTGGAATCCAAAAAGCAAATCGAACTTGCCCAAGATCAGACAGATTACACTGCAATGAAGAATTATTATGACGTACTTCTGGCTGATAACAAAGTAAAGAGTAGTGAGGATGCACTTTCGCTCGCGCTATTGGAGGAAAAAGCTGCTGAAGCGAAGGCCAACCGTGGAAAAATTTCTCCAGGTGATCGAAGTACGATTATTCAGACTCGTATAGAGGCTCAAAAGAATGTAGACATTGCTAAAGCTGCACTGCAAAAAGCGCAGGATTCGCTTAATACACAAATGGGACAGTCACAAGGAAATTTATATGAACTGGTGGACAGACCCGTTTACCGGAAAATGGATAACACGAATCTGGATACGCTAGTGTCGCGCGCCATCTCAGCGAGTCCTTCGGTATGGAGACAGGAGGAGGCAGTCAAGCTGGCCAAAATGGAAATTAAATATTACACATGGAACTCGGGAACGGATGACTATGAAATTAAACAGATAGATGTAGATTCAGCACAAGGCGGACTGGAAAATACCAAGGATCAACTGGCAGAAACACTGAAGAGTATGTACTTTAATTTACAGCAAAATGAAGAACAATACGAGCAAATGCGAAGTAATCTACAGAACCTTAATAAAGTGTTGGACATTTCTCGCAAAAGAAAGGAACGTGGATTTGCAACAGGTACGGAGGTCGCCACGAATCAGTTGAAAGTAAAGCAAATCGAACGGAATATGGATGAACTCATTGTTCAAATGACGCTGCTGCAACATGCCTTAAACAAGCCGTGGAGTGTATAGGATTTAGCAAAAATACAATTTAAGGGGATATAACATTGTCGGAAACAGAAAAGAAAGATAAAGATTCATTACAAGTATTAAGAAAAAAAAGAAGAGTGAAAAGGAGCATAGGTATTCTGATCTTGCTCATTATAGCGGGAATTGGCGGTACGCTCTACATGAAAAGGGGCCAGGAAAAGCCTGTGGAGGCTCCGGCGAATCAGGTCGTACAGGTACAGAAAGCTAACATAACCGAGTCGCTTAGCGTGACTGGAACCGTTCAGGCTTCCAAGGAAGTAAATATTAATTTTACAAATGTCGAGGGTGCCAAGCTCGTCGCTGTCAATGTCAAAGCAGGAGATAGCGTCAAGGCAGGTCAGGTGCTAGCACGACTAGATGATTCAGATGCCAGGCTGCAAATTAAGGATGCCGAATCTAATGTCGCAATTGCAAGGGCCAAACTGGACGAAGCCAAGCGCGGACCCAAAACGAATGATATCGAGCTACAGAAAGCAAATGTCTTAAAGGCACAGATGGCGATTAAAACAGCCAAGAACGCGATGGAATTGGAGGAAGCTGCTGCGCAAAAGGAGGCAGCCAAGGTGACTTTGGATAAAGCCCAGAAGGATTATGATGACCAGGCTTATCTGGTTCAGAATGATGCGGCAGCAGAAAGTGACCTGGCGACAGCCAAGCAAAATCTGGATAAGGCAAAACTGGATATGAGCAATGCAGAGCTGCAGTACAAGAAGGCACAGACCAAGCAAACTGAGGCGATCGAAGAAGCGGAAATGGGCTATAAAACAGCATTAATACAATTAAAGGCTGCACAGTCCCCACCTGAAGCTTCCAACATCCAATCTGCACAAGCTTCTTTATTGCAGGCTGAAACGGCATTAGAGCAGAAGAAAAGTGTTCTAAGTAAATTACAGGTTACGGCGCCGTGGGACGGGATCATTTTGAAGGTCAACGGCGATGTGGGCACTAGTCCTACTGCACCTTTTATTGTCATGAATAACTCCAACACAGGGGTTATGAAGGTTCTTGCCAAGGTGAACGAAAGTGATATTGCTAAATTAAAGACCGGACTTCAGGCGACAATGCACTCGAATTCATTCCCGGACAAACAATTTAAAGGCGAAGTACGCTTTGTTTCTCCAGAGCCGGTGACGGAAGCCAATGTGACTACATACAAAATTGAATTGTCTTTGGATAGCCAAAACATAAGACTGCAACCGGGGATGAATATGGATGTATCGCTACTGTTAGCTGAACACAAAAATGCGCTGTCTGTGCCGCTGTTTGCACTGAGATCTGAAGGCGGTGTGGATGGAGTATATGTGGCGAAGAACGCGGCGAATCCGGCGGATTATGAGTTTAGACCCGTGAAACTGGGTGTCTATACAGCAGATCAGGCGGAAATCAAGTCTGGAGTCAAGGACGGTGAGACCATTGTGATCCCACCTCAGGGTGGTAGTGCTGGTTCGAATGGCAGTCCAGAGGGTCAAGACCCTGATGGGGGGCAGGCACAATGAGTGAAACTCAATCCCATAAAGCTGTAATCGAAATTAAAGAACTGAAAAAAATGTATGAGGTAGGCGGTCAGAAGATTCAGGCTCTGCGCAGTGTTAATTTATCTATTAGCGAAGGGGAGTTTGTTGCTATCATGGGGCCCTCTGGTTCGGGCAAGTCTACCATGATGAATGTCATTGGCTGCCTGGATCATCCCGATACCGGAGAGTACTACCTGGATGAGTACTCCATATTGGATGCTAGAGAGAACGAGCTTTCGGAGATTAGAAACCAGAAGCTGGGTTTTGTATTTCAGAAATTCTATCTACTTCCCCGAACTACAGCATTAGCAAATGTAGAGCTGCCTATGATGTATGCAGGTGTACCTGCCAAGGAGCGTCGGGAAAGAGCCGTAGAGGCACTACGCAGCGTTGGCCTTGCAGAACGGATGTACAACAAGCCTAATGAGCTTTCTGGCGGCCAGCAGCAGCGGGTTTCCATCGCCCGGGCATTGGTGAATAATCCAGTCATTCTGCTGGCGGATGAGCCTACAGGCGCACTGGACACGAAGACAAGCATCGAGATTATGGAGCTGTTCCAAGGTTTGAATGAACAGGGAAAAACCATTGTTCTGGTTACTCATGAACTGGAAATAGCTGAATATGCCAAACGATTGATTAGCTTTCGGGATGGTAACATTGAGCGAGATGAGCCTATTGCGAATAGACGAATTTCATCAAGGATGGTAAGCCTATGAATGTGATGGAAACGATCCGTGTATCGATGAATAGCTTAACTACCAATAAGATGCGCTCATTTTTAACGATACTCGGTATTATTATCGGGGTGGCAGCGGTGATTGCCATTATGGCCATCGGAAACGGCTCAAAGGCCAGTATTAAGGAGGAAATCAATAAGTTAGGGAATAACGTGCTTCTGGTTGCTCCCGTCATGCCAATGACCGAGGAAGAAATAAATCAGGACACCTTGCCCTCTTTTACTTGGACAGATGTCGAGGCATTGGAACAAAAGAGTTCGATTGCAGCAATGATGCCCCGCATTTCAAACAGTTCAAAAGCTGCGTGGGGTCGATATAACTATAATGCAACCATTGTAGGGACATCTGCTTCATTTTATAAGGCCAAAAAGTTTTCCTTTGCCGAGGGCAGAACATTTACCAACGATGAGATGGATAAACGTAGGAATGTTGCCATTTTGGAAAGCCAAGCGGTTGTGCGTCTTTTTGGTGGGGATACCCAAAAAGTGTTGGGACGAACGATTCAAATCAAACAGATCCCTTTCAAAGTAATCGGAGTATTGAATTCTCAACCTGTTACGAATTTTAGCTACAGTACGAATGATCAAATCTATATCCCTGCTACAACCATGATGAACCGTTTGGGTGAGAAAAACATAACTGGTCTGGAGGTATCCGCCAAGTCACCAGGCTTGATGGGTCAGGCTCAATCAGACATATTGGAAAGCTTGCGTGTGACGCATCAGCTAAAACCTTCGGAACCGGATCAATTCCAAGTAATGAGTCTGTCCGAAGCAGCAGGTGCAGCATCCGGTGTAGATAATATCATGACCAGCTTGCTGGGAGGTGTAGCTGCGATCTCGCTCGTGGTAGGGGGAATCGGAATTATGAATATTATGATGGTATCGGTTATAGAGCGCACGAAAGAAATTGGGATTCGAAAAGCCATCGGTGCCAAGCCAAGAGATATTATGATTCAATTCCTGTCCGAAGCCGTCATTTTTGGTCTGCTGGGGGGGATGCTCGGGGTGGTTACAGGCATAGGCGCCTCCAAAATAATCGAAGCAACAGCACACATGACCATTGAATTTACAATCTCGCCGATCCTATACTCGTTTCTTAGCTCCGCAGGCACAGGCATTCTATTTGGGGTATACCCGGCTTATAAAGCAGCAAGATTAAAACCAATAGATGCTTTGAGATACGAATAATTGAATGAGCATATGGTCGCAACATAAAACGTGAACTGCTTCTAGATTTTTGGAGGAACAAATACTATGGAAAAAAGCTATGTCAAAAGCTATGTGCAAAATAGAACCAGGGCTCATCGGATAAAGAGGAAGAGAAGAAGACTACTGTTTATTATTATCATTTGTATTGTTCTAGTTATTATAAAACTCTTTGACATCTTCAGTAGTAAACCACAGCCAGTAAAAACGGTTGAATATGCAGAAAAAATAGAATCAGTATCAACCGACAAATTAAATAACGAATCCAAAGGGAGCGAATCCTCTCTACAAAATGTTTCGGGTGTTGAAGATGCAGCATTTGTTGAAAAGTACTTGAATCAGCAAATGCAAGGGCAGCGGCCTGAGGGGATTGACGGAAAAAAAGTAGTCTATTTATCTTTTGATGATGGCCCATCGGTTACCGTAACGCCTAAAATATTAGATGTT
This sequence comes from Paenibacillus sp. BT-177, assembly GCF_025846815.2. NCBI lineage: Bacteria > Bacillati > Bacillota > Bacilli > Caryophanales > Paenibacillaceae > Paenibacillus > Paenibacillus sp. BT-177. The sequence continues at coordinate 323,911 of NZ_JAOYTP010000005.1, read as the reverse complement.
CTTAAAGAAGAAAATGTGAAAGCAACATTTTTTGTGGTAGGAAAAGCAGTAGAGGAAAATGAAGTGACTAAAAAAATAACAAAAAGATTGGTTAAGGAAGGACATGCGATCGGAAATCATACCTACTCCCATGACTACAGTTATTTATATCCGAGTCAGACTGTGAATTCGAGCATTTTTATGAGCGATATTGAAAAAACAAATCAAATTTTAAAACAAGTACTGGGGCAGAATTTTTCGACAAGAGTGATTCGATTTCCAGGCGGTCATATGACATGGCAGAAAAACGACCCCGATGGTATGGGAGTACTGGACAAAGCTCTACATGATAAGGATTATCATCAGATTGACTGGAATGTGTTACCTAAAGATGCAGAAGGTGCACCTAAGAATGCTGAGCAATTAATCAGCGAATTCATGAGGAATATGGGGAATAGAGAAAAGGCAGTGGTACTCATGCATGACACTTACGGGAAGGAAGAAACAGCCAAAGCCTTGCCTGAAATCATAAGATATTTAAAAAAGCAGGGATATGAATTTAAAACTATCAAGTAACGTACCGATTCAATCAAAACAGAAGGGATAAGCAATAATATGGATATTAAAGATCTGGAGGATCTATATGTATCTTGCAAATCAGATCTGTTTGGTTATCTATTGAGGATGTTGCATAACAAACAGGATGCCGAAGATTTGTTGCAGGAATGCTTTATTCGGTTCATAAGAGCTTCTCCTGATTTACCCGAAGATCGTATTCGATTCTATCTTTTGAGAATTGCCAAAAATTTAGCTATAGATTTAATGAGAAAACGAAAAAAAATGGATGAATATACTTTGCGTAAGGAAATGCTCTACTACCACTGGGATACCTTCGATTTTGAAATTCAGGAAGAGGTCAATCGAATTCTTTTGCTGGCTAGTAATACAGAGCAAAGAACGGTACTTGAATTGCGATTAGTCCAAGGATACTCCATAAAGGAAACGGCTAGAATCTTAAACAAGAGTGAAAATGCAGTGAAGTCTTCGCTTCACAGAGCTTCCCAACGTATTAAATTGAGATATATTTCTTGAACACTATGGAGTGCTTTGCTTGTTAAAACAAGAAGTAAGACAAACAGTCCCGATGAGAAAATTCTTGATTGCGGGGCTGTTTGTATGTTGTACATAGTAGGTGAAATGGTGAAAAAGACGGTAAGTAATCACGGTTATTTTCTTATGCCAATCAGCAAGACATCAGCTTCAAAATCATGCATCCCAATGATCGTGATTTGCTCTTGCACAGAGATTGAAGCTGTGCCAAAACGACGATTCTCCAGGTCAATGACCGTGAAGTCGTATTCGCTCAAATCCACGTTTAGCTTCAGCACCGTGTTGATTGGAACGTAGATGGCGACCTTGGTGTAATCGGTGCTTACAGCCGCACGAATTTCTTCCGTATTTTTAAGCACTATGTTCCAAGGCTGCATATCTGTAATTTCATATATCCCGAAGAGCCATTTGGCCAATCCATAATCCCATGCCCCTTCAAACTTAAGTGCAGACTGCCAATCATATGGACTGTCGAATCCCTCCCCAGTTACCCCGAACCTTTTGCCTTTTCGATGCCAGCTCCAAATACCGTGGGCTCCATAGGTTATGCCCGCAGACGCCCCGGACAGAAGACTTTGCCAGGCTGCCTTACGAACATCGGCGCGGCTGAAGCGGCCATAGACTTTTCGACTGTATCCCATTTGTTCATAACAGGGCTCCGAGTTGAGCACCGGTCGTGTGACAGACTTATTGCAGAAATCCAGTGCGAGTGTATACGCTGTTGGTTGAAATTGTGAATTATGTCCTGACTGGTACATGTAAAAATCCAAATGGGGGTCATTAATAAATTCCTCTGGCAGTGAAGCTAATCTTCCTTGAATATGCAGGGTGGTCAGGCACTGCGGGCTGTGCTGTTTGATGGTATGAAGAGCAAGTCGGTAATATTGGTTGGCACGCTCGGAAGGGAAATCGGTGTCACCACTTATAATATAAATAGGGTAGAACTTGGAGAACCGATCGGTAACATAACGCACATAAGGCTCCACAGCCTCAAGTGGCATTTTTTTCTCCTCACGAAGCTTGGCTGCCCAGGTATCCGGGATATAATTACACCATAGTAGGACCAGTGCTGGAACAAAACCTCTGTTTACAGCCATTTCGATCATCGTCTCGGCTCTGGTAAAGTATTCTTCGTTCGGCATATAGAAATTGTAGCTGCCATCCTCGGCATATGCGAAAGGCTCATAGTTCAAATCGCTTCCACTTGCATCCCACTGGCGCAGCATATTGATTTGCAGGACATTGAAGCTCTGACTTTTCCGGTAATCCAGATAATAGGCCCATTCCTCCAGCGTGATGTTGGTAAATGCGCTCCAAACCGTATCCGCCAAATAAAAAAAGGGGTTACCCTCATTCATGAAATATCGTTTGTTCTCAGCGATACTCAGTTGAATCAAAAGCTTCCTCTCCTAACGATTGTCATGGCAGAAACGGCGACTGTGTATCCGTCCGCCGCTTCTGCCTTTTTTCTATTATAGGATAACGGGACTTGCTGTGGTTTCACTTGCTTGCTTTTCCAATTGCTCTTGTGCTTCGTGTTCCTTTTTCAGAGCCTGCTTGTCCAGTGCTCTAAAGAACGGGTAGTAGATCAGCATACTGATCGGAATGAGTACCAGTTGTGCGGCGGCTAGTTTCCAACTGCCTTCAATGAAGCCCAGAGCAAAGATAGGGGTGCCGAAAGGCGGGTAAATTCCGATGGGTGCAGGCAACAAGCCGATGTTGGTGGCAATATAGCCGAGTACCGCACAAATGATGGGAGCAACGATAAATGGAATGGCTAGCAACGGGTTCAATACCATTGGAATTCCGAAGATCAACGGCTCGTGAATGGAGAAAAAGGTACCCGGAAGACCAAGCTTGCCGATCGTGCGAAGCTGTTTGCTCTTGGCCAGGAAAACCAATAGCAGGGCGAATCCAAGCATCGGTGCATAGTTGCAGTAGATGGACCAGAAGGCCAGCCCGATCGTGTTTGGAAGTGGAGCGCCTGCCTGGAAAGCGTCAAGGTTGGCTAGATCCAGACTCATCCAGATGGGTTTAACGATAGCGAGTATAACAATTGCACCGTGAATTCCGAACATCCACAGAGCCTGCATAATGATCAGCGCGATAATCAAAGCGCCGAGTGATCCGCCCAACCCTTCCAATGGTATTTGGAGATAAGTGTAGATAAAATCGTGAACTGTACCAAATGGAGTCTGCATAAACAAACCAGCAACGATAACAAACACAAGGGCTACCAAGACGGCCGGGATCAAGCCTGAGAAGGTTTTGACAACGGTAGGCGGGACCCCGTCAGGCATTTTAATTGTCCAATTGCGGTCGACAATCCAAATATACAACCGTGCAGCAACCAAACCGACGAGCATGGCAACGAACAATCCCTGCGCGCCGAGCCATTGAAGTGGCAGGGCACGGACTTTATCAAAGGTTTGGATCGGAGTAACGATAAGAAAAGAGAGAAGGGCGGTTGCCGCCGGCACAAGGGGGTCCTTGTCAAAAGCTTGCGCCAGTCTGTAGGCGATAAAAAATACCGCATACAGAGCAATGATGCCAGTGGTCATCGTCGATGCCAACCCGATTATGGCCTTTACGGGCGCAATAAGATTCTGGTAAGGCTCCCAAGCAAGTGCAGAGAAGAGGGTTGCAAATGCTCCGATAATCAGAAAAGGAAGGGTAGACATCAGTCCGTTGGAAATTGCGCTCATGTAACGGTTTTGCTGAATTGTACCCGCCACTTTTTGAAGCTTATAAGAGAATTTTTGTTGGCTAGCCATATTTATTCAACTCCTACGATAGGCTTTCATCCGCCTATATAATAACTTAGAGAACGCTTTCATTTGGTGAAACACCATGCAGAACATCATATATCGTTGCCCGATTTGATCAACCTCCTTGTTCGGGCTGGTGATGAGCACCTGACTCTGAGCTTTACAGCTTAAGCGCATCTCCTAGCACTTTTTCGCCGTTCATCATTCCATAGTCTACTATATTGATAACACTTACCTTAATGCCTCTAGGTTCATATTTTGCCTTGAAATCATCCTGTAGGTAGCCGACCTGTGGCCCAATCAGCAGTACATCCGTCTTGTCAGCATATTCTTTAAACGAACCTTCGGAAGTCGCCCTGATTTCAACCTCAAGGTTTTGCGCTTGGGCGGCCTTTTTCATTTTCTGTACCAACATACTTGTAGACATTCCTGCAGCACATACGAGTGTAATTTGTTTCATCCGTTGTTCCCTCCGTTGGAAGTGTGATTTGTTATATATTCATAGCGATTCAATCTGTTGTAAAGCTCAATCATATGTCCCGCCAGATCTTTAGTTGTGATGGCTGACATAAGGTGATCTTGAGCATGTACCATAAGCAGTGTGACTTCGTGGGCGGTTCCGCCAGCTTCCTGTTGAATCAGTCTCGTTTGTGATTTATGAGCTTTAACCAACTCGGCTTTGCTTGCTTCAAGCCGCTCTGCCGCCAACTGTGTGTTACCCTTTTGAGCAAGAGCGATTGCTTCCATCGCTTTACTCTTGGCAACACCTGAGTTGGTGATAATCCCCATAATGATTTCTTGATACTCCTCCATCTCGTTCACCTCATGCTTTTTTCTCTTTAACTTACAGTTTCAGTGTATAGGTTTACTGCCGAGATCTAAACCCAAGTCTTTTCCGCCAGTAGCGGAAAATCATTCATTGCTGTTACTCGTCCATTTTAAAAAGCTCCGAAGCAGCACCTGTTCTGTGGCTATAAGCTGGATGCACTGCGGAGCTTGGTTCAATACAGCTTATATTTAACGATAATCCTGGAGAATTCCTCGTACGTTTCGCAATTTAACATCTGCTGGACGATATCCGAATTGTCGACCAGTTCCATGAGCTGGTTATACATTTTAGTCGGTGGCTCTTTACCGTTTCTTTCAATGCTGAGAAGACAGATGAACTGCACCGGTTTGTCGCCCCACTCGATAGGCTGTTGAAGGGTGCAGACCGCCCATACGGTTTGATTGCTTTGCGGAATGATAGGGTGGGGAATGGCTACCAAATTTCCGTAAGCCGTGGGTGCAGCCTGTTCCCGTTCCAGAACGAGTCCAATAAAGCCTTCGGCAGAGCGGATCAGCCCTTCAGCATATATGTTTTGGCCCAGAAACGAGATGACCTCTTCCTTGGTGGTAAAATTTTGTCTCAAAAATACGAGTTCCTCCCGGATGTAGTGAAAAGTATACTCGGCTTCACCAGCCAGCAAACTTCTAATTTTGCCCATATCACTGCCGCCAAGAAGAGTCTGCACGACCACGACTGGAACGGATAATGGCAGCTGAATGGGAATGGTGCTCACCACGAAATCAATGTCGTGGAGGGGAACCTGCTGAAGCTTGTAATATTCCGTTGTACCCGCCACTTCAAGCGAGCTGCCAAAAGTGCTTTGCAGCTTGTACTTGAGCAGCCGGGCGCTTCCGACGCCTGAAGTGCAGACGACCAGACAGCGTTTTGGTCGGGTGTTCATACGCTGTCGTTCGACGGTTGCTCCGATATGAATGGCGAGATAGCCCATCTCCGCTTCCGGGATGGCAATATTCAGCTTGCTCTCGATCAGCTTGGCACCAATAACTCCCGCTTGAAAAGCCAGAGGGTAGTTGCTCTTGACATGATCCAGCATGGGGTTTCGGATGTTCATCCCGTACTTTACCCGGTTCAGCGCCGGCTTCAGATGAAGGCAGATGCCTATGAGCAGTTCTGTATCACGGCTGAGATTCAGATTCAAATCCCTGTCGATCTCGGCGAGCATTTCCTTGCCCAGTTCATAGATGTTCCAGTCCAGCAGCTTCTCGGGTTCCATGTCCTCTATTTGGTGTCCTTCAAACCCGACAAACCACTTGTTTCCGGCAAGGTGCATGGCAATGTAGGCGATTTCATCTTCGGGAAAAGACAACTGCAATTCCTTTTCGATCAGCTCGACAATATGCTCGGCAGCTCGAAATTCATCGGTGCTTCGCAGATCTCCTATTTCCGTCGAGAGCATAGCTACCTGGTTTCCGTCACGGATGCGCTTGCAGGCGATCGCAATATGAATAGATAAATTGCTGAACGCGATATCGGAGAGCGTCACTTCATATTTCTGAGTCTGTTCCAGAACGATTCCACAAATCAGCGTCATTTCGCGCGGGGTGACGATGCGCAGCGCTGCATGAAGTGTTCCACCTTGTTCTTCGGAACGGCTTACAATAAACTCGGACAAGCAGAACCGAAGCTGAACTTCATCACCTTTCAGTTTGATTCCGTAATTGGGCCGTTTATCAATGGTGATTCCGTAGCTTTGTAGGGTTTGTTTAACCTCTTTGAAATCATTCTGCACCGTAGACTTGCTTATATATAGCTCATCTGCGAGGTCTTCCAGCTTCACATAATGATCAGCGAGCAGGAGACGCTTGATTAAATACAATTGCCGATAGCCGGGAGAACCTGGATCATCGGGCTCGCCGGACAGGAATAGCTGCTGCAGCAACGCACGAAAGCTACGATTATCCGTAATTTTTAGTTCATATCCCCTTGAACGAACAGGTTCAATTGCTGCCCCGTGCTTGGATAGAAATTCATCCAGTTCCCGGATATCGCTGCGGATGGTACGTGAAGTAACCTGAATCAATTTGGCGAGATAATCACTTTTGACAGGAGCATCGGCAGCCAGCAAGTGCTGAAGAATTGAAACCATGCGTGCATTCATTCAAGGTTTCCCCCTTTCTGTAAAACGGAATACATGCAGTGTACATAAAAAACCTCCGATTATCCAAGTGTAACACCTGTAAAATAATCGGAAGCTTGTAGTAAGCCTAAAAATAAATGAGGAAAATTCATCAACAATGAGCGGAAGAAGATGGTGTAAGCGGTTGTTCTGAACGTATTACCATCTGCACTGCATTCTGCCAACCTGCATAAAGCCGCTGGCGGCTAATTTCATCCATACTAGGAGTGTAGTGCTCATACAGATTCTGATCAGAGGCATTTCCCGTGACGATGCCTTTAGGATCTGACCAGTATCCGACACCGAGACCGCCCAGATACACAGAACCCATTGCAGACAGCTCGGCACAGGTAGAGCGGGTAACGTGGCTACCCAGAATATCTGCCTGAAACTGCATGAGCCAGCTGTTAGATGAGGCTCCGCCATCCGTACGTAAACTAGTTAGTGGCACACCGGATTGTTCACGTATAAATTGTACCGCATCTCTCACTTGGTACCCGATACTCTCCAGCGCTGCGCGCACAATATGTGCTTTGCCGTTTCCGCGGGTCATCCCCACAATTGCAGCACGTGCAGAGGGATTCCAGTAAGGAGCGCCCAAACCGACAAAAGCAGGGACCAGATATACGCCCTCATTGTCCTGCAATTCGGTGATCATGGATTGCATTTCCTCAAATGAAGAGAATAATCCTAAATTGTCCCGTGTCCATTTTATACTGTCTCCGGTTGTACGTATAACGGCTTCCAATGCATAAGTAACCTTTCCTGAAGCCCCCCAGGCAATCGTTGTGACCAAGCCTTCACCGCCCTGCACGGGTTGCGAACCAATATTCATAAGTACAGATGTTCCAGTCCCATATGTCGCTTTGGCGTCGCCAGTCTCGAAGCAACGGTGTCCGTACAGTGCGCCCTGTGAATCTCCGATTATCCCTGATATCGCTACTTGTTCGTCCCATAATTCCGCTTCCTGTGTATAGCCATACAAGGCATCGGATGCTTTTACCTCAGGGAGTATGGAGGAAGGAACACCAAATATACTGCACAAATCCATATCCCAAGCCAGCGTGTGAATGTTAAAGAGGGAAGTCCGGCTGGCGTTACTGTAATCGGTTGCATGTATTTGACCGCCCGTAAGCTTCCATAAGAGCCAGCTGTCAATGGTCCCTGCAAGTAGTTTACCTTCAGCAAGCAATTGGGGGGCATGAGGTACATGTTCCAAAATCCAATTGAACTTGGCGGCAGAGAAATAAGGATCGAGCATTAGACCTGTCTTGGAGCGTATAATATCTTCATAGTCAGTATTCTTCAGCCGTGTGCAGACCTCTACCGTTCGCTGGCACTGCCATACAATGGCATTATAGATAGGCAAGCCAGTAGAACGGTCCCAGATCAGAGCCGTTTCTCGCTGATTCGTAATGGTTACTGCGGCCAGCGAGGAAGGAGAAAGCCCGGCTTTCTCCAGTACGCCTTTCGCAGCAATAAGTACATTGTGATATATCTCAAGCGGGTCATGTTCAACCCAGCCCGGCTGTGGGTAATATTGTTTGTGCTCCAAAGAATAACGGGTAATCACTTCGCCCTGCTGATTAACCAGCAGTGTTTTGGTTCCGGAAGTGCTTTGATCGATCGCCAGAATATAGGTCTCGATATTCATTACAGCTACAGCTCCTTACTTGTTCATCAATTCGAGCACAATCTTGCTGATATTCTCAGGGGTAAGTCCATAATGTTTAAAGACTTCAGCTGTTTTGCCAGCAATCGCTGGTTCATCTGGTATGCCCAGTACTTTCATAGGAACGGGTTGATGTTGAACAACCACTTCTGCTACAGCGGCACCCAGGCCTCCGAATACACTATGCTCCTCTACAGTGACAATACCTTTCGTTTCCCGAGCTGCGGCGATGATCGCTTCCTCATCAAGTGGCTTGATGGTGTGCATATTGAGAACACGAGCTTTCACACCCATCTGCTGGAGCAACTCAGCCGCATCCAGAATGATACGGACGGTCTCACCAGCGCCAATCAGAGTAATGTCTGATCCTTCTCGCAAGGTGACAGCTTTTCCAATCTCAAATGGATAATCATCGGACGGATAGATATCCTCAACAGCATTACGTCCGATCCGTACATATGCGCCTCCTTCATGCTGAACCAGCGCTTCGGTCATTTTCTTGGTTTCATGACGATCGGCGGGGAGTAAGACCATCAAACCAGGAATCGCTCTGGCCACAGCAATATCTTGGACAGAGTGATGAGACATCCCCAGTGCGCCGTAGCTAACACCACCGCTTATCCCAATCAGTTTTACATTGGTTCCGGAATAAGCTACATCTACCTTGATTTGCTCAATACTACGCATACTCAGGAAGCAGGCAGGAGAGGTGACGAACGGCTTTTTACCGCTGTGTGCGAGTCCGGCAGACATACCGACGATATTTTGCTCGGCAATGCCTACTTCCACAAATTGTTCCGGATAGGCATCGGCAAAGGGGGCCATAGCAGCAGAGCCGCGAGAATCACTAGCCAACACCATAATATCCCGATCCTCTTTGGCAAGACTAAGCAACGTTTCACAGATGACCTGGCGATTAGGGATTTTGTTCATTGTTTATCTCACCTGTCCTTCCCCGGATAATTCGTCTATTTCTTGCGTTAGTTCCGCCAGTGCGCGTTCAAGTTCATCATCACTTGGAATACGATGGTGCCAGCCTGGAACACCCTCGGCAAAGGATACTCCTTTTCCCTTGATCGTGTTTGCCAGCACCAACGTTGGTTTGCCTTCAATTTCGGGGACATTGCGGAATGTATGGATTAGTTCCTCCATGCTGTTGCCATCAATGGAGATAACATTCCAGCCGAAGGCGGCCCACTTCTCCTCCAGCGGCTCAAGTCCCATAACCTCCTCGGTTGTACCGCTGATTTGCAGGCCGTTGCGGTCAATGATGCCGACAAGATTATCCAGTTTGTAATGGGCACCTGCCATAGCGGCTTCCCAATTGGAGCCTTCAGCTTGCTCTCCGTCACCCATTAGACAGAATACACGGTAGGATCGCCCGTCACGCTTGGCAGCCAGTGCCATGCCGACTGAGATGGGGAGGCCATGGCCCAATGCGCCTGTATTCATCTCAACACCGGGAACTTTATTGTTCGGATGCCCAATCAGACGGGTACCGAATTGGCTATAGGTTTCCAGTTCTTCTTTAGGGAAGAAACCAAGGTCTGCCAGAATACACCATAAAGATTCGACGGAATGTCCTTTGCTGGCAATAAAGCGGTCGCGTTCTTCCCATTTAGGATTAGCGATATCAATATTCATGATTTCGTAGTATAGGGCGGTGAGTATATCCGTATTGCTCAGTGAGCCTCCTGTATGTCCTGTTTTGGCACGATGAATAATGGTGAGCAGGTCCTTACGGATTTGTGCGGCTTTGATTTTCAAGTCTAGGATTTCCATAGTGTCCTCCTGAAAAAATATAGTTAAACCAGAATACCCGACTTGGTGACAGCGAGATCGGAACCGCGCAACCAGCGTTGGATTTCCTGTTCGGTAGGATCTACCGGATCTGCCTTAACGCTTGGAAGGTAATTGCAGGCCTCGTACAGAGCTGGGATGACGTTAGCGTGAATGCCAACAGAGTGATGGACGTAAGGACCTTTGACGAGCTTTTCTTCCCATAACGGCCAGTCGTTGACTTCTACCCAGACATACGAGCCGCGGGTATAAGGTCCCTCAATTCCTTTAGCTTTGCCGAGAAAAATGGAATAATCTCCATGATCACCATCAAAACGAGCGATGGTCATGCCGCCGCCTTTGATTTGTCCTTCATGTGTGCCTGGTGCGTGATCATCGAACAGGAAGTGCTTGCGCAGTTTGGGTTTGTTCTCAATAGACATGGAGACTGGAAAGTTTCCGCAGTGGAATAAAAGTTCTCCATTGTCATTCTCAGGGTGACGTACCGTAATATCAGCAAAAAAGGTTGGCAGTTCGTTCATCGCAGCCGCTTGCACCATAACCGAAGTAATGGCTCCGTGAATATCGGTTTCGCAGGTGACCGGAATTTGTTCATCTGTCAAAATAGCATTTGCCAGACAAGGCATAATTCCCATGGCTTCCTGGAGGGAGGACCAGCATTGGATGGCGATAGCTGTACTTCCCGTTTCGATAGCGTAGGATTTCATGGCTACTTTAAGTGCAGCGATACGTCTGATATCTTCTTCGGTGACTTCACTGTAGTCCAGCTTCTCTTTGATATAATCAATCGCTTCTGAAAGCTCAGCACTGCTTCCGGAGGCAATTTTCTTTGAACGGAGCTGAATATCTACTAGTGTGATTGGATGAATTTCAATACCGAATCGCTCCAACAGTTCCCCTTCATTGCAGATCATGGTCCAAAAGGAAGCAGGACGAGGACCTATTTTGAGAATCCGTAAACTCTTGAACTGTCGTACTACATTGGCAGCCGAGATAAAGTTGTTAAAGCCTCGTTCAAATACCGGATCAGCCACACGACTGTTTGTGATATAGGTAAAAGGGACATTAAAGCGGCGAAGCACTTTCCCGCTGGCGAACAATCCACACTGGGTATCCCGTAATCTCATGCCGTCGGCTAGAGGAGCCTCATCACGTGGACCCCACAATAGAACCGGCTTGCCAATCGCCTTGCCCACACGGGCAACCGTATCCTCGGTACCAAAATTACAGTGGGGGAAGAAAACGGCGTCCACTTCCTCTTCCTTGAAACGTTTGACGATCAAGTCCGCGTTAATATGATCGTCATACAGCAAACCTTCCTCATTAAGTCCTTCCAAATCCACGATATCAATGTTCATTCCGAAGCTCTCGATTTGTTGGCGAATGGCAACTTTGTAGCGGAATGCATCTTCAGCACTGAAGGTGAATCGTCGAGTAGGCGCATAACCCAGTTTCAGCTTTTTCATGAATAACTCTCCTTGTACTAGAAGTAAACAAATTAAAATTACGCTAAACAAAACTAAACTAAAGGGGATAAATTATATAAAGTTTTATTTTCAAAGTCATCGTATCACCTCTGTAAACCGCTGTCAATTAGCTTATTTATAAAAAATTAGTTGTTTAGTTTAGTTGTTTTGCGAAAATAAACTAAAAATTCGTATTTTGTTTAGAGTGAATAGCGTATGTATCATATCTATTAAATTTGACAGGCTCCTAAATCTTTGTTAGAGTTTCAATCAAATATGAATAACCTTTTCATGGGATGTTACCGATAGGGCATAACCTGAACTGGCTTGTTTACACTGCAAGTGTAATCAGGCTGGTTTGGGTTTTTTTATTACTCATCACCCTTTCTGTATCCCTTTTATCACACATTTGGAAGGAGAACGTTTATGTCCAGTTATATTTTTCCTAAAGACTTTTTATGGGGCGGTGCTCTTGCAGCCAACCAGGCCGAGGGGGCTTATTTGGAAGACGGTAAAGGATTGAGCCTGGTGGATCTGCTGCCTACCGGAGAGAAGAGAAGAAGCATAATGAAAGGGAATGTTCCTTCGCTAACCCCACTTGAAAGCGAATTCTATCCTTCCCATGAAGCTATTGACTTCTATCACCAATATCGCGAGGATATTGCACTATTTGCAGAAATGGGTTTCAAAGCACTGCGTGTTTCCATTGCCTGGGCTCGTATTTTTCCAACTGGGGAAGACGCTACTCCCAATGAGGCGGGGCTGCAATTTTACGATGATTTGTTCGATGAATTGCATAAACATGGCATTCAGCCGGTTGTGACCCTTGCTCATTTTGACGTGCCGGTAGCCCTGATCGAGAAATACGGAAGCTGGCGCAACCGGAAACTGGTTGGTCTGTTTGAAACCTATGCCAAAACCGTATTCACTCGTTACAAGGATAAAGTGAAATACTGGATGACGTTTAATGAAATCAACATGCTGCTCCACTTGCCGTTTCTCGGTGCCGGGCTTGTATTCCAAGAAGGCGAAAACGTTAAACAAATTCAGTACCAGGCTGCGCATCATCAGCTTGTTGCAAGCGCGCTGGCTGTAAAAGCATGTCACGAGATCATTCCAGATGCGAAAATTGGCTGTATGCTTGCTGCTGGCAGCTTCTATCCGTATACATGTAATCCCGAAGATGTGTATCAGGGGATGGAAAAAGACCGTGAGTCCTACTTCTTCATTGATGTACAGTCACGCGGCGAATATCCTGGTTATGCCAAACGCTTCTTCAAGGATCATGGACTAAACATCGAGATGGAATCCGGCGACGCAGCCATTTTGAAAGACCATACCGTCGACTACATCGGATTTAGCTACTATTCGAGCCGGACAACCAGCACAGACCCGGAAGTTGTCAAAAATATGACCAGTGGTAATGTATTCGGCTCCGTGGCTAATCCATATTTGGACAAATCCGAATGGGGCTGGACGATCGATCCAAAAGGATTCCGCATTACAGCCAACCAATTGCATGACCGTTACCAAAAGCCTCTTTTCGTAGTGGAAAATGGCTTTGGTGCCAATGACGTGGTTTCACCTGAAGGAGAAGTGAATGACGATTACCGAATCGACTATCTCAAGCGACATATTGCTGAAATGGGTGAGGCTCTTCAAGACGGCGTCGAAATTATCGGTTACACCAGCTGGGGACCTATTGATATTGTCAGCGCATCCTCTGGAGAAATGAAAAAACGCTATGGTTACATTTATGTAGACCGTGACAATGAAGGCAACGGTACGTTGAAACGTATTAAAAAGAAGAGCTTTGACTGGTATAAAAACGTAATTCATTCCGATGGTGAAAATCTCGGCGAATAATCGTACGACAAGAAAATAGGATCGGACGTCCTGAATCAACGGGAATTTCCGATCCTCGTTTCTCAATTGAAAGCGTTGACAATCGTTCCTTTTCGGGCTATACTTGACGCAATTCCATCATTTTTAGGATTGTTACTGCAGAGCAGGCAAAACCTAAGCAACGAATAAGCGGATTTTACAGTCTTGTTTATTTGGCGTGCTTCGGTTTTTTTTGTTTGCAATAAAGTGGATGGAGCATGAGTGGCTCTTGCTGGCATAGGGAACGGGGGATCGAGATGAATATAGCAAAGGTCATCAACAACAATGTAATTAGTGTCTACCAGACAGACGGTACAGAACTCGTGGTCATGGGTCGAGGGATTGCGTTTAAGAAAAAGCCAGGAGACAAAGTAGACGAAACCAGGATTCAGAAGGTATTTGCGCTGAAAAACAAGCAGACATCCGATAACTTCAAAATGCTGCTGCGCGAGGTACCGATGGATTTGATCGTGATTGTGGAGGAAGTCATTAATGACGCCAAGCATAATCTGAATAGAAAGCTGAACGAAAATATTTATGTTTCTCTGACCGACCATATCAATTTTGCTATTGAAAGGTACCGGGAAGGACTGGAAATCAAAAACGCGTTATTGTGGGAAATCAAGCAGCTGTACAAAGAAGAATTCGCTATTGGTCTGAGAACGCTGGAACAAATCAAACAAAAGCTCGGCATTGAACTGCCTGTGGATGAAGCGGCTTATATTGCTCTTCACATTGTGAATGCTGAAATGAACGAGGAAGTCATTACGACCATGAGTATTACGAAGTTCATCCAGCAAATTATCAATATCGCCAAGTACCATTTTAAGGTGGATTTTGACGAGGATTCTTTGAGTTATTTCCGCTTTATTACGCATCTGAAATTTTTCGCCCAGCGCGTATTTAAGGGAAATCACTATGAAAATAACTATGATCATTTATATGACATGATTAAGGAAAAGCACAAGGAAGCAGCCGCTTGTACGGAGAAAATCGGAACCTTTGTAAAAAAAGAATACGGTCACGAATTGACGAACGAAGAAAAGCTGTATTTGACTGTGCATATTGAACGAGTGGTGAATAGATAAGTTAAACCTTTTATTCGAAAAAAGATCAAAATAAAAGATTAAATGTTTTTGTTGACAAATATGGTAGTTTAATTATATTATGTGAGTAACAGGAATTTAATAAGTTTTAACTGGGATTGTTACTGGTTATGCAGGCAAAACCTAAGTCATGAAAAATTGCGGGACTCAAGTGCCCACCATTTTTCAAGGCTTAGGTTTTTTGTGTGCCTAAATATGGTAAAAAGCCCCTTAGAACATGGAGGTGTCCATCATGAGTTATGAAAAACTGGCTAAAGAAATTGTGCACCTGGTAGGCGGCGAAAAAAATGTAGTATCGCTCGTACACTGCGCCACGCGCCTGCGTTTTGTGCTAAAAGATGAGGCAAAAGCAGACAAGGCAAAGCTGGAAAAAACCGATGGAATTATTACGGTCAAGCAGAGCGGTGGCCAATTCCAGGTTGTGGTTGGTAACAAAGTACCAGAAGTATATAATGCCATCGGCCAAGTATCCAACATTTTGAATGAAACTGGAAAAGAAGAGAATTCAGTTAAAGGCAAGAAAGGATTTGGCGCTGTAATCGACGTAATTTCCAGCATTTTCGCACCGTTGCTCGGAGTTATGGCGGGGTCCGGTATTTTGAAAGGACTGCTGCTGATTGCGAGCAACCTTGGCTGGCTGGTTCCGAAAGACACTACCTATATGATTTTGTATGCTGCGGCCGACAGCTTGTTTTATTTCCTGCCGCTCTTGTTAGCGGTTACAACGGCACGGAAATTCGGAGGTAATATCTTCGTTGCTCTGACCATCGCCGGAGGGCTGCTTTATCCGACGATTGTCACGCTGAAAACAGAAGGTACACCTACAGACTTTTTCGGTATTCCTATTGTGATGATGAGTTATTCATCTACCGTTATTCCGATTATTTTAGCCGTGATCGTCATGAGTAAGCTGGAAAAATGGTGCAATCGACTGATCCATGAGAGTGTCAAAAACTTTATTACACCTTTAATTCTACTTGTAATTATGCTTCCTCTGACCCTGATGGTTTTTGGTCCAGTCGGGGTGTATGTGGGCAACGCAATCGCTACCGCGCTCGTTGCTGCGTTCAGCATTAGTCCGCTGCTGGCTGGAGCAATTCTTGGTGCTTGCTGGCAGTTGCTCGTTATTTTCGGGGTTCACTGGGGTCTTGTACCTGTATTTATTAATAACATTGCTGTTAACGGCAGAGACGGTATTAAGCCTTCTGCTGCAGCTTCAATCTTTGCTCAAACCGGTGCAGCGTTTGGTGTTATGCTGAAAACGAAAAATAAAAAGCTGAAAACGCTAGCGGGTTCCGCTACGCTTACAGCGTTGTTCGGTATCACAGAGCCAGCGGTCTATGGGGTTACGCTACCGCTGAAACGTCCGTTTATTGCAGGTATTATCGGCGGTGCTGTCGGTGGTGCCATTATCGGCCAAGCTGGGACGCAGGCATTTGCCTCTGGCGCACCTGGATTGCTGACCTTGCCGATCTTTTACGGTCCTGGCGGACAAGGTTTCCCGGGATTGATTTTAGGGATTACTGTTTCATTTTTGATTTCAGCTATCTTGACTTATATTTTAGGCTTCGAAGATCCAGTTGAAGAGGAAGAAACCACTGACAATTCGACTAAAGAGTCGACTTCTACAGTTGTCGTTTCTAATGAGGAGGTATTAAGCCCGATTGAAGGAACTGTGGTCGCTCTAACGGAAGTTCCCGATCCTGCATTTGCTTCAGAAGCTATGGGTAAAGGTATCGCCATCCAACCGACAACGGGCAGAGTCGTAGCCCCGTTCGACGGAACCATTACTGTGGCGTTCAAGAAAAAGCATGCGCTGGCAGTAGTTTCGCATCAGGGCGCAGAAGTTCTAATTCACGTCGGAGTAGATACGGTTAAGCTGGACGGCAAACATTTTACTTCCTATATTAAAGAAGGCGATCAAGTAAAGGCAGGAGATCTGCTACTCGAATTTGATGTGGAGCAAATCAAGGCAGAGGGTTATCCTACGATTACGCCAGTTATCATCACAAATTCTTCTGAATATACAGAAATCCTCCCCATCCCTCAAGGGCAGATAGCGGAGCAAGCCCCCCTGTTGAAACTGTCTGGCGCTCCAAATGAGCAAGAAGGCATCGCCTAAAATATTTTAAAGACCAAGCTCTGATGATCCACTTTCCTGGATCGTCAGAGCTTTTTTGTCGTCCTTTCAGGTAGCAGATAAGTCGATTTGTAATTGACAATATGTCAATTAAATTAACTTGTACGCTTGTAAAAATTAATCTATAATTTCTTGTAATTATGCAAATTTTCTGAAAACGTAAACTAAAATATGAATTGATGGATCAGGGGGGAAATGCAAGGAATGTTAGAGAAGTGGGCAGAGGCAGTAAATGGCGTCATTTGGAGCAATCCTGTGGTATATGTCTGTTTGGGCGTGGGGTTATTATTTTCGATCATGACTCGATTTTTACAAATTAGGCATTTCAAAGAGATGATTCGCCTTGTCTTTAAAGGAAAAAGCTCAGAGGCAGGCGTTTCTTCTTTTCAAGCCTTTACGATGGCGCTATCGGGACGTGTAGGGACGGGGAACATTGCTGGGATTGCATTGGCAGTCGGTATGGGGGGGCCTGGGGCGATATTTTGGATGTGGGTCATGGCCTTTATCGGGTCGGCTACTGCGTTTGTAGAATCTACACTGGCTCAGGTATATAAGGTAAAGCGTGATGGTCAGTACCGAGGCGGCCCGGCTTTTTATATTGAAAAAGGAACAGGCTTAAAATGGTTTGCCGTTATTTTTGCGGTAGTAGCGTTGGTCGCTATGTGTTTGTTGATGCCAGGAACTCAATCGAACTCCATCGCCGTAGCCTTTCATAGTTCGTTTGGTATGGATATGAAGGTTTCTGGGATATTAGTGGTCGTGTTGCTGGCGCTTATCATTTTTGGCGGTGTCAAAAGAATTGCCAATGTGGCTCAGGTTGTCATACCGTTTATGGCACTAGGCTACATCCTTGTCTCTTTCTACATTATGATGACGAACATTACTGCGCTTCCCGAGGTATTTGCCCTGATCTTTCGCAGTGCTTTTGGTGTAGATTCAGTGTTCGGCGGTATAGCAGGTACAGCCATTGCTTGGGGTGTTAAACGAGGCATTTATTCTAATGAAGCGGGACAAGGCTCTGGTGCGCATCCGGCAGCCGCAGCAGAAGTGTCCCATCCGGCAAAACAGGGGCTGGTTCAGGCCTTTTCCGTATATGTAGATACTTTTTTAGTCTGTACGTCTACGGCTTTCATGGTCTTGTTTACAGGGATGTACAATGTGAAGGGACCAGGTGGGGGTTATATTGTGCAGCATCTTCCGGGTGTTGAAGAAGGAACTCAATATACACAGGCTGCCATCGAATCGGTATTTCCGGGTTTTGGGTCGAGTCTTTTGTCCATTACATTGTTCTTTTTCGCCTTTACCACCATTATCGCCTATTATTATATCGCTGAAACGAATATGGCCTACCTGATTGCCGATCGTAAAGCCAAATGGCCTATGTTCCTGTTAAAGTTGGTTATTCTGGGTTCGACCTTTTATGGAACGGTCGTCAAAGAATCGGCCTTGGCGTGGACACTGGGGGATATGGGGGTCGGTATTATGATGTGGGTGAATCTGATTGCTATGATCCTTTTGGCCAAGCCTGCGCTTCTCGTGCTTAAGGATTACGAGCGGCAACGGCGCCAAGGGCTTGACCCGGTATTTGACCCGAAGCAGGCGGGAATTTCAAATGCAGATTATTGGTCACAGGCATATCAGCATCCTTCGGATGAGTTGACGATCACGGTTGAACCGGGTAAGCTTCAAGCCTAAATAAGATAGAGAACTAAAATCAAAGGTGGCTCCGCGCGGAGTCATCTTTTTTTCGTTATCTTGCTTTTACAATCCAGGAGGGGTACATATGTTCACTATTTAGTTTATAATTTGGATATGAGGAGGGGGACATTGCACAAGAGAGGGGATTAACATGAGCACATCCGATTTATCCATAACAGACGAGAAGTGGAGAGCTATTGTAGAAAATGACAAGTCTTATGACGGGGTATTTTTGTATGCTGTGAAGACAACGAAAATATTTTGTCGCCCCTCCTGCAAATCCCGACCTCCTAAAAGAGAGAACATCCGTTTATTTATATCAGCAGAGCAGGCTTTGGCTGAGCATTTTCGTCCATGCAAAAGATGTAAACCAACAAGACAACGATTGCCTGATCACGACTGGATCGCAGGAGTTGCAGAATACATAGATTCGAACTATATGAAGGGCTTAACATTGAACGTCCTGGCAGAGATCTGTCATGGAAGTCCGTATCATTTACATCGTACCTTCAAGCGAATCATGCATGTAACTCCGATGGAATATATACAGTGTACAAGGTTGGAACAAGCGAAGAAGCTGCTTATTTGCTCACAACAATCTGTTGCGGAAGTGGGGGAGAATGTAGGTCTGTCCAATACCCCTTACTTTATTACGTTGTTTAAAAAGAATACAGGCTACACTCCATTGCAATATCGCCAACTCGAATCCATAGTAACTCAAAAAGGAGATACACAGCATGGTATATCAAATGAATAAAACGATCTATTGGTCATTATTGGGGCATGAGGATTGGAATTTATATATTGCAGCTACATCGGATGGATTATGTTATGTCGGTTCGCTTAATCAACCTGTAGAGGAATTGATTGCATGGGCAGGAAGTCGATTTCCCGGCAGTTCTCTCGTTGAAGAGGATACCGTTTTACAGCCCTATGCCAAGGAGTTGATTGAATATTTCCAAGGAGAGCGTAGACATTTTACGTTGCCTGTTGACTTTCATGGGACTACATTCCAAATGGCTGTATGGAACGCCCTGTGTAATATCCCGTATGGGGAAACACAATCTTATTCAGACATTGCCCACGCGATTCAAAAGCCATCCTCTGTTCGTGCGGTAGGTGCTGCCATCGGCGCTAATCCGATTTTGGTCACGATCCCTTGTCACCGGGTCATTGGTAAGAATGGAGCTTTGACCGGGTATCGTGGGGGTCTGGACATGAAGGTGAAACTGTTGCAGCTGGAAAAAAATCGTACACGACAGTCAGTTCGTTTGTAGCCTGGGGGGTTAGATATGAAAAATGAATATTACAAATCCCCCAAGACTCTTTTGAATAAAGGGACCGGCTTTTTGTCAGGGTATACACACTCGTTGAACCCGTATACAGGTTGTACCTTTGGTTGCTCGTATTGTTATGTACGTCAATTGCCAGTCTCTACGTTTCGGAAGGAAGCTTGGGGAACATGGGTTGATATTAAAAAAGAGGCGGCAGATATTCTTCGCAAGGAGCTTCGCAGGACCAAATCCAAAGGTAAAGTTACGATTTTTATGTCGTCAAGCACAGATCCTTATCAGCCGGCCGAGTACAAAGAAGAGGTGACCCGATCTCTGCTGGAAGTGATGGTGGAAGATCCGCCGGATTTTCTGTTTGTACAGACGCGTAGTCCGCTTGTACGACGAGATGTTGATTTATTGCTCCAATTGAAGGAACGTGTACGTGTGAGTATCACGGTAGAAACAGACCGCGAGGATATACGCAAACATTTCACTCCGGAAGCTCCTCCCATCCAGGCTCGTCTCCAAACGCTGCAACTTTTAAAAGAGGCAGGTGTACCGACGCAAGCTACTATTGCTCCGATGCTGCCAAGCAGTGAGCATTTTGCAGACAAGCTTGTGCCTCTGGTCAATCGTGTCTGTATTGATGATTATTTTATGGGAGACGGCAGCGGGGGAAGGCGGACGCGCAGCTTGAACATTGGTGCGCTGTACGAGTCATTGGGGCTGGAAGAATGGTATCACCCTGCCGCCTATAAGGCGGTTTATGAGCGTTTTCTTCATGTTTTTCCCGAAGAACAGCTCTATGTGAGCAAAGAAGGATTTGAGCCCTGATATGAAAGCAGCCTATGCAATTAAAATGAAGAGTGTACCATACAAGGGGAGCGGGAGAACAAATGGAAACGGTCATGACCAAAAACTTTGACTATGGAGAAAAGGAAATCAACTACCTGAAAACGGTAGATACCGTACTTGGTGCCGCTATAACGCAAATGGGCAAGGTAGAACGCGTAATCATTCCCAACCTGTTTGCGGCGCTTGTTCATGCGATTGTGGGGCAGCTTATTTCCGCCAAGGCGGTTCAGACCATATGGACAAGGATGCAGGAGAAATTAGGCGCGATCACTCCACAAAATATAGCCGTTCAGACGGCTCAGGAAATTCAAAGCTGTGGCATAACCATGAAAAAAGCAGCATGTATCCTGAATATAGCCCAAACGATCGAGCAGGGATTGTTGGATTTACAGGAATTATATGAGCTTTCCGATACACAGGTGATCCAAAAATTATCCTCGCTACAAGGGATAGGCCCTTGGACAGCTGAAATGATGTTGATTAATTGCATGGAACGTCCGGACGTCGTCAGTTGGGGCGATATGGCTATTCGGCGGGGAATGATGAAGCTGTACCATTTAGATACACTGAACAAGCAGCAATTTGAGGAGTATCGCCGAGTGTATTCGCCTTATGGTTCAGTGGCCTCTATTTATTTGTGGAGCATTTCATTTCGTTAACAAACAGGGAGTGGAAAATATGGAGAAGACCATCAGAGAACAGATATTGTCACATGTGGATACAGATTTTCAGAAATTTACGGCTGCATTGCTTCCAACGATTAATAATGTGCTGGGTGTACGTCTGCCAGTACTGCGTAAGCTGGCTCAAAATATTGCCAAGGGAGATTGGCGCCTCTATCTGGAGACCGCTGAAAGCGAACACTTTGAAGAAGTGATGCTGCAAGGTATGGTGATTGGTTCTGTTAAAACAGATATTGAGGAAGTTTTGAGTTATACCGCCAAGTTCGTTCCTAAAATTGATAATTGGTCCGTATGTGACAGTTTCTGTGCCGGATTGAAAATTACGAAGCAACATAAAGAAAGAGTATGGGATTTTATTCTGCCCTACCTGTTTTCTAAGAAAGAATATGAAATCCGGTTTGGGGTGGTTATGCTTCTGAATTTTTTTATTGAGGAACAGTATATTAACCGGGTGCTTACTTTGCTAGATCAGACCCATCGGGAAGATTATTATGTACAAATGGCGGTAGCATGGGCGATATCTATCTGTTATATTAAGCTGCCAGAGGTAACGATGGCGTATTTAAGTCATAATACATTAGACGATTTTACTTTCAATAAAGCTCTACAAAAAATCACAGAATCATACCGGGTGGATCAGGCCACAAAAACAACCATTCGTAGTATGAAGCGAAAAAGAAAATAGGATGGGTCCCCACCTGTAAGTGTTATACTGAAAAAACATACGTATATAAGACCAACAGGAGGGGAGTCTGTGAATTCGATCCCGCTGGGAGTGCTTGTTGTAGATGATGAAACTAGGCAGCGTCGTGGGTTGGCTGCCATGATCCGGGATTTACGTCCAGAATACGAGGTATGGGAAGCCAAGAATGGGAAAGATGCTTTGACCATTTCATTATCCCAGCCGATCCAGATCGTTTTTACAGATATTCAAATGCCGATTATGAATGGGATTGAATATCTACAACAATTGAGAATATCGGGTCAGCATGAGACCAAAGTTATTTTAGTGACAGTCTACCAGGAATTTAGCTATGCACAGCAGGCGGTACGGTACGGAGCGAATGATTATTTGGTGAAACCGGTGCAATCACAGCAGCTTATTGAAGTGATTCAACAGATGGAGAAAATCATTGTAGAAGAGCAGGGAGCACTCGGTGAAAATCGAACAGCGTTGAATCAGATCGAGCAAAGCATGCCTGCCTTTGTGGAGCATTTGTTTAGCAGATGCGTGACAGACAAGTTACAGCCTAACGAGAAAAGCTTATTAAAGAGTCACTTTGGATGGCAGGGGGTAGGAGAAGTCCTCGCGTTGGGGACATCTGCATCCCGCCCCGAGGATATATATGCGTGGGATTCTAAGCTACGAAACGCGGTTGTTGAAATATTGCGACCGTGGGCATCTTCTGTCGTGTTCCCACTTGAAACCCCTAAAGAGCATATGGTCGTTGTAGTGAATTGGAGGGAAAGGGCTGAAGGCAAGGAGGCCAAAAGCGCACTTCAAGCTGGACTGAAAAAGGTGGAGCAGCAGCAAGCTATCTCCATTTGGTTTGCTTGGGGTCAGCCTTTTGACTTCGATGAAATGCAAATAAGCCAATCTCACGAAAAGGCTGTTCGCCTTATCTCCATGCGATTTTATACACCTCACACCAGATGTTTGAACCTTGTCGTTTTAGATGATGAACAGTCGATACAGGAAATGAGCACTCATGAACAGATAGCCTTTCTGAAATCCATTGAAAGCGCTATCTCTAATCGGAAGCCCGATCAGCTATTGGAACGGGTGCAACATTTCATTGGACGAATGACGCAAGGGTATCCTCAACCTGATGCGCTTAAAGCTAAATTAATACACCTTCTGCTAGTTAGTTTACCACGGTTAAATATAGGGTGGAGTGAGGAAGTCTACTCACGTTACTCGGAACAGTTGAATCGAGCTGTCAAAGAGGCCACATCTCTCCAAAATCTTGAGGATCGTATTGCAGCATGGTTAAAAGAGCTGATTCTTGAGCTTGATGGCAGCTCCAAAGGTGAACCCATCATGAAAAAATGCAAGGAATTTCTGGATACACATCTACATGAAGACCTAAGTCTGGAGATTGTGGCCCGGCGCTTTCACTATAATGCGTCTTATTTTAGCATTCTGTTCAAAAACTATTTTGGGCTCTCGTTCACGGAATATATGGTGAAGCTCAGAATGCAAAAGGCTCAGCACTTACTGCTGCATACAGACGCCAAGGTCGCAGAAATTAGTAGACAGGTTGGTTATAAAGATACCAAGTACTTCTTTAAAGTGTTCAAAAAAAACGTTAAGCACACACCCGAGGAGTTTCGTAGGAAATTCATTTAATCGTTAGGTGAAAGGAAGATACAATGCGCCAAGTCAAATATATATATCAAAAATTTTTGGACAGTAGCTTTCGTACGAAGTTGATGCTGTCCTATTTTTTGTTGTCTGGTTTTATCGTTTTGATCCTGGGCTTTGTCTACTTCGAAACCAGTGCGCGAAATATTACTGCAAACGTAACAGAGAGCGTTACAAGTGTATTGCGTAGCAATAACCAGCTGCTGGATAACAAGCTGACAGCTATTCAAAAAACCGTAGATATGATTCCAATTGATCATGATCTTTTACAGACCATCACAGACGTGGATACTACGGATTCTTCATCGCTTTTACGAGCTGATCGCAGCATTACGAAAATTTTGTACAGATACTTTGGCAATATAGAGGAAGTATACGCTTCTCAGATTATGACGCAAAAGTATGCATACGGAAGTACAGAGCGGATGTATATTCCCGTTCTGCCGTTCTATTCTTCTCCCTTGGCGACAACGGCGGTGCAAGCAGAGGGGGCTACCAAGTGGATTCCTGCCTATTCGTATGCCGACACCTTTCATCAGCAGGATTTAAAACAAGGTTCCTATGATTTTAGTTCTTTATTTGCTGTGGTTAAGCAGCTTCATTTGACTGCATTAGATGATGCTGGAACCTTTCATACGCTTCCTGAAGGCAAGGAAAAGCCTATACTTATATTGAATTTCCGACCTGATTTGCTAAAGGTTGGTTTTGAAGATTATGCAGCCCGCAGCGGATTTGCACATCTATCCTACGGTATGATTCACGATAACAATGGGATAGTCATGAGTTCAGATCGACAGCAACAAGCGGGGGAGCCGGTGGCAGATTGGCTGAAGAAGGCCATTACTTCGGAACAAGGGACGAAAATGGTAAACGTTAAGGGTCAAAGCATATTACTGGTTTACGAAGCGATGAAGACGACGGGCTGGGTATCGTATATAGCCATTCCCATGGAAGATGTACTGGGACATCTGTCAACGATTCGTACCTACACCTTGTTTTTTTTAGGCATTATGATGCTCATTGCTGTTATCCTTGCTTATTTGCTGTCTGTATACATCAGTAAGCCCATTACAGATATGAAACAGGCGATGAAGGTAATGGAGAAGGGAGATTTTGATATTCGAATTCCTGAACGTGGCTATGATGAATTGGGGGACCTGGTGATCCGATTTAATCAAATGAATGAGAAAATTAAAGATTTGATCGAAGAAAATTACAAATCACGTCTGCGAGCCAAAGAGTCGGAGTTAATGGCACTTAATTTACAGCTTAATCCCCATTTTTTGTATAACACCTTAACAACAATGTATTGGATCGCACTAGAGCATAAACAACAGGAACTGGGCCAATTGATCATTAGTCTGGCGGAAATGCTGCAAATTACGACTCAAAACAAAAATGATACATGGAGCCTGGAAACCGATCTGAATTGGCTGGAAAAATACATTTACATTATGCAAAATCGCTTTGAGAACAAGTTCACGGTGGAATATGATATTGATCCCATTTTGCTTCAGATGGAGGTTCCCAAACTCTTCTTGCAGCCTTTTGTGGAGAATTCAATTATTCACGGTTTCGCCGAAATGGAATCAGGCGGTCAGATTAAGATCACAGCCTGGATCGAAACGCAATTGGTGTGTTTTAAAGTCGAGGATAATGGATTAGGAATTCAAGAAGATCATATACGCCGAATTCAAGCTGGAGAAATCCGGTCAACGGGCATTAAAAATGTAGATAGAAGAGTGCGGCTGTTATATGGGATGGAATATGGGATTGCGCTCCACTCGCCAGAAGGTAAGGGGACATTTGTCCTGATCCGAATCGGAGAAACGCATAGATCTAATCAAATGACACCAATCCAATGAGAGTACGACTTTTCAAAATGTAAGCGTTTGCTAGAATGGATTTAGTGACGAAGCAACAAACGAAAAGATAAAAAATAAACGGTTTGGGGGCGCTACTCATGTTAAAACGAAAGTTATGGATCGTCTGCATGTGCTTGATCGTTGGACTTATGTCAGCCTGTAGTTCAAATGAGAGCAGCAAGCCAGTAGATTTGCAGGGGCACGAGCAAGTGACACTGACTTATGCCAGCTGGGGGAGCACCAATGAAAAGAAGGTTCAACAGGAGATTGCCAAAAAATTCACAGAGAAATATCCGTGGATCAAAATCAACTATATGCACATCCCCGGGGATTACGTAACTAAATTAACGACGATGTTTGCCGCCAACCAGGCACCAGATGTATTTCCTATTTATAAAGCACAGGCTCTGCAATGGGCTGAACAAGGCAAACTATATAATTTAAATGAATTTTTGAAGGAGGATAAGGAGCTAACGAAGGAAAGCCTCATTCCTAATTCAGTTATCTATTGGGATAAGGATAAAGTGGCAGGGGTCAAGGTGACGGAGGAAGCCTTTGCGCTTTATTACAACAAGGATTTGTTTGATGAGGCTGGTGTTGCCTTGCCGCCAGTCAAAGCTGAAGAGGCTTGGACATGGGAACAGTTCTTAGAGACAGCACAAAAGCTCACCATTGATAAAGCGGGAAATAATGCGCTCAGCCCCAATTTTGATGCAAGTAACATCAAACAGTATGGAGTTCGGTTTGACACATGGATGTGGCATCTGCTAGTTCCTTCCAATAACGCAAGTGTGATTTCCGACAAAGGGGACTCGCTTAACCTTGAAAACCCTGATGTGATTGAAGCCGTGCAAAAGATGGCGGATCTGATCAACGTGTATCATGTGGCACCGTCGCCGACGCAGTCCAAAAATATTCCTTCTCCGGCCGTAGCATTGCAAAGCAAACGTGTAGCGATGGATCTGGATGGGCAGTGGGTCCAATTGGATCTTGGAGAATCGAAGGTGAATTTTGGTGTAGGCGTGTTACCCAAACTGAAAAGCAGTAAAACAATCCTGTTTGGTGAACCGGAAGTGATTTCTGCCAAAACCAAACATCCGAAAGAAGCATGGATGTTTTATAAATTCTTGCTGGATGCTGAAAGCGGACTTGACATGCATTCCAGCGGATTGTGGATGCCTGTCATGAAAAAGTGGTACACCGAACCAGACTTGATTAGCAAATGGGCAGATGTCAAGCCAGGCCATGCGGATGGATATCGGGATGCAGTCATGAACCAAACGTTGCATAACGGTGTCAATTCTTACGACTACTATCTGAAAAACTCGGAAAAAATCAATGCTATTATTAACCCGGCGCTAGATCAGGTATGGCTGGGCAAGAAAACGGTGGAGCAAGCATTTAAGGAGGTTTCCGCCAAGGCGAACGCTGAATTTAAGGGAACATATCCGAAAAAATAAGGTGAGGGTCTTGACAGAAAGAGAGGGATAGAATGCAATCGTTATCTTCTATTCGTAAGAAGGAAAATGGGTTGGGGTGGCTTTTTGCCGCCCCTGCTATTCTGGGCTTTGTCATTTTTGTTCTGGGACCGATGATCGCTAGTCTCTGGTTCAGTCTTACCGATTACAAGGTTGCTTCACAGGCCCGTTTTATTGGTCTGGATAATTATGTACACTTATTTGACGGTACGGATCAATTTTTTTACAAATCCCTTGGGGTTACTTTTTATTATGTGTTTTTGAGTGTGCCCCTGCAAATTATAGTGGCTTTCTTTCTGGCCATATTGCTCAATCAAAAGGTAAAAGGTTTGGCTTTTTTCAGGACCGTTTTTTATCTGCCCACGATTGTCCCACTCATAGCATCGTCTATGATCTGGATGTGGCTGTTTGATCCGGACCTTGGCTTGCTGAATGTGGTGTTGCGTGCGCTGCATTTGCCCGAAAGTCAATGGATTTATAGTGAAGGGTCGGTAGTTCCTACACTGGTTTTAATGAGTTTGTGGACCGTTGGGGGGACGATGATTATTTTTCTGGCTGGCTTGCAGGATATACCTAGGCATTATTATGAAGCCATTGAAATTGACGGTGGGAGCGCTCTTCATAAGCTTATCTATATCACAATTCCATTGACATCGCCTACGATTTTCTTTAATACGATTATGGGCTTCATCGGTGGATTTCAGGTGTTTGTCCAGCCTTACGTCATGACTCAGGGTGGACCTAACAATTCTAGCTTATTCTATACATTTTATTTATTCCGCGAGGCATTTACTTTTTCGAATATGGGTTATGCCTGTGCGATTGCTTGGGTGCTCTTTATTGTAGTTTTAACATTCACTGCCTTTCTGTTCAAGACAGCCCGAAAATGGGTGTATTACGAAGGCGGGGGGGCATGAGGATGAAAAAACATGGCTTGCGTTGGAGCAGAGTTTTTCTCTACACAGTGCTCATTGTGGGGTCACTTTTTTGCATGTTTCCTTTTTACTGGCTGGTGAGAAGCTCCATGATGGATTTAAGTCAGATTTTTTTGATCCCACCGAAATGGATTCCCGAGCCTTTTGTATTCGAAAATTTTTTACAGCCGTTTGAAGAGTTATCGTTTGGGCGCTATTTTGTGAACACATTTATCGTCGTTGCAGGTACTTTAGTGGGTGTACTTCTGTCGAGTACCATTTCTGCCTATAGCTTTGCGCGAATGAGATGGAAAGGAAGAGATAAGGTTTTTGCCGTGTTATTAAGCAGTATGATGCTGCCGTTTGCGGTCACGCTAATTCCGTCTTTTATTGGTTGGCAGGCATTAGGCATGGTTAATTCCTACGTTCCATTGGTATTACCTTCGTTTTTTGGTGGAGGCGTTTTTAACATTTTTTTGCTTAGACAATTTTACATGACTCTTCCGCGAGAGCTGGATGAAGCTGTATTTGTGGATGGAGGCAACCATTTTACGATCTTTACTCGCATTATTTTACCTTTGTCCCGGTCAGCGATTTTGGTCATCGGATTGTTTACATTTTTGAACACATGGAATGATTTTATGGGACCGCTCGTTTATCTTAATGATGAAAGCAAATTTACGTTGGCGATTGGGCTACAGCAGTTTCAGGGAATATATTCGGCACAATGGGGTGTTCTGATGGCCGCTTCTTTAATTGTCGTGTTGCCAGCTATCATTCTTTTTGCCATAGGACAGAAGTATTTTATGGAAGGCATTGCCTTAACGGGGATCAAGGGATAAGAGCAGCAGCCAGGTACGCACTTTGCTTTTTTTGGAATTTAATAATAAAATGGAAGTAACTTTCGAAAAGGAGATGACGTGAATTGGCAGAGCAAGTGCGTATTGGCAAAACAGATTTATATGTAAAACCAATCGGTTTGGGTGCGAATAAGGTAGGAGGACATAATCTTTTTTCCGGTTTGAACAATGAAACGGGCAAAGAAGTCGTTCGCACAGCTTTGGATAACGGCATCAACTTCCTGGATACAGCTTTTATTTATGGGCCTGAGCACTCAGAGCGGTTGATCGGTGAGGTACTTAAAGAGCGCGGCAAACGTGAGGAAGCTGTCATAGCGACCAAGGGAGCACATAAGTTTGTGAACGGAGAGGTTGTTTTTGACAACTCGCCTGCTTTTTTACGTGAATCCGTCGAATCCAGTCTGAAAAGATTGCAAACAGATTATATTGATCTGTTCTATATCCATTTCCCAGATGAAGCTACACCGAAGGCAGAAGCAGTCGGAGAACTGAAGAAGCTCAAAGACGAAGGTAAAATTAAGGCTATCGGTGTATCTAACTTTACCATTGAACAACTTAAAGATGCGAATAGTGACGGCTATGTAGATGTGCTTCAATCCCATTATAATCTGTTGCAACGGGAAGCTGAGAAGGATTTGCTGCCTTATACTAAGGAAAATGGCATTTCGTTTGTGCCGTATTTCCCGCTAGCTTCTGGACTGCTAGGTGGTAAGTATACGAAAGACATGACCTTCACGGACATCAGAGCGAAAGATCCACTGTTTCAGGGAGATGCATTTGCCCGTAATTTGGACAAAGTGGAGCAGGTACGTGAGATTGCCAATGCGTTGAATGCAGAGGTTGCTCATGTGGTGCTTGCATGGTACTTGACCCGCGATTCGATTGATGCCCTCATTCCAGGCGCGAAGGGACCGGAGCAGGTTCTGGCGAATCTGAAAACGCTGAATGTCCAACTGAGTCAGGCGGATATCGAAAAGATTGACCACATTTTCAAATAATAAGTTGAGTTGAACTGAGTCGGATTTGAAATCATATATGTTTAACACCAGGAGGAGCTGCCGGACGGGCGGCTTCTTTTTCGTTTATTTGCGGCATATCCTTCTAAAGTAAGCTCATCGCTGCGGGGGGATCAGAATGAATAGAAAACCGCAATGGCACAGCAGACCGAGCAGAAGGCGACGCGGCAGGCGCAGAATGTGGCTCGTTGTGGCATTGGCGCTGCTGGTAGGAATCGTACAGGTGGCCGCTTATGTGGAACAGCATTTGAAGCCGCCCATGATGCATCTGGCTAAAGTGCGGGTCAAACAAATGGCGACGGAGGCAATTAATTCAGCAATTACTGCGCAGGTAGAGCAGGGGAAGACTGCTGATAATTTGATCGAATGGAGAACGGATACACAAGGGAGAACCTCTGGATTTGTTCTAAATTATGCGGAGCATATGAGAATTACGTCAGACACACTCAAAGCAGTCAAGGCAACGATGGACAGTATGAGTCATTTTGACGAGAGCGTTCCGATTGGTCAGGCATTGGGGAGTCCGCTGCTGGCAGCTTATGGACCCAAGGTCCCTCTAAAGGTGGAGCCGCATGGAGCAATCAAGGTGGATTTAAATACACGTCAGCAGGATGCGGGCATAAACATGATCTTGGTGGAAGTGTACATTCGAATTACGACGGAAGTGTCTGTGGTTATACCGTTTGAGATGCAACCTCAGATTGTGGAGACGGAAATCCCGGTTTCTTATCTGTTGGTGGTGGGCAACGTCCCGATGTACTACTATGACAATCAGGGTAAACCCGTCGGCAAAAATGGTGCAACCGCTCCGCAGTTGGCACTGCCTTCCCATTCTATAGAGAGTAGCGGCGCTGTAGATTCCAGCATAGAAAGTGTTCCAGAGATACAGGAAGAACCCAATTCCCTCAGGCAGTCTCCAACGCCATAAACAAAGAGGGGATTGGTGTGAGATACTCAGGAAAAACCAAAGGGACCTATGAGGAGGTCCCTTTGGTTTTTCCTGATTTGAGCGCTTTACGTTCGCTCTGCTCCCACTGTCTCAATAACGGATATGGGTCAAAGGACCAGTCTGTCCAGCCATTGTCCCGGTATATACCATAGTGCAGATGTGGTGGAAACTTGCCTTGGGTACCCGGTTTTCCATAGCCTGAGCTTCCGACCCAGCCAACCGTCTGACCAGGCTTGACGATGTCTCCGTTATGAACGGTTTTATCAAAGCCGGAAAGGTGTGCATAGTAGTGATAGCGGTTGTTGAGATCACGAATACCGATTCGCCAGCCTCCGAAGGGATTCCAACCTTTCATTTCAACTACACCGTAGCAGGTGCTGCGAACCGGAACTCCGTAGCCTGCAAACAGGTCAGTCCCTTCGTGTATACGGTAGCCGCCCCAGCTGCGACGGCTTCCCCAAGTGCTGCGGTAGCTATAAATGCTGCCTAGAGGCAGCGGAAAAGCTTGACTGACCAGATCAAGCTTGCCATACGTCTGATACAGCTTGGCAAACTGCTGAACTCTTTGAACCGAGCGGCTGTTATGGTAATATTCCCACACGGCAATACCAAATTCATCCTCGCTATTTCCATACTTTCCGAGATAAGAAGCGATGCTGAACAGCAAATCCTTGTCATTATTGCGGTCAGCGATTCCATCGCCTGAGCCGTCTTGTCCCAGCCCGGAAAATAGTTCAATGGAACGCGGATTTTGATCCTCGGAATCAGGGTTCAACAGACCGGACCATACTGGTCCTGTCACAAAAATACCTATGATCCGTTCCGCATGCTTGCGATCCTTGGGATGGGCCACCGTAAGTGTGCGTTCGTACTGGTCGATGGCAGCCAGTCTGTACCAAGGGACTCCTGTCAGGGCTTCGATGGAGTGATATAAAGCAAGTCTGGACGTATACAATGAAGACGAAGCGTGTGAAGCATCGATATTTGCTGTCAGGTTATTTCCGGCTGACGAGGACTTTGTGTGCTCTGCAGAGGCATGAGCAGGAAGCGGACAAGCCGTTGTCAGTGTAGTAGCGCACAACAGCAGCGATAACAGACGAACAGCGCGGACTGCCCGCGTAGGGTAAGGCACGTGAACCGACCTCCTATAAAAGGGCTTAACCGCCCGGTAAATTCTTGGCCCGTATTCGCGTAAATAGGGCGCTTTTGATTAGATTGAGCCATATCCGCCGCTTTTATCCATCTCAAGAGTTTACTTTTTCCGGCATCAATGTCATATCAAAAAGGGAACAATGAATGGAGGTTTTTCCATGGCTTTCATGCTATAATGTATGGCAATGACAGCTAAAGCACATCAGAAAGAAGGTCTATGCCATTGTCTAAAAAAGTGAAGGAAGCTAAGCCCGACTGGATTCGTATTAAACTTACGACAGGCGATAACTATCAGGAAATCAAGAGCATGATGCGTTCCAAGACATTACATACCGTATGTGAGGAGGCACGGTGCCCTAATATATATGAATGCTGGGCCAACAGGACAGCTACATTTATGATTTTGGGTGATATTTGTACGCGTGCGTGTCGTTTTTGCGCAGTAAATACGGGAATGCCTACGGAACTGGACTTGCAGGAGCCTGAACGCGTCGCGGAAGCGGCTGAGAACATGAATCTAAAGCACTGTGTCGTAACCAGTGTGGCACGTGATGATTTGAAAGATGGGGGCGCTACAATATTTGCAGAAACGGTTCGTGCGATTCGCCGCCGATTGCCTTTTTGCAGTGTAGAAGTACTGATTCCCGACTTTATGGGCGACATTGAGTCGCTGCGAATCGTCATGGATGCCAAGCCCGATATTCTCAATCATAATATTGAAACGGTGGAACGCATGTCCGACAAGGTTCGGGCTAAAGCGAAATACCATCGCTCTCTGGAGCTGCTTCAACGTGCAAAACAATTAAATCCGGCGATCCCAACGAAATCAAGCATCATGTTAGGTGTCGGAGAAGAGTGGGACGAGATCATACAAACCATGGATGATCTGCGCAAAGTCGATTGTGACATTATGACAATTGGTCAATACTTGCAGCCGTCCGAGAAACATTTATATGTGCAAAAATATTATCCACCGGAAGATTTTGCGAAGTTAAAGGAAGAGGGATTACAGCGAGGATTCAGCCACGTCGAATCCGGTCCGATGGTCCGCAGCTCCTACCAAGCGCATGAGCAGGTGAAGTCGGCCACTCAGCATAAGGAAGAAAGCGCCCTTTCGCAGGTTTGATCCGGGAAAGGCGGTCAGAATAGCTTGTTTCAAATCGGTGGTAAAAACTATGAAGTGTTGCAGGATCACAAGAACGGGTGGAATCCCGAAGCCTTTCGTGATCGCTATAGTGAAGTGTTGGATCGCTATGATTACATTATTGGCGATTGGGGTTACAATCAGCTTCGCCTGAAGGGGTTTTATCGAGAGGGGCACCCCAAAGCCAATAAGGATACATCCATTGTGGTATTGGACGATTATATTAATGAATACTGCAATTTTGGCTGTGCCTATTTTGTGCTGCAAAAAAGCCGTGAAGTTGAAAATAAGAACGGCACCAGTGATGACTTCGTTCCTCCCGACATCCAGCAGTTGGTAGATGCTCAAAGGGAACAAGCGGGAACGTTAGATTCCGAAGAGCGCCAAGAGGTATCGCAGCCTTCAGCTGGACAAACGGAATGGCCGCAACCACAGCAGGATTCCGCAGCTACAGAGGAGTCACGAGTGGAACAGCCTTCAGAAGCCCGTGAACCACGCGAGTTGCAACGTAGGGAACCGAAGGATGCTCAGGAAGTACGTGAACGACAGCCACGTGAAGCTCGCGAAAGTCGGCCATCCAGAGAAGGACGTGAAGGAAATCGGCAGCGTGAAGCACGTGATTCCCGCCAGCCAAGAGAACCGCGTGAAGCAAAGGATGGGCGAAGTTCGGGGGAAGGGCAGCAAGCCCGTGAACCACGTAGGCAGCGCAATCCGCAAGGGAATTTCGATAAAAAAGAATCGCGTGGGCCACGTTATGATCGCCAGCCCAAGGAAAATCGGGAGGGACGGCAAGTTCGTGTCTCGCGTGAACCCGAGGGACAGCGTCAAAAAAATAAAACATTTACATCTCCACAACAAAACGGTTCCTGAATTTTCAGGAGCCGTTTTGTTTGTAAGTTTCTCCAAGGCTGGCAATGTTATGACCAACTTTTTGCCTATTTAAAGTGGGGATATGCCCTCCTGATCAATTAAAAAAAGAGCCGGAGTCGGCTCTTTTACAAGTTCTAATTGAGAAAAGCGTTGCGTACCCGATCCCAAAATGGGAAAGGACGGTAACGAGCGAAGCTGATCTTCTGACTTGCAACCTGACATCGAACAGAGATTAAGTCATCCACAGGAAAGTTCAGGTGATCTACTGTCAGTAGAAGACGCTGATCTTTCCGTGAAAAAATATCACAATGATGATGTTTTGGCAGTAGCAGTGGTGATCCCAGTGTCCGGTACACACGGTTATTAATGGAAGCGATCTCAGTTAATTGCAATGCTTCGATGGTAGGGTGAACCATAGCTCCGCCAAGTGCCTTATTATAGGCGGTCGTTCCTGAAGGTGTAGAAACACATATACCGTCACCACGGAACATTTCAAAGGTGATATCGTTAATATCTACTTGGGCAACGACCGTGCCATCTACCCCTTTTAACGTAAACTCATTCAGGGCAATAAAAGAAGCATTGCCTGATTTCTTGTGAATTTCCAACTCAATCAGTGGATACTTAACGATTCTCGGGTTAAGCGGTCCCTCAGATCCGCTTTGGCTCATCAGGTGGATTAGCTCCTCCAGCTCGTCCGCGCGCCAGTCCGCGTAAAAGCCCAGATGACCGGTATGTACACCAACAAAGGCTATATCCGGAATGCGGTCAATGAAGGTATGAAACGCATGAAGCATCGTACCATCGCCTCCTATAGACACGACGATTTCCGGCGATTCGGCATCCAGCTTGAAATTCTTTTCTTGGGCAAGACGGTGAAATTGCTGACTCAAGTCCATGGAGTGCTGATCCCCGCGATCCAGAACATAATATCTCAAGATGAAAAGCTCCTTTGTCATGGGTATATACCGATCATAATCAATTATGAGCAAGAACACAATCGTTCATTGCCGGTGTATTCCTCTCAATCGTACGAATAAGCGATTTGTACCCACGCTTAACCAGGAGAGAGCCAGCATTCCAGTCAGTATACAAGCAAGAAGCAGCAGACTTTGCAGTAGCATAGCGGACGAGAAGCCAGGGGACCATGCGATATCATGTACCGGAGAAAAGACCGGAGAGCTTCCCTGTCCCATTAACGGGCGCCATAACACGAGAGCTAGCAGTGCGGAGATGATCCCATGCGCAGCCCGGGCCAGCAAAAATGGCATATAGCGGAGATTCGTCATATTTAAAATACTTGCAACCTGTGCATGGACCGATAGCCCGCCCCAGGAGAGAACAAAAGCTGCTGCAGCTACCTTGAACGGTAATGCCGCTGCTGCGGCTCCACCTGCAGCTTGCGCACCTAAAGTGACTTCAAAAATACCACCTACGATGGACTCTGTTAATGCAGGAGGAAGACCACAGGCAGACAATAAGCTAGCCGTAAGCAGATGTAGCCCGCTCATTAAGCCAGAGTTCGTCAAAGCTTCTAAAATGACGCAGAAGAATACAACCAGCCCTCCTACGACAATAATAAGGCGTAGGGAGGAAGCAATCGCCTGACGAAGCAACTCACCCAATGGACGTCCGTCTTCCAAACGTGCTGTATGCATAGCATATAACGCTTGGCGCAGTGGTCCAGGCTGCTTATTGCGACCTGTTGTTATTGTGTTAGCAGACTTCGACCAGGTTTTTTGAGGAGGCTGAGAACGTTCGCTGCGAATATCGTTTTTTTCTGAACGGGAACCATGAAAACGCATGAGTAGTCCGATGATGAGAACACCACCGTAATGGGCTGCTCCCAGTACGAGTGCAATTTCGGGTTGATGGAAGAAGCCAACCGAAACTGCACCGATCAGAAATATCGGATCAGAGGAAGTCGTAAACGCGACCAAACGTTCACCTTCAATGCGTGTGATCCATTTTTGCTCCCACAGCTTTGCGGTTAATTTGGCCCCTATAGGGTAGCCGGATGCACAGCTGACCGCAGCGACAAAACCCCCGCAGCCAGGTACACGGAATAGAGGTTGCATCAGTGGGTCCAGTAGCGCACCTATGAAATGAACAATTCCAAAGCCGAGAAGAAGCTCGGAAATAACGAAAAATGGGAATAAGGACGGGAATAGCACATCCCACCAGATGGCAAGACCGCGAAGCCCGGCATTCAGAGAAGATTGCGGATACGCGGCCATCAGTATGAATAGGAATAACAGCATAAGGATGAGCAAAGGAAGCGAGAAACGGCGATACAGCGACATAGAGGCCCTCCTTTGGAGTTGTACTATTATACCTATGTCGGGGATGGACAAAGAGTACAAAAAAGTAAAGAAAACGATTACATGGAATGCTGTTTTTTTGTAAAGAGTATGTTAAAATAAAAAAACAACGATTCCATAACCTTAAGGATGGAGTGATCAGGATGAGTATCGTTGCCGGTCTGTTTGTATGTGCTTTTGTGTATGTAATTCGTGCCTCTCTCGTCCATCCCGGTGAAGAGGATTGGCGGAGTTATTAGTGGTATCATGGAATGACGAAGCGATGTGCAGCGAAGCAAACCTCTTCATATGTTAAATTGATAAAATGACGCTTATTTTTAGCGTCATTTTTTGTTTTTTGTTATAATACGAGTGTATATTTATTACCATAGCACAGAAAGTTGGAGGAAAAGTGAATCCTAGCCTGAGCATTTATGACAACCTTGGGGGTGCAGAAGGTATTCGTGCTATTATTGAGGCCTTCTACCCGAGAGTTTATAAAGATCCGTTGTTAAGTCCCCTGTTTCCTAAAGACATGGAGCCGGTAAAGGAAAAGCAGTTTATGTTCCTGAGCCAGTTTTTTGGAGGGCCGTCCCTCTTTTCTGATGCATATGGTCATCCGATGTTACGTGCCAGACATATGAAGTTCCCCGTGACGGAGGAGCGAGCAGAGGCATGGTTGTCTTGTATGGCAGATGCGTTAACGGATACGGGAATTGAGGAGCCGCTTCGTTCCATCATACTTAGTCGTTTGTCCGGTCCTGCGCATCATTTTGTAAATACCCCGTAAGCTTTCGGGGATTGCCGAATTTTGGAGAGGGTTGTAAAAACATTGGAACTTGAACCGTTATATCAGATCAAAATCGTCTGCCCACAGTGCGAACAAGAATTTCAGACATCCCGTGTCAGACCAAGCCTAAAGAAGGCTATTCGTACCGATTCAGATTTTTGCGCTTATTATAAGAACGAAAATCCGGATTTTTATGTCGTACGGGTCTGTCCTCATTGTGGATTTACTTCGACAGAGCACTCTACCGTTCAGTTAAGCGATCAGCAAACCAAGCTATTTAAGGATAAAATCGGTAATCGCTGGCAGCCTCGCGAATATGGCGGGCATCGTAGCTGGGAAGAGGCATTAGAAACGTACAAATTGGGTTTACTCTGTGCACAGGTCATCGGAGAAAAGGAACGCGTAGTAGCCAGTCTATTGCAGCATATTGCATGGATGTACAGATACCAGGGGAATGAGGAGCAGGAGCTTCGCTTTCTCAAATTTAGTTTGGATTCCTATGTTCGAGTCTATGAGCTGGAGGGCGTCGGTGCGAATAATGCCAAACTGCTTTATCTGATTGGTGAACTGCATCGACGTACGGGTAACTTTAACGAAGCAGTGCGCTGGTTTTCGCGTGTCATTAATGACAAGAAAATTATGGATGCAGCGATGATTAGAGCTTCTCGTGAACAGTGGTCTGTCCTGCGTGAACAAATGCTGGCAAAAAACTTCCAGCTACCTGAGGAAATGCAGAACGCAAGCTCCTCTTGAAGAAATAAAGGTGTGCACTATGAGCGATCTAGGCTCATGGTTCACACCTTGTTTGTAAAACGAGTTATCTTGCAACTGCCTCATAAGTTAATGATGGCGCAACGTGGTATCTGACAGCAAATAATCGTCGTCACAATCCACCAAAGTAACCTTGTTATGGCAGCATGGAAACACAAGCAGCTTTTTCATGCCTTCATGAATGAGCTTAAGCTCTTTGGGCTTCAGGGGTAGCAAGACGTTATCATGATTGCAAAACGGACAAGACTGTACATAAACATCTCCCATGACAATGTCATAAGGCCAGGTTTTATCAAAAGGAATCATGATTTGTCCGATTCTCCGCCGTTCGAGCCAGCGGTGTCTTCTTTAGCCAGTTCGGCCAGCTTTTGCATCAAAATGTGCTGGGGTGTATGCATAAGGTGTTCCAGCGGAATGCCGAGTTTTTCGGATAATTTCACAGCCGTTTCCGGCGAAATTTGTAAGGGTCTCATCCTGTTTTCCTCCTAATTGTAGTGATTGTATCATCACGATGTAGCTTTATTGTATATGAAACCACATGAATTCGCCAAAAAAGAAAGGTGGAACTATTATGAAAACACCGTTAAAGCAAACATGGGATCTGGAATCTATTTTTAGCGGAGGCTCTTCCTCTGCCTCATTTCATGCATTTTTGGAAGAACTGGAGAGCAAGGTCCAACAGCTGCAATCCCAGCTTAAAGTAGCCAAAGTGCCACAAACGGTGTTGGATACCGAGCGTCTGGATAGTGTTCTGAATAGCATACAGGAGCTGTTTAATGGAGCATCGCAGGCAGGTTCTTTTGTATCTTGTTTAACTGCTCAAAATCAGCATGACAAGCTGGCTGTTCAACTGGGGGCGCGTGTCAATTCGTTATATGCCCAAGGGAAAAGTGCTTTAGTCGCTTTTCAGAACTTGCTGGCACAAACCAGTGAAGACATTTGGCAGAAGTGGATGGAGCGCGAAGCGATTAAGCCGATTTCTTTTGTCCTGACTGAATACCGGAACGAAGCGCGTGAAAAAATGGCTCCTGAGCTGGAGAGCCTTGCATTGGATTTGGCAGTGGATGGTTACCATGGCTGGGGTGACTTTTATGATACCATTGTCAAAAATATGACGATCCCTGTGCCTGAAAATGGTGAGATTGTAAACTTGTCTGTGGGTCAGGCAGCGAATAAGCTGGATGAAGCAGATCGCAGCGTACGTAAAGACGTATTTGCACGTTGGGAAGAGGCATGGACTCAGGTTGAGGACTATTGCGCCGATACACTGAATCATCTGGCAGGTTTCCGCCTCAAGCTATATGAAAACCGAGGCTGGACAGACGTGCTCAAGGAACCGCTGGAGATCAGCCGTATGTCAGCCCAAACGTTGGACACGATGTGGCGAGTGATTAATGAAACCAAGCCTATTGTAGTTAAATACCTGGAGCGGAAAGCCAAGCTTCTAGGCTTAGAAAAACTGTCCTGGCATGACATTGAAGCTCCGCTGGGAACATCAACCACTAAAATCCCTTACGACGATGCAGCTGCAACGATTGTTGAGCAATTTGGTAAATTTAGTTCGAGAATGGCTGACTTTGCCCAGATGGCTTTTGAGAAAAGCTGGATCGAAGCAGAGGATCGTCCAGGCAAACGTCCAGGCGGGTTTTGTACATCTCTGCGTCTAAGCAAAGAAACCCGTATTTTTATGACCTATGCCGGATCACCATCCAACGTTTCGACACTGGCCCACGAGCTCGGACACGGTTATCATCAGCATGTGATGAATGAATTGCATCCATTGAATCAAAATTATGCTATGAACGTGGCTGAAACGGCATCGACGCTGGCAGAACTGATTGTATCAGATGCTTTGCTGGAAGCTGCTGAGGGTCAGGAGAAGGTAGCTTTGCTAGAGGATAAAATTCAGCGTGGTGTAGCCTTCTTCATGAATATTCATGCCCGTTTCCTATTTGAAACCCGTTTTTACGAACTGCGGAAAAAGGGTGTTGTAGGAGCACAGCAATTAAGTGAGTTGATGGAAGAAGCGCAGCGTGAAGCGTTTTGTGGGGTTCTGGATGAGGCTCATCCTCATTTTTGGGCTTCCAAGCTGCACTTCTATATTACGGAAACTCCTTTCTACAACTTCCCATACACGTTTGGGTATATGTTCAGTGCAGGGATTTACGCTTTTGCGAAGGAAAATTCGGATGGCTTTGCCGACCAATATGATGCTTTGCTGCGTGATACAGGTCGCATGACAGTAGAAGAACTGGCCTCCAAGCACTTGGGTACCGATTTAACACAGGCTGACTTCTGGCGTAACGCCGCACAAGTTACTGTTCAGGATATTGAGCAATTTTTGCAAATGACAAAATAACCGAGTTATTTTAGAAGGTCTCCCGTAAGGGGGGCCTTTTTTGTAATTTTTGCAGAGGATGATGAATAAAGTCGCAAAATGTCGAAGTGTAATTGACACTACCTGTTAGCGAAATTTAAAATGATGGATATACTTAGAAAATAGTTATAAATACCCAATTATGTTGAATTTGATTGTAAGCTTAAAAACCTTCGCATATAATTGAGTCGTAAGACCTATTAAATATTTTAATACAAGGTATATAGGAGGGTTTTTTGATGGATGAAGTAGGTCGATTGTCGTTGGCGAGGCAGATGGATATCGTTTTTAAAGAATTGGATAATGAACTGGCGGGTTTATCGTCAGGCATCGTATTTGTACAAATACGGAATAATGTAGTTGGTAAATTTGGGATTCGGCATAATCCAATTGCAGGCAAAGGTGGCACATTTGCAGCAGTAGAACCAGGCTTATCTGTACAGCATCGGGATCATTTTCGGCGTATGGCTCTGGAAACGCTAAATCACAAGCGTAGCTGGACTCATGGTGAGATTGCTTTCGATTTTGCCATCAGACAAGGAACAATCTTGGTAGATGCAACCTTAGAGTCCAACTACAACATGGCTAATCTCATGATCCGCTATAACAAGCCTACATATCGCGCGGCTAAATCTGAATAATCATCGACATTAAAAAGAGCAAAGAAAAGCGGCCTTCCGAAGGAAGACCGCCTTTGTTATATACCCGTTATAACGCATTTTGGTAAATTACGATAACGGAATGCTCATGTGGAATAATGACGCTTATTGACCTGAACGACCTGATAATTGCTGTTCAGCCAGCTGTACTAAGCGTTTAGTGATATAGCCTCCCAGAGACCCAGCTTCACGGGACGGCATATCACCATAGTAACCGTCTGCCGGAATGGTGATGCCCAGTTCTTGCGCAGCTTCATATTTCAATTGTTGCAATGCGTTGTTGGCTTGAGGAACGACTAGAGTATTGCTACGACGTCCTCTGCCTTGATTGGCTTCATACATGTGTAGTCACCTCCTTCGGCTGTGATGAGGTTAGTATGCGACAGAGTTATGAAAATATGCGCCGAAGGAAGAAAAGTGACTATAGGGAAATTACGGATATATGATATGAATCTGAGTTTTGAGGTCGATGGATTGTTGAGGCTCTAGACGGATCAACCCACCATCTCCGACTGGGTCTGGGAAATTGGGAGCATCAGATAGCCAGGTATAAGGCTCAATGCAAAGATACTGATCGCATTCCCCTTTGGTATATAGCACCCAATATTTAAAGTATTGCTCATCTGCTGTGTAGCGGATTTGATAGCCATCATCACGAGTCAAAACAGCTTCAGCAGGGCCTTCCGTTGCTCGCAGCACAGTATCCAAGTTTGTTCCTTTCAGAGATAGACCTGAGGAGAGCTGTTCCAAATGATCTAAAGAAGTAATGACACCTGTAGGCAGCTGCTCAATATCCTGTTCGTATACTCCATTCACCGGTAGCTTCAGGCGCCAGCGCTCAGGTTCTCCATCCACCATAAACCAAGTGTGGTATCCCAAGCCGAATGGGGCTGTTTTTTTACCTAGATTTGTGACGCGCAGAGTTTGACTTAATACGGTGCCCTGCAAACGATACGTCATTTCCAGCCGCAAAGGAATGGGGTATTGTTCCATCCAGTGTGGATCACTTTCTGTCAGAAGCTCGGTTGTTACGCTGCAACCATCTTCATCCTCTTCAATATCGCTGCAACGCCAGGATTGATTGCGATGCAGACCGTGTATATGATTGTCGTTGGCTGTATTACGGTCAAACTGATATGGGACGCCGTCAAACTCAAATTGTCCTTTGCGAATTCGGCCAGGAGGAATCAAAATAGGTAAGCCAAAATGATATGGCTTTTGTAAATAAAATGCCAATTCTTCCTCGCCAGGTCGACGTACGATATCCCGGTTCAGCTTCAGATCACGCACGGAAATAATATTATTCCCGAGACGAGGGATCATTGTAACTTCCAATTCACCACTATGTAAAACATACGTGTCGTAACCGTTCCAGTGTTCTTTGGTCACTTGTTTCATATTCATGCTCCTTTGTCCACTATAATCGGTTGAAGCTTCGTGTCATTATGATAACAGATTTTTGGTCATATGGCACAATCGTCATTTGACAATAACAGTAAGCGGAATTATCATTAATGTAGCTTAGAAAGAAATGACATGGATAACACGATGATGAGGACAAGTAAGCTTTTGCATAAGCTCTTCAGAAAGCCGGTGGTGGATGAGAACCGGTGAGCCTGCACTGCTGAATGGACCTTGGAGTGCCGCACAGAACAGGATTTTGCTTTCCTCAGTATGACGGCCGATTGCTCCCCGTTAACGGAGCTTTAAGATTGCAGCGGCCACGGAGGATAGCTCCGATAACTAATAGGCTGACGGCAATGAATAAGGGTGGTACCACGGTCTCGCGTCCCTTGAGGATGCGGGGCCTTTTTGCGTTCTAAAATATTGAAATAAACGGAGGAGGAAGAATATGAAAACCGTACTTTCAGGTATTCAGCCTAGTGGACAACTTACTTTGGGTAATTACATCGGCGCAATGAAAAACTTTGTTAAATTGCAAGAGGACCACCAATGTTACTTTATGGTTCCAGATCTTCATGCGATTACCGTACCGCAGGAACCAGCTCAATTACGCGAGCAGTCGGAGGCGGTGGCGGCATTATTTATCGCAGCGGGTATTAACCCAGAGAAATCCAACGTCTTTTTACAATCCCATGTTCCTCAGCACGCTGAGCTGGGATGGTTGATGACGACACTGACGAATATGGGCGAGCTCGAACGTATGACTCAGTTTAAGGACAAGTCTGCTGGCAAGGATTCCGTAGGAGCAGGGCTGTTCGTATATCCGTCGTTGATGGCAGCCGACATTTTGCTCTACAATGCGGATCTTGTTCCAGTAGGTGATGACCAGAAACAGCATCTGGAGCTGACACGGGATTTGGCGGGCCGTTTTAATCACCGTTATGGAGATTATTTTACTGTTCCCGAGCCGTATATCCCTGAAGTAGGGGCGAGAATTATGTCCCTGGATGATGCATCCAAAAAAATGAGCAAGAGTAATCCGAATGCAGGCAGTTTTATTGCGCTGCTGGACGATCCGAAAGTTATACGCAAAAAAATCAGCCGCGCCACTACCGATTCGGGCAGTGAAGTTAAATATGATCCGGCCAATAAACCGGAAATTAGTAATCTAATGAGCATTTACAGCCAGTGTTCCGGTTTGTCGCTCCAAGAAGTGCAGGATCGTTATGAAGGCCAAATGTACGGGACATTTAAAAAAGAACTGGCTGAGACGGTTGTAGCTATGCTTGAACCGATTCAGCAGCGCTATCGCGATATCCGGGAATCCGGT
The DNA here is from genome assembly GCF_025846815.2 of Paenibacillus sp. BT-177. Lineage (NCBI taxonomy): Bacteria > Bacillati > Bacillota > Bacilli > Caryophanales > Paenibacillaceae > Paenibacillus > Paenibacillus sp. BT-177. Next base: position 280,266 of record NZ_JAOYTP010000005.1, on the reverse strand, counting down.
GAAATTGGACATATTTTGGCCCAATCCGCAGAGCGTGCTCAAGAAGCTGCTGAAGTCACGCTGTCTGCGGTTAAAGAGCGCATGGGCTTTTTGCCACGTGTACGCTAGAGCCCATTGAAGACAAGGCAGATGGGGTTTTCTACAAATTGACTTAAGAACGACGTTGTCGGGCCTTGATTACGAAGCCCCAACCGATATTGCCGACAGATAAAAGCCCCAGTAATATAGCAAGCCAAGCAGAATAGCTGATGGATATAGCGGCTGCTGTCAGCAGGACAATGGATGAAACGGCGAACCATAGGGATAGACCTTTGCTCATGGTAAAAACCTCCAGCTTTCGAATGTTGAATTTCAGGAATAAGTAGATGTAAGTGAGCCATAATAATCTTGCAAGCTTGCAATGAACCTCACTCACAAAGAACTGAAAGGAGATTCAAATATGAGCAGACGTCGTTCAAACAACCTGCAAGTACCGCAGGCCAACGCCGCTTTACAACAATTAAAATATGAGGCAGCTCAAGAACTTGGCATCACCATCCCTCAGGACGGTTACTTCGGTAATGTCGTTTCCCGCGAAACAGGTTCTCTTGGGGGATACATCACGAAAAAGCTGGTCCAACAAGCAGAACAATCCTTGTCGGGCAGCAGCCGCTTGCAGTAATACACATAAACACTCCCATCTTGGAAGCTGTATTATGAGCAGCTGTGATGAAGGAAATCCGGAGCGATCATGCTCCGGATTTTTTTGCGCATGCTTACGACCATTGTGAATCACGTCAGTCTGCTTCGTCAAGAGGGCGCTTACATGAGATGTTTTTTTTACGGGAATGGTCAAAAAAACAGCAAGCCCCCGTTTAAGGGAGACTTGCTGTCTGTAATACACTGCGGCTTATTGTTAGCTTGTAAATGTTTTTAATTCGTATGCAGGGAAAGACGTTTTTGCATTTTTTCGTCACTGAGCCATCCGATATAACTGTTGATCAGTCCGAATTGCTTATCCATCGCGACCACCGCCACGAATGGATATTGCCTCCGGTGTCGATACCTGACGTCTCCCCATCGCACAATATAACCCCACTCCAGTTCTTCCACCTCGGCAACGGCAAAGGAAGAAAAATAGCGAAATGCTTGCACATCGCGATAGGATGTGGAGGCTTCTACGGCTGGGTGTGTGGATGGAGTTGCATGTTTCGTCCAAAATAAATGCTTACCATTTAATCCACCAATGTCATAGCTTCCATTCTGATGAGCTTTTACCACATGCCACCGGTTCCATGATACTGTGGGAATGATATAATAGGTGTCGCCTTCCTGACGCTTGTTGTCCATATCACGTACCGCTTTTCTGGTAATAAAATGACTCCAGGTTCGCCAAATGTAATACAGGCCAATAATGACGTACAGCGTAATAAATAAGGGAGCGGGCGGAACTAATCCGGTGATCCACAGCATTATCGCAGCAACATGGGTGCCGAAAATAAAGGGATCAAAAATATGGATGATATTCCATGATATCCACTTATTCGTAAACGGCCGAAATGCCTGGGTTCCGTACGTATTGAATAAATCTGTGAATACATGCAGGCAGACGGCGATCGTTACCCATAATGCTACATGACCCGGGGGCACATCCCTGAAGATCAGGCAAATCAGTCCCGTTATGGACAAGATCCATATCAACCAGAAGGGGATAGAATGCGACAGTCCACGGTGATTGCGAATATAGGCTGCATTATTTTTCAACCGAAGCAAGGTATCGAAATCCGGAGCTTGTGACCCTACGACTGTAGCGAGCAGTATGACTGCTGCTAGCTTGGGATCTCCGGCGACGACAGGATCAGTATAGGCCAGCCCGGCCAACCCGACTCCCATGACAAAGTGTGTGGCTGTATCCATATCTGTCGCTCCTTTTGTATTGTTTCCTGTACTTATTACTACCCAAATTTACTGTAAACGATCAACAGGGGTGATTTGCCATCTGAATTGTGAACGTTTTGTGCGTTTTCTGTCAAACTTTTTGGGGTAGGTATATGATAAAATTTATATCGGAGTTCAACTTACTCCCGAATTCATACATCTCTAAGGGGGAGTTACTCACAATGGATAATATTAGTTATAAGACTTCTTCGGATGCGGCTACCTATTCTGTAAAATCTAAACCACCCGGCAAGGCGGGCACTTGGAAAGATTTTATTACAGTTACCAAGCCAGGCATCCTTCGTACTAATCTGGTTGCAGCCTTCGGTGGTTTTTGGTTAGCATCGCAATGGGACGTTGACTATATAAAGTTAATTCTTACACTTCTAGGTACAATGTTGGTTATGGCATCTTCTTGTGTTTTTAACAACTACTTTGACCGTGAGTTGGATTTGAAGATGGAGCGGACACGTAATCGCTCACTGCCGACTGGGCGTCTGACCCCCACAACGGTGCTGTCATACGCTATTATTTTGGGCATCGTCGGATTGGCTGTTTTATTCTCCTTCTCTGGTGTGAAGGCAGGGCTACTGGGCATATTAGGTATGATTGTCTACGTTGGCATCTATACGCTCTGGTTGAAACGTTCGTCTACATGGAGTACATCCATCGGCGGTATTTCTGGGGCTATGCCTCCGGTAATTGGTTATGTGGCCGCATCGGGCCGTATTGATATGGGCGCTTGGCTCTTATTCGCACTACTGTTCTTATGGCAACCGCCTCACTTCTGGGCACTTGCCATTCGCAGAGTCGAGGAATATCGCGCAGCAGGATTTCCATTGTTGCCAGTCGTAAAAGGTATCCATCGGACTAAGATTCAGATGATTCCTTATATTGTGCTGCTGATTCCGGTACCCATCCTTATGTATGCTTATGGATATGCCGGTATGATTTTTATGATCGTGTCCGTGTTATTGTCCGTGCTTTGGGCGTTTTATGCCTTTAAAGGCTTTACGATTAAGGAAGAAGAAACGGATTCTTGGGCAAAAAAAGTATTTTTCTTTTCCATTAACCATTTGACACTCAGCTTCTTGCTGATGATTGTTGATACGGTTCATAAGTTCTAATACCAATCTTAGAGGCATTGGTAATGGTGCACTATATAGCTGTCCAACAGGCATGAAATTGACCTGAGGACAGCTTTTTTATTTACAGGACTAAAGAACAGGAGGGTATATAATGTATTCCTCAAGCCCTGCTTTTTCCAACTGGGCAATCACATATTCATCCGGAGTACCTTCTACACCAGCATAGCCTTTGCGTGTATACATATGAAGTGCATCTGGAAAAGCGTCTGCAAGCACCCCTCTTATTTTTTTTCCTGAGCTGTCGTTGTCCATAAATAAATATATTTCGTCATGCTTAGTCCGCTGGCGGAGGGATTCCAATTTTATAGAGTTTAGTGTGCCGAAGGTGCATAAAATGTTGACCTCCGGATCGAGTAATCGGCGGAGTTTACTGCGGTCATTTTTTCCTTCGACGATCACGGTTATCGCCATTTTGCTCACCCCTTGCTTGATGCCTGTGCTCGAAATTCCCCGGGAAATGAAAGAATATGTGTATAGTTTAGCTCTAAAAGGGGTTCTCATGCAAAAAACAACAAAACAGCCTGCCAGAAGTGGCAGGCATGGGTACATAGCCAGCATATTAGGGCATATCAGACATCAGATCCAGCAAGTACGAAGAATGATGACGAGCAGAACATAAAGAACAAGAATGATACCAGTCGAAGTGCCGAAAACAGGGCAAGGGCTTACAGGATGACAGTGGCTCACGGGCTGCACCTCCCTTTGTAAATAAATTGTTCAGTCAAATTAGTCTATGTTGAGTAGGGGATTAGGTACTGTGCGTATGCCCTCTAGAACGTATTTTGGGCTTTAAAGGTAGAATCTCAGCATGTCCCCTTAGTTGTAACTAGGAATGGTAAGGACCCGGGGCAGACAGTGGTGGTGTAGGAGATAATCGCTGAATGGGAACGAATAGCAGGCCAGTCATCAGAATCAGAAATGCGATAAAAAAAGGAGATATGTGATCCGGAAGCTGACCCGCCAGTACAGGCCCGGCAAAGGAGCCGATAGACGTTGCAATGGATTGCAGGGCAAAGGTTTTGCCCAATCGAGCACCTCCAATCCGTATGAAGAGAGAGGCCAGCGCTGGAAAAATGATGCCTTTGGCTGTTCCCAAAATAAACAGGATAATGCCTATTATCGCTTCGGGCGTAGTGGCGAGTGCGTAGAAGCTTAAAGACATCAGAATAATGCCGCAAAGTAGCCTTACCATCGGTGAATATTTGTTCAGAAAAAGCAAACTGAGCGTACAGAGTGCTCCCAAACTAATGATGGAAAAGAGCAATCCGGTGGACATCATGGACGCAGAACCGTTATTTCGTAATGGGATCTCGTAAAATAAAATGCCTTGTGCGCACGCCAAAACAAAAGGTAAAAGCAGGTAACGCCAATTGAATGGTAACCGCGTCTGTGCTGGCGAGAGTGGAGCGGGTGTCGTATGACCATCAGATAATTGGGCCTGCGGAGCGGGTGCTTTTTTGGGTAAGGTGAAATAAGCCATAAGCCCCGTGATTACGAGAATGATACCAAGGGAACTAAATGTCTCGCTAAAGCCAAAGCTGGCAACGATAAATGCGCCTGCGGCTGGAGATAGAACAGAGGCCAACGTGTGGACGACACCATGTCCCGACATATATTTGCCCTGGGTAACCGGATGATCAGACAGTTGCGCCAGCATGGTCAGACAGGCTGGAGATAAAAAGGCCAACACATAGCCACTAATCGCACGCAGAAAAAGTAATTCCCACGGTGTATGGATGTACGATTGAATGATCAGGATCAGGCCTGCAGCTGTCAGGCTGAACATAATATATCGGCGACTGCCGTGTTTGTCGACTTTGGGACCTGCCATCAAATTGCCAGGCAGGTGAGTCAGAGAGTAAATCCCCATCATCCAACCGATAAAGGTAGGAGCTGCCCCCAGAGAGATGGCGAATGGCGTCAAAATAGGATATTGCGCATGCAGATCAAAAAAGGCAATGAACAAAAAGAGATACAGCCAGAGGGCTGTTTTCATGTGAATGACCCCCTTTCCCTAATGTAAACTTTCATGTTACTTCGTATTGGCCCTTCCTAAGTTGTACGCTGGATTGGACGAACATAGACCACTTTGTATGGACAAGAATTGAAAGACAAGGTATGTATAAGACCTAAGCTGACAGGACATTGCGTAATCATGTATAATTACAGAGACAATTTTGCAATTCGAATCATGTAGTTGAAAACGGGAGTGTAGCGAAATGGATAAGGGCGTCTGGAGAGAGTTTTTGGAACATAATTGGCAGATTGTTCAAGATAATTGGCTGTATATATTAATTGGGCTTGTCCTATTGTTAGTCATATTGAAGGTTGTAAGAACTCTCATAAAATGGCTGATTGTCATCGTCGTAATTGCAGGCTTGCTTATCTACAGTGGCATTTCCTTTGAACAGGTCGGCAAGGTCGTTACTCAGGCAAAGGATGATGCGATTAACAAGGTTCAGAGCGAGGCCTTGAACATGATGATCAAAGAGGGACGGGATGCCCAATACACGTCCAACGCGGATGGTACGTTTTCGGTAACCAGCTCCAACTTGGAAGTGAAAGGTCCATTTGATGGTGACAAGGTCAAGGTATGGTTTCAGGGGATGTCGCTGGGCGAGTGGAGTATGGGCGATACCGTCAAGAAATATATCGAAGGTGCGAAAGGCTCGGCTGTAACACAGTCGCCACAGTCGCCGTAGAGACAGGAGGAACACAATGAAACCATCCTGGCTGGAGCCTATTCTTCATTGGAATGGCGTGACGGTGTTTTTAATTGTCATTGTACTGCTGTCGTTGATTCAGGGCTGGAGACGAGGAGCTTCCAGATCTGTAGGGGCGCTGTTTAGTCTTATTGTGGATGGCATACTGACTGTAGCGGGTATTTTGTGCTCGCTCGGATTAGCCATGTGGCTTTCACCGAAGGTGCAACAATGGCTGGCAGCTTACATGGAGCATTTGCCACAGCGAAAACTAAGTGGGATTGAGCAATTTTATTATACGCTTGTGGCGGGGATAGAGGGTTTTCCGCTGCTGCGGTTCGCCGTATTGTTCATGCTCAGTTATGCTATTGCCCAGTTTATACTGCGTGCCATTTATGTGTTGATGGTAGGTGGCAAGTCAGATTCCTCCCTCCATGAGCATCCAAAAAAATCGGGCTTTTTCAGCAGGGTGGCAGGGGCCGGAATAGGTACTCTTATTGGTGGAGCTCGCGCCATGATGATCATAGCCCTGCTGTTCATAGGCGTTAGTCTGTACCCAGACAGCGGGTTTAGCAGCTACGTGCAAGCTTCGCCGATTTATAAGCAAGGTGCGCAATCGGTCATTGAGCCGTTGTCCGGGACTCTGATTAAGGATAAGCTGCCCGTATTTACGCAGGCTGTTACCAAGGAATTGAATGGTATCATGCAGCGCAAATATGAAATAATCGACCGGGACATTCCAAGCGATATCGTTCAGGCAGCGGCCAAGATTACAGAAGGGGCTAGCGGTGACGAGCAAAAAGCTAGAGCGTTGTATGAATGGGTAGGCACCCGTATTAGCTATGATTACAGTAAGGTCGAAGCCTATGAGCAACGTGGTGACTGGCATGAACAGACTCCCAGAGATACGTTTGATACACGTAAAGGAGTGTGCATTGATTATGCCCGCCTTTACTCAATGATGGCTCGTTCGCAGGGGCTACAGGTCAAGGTTGTAACAGGCCTTGGGTACAACGGACAGGGAGGATACGGGTCCCATGCCTGGAATGAGGTATATTTGAGCGGACAGAATCAGTGGGTACCGCTAGACCCGACCTGGGCGCAAAGTGGGGACTGGTTTAATCCGCCTGGTTTTGCCCAAACACATATCAAGGATAAAGTGATTTAATAAGGAGTGGAAAAGGGCACATGAGAAAGATAGACAACGAGCAGGGAACAGACAATGGGACGTCTGATCGAAAAAGATTCAGCTTTCGGATCAATCTGTTCTTTTTCAGCTCGTTCATTATATTTACAGTCATCATTGTAAGATTGGCGATACTTCAATTTGTGGAGGGCCCTCAGCTCAAACAGCAGGAGGCCAGTAATGTTACCAAAAATGTACCACTTACGCCGATTCGCGGAACGATTTATGATTCAACCGGACAGAACAGACTGGCGTATTCGACACCTGTACAGTCGCTCTATATCACGCTCTCCAAGAACTACAGTGATGGTATGGAAGAAAAGCGTGATAATGACAAAAAGCTATTGCCTGAGCTGGAAAACATGACACAAAAGCTGGCAAATCGATTTGCCCAATATGGTAATAAAGATGAGCCGCAAATGACGGCAGAACAAATTATGGACGCTATGGATCGGAACTATCAGCGATTTAGCGGTTTTACGCCGCGTCTGATTAAAACCAATCTTACTCCAGACGAAGTCGCTTATTTTATGGAGCATAAAAGTGAGTTTCCAGGCGTAGATGTCGTAGAGGAAACGGTACGTCATTACGATCCTGATACGGTAGCTGTTCAAGCGGTCGGTTATATTAAAAGTTATAAAAGTGCGCGTGAAACATTGGCTAAATATAAGAATATTCAAAAATCCATGTCAGCTGAAAATGATCCGGGCCTCATCTATATGGATAATGAATCTGTGGGCTTTGATGGACTGGAATATCAATATCAAGAACAATTACGAGGAAAAAATGGCTATAAAACGGTTCCGATTGATCCGCGTAATATGCCGGAGGGTGTAGATTCTGTTACACCTCCGCAAAAAGGGGATAATGTCTATTCCACGATTAACAAAGAAATTCAGGTGAAGACTGAAAATGCCATTATGGATCAATTGAGATGGCTCCATACACACGCTGTATCTGGCAGGACTCATCCTTATGCGAAAACAGGCTTTGCTGTAGCCATGGAAGTGGATACAGGGAATGTAGTCGCGATGGCCAGTATGCCGGATTATGATGCGAATTATTGGCAAACGGGTACGATTTCAAAAGACAAATATGAAGAAATAAAACATGTGTATCAAAACGCTACAATAAAGAACGTTGGCTCAGGCCAATCTGGACAGCACCCAGATTCTACCGTGCTTCTCGGATCAACTATTAAACCGCTGTCTGTTCTTATTGGATTGGAAGAAGGACTATTTACAACAAATACGTACTATCAAGACACAGGAGCAGCTTATTTCGGACGGAACAACTCTTCACGGGTGCGGAACTCCTCTGGTCATGTGTACGGTTCAATGGACCCGGCTACCGCTATTCGTCATTCCTCCAATGCCTTTATGGTCGATATGGTTGGCAAGCGTTTATATAACAAATACATTAACAATGCCACAGAAGCTCAGGGCATTAACGTATGGGATCGTTATATGAAGGAGTTTGGATTAGGCGTTTCTACTGGAGTAGACTTACCAGGTGAGTTCAAGGGGCTTTTGGAATATACCGATAAAGGAGAATCAGCCCTTTCCAGACTGGCATATGCATCCTTTGGTCAACAAGGTAAATATACACCTATGCAGCTTGCCCAGTATACAACGATGATTGCAACAAAGGGCAAACGGATGGAGCCGCATTTGGTCAGTCAAATTAAAGATACCAACGGTAATGTGGTTCAAACGTTTAAGCCGAAGGTGCTGAATGAAGTGAAATTTCCGGATGCTTACTGGAATGAAGTCATACGTGGGATGGCAACAGATGTCAGCGCATTTAAAGGTTTCCCTTATGACTTTGCTCGCAAAACGGGGACATCACAGCAGAGTGTAGGCAGAGAACTAAAAGATAACGGTGTATTTATCGCCTTTGCACCACGTCAGAATCCTAAACTTGCAGTAGCAGTTGTCATTCCTGAAGGAGGCTTCGGAGCTTGGAGCGCCGGACCTGTGGCACGTAAAATATTTGATGCTTACGACGAAGTGTACGGTCTGGACGGTGTTCCTAAGAAAAAGGATGCAGCGACAGCCGATTCCAATGCAGCCAAACAGCCATAATTATTTTTATACAGATACTATTTCAGGTAAGCTTCCCTTAGCCATTGGGCTAAGGGAAGCTTTTTTTGTATTTTTTCTACGTTTTCTTACAAAATTGTCATCTGGGAATTCATCGTTTATTGCTTTGGATATGGTAGGATCAGGAATATAAAACCTAACTGAAAGGAGTAATGACCAGCTAATATGGACAGAGGAAGTTTGGATAAAAAGTTTTCATTTAAAAAGAAAAATGTTGAAGAGAATGAAGAGTCACGAAAAAAACGGACGGTTTTACGAACCAACCTACTGTTTTTTAGTACTTTTGTGCTGTTTGCCCTGATCATTACCAGACTAGCTGTATTGCAGTTTGTACAATCGGAGGAGCTCAAAGGCCAGCAGCAATCCGTAAATATGAAAAATGTCCCGTTAGCCCCGAGTCGCGGCACGATTTATGACTCCACAGGTACGGTTAAGCTGGCGTATTCGACTTCAGTACAGTCCTTGTATGTAACTTTATCTAAGGATTATAGCAAACGTACGGAGAAAGATCGCAAACCGGGGGAAAAGCTGCTCCCTGAGCTTAATGCTTTTGCTGCCAAGCTTGCTGCCAAATTAAACGAACTGGGTCGTACCGAAGGAGAGCAGCTTAATGCAGAGGAAATAAAAAAGCGACTGGACCCGGACTATAATCAATATAGGGGATTTACCCCACGTTTGGTCAAATCCGACTTGAGTCGGGAGGAAATCGCTTATTTTCTGGAACATCGGACAGAGTTCCCTGGTGTAGAGGTTGTAGAAGAAAGTGTACGCCATTATGACCAGGATCGGGTGGCGGTACAAACGATTGGATATATGTACAAGTTCAAAGGAGCTCGAACGAACCGGCCCAAATATAAAGAGCTCTATGAAGCTAATTCGGAGGTTTTAAAACCGGCACAGGTGTATTCGGAAAGTGAAACGGTCTGATATGATGGCTTGGAACTTCAGTACCAGGATGAGCTGAGAGGAAAAAACGGATATAAAACGGTAGAAGTCAATCCGCGCAGCATGCCGGAGGGTATTGAATCCATTACTCCTCCGGAAAAAGGACATCATCTATACTCCACCATCAACAAGGAAATTCAGCAGAAAACCGAACAGGCCATTATGGATCAGCTTCGCTCGCTTCATACTCATGCCGTATCAGGGGAGCTTCATCAAGACGCGACCACTGGCTTCGCTGTAGCGATGGAGGTAGAGACTGGAAATGTCGTGGCAATGGCCAGCATGCCGGATTATGACTCTAATGTATGGAAAAGTGGAAGTACCTCGCCTTCGGTATATGACGAAATTCAGCATAAAATGGGGAATGGAACAATTAAATCCGTACCTAGCGGAAAAGCGGGTCCACATCCAGAATCTTCGGTGATTCTGGGTTCAACCATTAAACCGCTAACCGTGCTGATCGGGTTGAAGGAAAACCTGTTTTCTCCCGGACAGACTTATCAGGATACGGGAAGTGCGTATTACGGCAAAAATCGCTCCAGCCGGGTTGGGAACTCTAGCGGACATGTGTATGGTTCTTTGACACCTAGCAGGGCAATTGAGGTCTCGTCGAATACGTTTATGGTGGATATGATCGGCAAGCCACTGTATGCGAAATACGGAAGTAATGCAGATATGCATCAGGGAATTGATGTATGGGACAAGTATATGAAGGAATTTGGATTAGGCGTTCCGACTGAAGTCGATCTGCCGGGCGAGTGGGCAGGCAGACTTGAGTATACGAGCAAGCATGAAAGTGCGCTGACACGTTTGGTACAGGCATCCTTTGGTCAGCAAGGGAAATATACAGCGATGCAGCTGGCCCAGTATACGACTGTGCTGGCAACCAAGGGCAAGCGAATGCAGCCTCATCTAGTCAGTAAAATTGTGGATGACCAGGGGAATCTCGTACGTGAGTTTAAGCCGAAGGTGCTGAATGAGGTCGCTTTTTCAGATACGTACTGGAATACTGTGATTCGCGGCATGGCTACCGATGTTAAAGCCTTTAACGGATTTCCCTATGATTATGCCCGCAAAACGGGGACTTCTCAGCAGGTGGTGGGACGTACGGTTAAAGATAATGGGGTGTTCATCGCTTTTGCTCCACGCCAAAATCCGAAGCTGGCTGTAGCGGTTATCATTCCTGAAGGGGGCTTTGGTGCGACGAGTGCGGGACCGGTTGCGCGTAAAATATTTGATGCGTATGACGAAGTATACGGGCTTGATGGTATTCCCAAAAAGCCTCTGGTAGCGAAATAAGGACTTGAATACTTTTGTGGGCTTCTCTTTTTCATGGTAAAATGTCGTTGGACATAAGGGACAACAGGAGGAAGAGAGACCATGGGAGAAAACCAATATAAATACAAACTGCTTGCGCTCGACATGGATGGAACTTTACTGAATGATAATCATGAAATAAGCTTGGAAACAATTAACTGGATTAATAAGGCGATTCAGGAAGGGATTCATGTATGCTTGTCCACCGGACGTGCAGCGATGCATGCTTTGCCTTACGGTCAGCAACTCGGTCTGGAGACGCCAATGGTAACTGTAAACGGCAGTGAAGTATGGAAATCACCTCACGAATTGTGGCGCCGCTATTTACTTGATAAAGAGCTTATTCGCAAGATGCACCAGATTGCCGTAGAAACAGGCTCCTGGTTCTGGGCTTACTCAACCGAGGAGTTATACAACAGAGATCGTTGGCCGGACACATTGGACACACAGGAATGGCTCAAATTCGGTTTTAATACGGAAAATGACGAAATTCGCCATCAAATTTTGCTCAAGCTTCAGGAGATGGGTGGACTTGAAATTTCCAATTCTTCGATGACGAATCTGGAAATTAATCCGGCCGGTATATCCAAAGCCAGTGGCATCGCTGAAGTGTGCGACCTGCTCGGCATTACCATGGAGCAGGTGGTTGCCGTAGGTGACAGTCTGAATGACCTGGCTGTGATTCAAGCGGCTGGACTGGGCGTAGCGATGGGGAATGCTCAGGATACGGTAAAAGAAGCCGCTAATGTGGTTGTGGCTTCGAATAATGAGGACGGCATTGTAGAAGTGATTCGAGATTATGTGCTTGTGTAATAAAATGATGGTGCACAAGCAAGATGAATAGACGAGAAGGAGGAGGCCCATGGACGTTGTAGGTTGGATTGTTGTCATTGTACTGTTCATTGTGGGCATGGCGGGAGCGGTGTATCCCGTATTGCCGGGGGCGCTCGCCATTTATTTTGCATTTTTTGTATACGGCTGGTTTTTCTCGTTTGCTCCATACAATGCTTTGTTTTGGATTATACAAACACTAATCGTCGTTGCCCTTTTTATTGCGGATTATGCTGTGAATGCGTGGGGAGTCAAGCGATTTGGCGGCTCGCGTCTGTCAGCGATCCTTAGTACTGTGGGAATCATAATCGGCCCCTTTGTTATTCCAGCATTCGGTTTGATTTTGGGACCATTTATCGGTGCTGTGCTGGGTGAGCTGATTGGCAAAGCCCCGCTGGATCGAGCTATAAAAGTGGGCTTTGGCTCCGTCTTGGGTCTATTTACTAGCACCGTGATGAAAGTAATTTTGCAGCTTGCCATGATTATTGTATTCTTGATTTGGGTGTTTTAACCAGAGATTCGTTTATTATGATTTGCAGAGACAGAATCGACATGCGGCTCCGCACCGGTGATGGCTCAGGCCATGACTGTTTGTTGCGGGGCTTTTGCATGCATGTGAACAGCAAGAAAGAAGGGAACGCATTTTGTCCAATAAAGAAACATTCCTTAAAGGTACGCTTATTTTAGCCGCTGCCGCCTTGGTGGCCAGAGTGCTTGGTCTGGTACAGCGCGTTCCATTGGAGCATTTGCTCGGCTCCGTCGGGAACGCCTCGTTTACTATTGCGAACAACGCTTATTTGATGCTGCTCACGGTCGCTACGGCCGGCATTCCCAGCACACTGAGCAAAATGGTTTCGGAACGCTACGCACTGGATCGTCCTGCGGAAGCGCGACGTGTGTATCGTGCGGCTTTGATATTCGCGGCCGTGGCCGGTGTTATCATTACGGCGCTGCTGTATTTTGGAGCGCCTTATTTTGCCGAGCATGTAGCAGGGGTTCCGCAGTCTGCTTTGGCTATTCAGGCTTTGGCACCCGCTTTGCTGTTGTTTCCTGCCATTGCGATGATGCGCGGATACTTCCAAGGACGCGGTAATATGACCGCAGGCGGTATTTCACAGATTGTCGAGCAGGTCGCACGGGTAGCCACCGCAATTCTGCTCGCTTTTATTATTTTGAAGCTTGGCTATGGAGATCGTGAGGTAGCGGCGGGGGCCTCCTTTGGGGGTGTCATGGGAAGTCTCGGCGCTCTGGCGGTAATGCTGTACTACACGGTGAAATTGCGTCGTCAGGATCGCCAAGATCGTCAAGAGCAATTTCAAGAGGAACGCTCCGCGCTACCGATGATGCGCATTTACAAAGATATTTTCAAACTCTCTATTCCTATCGTATTGTCGTCTCTGACGGTTCCGGCGGTTAATTTTATTGATACGTCGATTGTAGTTAGACTGCTGTCTGGACAAGTGGGATTGGATCAGGCGACTACTCAGTTGGGTTATCTAGGCTCTAGGGCACAGAGTGTGGCAGGCATTCCGCCGATTTTGGCCATTGCACTCAGTCAATCGCTCATTCCGATCATTTCAGCGGCTTTTGCCCGTAAGGATGAACAGCATTTACAAAATCAGATGACGCTTGCCTTGCGCATCTCTATTCTGACTGGAATGCCGATTGTGCTGGCTTTATGTGTGACTGCCTATTCTATTAATGGCCTGCTGTTCAGCTCGCTTGGAGGCAGCGGGATTATCGCTGTTCTGACACTCGGAACGATCTTTCAGATTACGATGATGACCTCTAATTCGATATTGATTGGTATGGGGAAGCCGCGTATTTCAATGGTCAATGTGATGGTTGGGATCGTCGTGAAGTTGGCAGCGAGCTGGCTGCTGGCTGGTTGGCTAGGGATTTACGGAATTATTGCCGCAACCGGATTATGTTTTCTCGTCATTACGTTGCTGAATTTGCGTGTGCTGAAAGGTATTGTTTCCTTCTCAATCATGGGCCGTCGCTGGGCTGGCTTCCTAACCGCAGTCGTTGTCTCGGGAGCTATCGGGTACGGAGTAAATGAAGCCTGCATTTTGCTGGTACATCTGATGCCTGCGCGTGTAGCCTTCTTGATTGCGTGCTGCATTGCCGGAGCGGTTGTACTGGTATGCTACTTGGTATTGCTGGTTGTACTGCGCGTATTGCGCAGGGACGAGCTGGGTAACTATCCGCGCGTGTTGCAGAAGGTATTGCGTCCGTTAATGCGCCTACAGCGTGAGTCCACTGGACAACGAGGCTAAAAAAGCCCTCTCATCTGTTCAGTGAAAGGACCTTAAGCTGTTATGAGCATCATGGGCCATTGCTGTTTTTTGAATGCCATGGCGATGCTCATGGCGCATGGCAAATAACAGAGGCCGTCTTGGTTCACTGATATGCCCAAGTGTAGAACCGTCCTGAAACCAGTCATAACGGGGAATCGGATCATAGGCTGTATCTGACCAGACGGCGTTCAGCTCCGGGCTGTACAGACGTTGACTTGGCGGGAGCCATTCATGTGCTAAAAGCGTTGCACTCTCTTCTGGAGAGCGCAGCGCTTTTTGTACATTCGGAGTGAATAGTCCGGGCCAATAGTCGCTGCGAGACCCGGTATGCGGCACGCTGGCTGCAAATGCGGATACCTGATCCAGTACCTGCTGATGGCCAAATAACATAGCGTAAAGACTTTTACCAAAGCCGATCCGCTCGTCCAGATGGCCGAAATGCTCCATGACAAGTCCGGCAAGTCCACCGTTTAGCCCAAGCGGAAATATAACCTGATTGAGCTGAAGCCAGTCATGCAAATAAAAACCTGGCTTATGTGTCACAAATTTTTGAAAATACGGGTCTTTCACAACCCGTCCTTCAATATAGTTTTGTTCATTAATAATGAGCGCCACCGTCAAAAGAGAACTATCCCGCCAAGCCCAGAAACGTTCCCAAAAGGGCTTCATGAATGGCGAAACGTGAAAATGAGGCAACAAATGGAAGCAACTTCGTCCCAAATGACGGCTGTGCATGTAAAGCTGCAACTGTGGATAAGCGTCTTGAAAAATAAGAGCGTTACAGCGCTCAAGTAGCCGATATAGCCACTCCTTTTCCTGTTCGCCGAACAGGTTGCCAATGAGCTCCCCCTTCAGATCAGTCATATTATAGCCGCCATTACGAGAAACCAGATGGGCCAGTAATGCCCAGTGTAATTCCGGGTAGCCACGATAGCATTCAAGATAAGCGGCAGTGCGCGTGATGTTGCTGCGATTCTCCTGTGCTGTATCGTTTTTGATCCGCTCCAGCAGCTCACAGTCTGTTTCGCATAAGGGCATATTTAGAGAAGAGGGACGCGTAGCGGGTCCGTTCACCAACATTAATGCTTCAGCTTCATTCATGGCGGCCTGTGCCGAATGATAGTCCCACGGCAGATCACGCAAGGGATAGCGTAATTTACGGGATTCGGTCCAGGCCGCACGTTTGCCCTCCCATGCCTCCTCCGCAACACGCGGAACGGAACCCAGTAACTTGAGCCCCCCCTGAAGCTGTCGAGATGCGACATGGAGCCATTCGGTGAGAGACATGTTTAAATAACCTCCTTTCAAATGCAGGCATCCCCGTATTCCACCAAGTATGTTGGGTATGCTATTGGGATGTCGTCGCCTATGTGGATTCTTAAGTATATCTATAGTATGTCTCAATGAGAGGGCTTCCAATCGGCATGTGAGCATAATAGGGGAGTGTGCAAAAGCTTCACTTGGCGTTACAATAGAAAGTACAGGATCTCCTGCACAAAAGAAGTTTAAGGAGGAATTATGTATGCAAAAAATCGTCTCTCATGAAGACTTTAATAAGGCAATATCCACTCCAGGTGTAACTGTAGCTGTGTTCAAGGCGGACTGGTGCGGGGATTGTCATTTTATTGATCCATTCATGCCTGATGTAGAGCAACAATATGCAGACAAGCTTACATTAATTGAGATTGATGTAGAACAGGCCGAAAGTGTCAGCCAAGAGCAAAATGTTCTAGGGATTCCTAGCTTTATCGCTTACAGTGAAGGGCGAGAACTAGTACGTCTGGTGAACAGATTGCGTAAATCCCGCGAGGAAATTGAGCAGTTTTTGGACCGGGCTGTAGAAGTCCATGCTAACTTGGCAAAATAACAGATAATAGTATGTATGAGGGCTCCGCAGGGAACCTTAATCATCAGGATATTCAGAAAGCCGCTTCCTTCCGAAGGAGGCGGCTTTCTTACGGACACGTTCACATTTTGTCAACAAAGCTCGTATGTCAAGGAACGATATATCAGTTATAATTACTTTAAGTGATCATTTCACAACATCTAAAGTGAATAAATATTATATTTGGAAGGATACGGGTGAATTCATTGAATAACAAAATCAGAATATTAAAATGGCTGGCACTCGTAACATGTATTGTCATGTTTTTGGCCACCTTCGGTGGAGGGGTCGTGACGCGAACGGATTCGGGTCTCGGCTGTGGAAGAGAATTCCCACTTTGTAATGGTAAGCTGGTTCCGGCGCATACCATCGCATCCCTTATTGAGTTCTCTCATCGCTCCGTCAGTGCCATGGCCGGAATTCTTTCTATCGCCTCGTTTGTCGGCTTTTTGCTGTTTATGAAGCATCGGAAGGATTTACAGCTATTCTCCTTACTCACGCTATTGTTTGTTATCATACAAGGTGCGATGGGGGCATTGGCTGTCATATTCTCCCAATCGGCTGCAGTCATGGGGCTGCATTTTGGCTTTGCGCTTATTGCTTTTGCCAGTGCGACCATGATGACGCTGGGGGCCTGGCAGGAGCATGCGGATTCACGCTACACTCCCCGTCTGATTCCTGGGCGTGTCAGTCGCGGCTATCGTAACTTTATATGGCTATCAACGATTTATACCTATATTGCTGTCTATTCAGGAGCGTTGCTTAGTCATTCGGTCATCCAGAAGGTTGTAAATATTGGGGGTTTCATATCTCCACTGCTGCTTCATCAGATTTCAGCCGGTCTGCTGTTTGTCATTATTTTGGCTGTGGGTCACTACTCATACCGTTATCACCCGAATCACCGGGATATTCGTACCCTGGGTGTCGTATCGGTCGTATTGATTATTCTTCAAGTGGTGATTGGCATTATCTTGCTGTACGTCAACAGACCTGAAATTTACATGTTTATCGTGCTGGGACATATGCTGGTGATTGCATCGTTGTTCTCCATTTTGGCTTATCTGAGCTATCGTGTATGGCAATTGTCACCGGACCGCAAGCTTGTTCCGACCCAAGCACAGCGTACCTAAGCATTTTGTAGATTATAATGAAGCGTATTTTTGCCCAAGAGGCGTTGGAACACGTATAATAACATCATAAGAAACAAACCAGGCCCACGAGTTTCTCGAGGGCTTGATTTGCTTAGGAGGAATCATCCAGTTGATCTACCAGAATTTGCGCCAATTTATTGAAGCGCTACGTAAAGAAAATGATCTTAAAATTATAGAAGCACCTGTCGATCCTTATTTGGAGCTGGCCGAGATCCACCGAAGAGTCATTGAGGAAGAAGGTCCGGCGCTGCTGTTCACAAATGTCAAAGGAACCCCGTTTCCTGTAGCTAGTAATTTGTTCGGTACGAATCGCCGTGTGGACATGGCTTTTGGCCCTCGTCCAGAGCAACTGATGGATGCAATTGTAGGTGCGACCAAAACGTTGCTTCCACCTACCCCCAAAGCGTTGTGGAATGAACGTGGGCTGATTAAGGACATGCTAAAAGTAGGTCTAAAAACAGTATCTCATAACGAAGCTCCTGTATTGGGCGTTCGCCGTACTGATGCTCCGCTGGCTCCACTGCCTAGAGTGACCAGCTGGCACGAGGATGGAGGACCGTTCATTACGCTTCCGCTCGTGTATACCGAAAAGCCAGGTCAGTCCAAGGATCATAATTTGGGGATGTATCGCATCCAGATTTATGATGATCAGACGACTGGGATTCATTGGCAGATCCATAAAGGCGGCGGCTTCCATTATCATGAAGCAGAGCTGCGTAATGAGCCGTTGCCTACGACGATCATCATCGGTGGCCCGCCTGCTCTGATTGCATCTGCGATTGCTCCTGCCCCGGAAAATTTGCCTGAGCTATTGCTGGCTTCCCTGATTATGGGGGGCAAGCTGCCCATGACGGAAGACCCGCTCGGAGGTCACCGGATTCCGGCAGAAGCCGAATTTGCGATCAGCGGCTATGTGCCGCCTCATGAACGCCGCCCGGAAGGGCCGTTTGGCGATCATTTTGGCTATTACTCATTACAACATGATTTCCCTGTGTTTCATGTCAAACATATGCATCACCGCAAAGATGCCATTTATCCGGCAACCATTGTAGGTAAGCCACGGCAGGAAGACTACTATCTCGGCGAATTTTTGCAACGTCTGTTGTCGCCCGCCTATCCGCTTGTGATGCCTTCCGTCAAGTCGTTATGGGCATATGCAGAAACAGGTGTACATGCGCTGGCAGCGGCAGTCGTACGTGAAAGCTACTCCCGTGAAGCGCTGGTATCCGGCTTTACCATTCTGGGTCAAGGTCAATTGTCGTTGACCAAATTCCTGATGCTGACGGATCGGGTGATCGATTTATCCGACTTTAACCTGCTGCTCGAAACCATTTTGGAACGATTTAATCCAGCCAGAGATTTGTTTATTTTCAACCATACGTCTCACGATACACTCGATTACACGGGCCGCAAGCTGAATCACGGCAGCAAGGCGATTCTGATGGGGGTAGGCGAGCCTGTGCGTGAATTGCCTCGCGTTTATGAAGGCGGCAATCTGCCGGGCATTCGTGAAATCGAACCCTATTGCGGAGGATGCCTCGTTGTATCCGGCTCGTCCTTTGAGCAGGAGCCTGAACTCGCTGCGCGTGTATTGGAGCGATTAGCTGCGGGTGAGCAAGAGTGGCCACTTGTCTTTATCGTGGACGATGCCAAAGAAGTTGTTCGCTCCCAAGCTTCGTTCCTGTGGACGGTATTCACACGCTTTAACCCGGCTACAGATATGTACGCTGATAGCGAAGTGCGTTTGCATCACCTGAACTATAAGCTGCCGATTGTGGTGGATGCACGTATGAAGCCGGGCTACCCTGATGAGGTACTGCCACGTGAAGATATTGTTAAGCTTGTAGATCAACGATGGACGAGTTATTTCGCTTGACGCCTATTAAAGCATCTTAACAGCCGGATTTTACAGATATCAAGGAGGCGTGAAGCATGATACGCAAGCTGTTGGGCGAGCCCCCGCGTGTAAATAATGGTTTCCTGCTGGATGCCATGAATAGCATGTCAGACATGTTACATTTGCTGGAACGACAAATCCAGGCCAGTGGTGATCCGACTCATGACTTTCGGAAGGCGGATATTTTAACACGTGGTCTGATGTCGTCTTTGGATGAACTGGAGCAGAGCCATCATGCTGCCGCCTTTTTTCGTATGAAAGTAAAAGCCGGATACGCTGAAGATATGAGCAAGGATGAAAAATCCGATTATGCCTTGTACGTATTCTTTTATAAGGATGGATTTGTGCGGGTATTCTCTATTTTGGATAAGTTGGGTAACTGGATGAATGACCTGTATGATTTGAAAACAGGGCAGTATAAGGCGCATTATTCGTATTTTACTGTGTTGCGACAGCTGAAGTATCTCAAAATGCATCCTATATTGACCGATAATTTAATTGATATCAAGGACACATATAACGATGCTATCAATCGCCTGCGTAAGCGGCGAAATACGGAGATACACTATATGAACACGGAAATGCAGGATGATCTCTGGCAACGTCACCGTGCTTTATATGGCAAAATCCAACTGGAGGACCTCGATCACCATCTGGAAGATTTGCAGCAGGGCTTGGAAATGGTATGCCGGTCGCTATCAAATGCATTTTCTTATACTGCGAAACAATGGGAGAATCGGGCAGTGCGCCCATAATTATGACAGAAAATATCCTTTGACAAAGCAATGTAAACTATCTATACTGAAACCTAGTTTCAGAAAAATGCTTGAATTATTTTTTTATATAAACTAAACGGACAGCTAAAGCTGGAGTTTAACATATTTTTCTTATCCAGAGAGGTGGAGGGACTGGCCCGATGAAGCCCGGCAACCCGTTCTTTCCCGGTGTAATGCACCGGGAGGGAACATATGGTGCTAATTCCTACAAAACCGCTAGAGTTATAGCGATTTTGGCAGATGAGAAAAGGTTCGCAAGGTGGGGCCCTTTTCATTCTGTGAAAGGGGCTCTTTTTTGTATAAATAAATAGCGATTTTATACAATCCTGAGAGATGACAATTGGTTAAAAGGGTAAGGAAGAAGTGAAGGGGGTCGCAGCACGTTGATAGAGCTTAAGCAATTAACCAAGCATTATGGTAAAGGCAACCGACGCGTTAATGCGTTGTCCGGGTTGAATCTTTCTATAAAGCGTGGAGAAATATTCGGGGTGATTGGTCATTCCGGGGCGGGCAAAAGTACGTTGATCCGCTGTATTAATTTATTGGAGCGCCCTACTTCAGGCGAAGTATGGGTAGATGGGGTTAATCTTGCCACTGTGAGTCAATCCCAGTTACAGAAGCAACGCCGAAAAATCGGAATGATTTTTCAACATTTTAATTTGTTGTCTTCGGCGACAGTGTATGACAACATTGCGTTTCCATTGCGTCTGGTAAATACCCCTAAGCAGGAGATGGACAAGAAAGTTCGTGAGTTGTTGGAACTAGTGGGGCTTAAAGAACACAGTGGAAAATATCCGTCACAGCTCTCGGGTGGACAGAAGCAGCGGGTAGGAATTGCACGGGCACTGGCTAGTGATCCGCATGTGTTGCTGTGTGACGAAGCGACGTCTGCGCTTGATCCGCAGACGACAGGGTCTATCCTGAAATTGCTGTTGGATATTAATCAACGCTTTAATTTGACCATCGTATTGATTACTCATGAGATGCATGTCATTCAAAGCATTTGTGATCGAGTTGGCGTCATTCATGAGGGCGATATCGTGGAGCAAGGTCCGGTGGCGGAAGTGTTTTTGAAGCCACAGCATCAGGTAACTAAGGACTTTATCCAGCGGGAGGCAGAACATCCCGAGGAGTTACAAGCAGCGATTGCAGCTGCAGGTAGCGGGGAATCGGCACAGGTGGTACGTATCTCCTTCTTGGGCAGCAAAACTTATGATGCGATTCTGTCGCGTACAGCTCGAAGTACAGGTGTTGATTTTGCAATCTTGCAGGGAACCATCTCTACGATTAAAAATGTACCGTATGGACAGCTGATCGTTCGTTTTGAAGGAAACCATTCAGATATAGAGCATACGCTGCGCGAAGTATCTGGACAAGGACTTGATGTGGAGGTGATTGACAATGAGCGAACTTGATTTTTCGCAAGTGAGTTGGGAAGAGCTGGGGAATTCTACTCTAGAAACCCTTCAGATGCTCGGGGCATCTGCATTGTTCACCCTCGTTATTGGTTTGCCGCTCGGTATATTGTTGTTTCTGGCGAGCCGCTCCTCGTTGACTCTGATGAAAGTGATATACATTGTATTATCCTTCATCGTTAATATTTTGCGTTCCGTACCATTTATCATTTTGATCGTTGCACTTATTCCTTTTACGCGATCGTTGGTAGGTACCTCGACTGGGGTGCTGGGAACCATTCCGCCATTGGTTATCGGGGCTGCCCCTTTCTTTGCACGTCTTGTCGAAACGTCTCTGCGTGAAGTGGACAAAGGTGTCATTGAGGCTGCACAAGCGATGGGAGCCTCGACAGGACAAATTATCCGGCGTGTGCTGTTGCGTGAGGCACTTCCGGGCCTGCTTGCCGCATTAACCATTACTGTCGTTACACTCGTATCGTACACGGCAATGTCCGGTATGATCGGGGGCGGTGGGCTGGGTACGCTGGCAATCAACTACGGCTATTATCGTTACGAAACGGCTGTAATGATCGTTGCAGTCGTACTGATGGTCGTATTGGTACAATTGCTGCAAATGGCAGGAGATCGCCTTGTGCGGCATTATACTCGGAAATAGGGAAAACATATAGATATCCTTATTGATCAGGACGTCTGATCCTGAATATTACAAATTATTGGAGGGGTAACAACATGAAGAAATGGGTATTGGCTGTATTGAGCTTGACATTAATTGCGGTACTGGCTGCTTGCGGTACAAAGAGCACTACATCGGATACAAACAATGCGGCCGAAAATACAGGCGGGTCACCACGTGAAGTCGAACTGAAAGTTGGAGCTTCTCCTGTGCCACATGCGGAAATTTTGGAAGCGATCAAGCCTCAGTTGGAAAAAGAAGGAGTTCGCCTTCAAGTCGTTCAGTTTAATGACTATGTACAGCCGAACGTGCAATTGTTCGACAAGCAACTGGATGCTAACTTTTATCAACATGTACCTTACCTGAATGTGATGAATAAAGAGCGTAAAATGGATCTGGTATCTATTGGCGCCGTTCATCTGGAGCCATTCGGTATCTACTCCCAAAAATATAAAAAGCTTGATGAACTTCCAGACGGTGCAACAGTAGCGATTCCGAACGATGCAACCAATGGAGGCCGTGCATTGCTGCTGTTGGAGAAACAAGGTCTGATCAAGCTGAAGGATGCAAGCAACATTGAAGCTACCGTAAAAGATATTACTGAAAATAAGAAAAACCTGAAATTCAAAGAGCTGGAAGCAGCTATGCTGCCACGTCAGTTGCCTGAAGTAGATATTGCGTTAATCAATACGAACTACGCTTTGGAAGCCAAGCTGAACCCGACCAAGGATGCATTGGCACTGGAAGACAAAGATTCTCCATATGCTAACGTACTGGTAGCACGACCTGACAATAAAGATTCCGAAGCGATCCAAAAATTGTTTAAAGCTTTGCAATCTCCAGAAACTAAAAAATTCATTGAAGACAAATATCAAGGCGCAATTATCCCTGCATTTTAAGCAGAAAATAAGAAACCGCTGAACGTAAACCCCAGATTCTCTTGAACAAGAGGACTGGGGTTTCTTCTTAGCTGGAGTTGTAGGGATTGCTTAAATATTTTATACTTGGGGGTGACCGTTCTCTGTGAAGAGGAGGAAAACTGTTGAGAGACAAAGTCGCACTCATAACGGGCAGTGCCAAAGGTTTAGGTAAAATGACCGCTCTGCGTTTGGCTGATGAAGGTTGTGACATTGCACTAAATTATGTCCATAGCCAGGTTGAAGCCGAAGCGCTTAAGCAGGTAATTGAATCTAAGGGAGTACGCTGTCTATCTTTACAAGCAGATATCTCTGTTCAGGAAGATATCACGAGGCTGATCGGTGAAGTGCAGGATCGTCTGGGCGGGGTTGATATTATGGTGAACAATGCCGGACCCTTCATCCGGGAACGCCGTCTTTTTGCGGACTATAGTGTAGCTGAGATTCATGCCATGATACAGGGGAATCTGGTCGGTACCATGTTGCTGGATCATTTGGTATTGCCGCACATGCGTAGCCAGCAATGGGGACGTATTATTCATTTTGGCTTTGGTCATGCTGGAGAAGCAAGGGCTTGGCCGCATCGGGCTGTCTACGCAGCTGCCAAGGTGGGGCTGGTGTCTTTTACGAAGTCACTAGCTGTAGAGGAAGCTCCCTATGGCATCACGGTCAATATGATCTGTCCAGGGGATATCCGAGGAGCGAACAAGGAAAAGTCGATTGCTGATGTCATCGGCATGCGGGATAAAGAGACACCGCGTGGGCGTCCAGGAAGCGGAGAGGACATTGCGCGAGTGATCGGCTATTTGTGTGAGGAGCATTCAGATTTTATAACAGGCAATATTATGGATGTGTCCGGAGGATTGGACCCCATTAGGCCAACCATATAAGCTTGAGAGAGCTTTAGACGCTGTAATACAAAAAAGAGTCTTGAGCTTCGTTACCGAACTCAAGACTCTCTGATCATTATGCATCTAGCATTAGAATACTTGTACCACTTCTTGGACGCCTTCAACTTCTTCGAGAAGAGCGCGTTCAATCCCTGCTTTCAGCGTAATTGTAGAACTTGGGCAACTGCCGCAAGCACCTACCAGCTTCAGCTTAACGATGCCGTCTTCAACGTCAACCAGCTCAACGTCACCGCCATCGCGTTGCAGGAACGGACGGAGCTTATCCAGTACGTCTGCTACTTCATCATACATCTGAACGCTTTGTGCTTCGCTCATTAGAATTCAACTCCTTTCCTATACCTTGTTTATTATATTACAAAGCGGGCCAAATTAAAATGCCCGTCATCCAAAGCAGGTGAAAAAAATGTTAAGACCTATTATTGAATTTTGCACCAGTAACATGCATTTTGGTACCGATGAGATTATGGCTAAACTGGAACAGAATCCAGATTATGATGTGATTGAATACGGCTGCCTAAGCAATTGCGGTCAGTGTAACGCTGAGCCTTATGCGATGGTTAACGGTGAAATTGTATCCGCAGATTCAGCAGAGCTTCTGTACGAAGTGATTCTCAACAAAATTAAAGAAGCCGAAGCATGGGACAACCTGGATTTGGATTGAAAATAGAAGTCATCCGCAGGGCCAGCCTTCTCTTGTAGAAAATATATATTATTCATAGATGCACCAGCAAAAAGGACCTGCTATGGAAGCAGGTCCTTTTTGCTTATTAAAGATCCAATTAGCCAAAATGGCGTTTGGACTTCCAGAGCACACCGCTTTTCAGCAGACGTGGCACTCGTCCACGCAATGAGGTACTGCCCATAAAGCCATAACCGAATCCGGCCTTCTTGCCCAGCGCACCTAATGTACCACGTAGCTTTAAAGGATGCGGGTGAGGCGTTTGGCCTTTCCACAGGTCGCGTACAATGTGGGCAATCTGCTCTCCTTGCACCTCTGCCGCCTGAGCGCTTGGAGAGTAAGGAAGGCTCGCACAGTCTCCGACGACGTACACTTCAGGATGATCCGGTATTTGATAATATTCATTTAGCACGATGCGACCCTGAGGGTCTTTAGGAACTGCTAAATCCTGTACAATTTTAACGGGCTGAATCCCGGCTGTCCATACAACCGCATCGGTCATAATTTGCTCGTCACGGTTGTAAATAGCTCCTGGCTCAATACGGGAAACCGCAACATGGTTTAGCGCATTCACATGATGCTCCTTGAACCAGGCATGTACATACGCAGACAAACGTTGCGGAAATGCTGATAGCACCCGCTCGCCCCGATCCATAATCGTAATATTCAAATCCGCGCGGCTTTCACGTAACTCCGCAGCAATCTCGACACCACTTAGGCCGCCACCTACAATATGGACATGTCCATAAGGCTTGATTTCATTCAAGCGCAGATACGTTTGGCGAGTATGATTAAAGGACTGGATTGTACAGCTGTATTCTTCTGCCCCCGGTGTATTATGAAAGCGGTCGGTACAACCTAGTGCAATGACAAGCTGGTCATAGGGCAAAGGCTCACCGTCTTGAAAATGGACCATTTTATTCTCAAGATCCATCGATGTGACTTCTCCATATTTGCGAATAAGGCGTTGTTCATCGGGAAAATGTACCCGCAAATCAAAATCAGATACGGTACCTGCCGCAAGGGCATAGTATTCTGTTTTCAAGCCCTGAAAGGGCATCCGATCCACTAAAATAACTTGAATATTGTCGGGAATGTGTTTATCCAGCAATTCTTTGGCAATGGTAAGGCCGCCATAGCCGCCCCCCAGAATAACGAAATTTTTCATCAAAATCCGCCGTCCTTTCGTTACCGTGTCCCCGGCAATGGTCTGGTGTCTTGTCGATCTAGCCACAAGTTTTTGTTGTTGTAAAACCCGGAAAAGCGGGCCTGCCTTTGGCAGACAGACCAGTGTGTTCCGGGGCAGCTTGAGGCTGCATGGTGTGAGTAATGGGGATAAAATGCACGCGGGAAATCTGAATCCGATGTTACACTTATTCGAAAACTTCGATTTCGTTATAGAAGGTGTCACGTTCTACAGGTATGCGTCCAGCACCTTTGACCAGCCAGATTAGCTCTTTACGTGTCAAGCCGGAAGGGGTTAACGCACCTGCAGCATGGCTGATCTGCTCGCGTACAATCGTACCATGGACATCTGATGCGCCAAAGGTAAGAGCGACCTGCGTCAATTGTGGACCAATATTAATGAAGTAAGCTTTAACATGGTCGATATTGTCCAGCATCAAGCGGCTGATCGCAATGGTTTTGAGATCCTCGTAAGCAGAGTTGCGACGCATGATGTTGGCGTTTTTGCTTTTCGGCTGCATGGACAGTGGGATAAATA
The DNA here is from genome assembly GCF_025846815.2 of Paenibacillus sp. BT-177. Lineage (NCBI taxonomy): Bacteria > Bacillati > Bacillota > Bacilli > Caryophanales > Paenibacillaceae > Paenibacillus > Paenibacillus sp. BT-177. Next base: position 253,791 of record NZ_JAOYTP010000005.1, on the reverse strand, counting down.
CCATAAATCCGTTCGTTTCGTCCTGCAATTCACGAATTTGCAGCATATGCTCAATACGATCCTGATAAGTTTCGACTGAACCGTACAGCATGGTCGTATGAGTTTTCATACCGAGATTATGGGCCGTACGATGTACTTCAAGATAACGGTCCACATTGGCTTTGGTAACACGCATCTTCTTCCGATATTCATCAGATAAGATTTCCGCGCCACCACCAGTCAGAGATTGAAGTCCTGCCTTTTGCAGCTCTTGAAGAACTTCTTTAATACTCAAGCCGCTTATGCGTGTGAAAAAGTCAATTTCCGCCGCAGTGTATGCTTTCAGTGTAACGTTGGGATACTTTTCGTTCAGCGCTTTCAGTGAATCTACATAGTATTGGAAAGGTACATGATTATTATGACCGCCGACGATATGGAATTCTCTTACGCCTGGATGGATATGTTGCTCTACATAATCAATCATTTCCTGTCCGGACAACGTATAAGAGCCTTCCTCCCCCTGATCCTTGCGGAAATTGCAGAACGCGCAGCGCGCTTCGCATACATTGGTGAAGTACAGGCTCATATTTTCAATAAAATAAACCTTTTTTCCGTTCTTGCGTAAATTAGCTTCGTTAGCCAGCTGGCCCAATGTGAGAATATCGTCAGTTTCATACAAATATATACCATCTTCGAGGTTCAAACGAATCCCGTTTTGTACCTTTTCCACAATTTCCGCCATTCTGCGGTCTGTAAAAGGTGTAACTAATGTGGACATGCCTATTCCTCCTTCAAGTTGCTCTGTGCGAGGCTGCCCGCCAAATTAGCGGCACAAGCGCTTGATGCGCACAGGATGTCCCGTTCCGTCGGTAAGAATCCGGCAGCGCGGATATACGATATGTGAAAAATGTTACAATGCCAGGCTACAATGACGAATGTCTCTTAATTTCGCCTTTGAAATGACAAATTTCCGACAGTTTCTTTAACACACTCTTCACCTATTATAAACCTCACACCACTGGTGTTCAATACAAACGAGTAGAAAAAGAGGTGTTTAAGCCTGTAACGGAAGGACATTCCATGACTTGAGCACCTGCAAATAAGAGAGTATACTGAAGGGGAGCATGAAGTAAAAGAGGAGGATGGAGCTATGATTAACATCACCGATTCCGCTGCTGAACGCCTGAAAGAAATGCTGGAGCAGCAGGAAACGCCGAATATGTTTTTACGTCTGGGTGTTACGCCAGGTGGTTGTACAGGATTTTCGTACGCCATGGGCTTTGACGACAACGAGACGGATCAGGATATATATATGAATGTACAGGATATGAAAGTAGTCGTGGAAAAGGAAAGCATCCGCTATCTGGACGGTCTGGAAATCGACTTTGAAGAGTCCGGTATGTCCGGTGGCTTTACAATTCATAATCCAAATGCTGTAGCTACATGCGGCTGTGGTTCAAGCTTCCGTACAGCTACAGATGCAGGGAAACCAAACGAAGAGCCTTGTTAATTTTTCGAATGGTGGTCTGAATTATTCCTAAAGATACACGTTTAGGTTACGGATAACGGCCTTTGTAACGAATTTTACTCGTTGCGAAGGTCGTTTTTGTGTTTAGGTTCATCTTTTGCATAGGAAATACCGATATAACATTGAGTCTGGAGAACTATTTTCTACGTAAATTTACCTAAAGGAAGTGGAACAAGATGTTGAAAAAGAAATGGCTGATTACCCCTGTGGTTGCGGTGGCACTGTTGTTCAGTCAATCTGCATTGGCGGCAAATACGTTTCCTGATGTGAATGGTACAAAATATGAATGGGCTGCCGAATCCATTCGTTCGATGGTCGACAAAGGTGTTGTCAGCGGCTATAAGGATGGGACCTTCAAGCCAGGCAAAACCATAACAAAAGCAGAATTTGTACATATGTTTCATAAACTTTTTCCAGAAGTCAATTATTCAGCTGGAAAATCCTCAGAGTTTGTAGATGCACGCAAGCACTGGGCGAATCAAGATTTTGCAGCTATATTCAACGGGGATTATGTGTGGCCGTTTGCTGAAAGTGTAGGGGGCAAATATCCAAACTATCAATTCTATGTTACTCCTGACAAACCGCTGACCCGTTGGGATATGATGATGATTGCTTCTGTTCGAACAGATTATACCAATCATACTCTTCATCCTGAGATTGCCGAAGTAATTTCCTCAGCTGCACAGTACAACGATATGAAAGTTCGTCAGGCAAATTACAATGACAATTTCTCAGCCTACTATCCGGTACTGTACATCGACACAACGGGAGAAGAGTACTCCTATGATGGAGATTTCCAGGATCAAAAGGCAGAAGCATTCTACACCCTTACCAAGATGGGCGTCCTTACCGCTGACAATGGATATCTTCGCCCAAAGGCACAGGTCACACGTGCTGAAGCTGTTACCCTTTTACAGCGTTTGTATGATGCTACAACCAAGTGACTTAACAAGACTGTAAAAATGAAGAGCGCTATCCCTAAAATGGTTAGTGCTCTTGTGCTTACACCGTGCCATTTGATTTAATTACGAAGATTCTTGCCGTAGCTGCTCACCTGCCTTAGTCAGATTTCGCATCCATGGCGGATTCGCGACTAATCTTATTTTACCGTGCAACAATGCCCTGAAATGATCTTCAACGCCCCATCTATATTGTGCCAAACGCGTGTATAGCACATTTCATCTTCAATGGGATCATTGCCTACCGTTCCTCGTAAAGAAACGCGGGTCACCGTAACGACAGTATCATCCAGCGGAATTACTGATTGATTAAGAACTTGAATATCCGTAAAATGTAAAACACCCGAACGGTGGGCTTCCAGATCCGCTTCTTTGTTCAACACCTGTCCAAAGTGATTCACGAATATAAGCTTATCATGAATAAGCTCATCCAAGATCTTCACATCACTAGTCAGCATCGCCTTACGCAGTTTTTCCTCGTATTCAATGATTTGATTTACCTGCATATGAATAGACCTCCTTATGACAATGATTCAAGTAAGTAATGGAAACATTATACACCTACCCAAATCCCGTTACCATTGCTCTATTGCTTTAAATCCGTAAACAGCTCCTGCGCGGTTCGCACAAATAACTGTACAGCAAGTGAAGCATTGTGTAGAGAAGGCACAGCGATACCGATTTGACGCGTGATTAGAGGCGTGGTTTCCTTGACGGTCAGATCATGGGGGAACGTAGATAAGGCGAGTGAAGAGACAATGCCCATACCTAGTCCTTGTCGGACCATGCTGACCAGCGTGCTGATATTGTGAGTAATAAATTGTGCTTGCAACTGACTTTGTTCGCGTTCAAACCCTTCCATAATGGCGACTTCATGTCCACCTTTACAAAAGATCATCTCCTGTTGATTCAAGTCTCGGATGGCGATTTTGTCGTGCGATTGAAAAGGATGACCGTCAGGCAAGAGAATAATCATGTCATCCTGACATAAAGGAATTACATCTACCTCAGGGTCTGGCAACAAGATGATTCCCGCTTCAATTTCTCTGGTATGCACCCACTCCTTGACCTCATTGGTAGAGCCTTCATGTAAATCGAAAACAAGGTTCGGATAGTGCTGACGAATATGATGAATAATGGGGGGCAGAAAATAGGCTGAGGCAGAAGGAAAGGCACCAATCGTGATTGTACCTACGTCCAAGCCTTTTTCAGCGGCCACCTGCTGCTGTACTTTTTCCATGCTTTGCAGCATCATGCGAAATTGCAGTAGCACCTTGTGTCCAATATCTGTCAGCAGCACGCCTCTTTTTCGATCGCGCAGCAATAGCTGGACATCAAGCTCGTTCTCGATACTAGCGATGGCATGGCTGACCGCAGGTTGCGTCATATGCAGCTCATGAGCAGTTTGAGTAAAGTTTAGTGTTTCAGCTACGCGAACAAAGATCATAATCTGAGTTATAGTCATAAGTGAAAAGTTATCTCCCTTATTGAAAACATTCATTTTATTTATTAGTGACCACAGTATAAGCTAGTAAAGCAAAACTTTGCAAACGGCTATTCAGATTTTAGTCGTAAGCAATGCGCAATGAAATTTTAAGGAGAGAGACATCTATGAAAAAATTAACGCCTAAAGCTACGTTGTGGCTTGTCTTGATATTAGTGATGGTATGGGGGATCAACTGGCCGTTGACCAAGCTGGCTTTGCCAGATACGCCGCCGATATTTTTTTCGGGAATCCGCACGCTGCTGGGTGGTGTAATTCTGCTGTTGTTCGCTATGCGTAACCGGAAAACCTTACGACTTAGACAAAATGCGTGGACTTATCTTGTGCTGGCTATATTTAATATTGCAGGCTACTATGGCTTGCAGACGGTAGGGCTGCGTTATCTGCCCGCGGGGTTGTTCTCCACTTTAGTATTCCTTCAGCCGATCTTGTTGGGATTATTCTCCTGGTTGTGGTTAGGAGAGCGTATGTTTCCCCTGAAAGTCATTGGACTGGTACTGGGTTTTGGCGGAGTGATCGTGATTAGCTCCGGTGGAATGGCAGGTCATTTGTCTGTGCTGGGCATTGTGTTGGGGCTAGCCTCAGGACTATGCTGGGCGCTCGGAACGATTTATATGAAGAAAAAAAGCAAACAACTGGACTCCATTTGGGCGGTGACGATGCAACTCATTCTGGGAGGGGTCATACTCAACGGGATTGGGTTTACGACCGAGAAATGGGGCGATATCCACTGGACAGCCTCCTTTATCACGATTCTATTATTTATTTCAATATTCGTGATTGCGATGGGCTGGCTGATTTATTTTAAACTGATCGACAACGGAGATGCGGGAACCGTCGGCTCATATACGTTTATGATTCCGGTACTGTCCACGGTCTTTAGTATGGTCATGCTCAGAGAATCCCTCACTTTGACATTTGTAGTAGGGTTGGTGCTGATTGCAGGTAGTGTATATCTGGTAAATACAGCTTCTCCTGGGAAAAGAGCGAATCAAAGCTCGAAAGCTGATAAAACGAATTCCTGTACAAATGCTTAGAAAATATAGAATTAGGAAAAATATACTAGAATATCAGAGGGGAGAATAGTAAAATGTGACTATATAAATAGAGAGGAAGTTTGGTATGGGAGAGTTAAGCGGTCATACTCAGACTATGGAGTCGCAACCACAGTCTATTCGTAAGCTGGCAGTTGTGGCAACGGTCATTTCAGGAGTAGCTGTACTAGGCTGTATAGCCTTGGCGGTATGGAACTATAATCTGAATACAAAGGTCAATTCTTTAACTATAGCGAATGCATCGCTAAAACAGACAACACAAGTCTTAACCAAGCAACAAAATGATACAGAGGCGCTACTGGGAAAAGTTAAATTAGCAGCCAACCTGTCATCCATAACGCATCTGTTAGAGCAGACATCTGTCGTTACTGATGATTTTGTATTGGAAAAAGTGACTTTTAATGTGGCAGAGGATGGCAAGTTGAAGGGTGTGCTACTGAATGTGAACAACCAACCTAATCTCGGTTTTGGCGGTGCTTATCAAGGTTATGGCAAATATAATATGTCTTCTGCTGCATTGACGAAGAAGGCAGAGGAAGTCATCAACATAGCTATGAAAGAGTACAATACATCTGACAAGCTTCCGGTATGGGATAAGAATACGAAGGTGGAAATGACGGTTCAAAATTATCCGCTTGGTAAGCGGGAAGGTGGCACTTTTAAGCTCACTGGTCAGCAATAGGAAGGAACCTAACGTTAATCCGATGCTGGGCATTACAGATTTTTGTCTTATGGAATGTAAATTGAGCGGGGGAGCTAAGAAATGGACAGATACACACCTACAGCGAGGGAACGCTGGCAGATGAAACAGAGTGAGCCGCAGCCGCAGGGCTGGGTGCTCGCTCTATTTGGCTGGATTTTTTCAGGTTTGGGGTTCGTATTTAGTTTTTTTGTCATTGGAGGCTTGTTTGGGCTTATCGGCCTTGTTTTCGGAATTTTGACTAGAAAGATGGAACAAAGAAACACGCAGGGCATCCTGATTATCGTCATCAGCTCCGTCGCCATTGGCATTGGCCTGTTGATTTTTATGATTTTTTTCGCGCAAGGTTTTGTAGAAGGTCTGAGAGAAGGTTATAATGAGCATTATTAGGTCAGGGAGGTAACACCATTGAGCGTCATTGTTTCACAGCAAATCTCGGCAACGGGTGTGAAGGAATATACGAAGGTGACCAAAACATTTGATTCCCCTTTTACACCTTTGGTTGGACAGAAAATCAGGGATACGGCATTTGGCGATATGCAATATTATGATGTCGAGGACGTATTTATTGATCTAGCGGAGAATGAGTACTGGGTAATTCTACCTGCCATTTTGCTGCATACAGATGATATTGAGGATATACGAGATGCTGTGCGTGAGTATCGTTCACACGGTTGGGAATGTACGAAACCTCTATAAATGCATACTGCTTAAGCATCAACGTGGAGACGTCTTTCTTTTGCCAGATAGGCGTTTTCTTGTGTATTTATGTATAAACTATTCCTAATGATTGGCATGAAAAGAAAGAAATTATGCTGAAAATGCGCAAAATGTATCATTTTTTATCATAAAACGACAAGTTGGGAAATGAAAACGGACTTAATGTGTTATACTTAGTATATCAAAGGACAAGAGTCTAAAACGACCGGTAAGGCCCTTTCTTTGAAGAGCCTCTGAAGGGTTCAACGTTTATCCAAAATAAATGGTCAAAAGGAAAAGGGGAAATGCTAACGTGAGAGTGAATTTGAAATTTACGAACAAAGGGCAAGTTGCAGTTGAGAAGTTCAACAATGAGGAGCTTATCGAAATCTTTAGCCGCTACATTAAAACGTTATGCAAGAAGTATGATATCTCGGTTACGGTACCTGAGGATCTGAATGAGCAGATTTTGGAAGAGGGCACCGTAAAGGTCGTGTTGGATAAGATTAATTGTGACATGGACGCTTTTTTCAAGGAGCTGAGTCGGGATATCAAGGTGCCGCTGGTCAAACGATTGGGTACCAAACTGGATAACGTGTTTAAGACCGAGGTCGTGGAGCAAGAACAGAGCTAAGAATAGAGATCAAGCGAGATCTCATGAAGATTTGCATCATGAATTGAAATCATAAAACCTCCCGAATGGGGCGCATGGCTAGGCAATGTGCTCGTTCGGGAGGTTTTATATGTTTAAGCTGCTTTATTCAGGAGATAACACGCATGGCATGTCTGCCCCTTTTAACGTGTTGTTGTGGACGTAGGGCGCAGTTTGGCTAAATCAAACGAAGGCACCAGCCCTTCCTGCGCGGCGCGACCGAGCAAGGCTTCGATGGCGGCATAACCGCTATCGCCCAGATTAGCGGTAAAATCGTTCACATACAGGTCGATATGCGATTGGGCGACATCGGGTGATAGCTCTTGCGCATGAGACAATACATATTCACGCGAAGCTTCGGGATGTTTCCAGGCATATTCGACAGAGGCGCGTATCCAGTTGGTGATCGCATCCAGATCCAGCGTACGACGGGCAATAATAGCTCCGAGCGGAATTGGCAGTCCTGTATCTTCTTCCCACCAGTTCCCCAGATCAACTTGCTTGCTAAGTCCATAGGATGGATATGTGAAGCGTGCTTCATGAATCACCAATCCAGCATCTATATGTCCGTCACGGACAGCAGGCATAATTTGGTCAAACGGCATTACGACAATCTCGCCGACACCCCCAGGCACATGCTTGGCCGCCCATAGGCGGAACAGCAGATAAGCAGTGGAGCGTTCACTCGGAACAGCTACACGCTTGCCGGACAGGGCTTCCGGACCTTCGACGGTGGAACCTTCCTTGGTCAGCACGAGCGGCCCACAACCCCGGCCCAGTGCGCCGCCACAAGGCAACAGGGCGTATTCATCCAGCACCCAAGGAAGTGCAGCATACGAAATTTTCATGATATCAAGTCCGTCTGGTGTGATCGCCAGATTGTTGGTGATGTCGATATCGGCGAATGTAATGTCCAGCGCGGGTGCGCCCGGAATTAATCCATGAGCCAAGGCATGGAAGACAAAAGTGTCGTTAGGACAAGGTGAAAAAGCAATTTGCATCTATATAACCTCCGTTAATGTAGAAAATGCGGCTTCCAACGCTTGCAAAGCCTCTTTGATTCGCCAGGCTGCACGGTCACGTGGACCAACAGCATTGGAAATCGTGCGAATCTCCATCATCGGCAGCTCGAACCTGTTGGCCGCCACGGCAACGCCGTAACCTTCCATCGCTTCGGCAGCAGCTCCGGGAATGCGTTTGGCTAGGCGTTCCGCTGTTGCCGCCGTGCCGGTGGCCGTCGAGACGGTCAGGATCGGTCCGGCGACGACCGTCTGGCCAGCATCACGCAGCGCCTGAACGAATCGCTGCGTGGTGGCAGCGTTCACGGCAATGCGGCTGGAGCCAAAACCCAGCTCGTCCACGCTGCTGAAACCCTCTGCCGTCTCTGCCCCCAGGTCGGCGGCAATAATCGCGTCAGCGACGACGACGCTCTCCAGTGCAGCGGCCTCCACGAAGCCGCCCCCAATTCCGGCGCTAATGACCAGACTGTAGTCGCCTGTCGCCAGTGCTAGCGCGGTTGAAGCCGCTGCGGACGGAGCGCCTACACCAGCCAGTTCGACCACAAAGCGAGTGTCGCCTTTCAGGCCGCGCAGCACAGCTTCCCGTTCGCCTTCAACCGCGGTCATGACCAGGATGCGCCCATCTGATGTTGTATGCTCCATCGGTTGATTCCCCTTTAAATTTAGGTAATATGCTTTCTTATCATACTGCTTTTCCAAACGATGTTCAAAAAAAGTCGACAAAAAAAGCGCTCTATGGCGCTTTTTCGGAGAAACCTGCAAGATTCAACAGATATGAAAATTGGTAGTTTAAACATATAACCATTCTAATCTGGAAGAACAGCGCAGACATAGCATATAATAATTATATCGGCTGATCCTTCGTGATTAGCTGAAACATTGTGATATTGCGGTCATAATGGCTTGGGGTCCCATCCTGATTGCGCACCCGAATCATCTCGCTGCTGAACAATTCGATATAGCCACAGCCTATCTCACAGTATACGCCTGCAGGGTCTTCTTGCCAGACCGAAACGAGGTGTTGAGACAGCGCCGCGGTAAAAAATTCGATGTTTTTTTGCAGTACACGTGGCGTTTTCTTGGGTTCCATAACGTAAATCCTCCCTATATCATGCCATTTGAAAATCAGCAATTGAACGTGGCTACTAAGTGGTTATTAGACATCATAATGAACTTAAATAACTGAAAAAGGTACGGTTCGTCAATATACTCTATGAAACAGACGTAAACACTGTACCGCTTAATGCTATTTTTGTAAAGCATCCGTTTGACCTTTTCGACATCCATTATGTGTTTACACACATTTTACATTGCGTTTACACTTCTGTGATGCTAGTGCGTTTCATCTAATAGTACAATAAAGGGTAACTATACTGCATGAAATTGATGGAGGCCATATGTTGATAGAGAGTCAGAAGAAGGATAAAGCCGGGTCAGAACGTTACTTTAACCGAGATTTAAGCTGGATTGAATTTAATCGCCGTGTGCTTCAGGAGGCTCAGGATGCAGATACACCGTTGCTGGAGAGAGCCAAATTCTTAGCAATTGTGTCCAGCAATTTGGATGAGTTTATGGCTGTTCGTGTTGCAGAGACGCGCGAGAAGATCAAAGCTGGTTTTATGCAAAAGGATTTTACGGGATATACCCCCTCCGGTTTGTACAAGCGCCTGATCAAGCGTACCGTCTCGATGGTATCCGAGCAATACCGGACCTATCGTGATATTTCTCGCCTATTGACAAAAAAAGGTCTTTTGCTGCTTGAATATAATGAGTTAAATACGACACAGCGCAAGTCGCTGGATGCATATTTTCATGAAATTATATTTCCGGTGCTTACACCGATGGCGGTCGATCAAAGCCGTCCTTTTCCACTGGTTCATAATAAATACGTATATTTGGCAGTTGTCTTGAAACGTCCGGGAGATACGGATGAGGATAAGCCGCTTTTTGCGATTGTGCAGGTGCCTTCCAATATTCCGCGTGTCGTTTCGGTGCCGTTACGTTCCAATAGCAAGAAGAAATCATTTATTTTAATTGAGGAACTGATTAAGCATCATATACAAACGCTGTTTTCCGGATATATTCCCGAGGCGGTTCATGCCTTTCGGGTTACGCGTAACTCTGATTTGTCCATTAATGAAGAAGAGATCGAAGATTTGCTCGAAGAAATTGAAAAAGAACTACGTCGAAGACGGCGGGGAGCACCGGTCAGACTGGAAGTGGAGAAAGGGATTAGCCCCTTTGCTCTGACGGAGCTTCAACGTGAATTCAAGCTGTTCGATCATGTGTTTGAGATCGACGGTCCGTTAGATCTGACGTTTTTGTCGTCTTTTGCTGATCATTTGGAGGGGTATTCGCATCTTAAATTTCCGGCAATCAAACCATTGTATCCGGAAGAATTGCCTCCGCAAGAAGATATCTTTAACGTACTTCGCAAACGGGACGTGCTCGTGTACCATCCGTATGAATCATTCGATGCGGTTACTGATTTTATCATTGAGGCATCAGAGGACCCAGATGTAATGGCCATTAAGATGACTCTGTACCGTGTCAATGGAGAATCGAAGCTCATTCCGGCTCTGGCACGTGCAGCCGAATCGGGCAAGCAGGTGACCGTAGTGGTCGAACTGAAGGCACGTTTTGACGAAGAACGTAATATTGCTTGGGCGCGTACGCTTGAAAAAGCTGGCTGTCATGTAGTATACGGGTTGGTCGGCTTGAAGACGCACGCCAAAATTATTCTAATAGTACGCCATGAACGTAACGTGCTCAAACGGTACGTTCATGTGGGAACTGGCAACTATAATGAAAGCACGGCACGTGTATATACGGATATCGGGTTATTCACAGCGGATCCGGTGCTGGGTGAGGATGCCTCTGAGCTGTTCAATGAAATTACGGGCTTCTCGGCGCTCAAGACACCGCAAGCTTTCACTGTAGCCCCGACGGGAATGAAAAATAAGCTGTTTGAGCTGATCCGCAGGGAAGCGGAGCAAGCACTTGCAGGCAAGCCAGCCCGTATCATTGCCAAAATTAATTCTTTATCCAATCAGGAAATGATTGATGAACTATATGCGGCTTCTCAAGCAGGTGTAAAGATTGATTTAATCATTCGAGGGGTCTGTTGTTTACGCCCTGGAGTGGAGGGCTTTAGCGAGAACATTCGGGTTATCAGTATTGTAGACCGTTTCCTAGAGCATTCCAGACTGTTTTATTTTGAGAATGCAGGTCATTCGGAGCTATTCTTGTCCAGCGCGGATTGGATGACTCGCAATCTGACTCGCCGGATTGAGCTGATGTGCCCAATTTATGACGACCGAATCAAAGAAATGCTAGTGGATATTTTACGTTTATCCTTGAAAGATAATGTAAAGGCGCGCCAGCTTATGCCGAATGGCAGCTATCAATTTGTAGCAAGAAACAACGAAGAGGCTCCCATCAGGAGCCAATTCGAAGCGATGAAGGTTAAAAACTGGAAGAAGGAAGAATGGACCACGACAACGTAAGATTCCAGGCCTTTTGAAAGTCTTTTGCGACAGCCACCAGCTCCCGTTGCTCCAGAATCGGTTCACTCTTGCTTTCCAGGCGAATATGCAGCGCATCGTCTCCTGTCGTGGGATGGATGTCGGAGATGATGCCGGATTCGCTACGATCCATGCCGATTGCTAGCTGGAGCAGCGAGCCGAGCCGGTGTACACGTTCTTCGTCGGAAGGCTCCAAAATATCTGCATGTGTGCGCAGCAAGCGGGGGGTCCGGTTTTTGGGGTGGTAATCAGCGATCAGCGCGGCTAGCACTGTTTCCCGGTGAGATAAGCCGCCAATGCCTGCGTGCAAGATCCAGAACACGGAATGCTGGCGGAAGTGATAGTAATTCAAGGCTGCGCCTGTCTTGTAAAGAGTTGCTGCGGTCAGTAACAAGCGTTTGTCCATAGCGATTGAGGGTCCTTCAGCTAAAGTGTCATAGAGCCGGACGGCGTACTCGTTAACCCGCTTGACATGCGCTTCGCTAACCGGGACAGCAAACGACAGGATATTGCGAATGGACGCGATGAGCGGATTAGCCACCACAGGCTGTTCAGCGTTGACTAGCTCATGAAACAGGCCGTCTCGCAGACCCGCTCCACTGACCAAATACGCGGAGCCTTGAGCAGCTTCAAAGATCGTTTTCAATATAATGAGCCCCGGTACGATAATGTCGGCTCTGTCTTTGGACAGGCCGGCTGTTTTTTTGCGTTTTTCATAGGGCAGATGAGGCAGACTGCTATAGAAATAATCGACATCTTCTATTGTCATTTCGTAATGGTGTGTCACAGGAAGCGAGTAATCCCGCCGTTTCTGATTGATTTTAGCCAAAGTACGGAGAGTTCCACCCAACCCGATAAACGGCAGACCCGGATTGGAGAAGATCCAATCATGGTTTTGCAGTGAAGAACGGACAAAGCCCTCCATTTCCTCAATCTGTCCAGGAGACCATTCGCCATTCTTGACCTCACGTCCAAAGCGCCAATTCATATTGACTGCGCCAAAGGGAAATGAAACTGTATGCAGTCGTGTCCGATCCCGGAACAGCGTAATTTCGGTACTGCCGCCCCCGATGTCAATAATAATTCCGTCACTCACATTCATTGTATTCACTACGCCCAGAAAACCGGCATAGCCCTCTTGCTCCCCGCTCAGGATTTCCAATGTTAGATCTGTCTCTTCCGCAATCCATTGAACGATTTCGTCCGAATTCGCCGCATTGCGGATGGCCGCTGTTGCTGCTGCACGCATTCGGACAACCCCGTGCATACGGCAAACTTCCATAAATTGGCGTAACAATGGAGCGATGCTGCGTATTGCTTCTCGTTCCATACGACCGTTGGCCCCAACCTTTTCGCTCAGCCGAGCAGCTTCTTTGCATTCCTGCACAATTCGATAAGCTCCTGTCTCTGTCATTTCATAGATCACGAGACGTATAGAGTTTGAGCCAATGTCCATGATGCCAATTTTGCTATACATGAGTTGACCTCCTTGTTGAAAGAAACCATTTGCCAGCAAATTCAACTGCTCCGTTCTAAATGGTATTCAGATTATTGTCATTGTACCAGTGTTGTCCGGTGCATGCTACCGTTCACCATGATCTTGTCGAAATAGACACATGATCCTGACAAACATCCAAGAATAGCACACCCCTATTGAGTATGTATAAGTATACCTGACGGCGAAAGGAGAGAATTAGATGAGACAACTCGCCAGCAAATGGCTAAAGACGAAGGCCCTCCTCCATCATCCACATACCGCCGTTTATATACCGGAAACCTGTCTATATAGTGAAGAACAATTGCGCATGATGCTGCGGCGGCATGCTTTTGTATTTATAAAACCCGTAAAAGGAGGCGGAGGGGGCGGAGTCATGCGCGTGGCCAAGGAGGGGAGGGGCTATACCTGTACGCGTATGGAACAAACATATCGGTTCAGCCATTTTAGTGCGCTTGTAGTCGGAATCGATAAGCTCCGAATCCAACGTCCGTATCTCATTCAGCAAGGTATTCAACTAGCAAGTATCCAAGGTAGACCTGTTGACTATCGAGTCAAAGTCGTAAAGGAAGGGGGGAAATGGGAGTTTCGTGCAGTGGTGGCGCGTCATGCTCGTCCCGGACTGGTCATAACGAATCTGTGCAAAGGAGGAACTTTGTTGAAGGGAACAGAGGCACTTCGGATGATATATCCGCGACGGCTAGCTATACGAAAGCGGCGGGAGATCGTTGAACTTACACAGCACTGTATTCCTATACTCGAAAGGAGATTTCCCGGGATCGGACAACTGGGATTTGATTACGGGCTTGATTGGAATGGACGGATATGGATTTTAGAGGTAAACACAAGGCCTCAATAAATTCATGTTTTTTTCAAAAAGTTTCCATTATAATCTATTAACAAGATGCTAAATATAATATATTTGTATAAACATAAAAAAAATTTTTTTTGCGTTTAATCGCCAAAATTCTGTGTATAAATATTGTCCACATTATCCCCTGTCACATATAAGGGTTAACGACACTTACCAACAATTTATACACAGGATTTCCACAATTGACTGTGGATAACAGAACGCTTGTTCCGTTTTTGGTATTTTGATAGAATAGATTTTGAAATAAAAGGAAAGGTTGTGTCGAGGATGGCTATGCTGACGGATGAAATGCTTTTGGATTCCTATCAGATGGCAATCGAGCTTAAACTTGAATGTGACTTCATTGCACTGTTGCTGGCTGAAATTCACAAAAGAAATCTAGAGATGAATACAGCCGTAGTCCTTCATTAGACCGGACAAGCTCTCGTACTGCGACTGTAAAGTCATTCAGGGTTCGGATGACTTTACGGACAATCACTGCAACGAATAGGCACACCGTAAAAAAGGGTATTTCACTCCAGAGATTCAAACCTGGAGTAAAATACCCTTTTTTGTCATAGTCTAAATTAACTACATTTTCATGTTACTGCTGTGACCGGGAGACAACTTGGCGTCTGGATCTACATAGACCTTGGCGTTGTTGACTGCCGTAGGGGCTTCACCAAAGCCAACCGCGATCAGCTTGAGCTTGCCTGGATAGGTGGTGATGTCTCCTGCAGCGAAAATGCCAGGAATATTCGTCTCCTGACGAGAATCGACCACGATGGAGTTACTTTCGATTTCAATTCCCCATTCAGCAATCGGGCCAAGTGTGGATACAAATCCAAAGTTAACAATGACATCGTCCACTTCGATTTCCTGAGTTTCTTTGGTTTTTACATGAGCAAGAGTGACCTTCGTAATCGTATCTTCCCCATGCAATTCTGCAATTTCCGTTGGTGTAATCACGTTTACTTTGGAAGCGAGGAGGTTTTCGACACTGTGTTCATGCGCGCGGAATTTGTCACGGCGGTGAATCAATGTAACCTGTTCTGCAATCGGTTCCAGCATAAGGGCCCAGTCTACAGCAGAGTCACCGCCGCCACTGATTAGTACCTTACGGCCTGCAAATTTGCTCAGGTCGCTGACAAAGTAATGCAGATTCGTTTTTTCAAAACGATCAGCACCTGGAAGCTCCAGTCTGCGCGGCTCGAAAGCACCCACGCCAGCGGTAATGATAACCGCTTTACCATGATACTCGCCACCTTTGTCTGTTTTGACGATGAAGTGGCGTTCTTCTTTCTTCTCTAACGATACAACTTTCTCTTCTAGCTGCACCTCTGGATTAAAATGGTTCATTTGTTGAACCAAATTGTTGACCAGTTCCTGTGCAGTCACTTTAGGAAAGCCAGCAACGTCATAAATATATTTTTCAGGATAAAGGGCTGCAAGCTGGCCGCCCAGTTGGGGCATACTTTCAATTAAGGTGACGGATGCCTGACGCATTCCTCCGTAAAAAGCGGCGAAAATACCGGCTGGACCGCCTCCGATTATGATCAGATCGCGGATCTCCGCACCTGTGGATTGAGCTGTCACTCTAAAAACACCTCCGAAAGGGATAGTATGAATTGTAGATATTGAATCAGCCGCATAGAGGTTCAGATAGCCGCCGAACGTATGATTCACTGCTTATCATTATAAACTGCTGGGTTCCTCTTGCAAAGTTAAAGCGATTAATATTTGATGAAGACTTTCCTGTGAGTATAAATTAACCGTGTTGAGAGAAAAGTTGTGAATATTGAATGATTATGTATATCGGAAGGGGTAGAAGCATGAGCAGTATTCCCAAAATTGTCATTGTGGGCGCTGGATATGGCGGAATATTGACGGCTCAGCAATTGCAAAAGGAGCTCAAGCACAATGAGGCAACTGTCACGCTAATCAACCGTCATGATTACCACTATATTACGACTCATCTTCACATGCCTGCGGCAGGCACGGATACGATTGAGCATTCGAGGATTCCGATTGCGCAGCTCATCGATGAGTTCAAGGTGGATTTAGTCAAAGGAACAGTTAAGGAAATCATACCAACGGAGAAAAAAATCGTGCTGGAGGATGGCTCGCTATCCTACGATTATTTGGTTATCGGACTAGGTGGGGAGCCGGAAACATTCGGTATTCCAGGGATGGATCAATTCGCGCTGACGATTCGCAGTATTAACTCTGTGCGCCTGATTCGAGAGCATATTGAATACCAGCTGGCCCTGTATAAAAATGATGGTAAGCCAGGTCGTCTAAATTTCGTCGTAGGGGGCGCTGGTTTTAGTGGCATTGAGTTTGTAGCGGAGTTGGCGGATCGTCTGCCACAGCTGGCTAAAGCTTACGACATCGATTTTAATCGAATTCAAATCATTAACGTTGAGGCAGCTCCTACAGCATTACCAGGGTTTGATCCTGAACTGGTGGAGTATGCGATGGATGTCCTCAAACGTAAAGGGGTTAACTTCCGTATTGGAGTTCCGATTAAGGAATGCCTGCAGGATGGTGTAATCGTCGGTGAGGGTGAGAAAATTGAAGCCTGCACGGTCGTCTGGACGGGTGGGATCCGTGGGAACGGTTTGATCGAGAAAGCCGGATTCGAAGTAATGCGTGGAAGGGTGAAAATCGACGATTTTCTGCGTGCACCGGGTCACGATGATATTTTCATTATCGGGGACAGTTCTCTGATGTTTAATCCCGAAGGCCGCCCTTATCCACCGACTGCCCAAATTGCAATGCAGCAAGGAGTGCTTTGTGCCAAGAATCTGGCCGCTACGCTCCGCAAAAAGGAGCTGCACAAGTTCGTATTCTCCAATAAGGGTACAGTTGCATCTCTTGGAAAGGGCGAAGCCGTCGCCGTAGTAGGTAAACGCAAAATCAAAGGCTGGGTGGCCGCACAGTTGAAAAAAATCGTAGATCTACGCTATCTGTTCATCATTGGCGGCATTCCACTGGTACTGAAAAAAGGGCGGTTTTTCTAACGTCAGAAGGTTTCCATTACTCCTTGAAAGGAGCTTGGAGACCTTTTTTATTTTAAGGTGAACGAAAAAAAGATATTGACTCATAACTATTCGACGACGTATAGTATGATTACTAATTACAGAGGGGGAGCTTCACGTTGAATTCTGATTTTAAAATCAATGCCGATCCCAAGAGAATAAATTTATTGACTGAAAAATTTCCAAATGTGGACTCCCAATCGTTGAATACGTTCGTACTTTTCGTGCAGGCAGCACATGAAGTGTACAATGGAGTGTCTTCCAGACTCTCGGAATATGGGTTATCTGTAGGCAACCTGAAAATTTTAGTGCCATTGTTTTTACATGAACGTGCATTGACTCCATCAGAGCTGGCTGAATATTCAGGGGTTACTCGTTCAACAGTAACCAGCGTAATTGATAAGCTGGAACGGGACGGCATCATCCGCAGAAGTACGCTGACGGATCGACGTATGACTGCGATCTCCTTGACTGATGAAGGAAAACAGTTAATGACGGAAAAAATTCCGATGTTCATCCAGCTTTTTTCGGAGTTAATGAATGAATTTACGCAGGAGGATCATATTCTATTTGCTACGTTATTAAATAAGCTTTCCTCAGGACTTGAGCGGATAAAACGGAAATAATTAATTTCCTGGCTTAAATAGTTAGACGTCATACTATCAGGTTCCTTATTTGTTTTTGAAAATTATTTTTTTAACTACCATTGGTTAAATCATCATGAAGGAGAGTTTGTTGCAATGAATAAAAAGATCATTGTGTACGTGCTACTTGTTGTCGCATTAGGTACTGGAGGTACGCTGATGGCAATGAGCGGCAAGGATGCTGTGAGTATGGCAGCCCAACAAAAAAACACACTGCTTACGGCAGATACCGTGAATGTTGCTTTTCAGGGTGTAGGGGGAAGAGTAAACACGATTGAGGTGAAGGAAGAACAACAGGTGAAAAAAGGGGATGTAATCATGACTCTTGATCCTGTAGACCTTGATTTGCAAATTGAGAAATTAAAAACGGATATCGCACAGGTTGATGTGAAAATAAAACAGGCTAAAGACGGGCTGCAAAATCAGTCGGAGAAAATTTCAACTTCAGAAAAACAGGGACAATTGGACATTCAAGCCGCGCAAGCAGGAGAGACCTTATTAAATCAAGGAACACGTGCGGAGGATATTCTAAGACAAAAGCTGGCTATTGAAGCAGCACAGCAATCGTTGGACGCAGCTCTGACAGGAGTAGAGACAGCCAAAAGGAATGCGGAAATCGCGCAAAAAACAGTATCATCCAGACAACAGGCTCTGGACTTGGCTAATGTGAATTACAAGCGTATCAAAGCGTTATATGATGCCGGAGCTGGAACCAAAGCAGAACTGGATAACGCCAAAAACCAACTGGATAATGCCCAAATCTTGTTGGATACAGCTAAGGATCAGGTTGAAATTTCTAATAACCAGATTACAGCGGCTAGCAAACAATCGGACATTGCTAGAAATGGGATCGCTCAGCAGCAAACCGCTTTGGATAAAATGGAGGCTGGCGCAACGGCTGAGGAACGCCAGCAGGCTCGTATCAAAACAGAAAAAGCCAAGGAAGCCTTGACTCAAACCTCGCAAACACGAAAAGATGTTAAGAATAGCGAATACAATGTGGATCTTCTGGCTCAACAAAAGCAGGCATTAAGTGTTCAACTCAAAACTTTGGAATTACAGCGGGGACGTATGGTGCTGAAGGCATCCACAGATGGTAAGGTGTCGCGTATTGTACCTAAAATGGGAGAGATCGTTTCTACGGGGGCAACGGGCGCCGTTATCGAAACCAGTCAGCTATACTACGATATTTATGTGGGTGAGGATTCCATGTCACAGTTTAAAGCTGGGGGAAATGTGACTTCGCACGTTGTAGCTTTAGATAAAGATGTCCAAGGCAAGGTGAGGTACATCACTTCTGCTCCTCAGTATACCAACATGAGAATGAGTCGGGACAAAGGTCTGTCGGATATAAGCTCCTTCCAAGTACGGGTGGATGTTCAGCGCACATCTGAATTATTACCTGGAATGACGGTAGAGGTTGTGACGAAATGAAGGCGTTTATAGAAGAATGGAAGCTGTTGATCAGCGGTAAGATGGTTTTCGTTATGCTGCTCGTTCCTATCATAGTAGCTCTAGCCTTTGGATTTGTTTTTAAAAATAATCAGCTTAACGATGCCTCTATAGCAGTAGTCGATTTAGATCATAGCAGTTATAGCCGACAGCTTATTAATAAATTAGATGCATCGCAGTATATTGATGTACGCCATGTGCAAGAGAATGAAGCCGATCCGAATTTACTCTTATATAATGAAAAGTTTTTTGCGGTGATTTACCTCCCGGCTGGGTTGGAGGAAAATAGGATCAAAGGAGTTCAGAGCAACATCGGTTTTTATGTGGATAATACGGTAGGTCAGGCTACTGGAAATCTACGCTCGGCAGTCACAGAGATTATGGCGACGGAAAATGCGATGCTGGCTGGTGGTGGATTAAAGGGCATGGGAATGAGTGACAGCCAGGTTACAGGGCTTACTTCTAATATGCTGCTTCAGCAGCGCCTGTTATATAATCCTACCAATGCTACTTTGATGACCTCGGTTATGGGATTCATTAATACGGTCATGATTTCATTGATTGGTGCTACTGTACTGACAATCGTCCCGCGATTGCGGGAGCAAGGAAGATTAAAAGAGGAGCTTCAGCATTCGTATAGCTTGATTCTTAGGGTGTTACCGTATGCGTTAGTAGGATGTGTGTCCTTTTACCTGTCCATTGGTTTACTTAAGCAAATTGGGGGATTACGCTTTGAAGCGAATGTATGGCAGCTCAGTATTCCATTTTTCCTATACACGATTACGTTGAGTTTGTTTGCGATGGTTTTAGGGTGGAATGCTGCGAATCCTGGAAAAGCTTCCTCACGCCTCATGCTAATTATACTGCCTTCGTTTTTACTGAGCGGTGCTCAATTGCCAGTGGCTATGCTGCCTCCATCGCTGCAATATGTAAGTAACATTCTCCCATTGACCTGGCATTTCAAGTTTTTGAGAGGTATGGGCTTTAAAGGTGGGAGCTTAAAATATTTTATTCCCGAGTTGGGAGGCTTTTTGGTTTTACTAAGTGGTTTGCTGCTTATTATCTTTATTTTGATTGCTCTGGAGAAAAGAAAGCTGGCGAAAAGTGAGAATACATCCGTAGTGGTGGAGCCTGTGATGCAATAATCTGAGCTATTATTTCTTGGCTTATTACCTGGGCAATCATGAAAAATACATTTTATCAGGCGCCCGTGAGGGGGCCTTTTCTCTTCTATTATAGTTTTAGATCTTATAAAAAAAGGATTCCGTCGTCCCGAAAGTGGGAGTTCACGAAATCCTCGGTTTTTTTCAGTAAAGAGTTGATTTCTGCGTCTTACAGCTTCAGCATGTCTTCAAATGTCTCTTCATTCAACACGCTGCCGACATAGAAGGAGCCGAATTCACCGTAACGGGCACTGACTTCATCAAAACGCATTTCATAAATTAGCTTCTTGAATTGAAGTGCGTCGTCGGAGAACAGGGTTACGCCCCATTCCCAATCATCGAAGCCGATGGAACCTGAGATGATTTGCTTTACTTTGCCAGCATAGCTGCGTCCAATTAAACCGTGGCTGCGCATCAAGGTGCGACGCTCGTCCATCGAAAGCATGTACCAGTTGTCATCCAGATCACGTTTCTTGTTCATTGGATAGAAACAAATATAACGAGCCTTGTTTAATACAGGTTTCAGGCGTGCGACAATTTGTGGATTTTGCATTGGATCTTCTTCCTTGCTCAAATAATTACTCAGTTCGACCACACTTACATAAGAATAAGTTTTGGTCGTATATTTGGCGAAGGTTGTTTTGTTGAACTCATTCTCCAATTTATTAAGGTCTTCCAGCGTTTCACGCAGGTGCAGCATAACAAAATCAGCCTTTTGTCCGACTATAGTATAGACAGCCGAGCTGCCCAGGCCTGCTTCCTCGGTAATGCTCCATTCCTTCATAAACTCTTGAAGCTCGTCCAGTGCTCCCGCGCGCTCTTCATCGTCTGCGGTTTTCCATGCCGTCCAGTTGATGGACCGGAAATCGTGAAGCGCATACCAGCCTTCCAGTGTGGAGGTTACTTCGTTGGGTGTTGCTGGGGTTTGTTGAGGTTGATGTTGATTCACGATCTACACTCCTTTACGATCTGTAAATGTAATCGGCTTAGCCGAAATATGTGTACTTCCGTATATCGTTCCTGTATCCAATACGATGTTTAACCATTATATTGTAGCTCAATTTGGAGCTTTTCACCAATGAAAGAAGTGTGAAGAATATTATTTTTCCATGATGCAGGTCACAAAAGTCATAAAATAGTTAGTATTCTCGAAAAAAGAAGAACTCGGACGAATACGGCTGCCAAAAAGGAGGACAATTGCCCTTATTTTGTTGGTCCCACCCGAGGGCAAGTATGATAGAATAGTAAAACATCTTGGAGAACGTTATGTCAGGAAAGGAAGAATGTCGGAATGCGGATGAAAAACCTGCTGCACTATACTGAGAACCACCGCTACTGCGTTTATCGGGAATTTGGCTTGAGCGCACTGGATGAATTGATGCTGGGAAGTGTCTATCAGCCGATGGTAGGCGCATTTGCGGTCAGTCTATATCGACTGTTGTTCCAGCATGTGCCAGTCGGACAGATCGGTTATTCGCCGTTGGAACAGCAACGTCGACTTTTTCTGACACTGGGACTGGAGCCAAGTGAGAAGGGACGCAAGTATTTGATTGAACAGACCTCCAAGCTGGAGGCTGTCGGTCTGTTGCAGACGTCCAGATTGTATGCGCCTGAAACGGACGATTATATGTATGAATATGAGATGCAGCCACCGCTCGCACCTGCTGAATTTTTCAGAACGCAGCACCTCACCCTTTTGTTGAGAGACAAAATCGGTAAGTTTGCAGTGCTTTCTCTGAGAGAATCGTTGTGGAGCAGGGAATCTAGCGAATGGTCGCAATCTTCCCATAATAAAGAGAATATTTCGGTTCCGTTTTATGAGCTGTTTGAGCTGAACACCCATGTTATCGATTATGAGCTGGAACAGGCGCTGTCCGAGGTGTCCACGAGCCGTCAGACTGGAGCATTAGCGTCCGAATCGGAGGAAGCATTGAACTATGCCGATATTATTCTTCGTTTTCCGCGTGAATCCGCCAATCGCAAGCACGTGGAGCGTCTTCGATTTGAACACGAGCAATTAGGTATGGTCAATTACGTGGTACGTAAATTTGATCTCTCTGTACAGGATATCAGCCGCTTGCTGGATGAGGACGGCATTTTTACCGAAGCAGGTGACTTATTGCTCGACGAGCTTCAGCTTCGGGCTAGCCAGCACTCCAGGCAGGAACGGAAGCGTCAGGAGGAACAGCAGGTGCAGGCCGCCAAGGTGGTTGCCTTGCGCCAGAGGGAAACTTCCACACCTGATGAGCCGCCTGCAGAGCAGGCTGTGGAAATGGAGTTTTATGTAGAGGTACCACCACAATTCACAGCCAAGTGTGACATTCACCAATATAATATGATGCTGCGCAACGAGCCTTATCGCCGTTTGCTGCAAACCTTTTTCCCTGGCACGGTTCCCGGTAACCTGCTGGATATATTCGAGAAGATAGATATCAGCTATAAGCTGCCTGGTGAAGTCATCAATGTGCTGATCCATTATTTAATGTCACTGCTCGTATCGGGGAGCGATCAACGGATTAACCGCAACTTTGTCGAGGCCGTTGCCTCCAACATGCTGCTAAAGCAGGTAAACACTTACGAAAAAGCCGTTCAATATATAAGGGATCAAGCCAAGGTAAAAGGAAAACAGTCTACTGCTTCTTCTTCGGGAGGCAGATCCCGCACGTATGCCAAAAACAATGGGCCTGCCAAGCCGTCTATTCCGATCGTACAAGATCAACCTTCCGAGGAATCCGTATCCGAGGAAGAACTGGATGAACTGCTTCGCCTGGCCGAACGACTGCAATCCGGTAAACAGAAAAAGGTGTAATGGAAGCCAATTCAATAATGTGTCGACTTTATGGCGGTCGGCAGCGAAGCGTCAATCGCCCTCCATAACTCTGCACATTTTAGAAAGGAGGAGTGTCCTTGGAATCACTCGGTGATTTGCTACAGCAGATGCAGAACCCTTCGTTTCGCCAACGCACTCGCAGCGTAGCCGATCAGGTTCTAAATGATCCGCTGGTGAAGGAATTTTGTGCTGCCCATCCTGATGTGGACGAAACGCAATTGCGACTTAATATGAGTATGCTCTTTCAGTATACCCGGGATCGTCGAAATTGCGACAACTGTCCGGGACTGGAACGGTGTCCTAACGATTTTCAGGGTCACTTTTGCAAGCTGGGCGTGGAGTACCCAAATGGAACAGCGGAAATGGTGGACATTCGGACCCCGTGCGCCAAGCTGGTTGCTTCTCAGCATGAACAACGGGTGCGCGAGCGAATTAAAAGCTTTTATGTAGATGAGCGCGCGCTGTTGGAAGGCTATAATGCCGTTGAAATTGCGCGCAAGGATTTGCAACGCGTGCCTGCAGTAAATCAGGTATTCCGCTATATTGAGGAAACCAAAAGTCAGGGTTTATTAAAAAAAGGGCTGTACCTGGAAGGTACGTTTGGTACGGGAAAAACCTTTTTGATGGGCTATCTGTTGCACGAGTTGGCTCTGTCGGGTTTCAACGGTGTGATTGTGTACATGCCTGATTTTGTGGAGGACTTAAAATCCATGATTCAGGATGGACAGAAGCTCAAGGAAACGACTGAAATGCTTAAAAATTGTGATCTACTTGTATTTGACGATATTGGTGCTGAAAATTTGAGTCCATGGGTACGGGACCATGTAATGGGCTCCATTTTGAATTACCGAATGAACCGCAAACCGACCTTTTATACTTCCAATTACTCGCTGCAAGGGCTAGAGAAGCATCTTAGCTTTACAAGCAAAGACGGAGAGGAAATGTACAAGGGACAACGCTTGATGGACCGGATTCGTCCTTTTGTAGATGTCATTACCGTCAAGGGGAAAAATCAGCGAGGATAAGCGGTATTTTCCTGCTCTTTTGATATCTTACAATTAAAAGACTATTGTGATATAATTAAAAGGTGTCGAAACAGACATTACAGGTTATAATAATCTTGACTTTTCTATAAAGGAGGAACATACAATGGCAATTGTTAACGTGTCCGATCAATCCTTCAACGCAGAAGTCGAAGGCACAGGAACCGTTTTGGTTGATTTTTGGGCGCCATGGTGCGGTCCTTGCAAAATGATCGCTCCAATTCTGGAGGATCTGTCCACAGAAGTTGGCGATAGTGTCAAAATCGCGAAGGTGAACGTGGATGAAAATCCAGAGTCTGCTTCCCGTTTCGGCGTGATGAGTATTCCTACCCTGATCGTCTTCAAAGACGGACAGCCTGTTGATAAAGTGGTAGGCTTGAACTCTAAAGAAGCATTGAAAAGCATGCTTACTAAACACCAATAATCATGGAATGTGACCCATGCTCCTGCGGGGGCTTGGTGGAGCGCCATGAACAGTCAATGCCTCCGGTTATATATACCGGGGGCGTTTTTGTGCATTATTCCTATATAATATAAGTAGTTAGTTGAGTAGTCATTAAGAATGGAAGGAGGAACCGGGCGAATGAAATCCTATGCGGAGGACTTGCAGAACCAGGAGAAGGCGCTGGAGAATATACGGCACAAATTAGCATTGCTGCCGGATGCATCAGGCTGTTACCTGATGAAGAACAGCGAAGGCACCATCATTTATGTCGGCAAGGCCAAAGTGTTGAAAAACCGGGTTCGTTCCTATTTTACAGGTAGCCATAACGGCAAGACGCAACGACTGGTTGCCGATATTCGTGATTTTGAATATATCGTTACAGGCAGCAATATGGAGGCGCTCATTCTGGAGTGCAACCTTATTAAAAAGCACCAGCCGCGTTATAACGTGCTGTTGAAGGATGATAAAACCTTTCCGTACTTGAAAATTACGAACGAGGCACACCCCAAGCTGGAGGTAACCCGTCGCGTTCTGAAAGATAAAGCGAAATATTTTGGACCGTACCCTAATTCCTACGCGGCACATCAGACGAAAAAGCTGCTGGATCGTATGTATCCGCTGCGCAAGTGCGGTGTGATGCCAAAAGAAGTGTGTCTGTATTATCACATGCATCAGTGCTTGGGACCTTGTGTGAAAGAGGTTGAGAAGGAAACATATGACCAGATCAGTCAGGAGATTGGTTCCTTTTTGAGTGGAGGACATGAGGAAATTAAAAAGGATCTCCAACGTAAAATGCAGGAGGCCGCAGAGGAATTGTACTTTGAGCGTGCCAAGGAGCTGCGGGATCAGATTATTAGCATCGACGCGATGATGGAAAAGCAGAAAATCACCACATCTGATGCGAAGGACCGGGATGTATTCGGCTTTTCGGTAGATAAGGGCTGGATGTGTGTACAGATTCTATATGTCCGTAAGGGTAAAATGATTGAGCGCCATATGTCGACTTTCCCTTTCTACGGTGAAGCTTACAGTGATTTTATGTCCTATGTGACGCAATATTACAGTGACAACCCGGCAGTGCCGCAGGAGATATTGTTGCCGGATTCTCCTAAGCTGATGAAAGCAAAATCGACTGATGTCGATCAACCGATTGCAACAGAAACTGAGCTTTACAGTGCAATTACAGCTGAGACAACCGGGATTACAGATGAGGAAGCAGTACAAACGGAGTCAGACCGTTCTGCTGATCCACTGCGGGTAGCCGAAGCACGGGCAGCTTATGCAGAAGGAACGAATCAAGCTCAAGTTGGTGACCAAGAAACCGGGGAAACAGAAACAGAAACTCAACTATCCGGTGGACTGGAGGACCCATCTACGGCAGCTCTCGCTCTGGCTGAATGGTTGGATGTAAAAGTACTTGTGCCACAGCGTGGGCTGAAAAAGCAAATGACGGGTATGGCGACGGAAAATGCACGTGTTGCTTTGGATGAGAAGTTTAAACTGATCGAGCGGGATGAGGAACGGACCTCCAAAGCTGCAAGCAATCTGGGACGTGCCATTGGGCTGGATAGTCTGCATCGGGTAGAGGCGTTCGATAATTCCAACATTCAGGGTTCCGATCCAGTGTCGGCCATGATCGTCTTTATTGACGGTAAGCCTGCCAAGAAAGAGTATCGAAAATACAAGATCCGTTCTGTGCAGGGACCAGATGATTATGAAACGATGCGTGAAGTTATTCGGCGTCGATATGAACGTGTGCTGAAGGAAAATCTTGAACGTCCCAATTTGATCATTGTCGATGGCGGGCGTGGACAAATTAAAGCGGCAACCGATGTATTGGAAAATGAGTTGGGCTTGTTTATTCCTGTGTGTGGTTTGGTGAAAGATGCCAAACACAGAACTTCCCAACTACTGATGGGAGAAACATTTGAAGCCGTGACGCTTGCGCGCAATAGCGAGGAATTTTATTTGCTGCAACGGATTCAGGACGAGGTTCACCGTTTTGCAATTACGTTCCACCGGGAGCAGCGCGGCAAATCGATGGTAACTTCCCAGTTGGACTCCATTCCGGGCATTGGAGAGAAACGGCGTAAGTTGCTGCTTAAGCATTTTGGGTCGCTCAAAAAAATAAGAGAGGCCAGCGTCGAAGACTTCCGGCCTCTCTCTATTGGGGATAAACTTGCTCGTCAGATTATAGCTGCCCTTCGGGAGGAGGAGTCGTAGAATACGGCTCCTCTTTTTTCATGGGTTCAAACATGATTCGATTAGGTTTTTTGGGACTAAACCAGTAAATGATGTAGCCTACAATAGCCGGAAGTAAGATCCAGAATAGGCCGGCGCTCACATTCACGGTGTCTCCCAGACTTATCACACTAAGTCCCATTAATATGCTGTCAAAAATAACGTGGCTGAACATGGCAGCGATAAAGCCGTAACGCAGGAACACGAAACTAAACAGCAAACCAAGAAAAGTCAGTTCAATTGGTCTTGAAATCACCGGATAGATCGGATAAAGCGTATGTCCCAGTGCCCAAATAAGCGTAGTGATCAGACAAGCAACAAACGTATTCTTGACTATTTTTTTTACCATCGGAATACCAAATAGACGGTAAACAGTTTCTTCTCCAATACCTGCCATCCAAGCCATAATCGGCAATAGCCATGGATAAGCCATATTGTAAGGGGACTGCGTGGCGTCTGTAGTGGAGAACGTATTAAATGTGCGCTCCAATACAAAGAACAAAATGGATTGTACGCCCAGTAAAATGAAGGCCCACAAGTAACCAACATACATACTGCGAAGCACATACAGTCCGTAGCCTGGCTCTTTGGCCCGTGGCCATGCATTTAGTCCAACCTGACGCATAAGCCCGTCACCGCCTACCAAGGAGAAATAGATAGCTACAGCCATGAAGAAGGTAACACCAACCTGGAATACCATAAGAAATATAAGCATGCCCTTACTGCCTGCTTCAGCTTGCAATAAAGGTAGCATGTTCATTGTCCCAGCTATACTAGCAATAAAGTATACAATGGACAGAATAATACCGCGAACAAATGAAGTATGTCGTCGGGTGAGTGACGCATACACAATGGCAAGTACGCCCAGGACAAAGCTAAATAGGGCATAACCCGCATAAGTCATCCAATTAGCCCAGTATGTTTGCTTTTTAACATAGTCGGTATAGGACGAAGGGGCCGAAAAGCTTTGGGTAAACGAGCGAACATCCCCGTCTTCAAAAGTAAAAGCCAGCGTAAGTACCGAGGCGCCGATTTTCTTTCCGTCCACGGTATATTTTAATCCACCTTCTCCCTCAGTGGTCGCGAGCTTCAATTCAGATGGCTTAAAGCCAAAGCGTTTGATCCATATTGCTGCAGCCTGTTCCTTGGCTTCGAGCGTCATGTCACCCTCAGCTACACGTACAAGTCTGCTTCGTGCTTGTTCATCTGTAGAAACATCAGCCTGTGTGTAATTGGTGCTGGAGGTGATCCGTTTAAAGCTAACGACCTTCCCAGTGGATAAATCCACATGGATTTGCAGCTTGCCCTTCGCTGAGGAGTCAGGCAAATCAACCCGAAAGGTTTCATATGGATAATTTTTTTTCCATGTACGATCGTACTCTTGAACCAATTTTTCTCTGGATAAATACCCGTACAAATCTGTTTCAGCCTGATAGGTTACGACGGGCTTCTCTGGCTGTGATTCCGTATAGCCCAGCTCGGAACGGGCGAAGTCCAGGGCGTGTATGACCGCTTCTTGTTTGCTGATGACCTTTGCATTCACCAATGATTCCGGACTTGGATTGCTAATTGAGGGAATAAGCAATTGAAAGATAAAAAAGCAAATCAGGCCAACCCCGCCCAGCAAGCCTAATTTTTTGAAGTTGGCCGTGAGCACGACCGGTTTCCCGATAGGATTCATGAGTTTCCTCCTTAATCTGTAAATAAGAACATCCATTAAAGATATCATACTGCACAGGTTCCCGCCAACAGACCAGCGATATTCATGAAAACAGAGTGAAAGCACTTTAAAGTTTTAATAAAATTAGATAAGCTGTGATTAACCGATGTCTATTCGCGAATTAAAGCCAATTTCACGTTTTTTCGGCGAAATCGGTTTTGTGATCTGGATAGAGAAGGATTATAATCTTGAGGCAATGCCTATGAAATATATGGGTAATGATATACATTTAAGCCGAATTTCTATGAGAAAACGGGGGAACCATGTTACTGGGGTGAATTTTACAGCCGATCCTGATGGACCGGAAGTGTAAATAGGGCATACTGTGCTGTCCGAATCCGTCAGCTAACCTCGTAGGCTGTGGGCAGGAACCAAGTCAGGCACTCGGTTTTCCGGTGTCTTTTTTTGTGTGTATAAAAGTGTTTGGATTGGTTAGACCGCTGCGGGTTCAGATTATTCTTCTGATTGCTGTTATCCCCGGATTTTTTTTGATTGTATAAACCCTTTAATGGTTAAAATCCGGAGATAAAGGCAAACGCTTCGCTTCTTCAGAACAATTCTGCCCCCTTCGCTGCTGCTCGCCAATAGCACAGGGAGCCGAGTAGTGTTTGACATGCATTCTTCCTGTATTCAGGGAATGTTAATTATAGCTACTTAAGGTTTGGAAAATCAAAAAAATCAGGGGCAACGACGATCGGAAGATAAATGGAACGCGTAGCGGGCTTACACCGTATTAAGTCACTGTTTTTATAGTTTTAAGGATTAGGAGAGAAGTGATGAATAGATGAATCCCAATGCACGCTGGCTTCGGCTTTCTCCACCGCAGATATTCGTTGCAGGCTTTGCCATTATCATTCTAATAGGTAGTTTATTGTTAATGCTGCCCATCTCTAATACAACTGGAAAACCACTTGCGTTTATAGACGCTTTGTTTACTGCCGCGTCCGCGACCTGTGTAACCGGACTTGTCGTTAAGGATACAGGGCTCTTTTTTACAACCTTTGGTCAAATCGTTATCGTTGCGCTGATCCAGATCGGTGGTCTTGGCTTTATGACCATGGCTACCTTGATCGCGCTGGTGTTCAAACGTCGCATTTCCTTGCGGGAGCGCCTTATTTTGCAAGAAGCGATGAATCAGACCTCTGTCGAAGGAATTGTTGGATTGATCCGCAAGGTGCTATGGTACTCGCTGATGATTGAGGGAGTATGTGCAGCTATTTTTTCGATTCGCTGGTCATTTGATATGCCTGTCGGCAGGGCGATTTATTTTGGAATCTGGCATGCCATTTCCATGTTTAATAACGCTGGTTTTGATTTATTCGGTGAATTTCGCAGCCTGACAGGTTATGTATATGATCCGATTGTTAATTTTACAGCCATGTTTCTCATTATTTCGGGTGGTATTGGTTTTGTAGTGATGTCTGACCTGGCAGATTATCGCAAGCGTAAGAGACTATCCTTGCATACCAAGGTGGTACTCAGCATGACAGCTGCTCTGATTGTCGTCGGGACGCTTGTCATTTTTGTATTTGAGTTTACGAATCCGAAGACGCTTGGCTCGCTTGATTGGGGTGGTAAACTGCTGGGTTCTTTATTCCAGTCCGTTACCCCTCGCACCGCAGGTGCCAACACGCTGGACATTGCAGGCTTGCGGCAGGCTACGCAGTTTTTTATCATCATACTCATGTTTATTGGGGCTTCGCCTGGCTCCACTGGAGGCGGGATTAAGACCACTACATTTGCTCTGCTCATTGGAGCGGTGTTTTCGATGCTGCGGGGACGGGAAGACATTGTGCTGTTCCGGTACCGACTTGCGCAGGCACGCATTTATAAGGCTTTGACTATTACCTTGCTGGGGTTGCTGTTCGTGATTGGGGTGACGATGATTCTGTCCGCAACCGAAGATCATCATTTTCTGATGATCTTGTTCGAGACGGTGTCTGCCTTTGGTACGGTAGGACTGTCCATGGGGCTTACACCTGATTTGACAGTTGTAGGCAAACTGGTGATTACTCTGACGATGTTTGCAGGCAGGCTGGGTCCACTCACGCTAGCTTATGCACTGGGACCGAAAAAGGGTAAGGAATTGTATCGTCATCCAGAAGGTAAAATAATTATAGGGTAAGGGAGTTTTCGAGTAGATATGAAAACGCAGCAGTTTGTAGTCATTGGCTTGGGACGGTTTGGCTCAAGCCTGGCTTTGCAATTGGTGGATATGGGGTGCGAGGTACTGGGCATTGATCGGAATGAGGATGTTGTGGACAGTATGAGTGAGATTCTGACACATACTGTCGTGGCAGACGCTACAGATGAGGATGCGTTGCGGTCACTGGGCATCCGTAATTTCGATTGCGGCATTGTTGCAATCGGTGATGATATTCAGGTAAGCATCCTGACCGCCATTTTGCTGAAGGAGCTGGGTGTGAGAAAAGTCGTAGCCAAAGCTATATCTGTACTGCATGGGCGTGCGTTAGAGAAGCTTGGGGTGGACCGAGTCATTTATCCGGAACGAGATATGGGTATTCGGGTAGCGCATCAGCTGGTCACGCCTAATCTGCTCGATTATTTGGAGCTGTCCAAGGAATACAGCATTGTGGAACTCAATGTGCCTGCATGTCTGAATGGCAAAACGTTAGCAGAATTAAATGCTCGTACCCGCTTTGGTTGCAGCATCGTGGCACTTCATACGGCGAATGGTATTTTGATCGCGCCGACAGCTATGGATCGGCTGAAAGCAGACGATATTATGGTCATTATCGGCTCCAATGACAATATCGGCCGCTTTGAGGATGAGGTCGTTAATGTCAATGAAGAGGGTTAAATTCTCTACACCATACGGTAGCCTGCAAACGATGCACGTGTCTCGCTAATCCAGCGTCGTGCTGTCGGGCCGAGATCGGCCGTTTCTGAGTATATGAGGGAGGTCGTTCGGCGTGTCTCCTTCAAATCAGGCAAGTACAATGCAGTAAGTCCATTATCTCGCAGCAGTTCGCTGCGCAAGTAGGATTTGGGCAGCAAAGCGGATGCCTTGCAGGTTGGAAGCAGACGTACAATCGCCTCGAAGGAGTCGATTTCCATGCGGATATCCGGCATAATACCGCTGCGCTGGAACAAGTCATCCGTCAGGCTGCGGTACCAGGTTCCTTTGGAGAAAATGATCATCGGCAATCCTTGCAGGTCCTTCATTGAAGCCGTTCCTGTCTTGACAGTTAATTCATGTCCGATGGGGACGACTAGCTCCAAATGATCGTCAAATAACGGAATGCAGCGTAATCCAGCTTCATGAATGGCAGACCCGACAACGCCGGCGTCTGCTTTTTTGTCGCGTACAAAGGCGACGATTTCATGCGTTTTGCCGGTGAGCAGCTTTAGCTCAGTCTGAGGATGCTTGCTCATGAAAGCCTCGACGAGGGTAGGCAACGTCGTTTGGAGTGTCGTAAGACTTGCGCCCAGAGTAAGCATGCTCTGGGCTTCATTTTTGTGCTGTGACAGCTTTTGTAAGAAGCGAAGCTGACGTTGCCGTTGCTCCAGCGCGAAAGTATATACAAATCGGCCAGTTGATGTAATTTCGAGCCGTTTGCCCCGACGATCAAAGAGATGGACACCCAGCTCTTCCTCCAGCTTGGCAATTTTGCGAGACAGGGCGGGTTGGGACAAATTCAGCAGTTTTGAGGCTTTATTCAAGCTGGACTGCTCGACAACGACGGCAAAAGCGTTCAAATCCTCAAACAAATCTTCCACTTCCTCTCTATATGCAAAAAAGACATAATAATTAATACGTATATTGCAATTCCATTATAAGCCGAAAAGGAGTAACATGAAAGCGACACAAGATGTTCACACTTTTGTTTTTCCTTATAAGGGACACCTTGTTGAACATTCCCTGTCGGGAACTGTCATTTTATATGTTATATTACTATTGAAAACGCTATTATTGGGAGAAGGGAGCATGACCTAGATGAGAGGATTTTATTCCAGAAAGCTGCATTCGCTTCTTGGCGTCATTCCGTTGGCTCTATTTTTTGTTGAGCATTTGGTGACGAACTTCACAGCGGTGGAGGGCGGTAAGGAAGGTTTTAATCGCAGCGTGGCCTTCCTGAATGGTTTGCCGCTGGTTATTGTGTTAGAAACGTTATTCATCTACTTGCCATTACTGTTCCACGGGATCTATGGCTTGTATATCGCTTATCAGGCTGATCCGAATGTCAAAAGGTTTGGCTATTCGCGTAACTGGCGCTTTTTGTTCCAGCGTATTTCCGGAGTCATTACGTTTGTATTTATTATCTGGCACGTATACGACACACGCTTTCAGGTGGCCCTGGGTAATGTCACTCATGAGGAGCTAGGCGGCGTAATGCATGGCATAGTAACGAACCCGGTCTATTTTATTTTGTATTTAATCAGTGTCGTTTCGGCATCATTTCACTTTGCTAATGGATTGTGGGCATTTATGGTCAGTTGGGGGATTACCGTGGGACCACGTGCCCAAAAAGTATCTTCCTATATCTGTATGACCCTGTTCGTGGTGGTGTCGATCGGCTTCGTTGCTTCCCTGCTTGCATTCCGTAGCGCGGAATTCCAAGAAACGGCAACAGTCTTGGTGCATTGCAGCGCTTTTAAACAGCTACTGTAAACGAGTTATTTAAATTATACATCGTGTTGAGATTCTATTTTGAATGGTAAAAGGGGATTTAGTACAAATCCTGAAAAGAAGGAGTGAGCAGAAATGGCAGCATCCAATATTATTGTCGTGGGCGGCGGTCTGGCAGGTCTAATGGCTACGATCAAGGCGGCAGAGGCGGGAGTCCACGTTCATTTATTTTCTTTGGTTCCGGTCAAAAGATCCCACTCCGTTTGTGCGCAAGGTGGCATTAACGGTGCGGTAAATACCAAAGGTGAGGGAGACTCACCCTGGATTCACTTTGACGATTCAGTCTATGGCGGTGACTTTCTGGCAAACCAGCCGCCGGTAAAAGCGATGTGCGAAGCGGCTCCGGGAATCATCCATCTCATGGACCGTATGGGTGTTATGTTCAATCGGACACCAGAAGGACTGCTGGATTTCCGCCGTTTTGGCGGTACCCAGCATCATCGCACAGCCTTTGCTGGTGCGACGACAGGACAGCAGCTCCTGTATGCTCTCGATGAGCAGGTACGACGCTGGGAATCTGCTGGTTTGGTGACCAAGTACGAGAACTGGGAGTTTTTACAGGCTGTACTGGATGATGAAGGCATCTGTCGAGGGATTTGCGGGCAAGATTTGCGTACGATGGAAGTGAAGACTTTTGCAGCGGATGCCGTTATTCTGGCATCTGGTGGTCCCGGGATTATTTTCGGTAAAACCACAAATTCCGTCATTAATACCGGCACGGCTGCCGGTGCAGTGTATCAGCAAGGCGTTCGCTATGCGAACGGTGAATTTATACAGATTCATCCAACGGCTATACCCGGTGACGACAAGCTGCGTCTCATGTCCGAGTCGGCACGGGGAGAGGGCGGTCGCATTTGGACGTATAAAGACGGAAAGCCATGGTATTTCCTTGAAGAAAAATATCCGGCTTATGGAAATCTAGTCCCTCGCGACATTGCGACACGTGAAATATTCAGCGTATGCGTTGATGATGGACTGGGTATTAACGGCGAGAACATGGTCTATCTGGATCTGTCTCACAAGGACCCGAAAGAGCTGGATGTAAAGCTGGGCGGCATTATTGAGATTTATGAAAAATTTGTCGGCGACGATCCGCGTAAAATCCCAATGAAAATATTCCCGGCTGTTCACTATTCAATGGGAGGCATGTGGGTCGATTACAACCAAATGACAAATATACCGGGTCTGTTCGCAGCTGGTGAATGTGAATTCCAGTATCACGGAGCGAACCGCTTGGGTGCAAACTCACTGCTGTCGGCCATTTATGGCGGGATGGTGGCTGGACCAAAGGCTGTGGAATATATCAAGGGCTTGAAAAAGTCTGCACAGGATGTAGCTTCTTCGGTATTTGATGCCGCAGTCAATCAGCAGACGGAGAAGTATGAGCGTATTTTGCATATGGACGGAAAAGAAAATGCCTATGTTCTTCACAAAGAGCTGGGTGAGTGGATGACGAACAATATGACCGTGGTTCGTTATAATGACAAGCTGGAGGCTACGATTCACAAGATCAAGGAGCTGAAGGAGCGTTACTCGAACATTAACATTAATGACGCTTCGCGCTGGAATAATGCGGGTGCAGCGTTTACACGGCAGTTGTGGAATATGATGGAACTGGCTGAAGCGATGACCAAAGGGGCGCTGCTGCGCAACGAAAGTCGCGGGGCCCATTACAAGCCGGACTTCCCGGACCGCAACGATGAAGATTATCTGAAAACGACGATTGCAGATTGGACACCGGAAGGACCACAAATTTCGTATGAAGAGGTCGACGTTTCACTGATCAAGCCGCGTGTTCGAGATTATTCCAAGAGCAAATAACAGAAGGGAGTGTATTTAGATGTCGGAGCAAGCAGTGAAGTCGAATAAAACAGTGAAGTTCGTGGTTACTCGTCAGGATGAGCCTAATGCTAGTTCCTATACGGAAGAATTTGAATTGGCCTACAGACCGGGAATGAACGTGATCAGCGCGCTGATGGAAATTCAGCGTAACCCGGTAGACAGCCAAGGTAAAGAGACGGCTCCGGTGTGCTGGGAGTCAAACTGCCTGGAGGAAGTATGTGGAGCTTGTTCTATGGTGATTAACGGCAAGCCACGTCAGGCGTGCGCAGCGCTCGTCGATAAGCTGGAGCAGCCGATTACGATTGCGCCCATGAGTACATTCCCGGTAGTACGGGATTTGGTCATTGACCGCAGCCGGATGTTTAACGCGCTCAAGAAGGTCAAAGCGTGGATTCCGATTGACGGTACCTACGATCTGGGACCGGGTCCTAGAATGGCAGAGAAAAAGCGTCAGTGGGCGTATGAGCTGTCCAAGTGCATGACCTGTGGTGTCTGTCTGGAAGCATGCCCGAACGTCAATGAGAAGACGACGTTCATCGGTCCTGCGGCGATATCTCAGGTTCGCCTGTTTAACAGCCATCCGACAGGGGAAATGAATCAGGAAGAGCGCCTGGATGCATTGATGACGGACGACGGGCTAGAAGGCTGTGGTAATTCGCAAAACTGCGTACGCTCTTGCCCGAAAGGCATTCCGTTGACAACTTCTATTGCCGAAATGAACAAGCAAACGACTAAGCATATGTTTAAGCGCTGGCTGACTGTGTAGCAGAGCCAGCCCATAGGTTGTACTCAAACAGGCTTCTTCCCAACCGGAGAAAGCCTGTTTTTTTGCGCTCAGGAATGATGGAGGGTAACATGGAGGAAGGAGCGAGGGACAGCACTTATGGTATAATTATAATATTGTGTATCGTTTTGGAGAAAAGGAGGCTGGACAGGTGACTGTGCAACCGATAACGAATCGACCTGTCACGAGGTCGGATGTAATGAAAGGATTAAAGGAGCTGGGAGTTCAGAGCGGCATGACATTGCTTGTTCACTCGTCGATGCGCAGCTTTGGGCGCTTTGTTCCAGGCGGGGCCTCCACCATTCTTGCCGCATTAACCGAAGCGATTGGCCGGGAAGGGACCCTGGTGATGCCAACACAGTCACACGACTTGACAGATCCGTCCACCTGGATGAACCCGCCTCTGGATGAGTCGTGGTGGGAACTGGTCCGCGAGGAAATGCCCGCTTATGATCCGGCCTGGACGCTGACCGGAGGGATGGGCGTCATTGTAGAAACGTTCCGTGGCCTGCCGGGAACAGTGCGCAGCGGGCACCCGCACGTTTCTCTGGCGGGGCGTGGACCTGCTGCTATAGGCTTGCTGGAAGCGCATGAGCTTGATTTTGGGCTGGGTGAGCATTCGCCCTTGGCAAAGCTGTATGAGGCAGATGCCTATGTACTGCTGCTGGGCTGCGGACATGACAGCAACACCTCCTTACATTTGGCAGAATATCGAACAGCCTACAATGGACGTGAAGTTGTCACGCATCAAGCCCCTATGATTGTGGATGGGGCCAAAACGTGGGTGTCTTTTCAGGATTATAATATTACCTCGGATGATTTTGAGCAGTTGGGACTTGATTTTGAACGGGAATGTCCCACATCCTTTATGCGGGTGAACATTGGAGAGGCTTCATGTTTTTTCGCAAGGCAACGAGATTTGGTTGACTATGCAGAGCAGTGGTTGTCCACTCATCGCTAAAGCATTTGGACAGTAGGAAGTGCTGAGAAATGAGATAGAAAGGACAGAACGCAAGGGGGAACGCATAATGAAGAAGATGTCGCAAATCCGCCGCGAGAGTCAGGATGGCCCACATCAGGAGGCCACTATCCCTCCCGGTTCTTCGCGGCGTTCCTTATCAAATGAGCCAGCCAATCCTTCCCGCCGCCGTTTTTTGAAAAAGGCGGCTTTAGCCACAGCAGGAACTGCACTATTGGCTGGAGGATATGCCTCCTTATGGGAGCCTAATCATTTGGAGATTACACGCTTCAACTTGTCTCTCCCTCGTCTTCCGTCTGCATTTGACGGAATTAGGGTGGTGCATTTCAGCGATGTGCACTTGGGGTTTCACATGGATGAGCAGGATCTGAGCGAGCTTGCGGACCGAATAGCAGGTCTGGAGCCGGATTTGCTCTGTTTTACAGGCGATATTGTAGATGATTATTCCGTATCGATGAAGGCTGCTGTTCCAGTTATGGCTTCCATGCACGCTACCCTCGGTAAGTTTGCTATTCTGGGCAATCATGATTATAGAGGCTTACCCGCCGGCGTTCAGGAGCTATATCCAAAAACCGGATTTACACTGCTGAGAAATGAGCATGCGGTTGTAGAGCGCGCGGGACAACGTGTGGCCATCGTCGGCTTGGAGGATAACATCATGGGCAAGCCCAATCCGCAGCGTGCAATCCACGGACTGCCTGATGAGATGTGCAAGCTGCTACTGATGCATGAGCCGGACTATGCAGATGTGGCGGCACAAATGTCCTTTGATCTTCAATTGTCAGGACATACACATGGGGGACAGGTACGTTTGCCTGTCATTGGAGCACCGATGCCGCCCCCTGGTGGACGCAAGTACATTCAGGGATTATTTCATGTGGGAACGGATAGAATGCCACTGTATGTCAGCCGAGGCATTGGTATGACACATTTGCCAATACGGGTGCTGTGCAGACCGGAGCTTAGTGTTATTACGTTAAAATCTGGCCAATAGGTCATGATCTTTTTTTCATCTTCATCATATATGTTGGAACTACATAATGTTGGCTTGAATGTAGTGTAGAGATGTAGCCGTTTCGGACAAAGGAGTGAGATTCAGATGGATCGTATTGCTGTCATTTCAGATATTCATGGCAATTGGCCTGCTTGTGAGGCGGTGCTGGAGGATATTGCTTCCCGAGGCATCAGCCGTGTGTTTTGTTTGGGGGATCTGATCGGCAAAGGGCCTAGCCCGTGCGAGGTTCTGGATGCTATCCGTCAACATTGTGAAGTCGTCGTTCGGGGCAATTGGGATGAGCTGGTTAGCATAACGGATGATCTCAATTTTAGCTGGCAAGCCGAACGTTTGGGTGCAGACCGAGTGCAGTATTTGGCACAGTTGCCGTTTCATTATGATTTCAGAATGAGCGGACGTCGTTTCCGCTTGGTGCATGCCTCGCCGCAAAGTGTGTATCATCGCGTACAGCCATGGGATGAGCCAGCCAAAAGGCTTGCCATGTTCGATCCGCTAGCTGAAGAAAGTGGAAAAGTACCTTTTGCTCCAGAGGTTGTGGGATATGGGGATG
The DNA here is from genome assembly GCF_025846815.2 of Paenibacillus sp. BT-177. Lineage (NCBI taxonomy): Bacteria > Bacillati > Bacillota > Bacilli > Caryophanales > Paenibacillaceae > Paenibacillus > Paenibacillus sp. BT-177. Next base: position 215,424 of record NZ_JAOYTP010000005.1, on the reverse strand, counting down.
TGCATAATGCCTTTATCCAGCATTTTCAGGAAAAAACACTTTTTAACGTTGGGAGTGTCGGGAATCCGTTGGATATTACCCAGGCTTCCTACTGCATTTTAGAGGGGCGATGGGGAGAGGAGCAGCTCACGCCTTTTTCCATTCATTTTGTACGAGTACCCTATGATATAGAATTGGCAGTAAAACAAGCAGAGGAGGCAGATGTGCCTTCTTTGGCATATTATATTCGAGAGCTGCGTACCGGAATTTATCGGGGAATTCAGGACCTGGATTAAGTATGGAAATATGCATGGCTAAAAGCAGAATCCATCCGCAGGAGGGAACATTGTGCTGACCAGAGAAATGCTTCGTCTCGGATTGCCGGAGCTTTACACTCGCCGAGTCCGATTGCGCCAGCTAAAAGCGGAGGATTATCCTGCGCTGGAGCGGATCTTATCCGATCCATTGGTAATCCAATATGTGAATCGAATTCGCAAGCCAGTCTATGCAAGAATGAGACGCCTGGTTGCGCAAATTAAAATATCAGCTGACTCACTGGACTCCCTACATTTTGCGGTGGAATGGCATCGGAGAAATACAGGAGAGAGCAATCTGCATGATGAATTCAACGAACGGTCCTCCTCATCGTTGCTCGGTATTGTTTCTTTTCAGCAATGGAATGAAAGAACGGGTGAGGCACAACTGGGCTATATTCTGGATCGGCCTTTTTGGGGACAGGGACTGGCTACAGAAGTCGTAGGAGAAATGCTAAAATTTGGTTTCGAGTCTTTGAAGCTCAAGCGGATCGAAAGCCGTTGCCAAGAGAATAACCAGGCTTCTATGCGTGTGCTTATGAAAAATAAGATGCGCCTGCTGCGCACCATTGGTGCCTATGATCCCTCAGGAGAGGTGCCGAGTGTATTGGTATTTTCAATGACCCAAGGGGATTATGCCTAGAAATGACATTGGAATATTTTGTTACAAAGATGAAATATAACTGCAAAACAACTCTAACACAGGACGGGTACAATACAGACATGACCCCCTTTTGAATAATATATTTTGCTGGGACCCGAAGCTTCGGGTCCTCTTTTTTTATGATTCATAGGTACGGTTCAGGCTGATTACCAGCTCTGGTAACCATTCGTTTAGGGAGAGGAATGAGTATCCCTCTGACTGGGCATTGGATGTATCCATGTACCACGACTGTGTAATACCGAATGGAGACATATGCTCGTCTGCTGTTTTTTCTTGGATCACAGCTTGTTTTCCCGTGACCTGCTCGATAATGGAAATGATATCTCCAATCCTTACTGTACCGTCGGAACAAGCATTTACAGGGCCTGTTAAATGAGCAGAACCAAGCCAAAGCAGAAAATCTGCAGCTTCATCGGAACGAATAAATGAGATATGGGCTGCGGGATTAGGTACTCCAATTTCTTGGCCTGCACGAACATGTTCAATATGAAAATGAAGTCTTTTCGTATAATCATCTGTTCCCAATACAATCGGAAAACGAACAGCTACTACAGGGAACGTAGCTTGCTGCGTAAAAACTGCTTCAGCCTGCCGTTTAGCCTCTTGATATGTAAAATCGTCCTTTCCGCCCTGGCGAACTGGATAAGCCTGAGGATCGAAGATATTCTCTGTCACCGCTTCCGGGCTTGGATCATAGACAGATAGGCTTGAGGTCATAATATACCTTTTGGCTTTAGCATCAAAAATACGACAGGCTTCGCTGGCTTCATCTGGGGAATAGCAAATATTATCATAAACAACGTCCCACACTTGCTCACCTACCGCCTCTGCGAGCGCTTGCGGGTCCGTACGGTCTGCACAGATCCGTTGAACGCGGTCACCAAACGAATCGTTTGTGTGGCCCCGCGTGAGAATAGTAATGGAGTTCTCGGAACTGTCCAGCAGACGTTCCACCAGTCTCTTGCCGAAAAAGCGCGTTCCTCCCAAAACAAGTGCCTTTTTCATACTTACATCACTCCTCATGGAATGGTTTTCATTTATATTAAGATAGACGGACTAAGGAATGTAAAAGATACAGGACGCAATGAAAATGAGGAGGATCACATGCCATACGTAAAAATTCAGGATTTAGAGATTTATTATGAAAAAATGGGTACAGGAGATCCCGTCATATTTTTGCACAGTCATTATTCAAGGGGAATCCTGGCTTTTTCATCTCAATTACTTGATTTTCAGCAAAAGTATACATGTTATTTTCCCGATCACCGGGGACATGGCAGAACGAAATGTGACAGCCTGGAATGGAGTACCCCTCAACTTGCAGAAGATGTGATTAATTTTATGAAGGCCCTACATATCTCCAAGGCCCATCTTATTGGGTACAGCTGCGGAGGCAATGTGGCTTTATACTGTGCGGTGAAGCACCCTCAAATGTTCGCAACCCTTACCACCATTGGCTGTAGTGGAGTCGCATGTCCTGAGGGGGCAGATGAGTTTGAGCCGGAGTGGCTCATCCAAAACGAATGTTATGAAATGATCCATCAAATGATGGAACGCCATGAGGAAGCGCATCAAGGTAATTGGCAGGAATTTATGCGTCAGAGCGCTCAGGATTGGCGCCAATATCCGCAATTGACACGTAATGAGTTAAGCCGCATTACGTGCCCTGCATTATTTATCGCTGGTGAACATGACGATTTCGCCACAGAAGAGCAGCTTCAGAAATTATGCTCATGGGTCCAAGATTCACGTTATCTAGTTGCTCCGGGTTGTAGTCATCGACCGCACATGCTTAGAGAACATCCCATTTTAATCAATGATTCTATTCTTCAATTTTTGAATAAACATGCTATTGGTTGATTAAAATTATTCCCCTAGAAGCTTCAAAAAATTGGCTGGCACCGTAATTTGCTGATTATTAATCATAATCTTTCGAAGCTCTTCCATAGAGTCTTCTTCACCTCTGGCATCTTTAATCTCCTTGATTTCACGATGCAGACGTTCCATTTGCAGATCCAGCGCATTAGCGGAATCCGCTGCGTTCTTTAATTCACGTGTCAGACTCTCGGGAACAGACTGGTTGTATTTATAAAAGATTTTATGCTCCAGGCTTGCCCAAAAATCCATCGCAATGGTTCGAATCTGCACCTCTACGCAGACTAGTTCCTCACAGTCCGACATGAATACAGGAACTTGAACCAGCAAATGCAGACTCTGATAACCGTTCGGCTTGGGATTCTTGATGTAATCCTTGATTTCCAGCACCTTGAGGTCACTCTGTCTCTGAAGCATGTTACTGACATCATAAATGTCAGAAATAAAAGAACAAGTAATACGTAAGCCCGCGATATCCTTGATAGAATCTTTGATAGCATCCAGCGATAATTCGCTATTTTTACGAAGCATTTTGTTCATGATGCTCTCAGGAGATTTAAGGCGTGATTTGGTATGCTCAATAGGGCTGTAATCGTGCAGCGCTTGAAATTCCTGCTTTAATATTTCAATCTTGGTTTCCATTTCGTCGAGTGCAAACTTATAGATGAGCATAAATCGCGTGATGTCATGCTTTAGCTTTTTGATCTTGTCCATAGGATCTTCCAATTGCATATGTAATTCTCCTCACACAAAGATGTTGTTTATTTAAAATAGTGGGGTTGTACGGTTTTAAGGCGATTGGTAGCAGAGCGAGGATTTGAATCTGGAGAAGCGTTAGTGTTCGCCTTTGCAATGGGATTGTTACCCTATATAAGGGTTTCCCAAGAATCCCATTGCAACAGCGATTCCCACCCTTAATACATTTTAAAGCGCCACAGGAATTTTACGTTTTTCTTTAAAATAAACCCATTCCTGGAAGCCGATATCCTTTAGCATCGCTTTTACGTCTTCCCAATCGTCGCCTACCCGTGAAGGCTTATGGGCATCCGAACCAAAAGTGACCTCCACACCAAAATGGTGCGCTCTTTCTAAAATAGAAGCAGAGGGATACCATCCGCCACTCAGCTTGGTTTTACCTGAAGTATTAATTTCAATCGCTACATTGGATTCCGCAATCACTCGCAAGGTTTCGTCAATGGCTTCATCGGCAGGAATGTCTGAAAAGGCAGGGAAATTCCCTTTCATGGCGTCAATATGACCTAAAATCTGAAACATGCCGCTTCGCGCAGATTGCTGTATGAGCGCATAGTAGGCTTGTTTAACCTCGACTTTACGAGCGTCACTTAATTTTTTCCAACGGTTGCGGTTAAAAATGCTGTCCCCTTCGACATTGTGAATCGACCCGATAAGGTAATCAAATGGATAAGGAGCCAAAGTGGAACGATACAATTCAGCAAAATCAGGGAAATAATCCGTTTCCAATCCAAGGAGCACGTCAATACGGCCCTCGTATTCCTGCTTAAGCTCCTGTACTTCTTTTACATATCCAGCAAGCTGTGACTTGGCCATATAAATTTTAGGAAAAGCCTGATCCTTTTCGCTACATAGGAAGGGGGAATGGTCGGAAATACCAATAGCTTGTAAGCCTGATTGAATACCTGCTTCGATGTAATCCCGAATGTTGCCGTCTGCATGACCGCAGCGGAAATGATGGGTGTGCAGATCAAATTTCATGGACTGTCTTCCTTTCGTAACCAAGGTTTATATTGTGTATGTTGTTCATAGCGAATTACGTTATTCAGAATTGGTGAAATTCGTCTCCGGCATCCCCTTCAGATCGCTCAAAAATTGCTGCATTGCCGAGTTTAGATAACGGCCGGACTTATAAATCACCCCTACCGGATGACTAACTTCCAGCTCGGGAATATGGATCATTTTTAATGTGCCTGTACGCAGTTCAGAAGTGACTGACAGTCTGGAAATTATGGCAGCTCCGAGATTGATTTCGACCATCCGTTTGACTTCCTCACTGCTGGACAACTCGATCACGACATGGGGCACAATTTGGTGCTTTTTAAAAACATCGTCCACGAATTTCCGTCCTACCGTATCGGGAGAGAGCAGAATGAGCGGAATTTCCCGAAGGGCTTCAATAGTAGCGTGTGGTTGCGAGGCCAGCGGATGTGTAGGAGACACGACAAGCTCAAAAGAATCATAATACAGGACTGAAGTGCTTAGATTGGGATTACGTTCGATCAGATAACCGATACCAACATCAATAAGTCCGTTCTCCACCTGCTGATAGATCATCGAGGAGGCCATGGATTGAATGGAGGTTTTGATGAGAGGGAACTGATCCTGAAAGTAGGAGAGCACACGCGGTAAAATTTGAATGGCGATGGATGTTGTGGTACCCAGCGCAATGTGACCCTGCGGTGTTTCGTTCAAGTCATACAATCTCTGTCTTAATTCCTCAACAACCTCCAATATGCGCTCGGCGTGTTCCAAAAAAACAACTCCCCGGTCGGTCAGGGTGACGGGCTGGTTGCGGTCAATCAGAATGGTTTTGAACTCATCCTCTAGACTTTTGATTTGGGCGGACACCGCCGGCTGCGTCAAATTGAGAAGTTCTCCGGCTTTACGGAAGCTCATCGTTTTGGAAATCATGATAAGTGTTTCAAGTTGACTGATGTTCATGAAGTTCCTCCTCTCTTTTCTTTAGCTTGTCGCAGCTGTATAAACTGAGTTTAGCCAATCTACTTGTTTATATGTAAAACCATCGTTATGCTTTATTTCATTAGATTATAGGTTATTCGAGCAGGAAGGGCAATGAATCGAAGCAGTACACCGTAAAGTGTGGTATATTGGGGAATAAAGACTAAAGTCCTGATATACTTTAAAAATAACCAGTCTAGATTCGGCTTGTAGTAAAGATATAGGACATTATTCACATTTTTTGTGCTTTAGCTATAAAAAATTGCCGGACTGCTGTCGATAAGTGATAGAGAGAGTATTTTATTGCAGGTTGAGTCGTTATCCAGCATTATTTAAATAAAAATTCAAATTTAAATGGGACTTTTGTTGTGTGTCTAAAAGCCCATCGTAAAGGGGCGCAATGATCGTGAAGGCAGAAGTGATAAATCCTTTTTTGGAGTCGGCGAGACGGGTCATTGAACAATTGATCCAAGTTTCTCCTTTACCCGGAAATCTCGGTGTGAAAAATGTCGAGTTGGTGGACGACCATATCTGGATTATGATCGGGATGACTGGACAGCTTAGCGGAAATATTGTGTTCGGCCTGAATGAGCAGGTGGCGCTACGTATGGTATCGGCGATGATGGGCGGATTTGTGTTGACTGAAATTGATGAGATGGGCAAAAGCGCAATTTCGGAATTGGGCAATATGATTAGTGGCAATGCCAGTACAATTTTGTCCAGTCAGGGAATTGTCGTGGATATCACCCCTCCGCAGGTCATGAAATCAGAAAACTTGACCACTTTTGTGCCCCAGCGCGCCCTTTGTATTCCGCTTTCGGTGGAAGGAATCGGTGAGCTGGATATTCAGGTGATGATCTCTTAATATTAAAGGAGTAAGTTTCTTTAATGTGGAGGGATGACCATGAGTACATTGCAGGATAAGGTAATTGTGATTACAGGTGCATCCAGTGGGATTGGCGCCCTTTGCGCTCAGTTGTTGAGCGCAAAGGGCGCGATTCCTATTTTAACAGCACGTTCGCAGGAGCGATTGAAGCAAGTATCTGCGGGAATCAGCGGCAGGCATGAGCTGATCCCATTGGACGTTACCTGCCAGGAGCAGGTAGAGGCTGTTGCTGCACGGGTATTGGAAGAATACGGACGGGTTGATATATTGCTCAACAATGCAGGTTACGGAAAGTTTGAGTATTTTAATGAAACCGACCTGACAGAGTTTGAACAAATGATGGACGTGAACTATATGGGGGTTGTTCGCTGCATCAAGGCATTTCTGCCGCAAATGACAGAGCGGAACGATGGGCAGATTGTGAATGTAGCATCGATGGCTGGGAAAATCGGGACAGCCAAATCGGCTTCTTATACGGCCACAAAGCATGCGTTGCTCGGTTTCAGCAATGCGCTCCGGCAAGAACTGCGCGGAAGTGGAGTGACCGTAACGACGATTAACCCCGGGCCGATTGATACACCGTTTTTTGAGCTGGCAGATCCTTCAGGGGGTTATGTGCGGAATGTTGGCTGGTTTATGCTAAAACCTGATAAGGTAGCACAGCATATCGTAAGGGCGATGGAGCTCCGCAAGGAGGAGGTTAATCTGCCACAGTGGGTATCTCCTTTTCTCAAGCTGTATCAATTAGCTCCCAGACTGATCGACAGGCTGGGGCATGGTGTGATGAATAAGAAATAATAGATGTCCCGTAGCCATTAGGTGTGGTGAGGGACATCTTTTATTTTGGTGATTTGGTAACAGGGCTATTTTCGCATATAATGGAGAGTAACGAATTTACGTATAGGGGTTGGACCTTTTCATGACATTGAATTTTGAAGCGCTCGGCGTTGAACAAGATCTGTTAGACAAACTGACCGAGCATGAAATTACACAGCCTTCGCCAGTTCAGGCAGAGGCTATACCGGAAATAATGAAGGGAAAGCATGTATTGGCGCGCTCACAAACCGGTACAGGCAAAACACTGGCTTATTTGCTACCGCTGCTACAAGCCATTGACCCACAGAAAAAGGCTACACAAAAGCTGATACTGGCTCCAAGCCAGGAATTGGCCATGCAAATTGTACGTGAGGGTCAGCGCTACGGAGAGCATCGTGGAATCCGTGTACTAGGTTTGATTGGTGGGGCGGCAATCAAGCGCCAAATCGATAAGCTAAAGGATCATCCACAGCTTGTGGTAGGCACACCAGGACGTGTACGGGAACTCATTGCTTCGAAAAAGCTGAAGATGCACAATATTACAACAATTGTCATTGATGAGGTGGATCAGATGTTCCAGCTCGGCGGAGCCGGCGATGTGACCCATATACTGGGCTCTGCTCAACGTGATCGTCAATTGGTATTCCTGTCCGCAACGCTGAATAATGAAATTCAGTCATTGGCACAACGGGAGATGCCTGATTACGTAGAAATCGGGATTGATCCTGATCAGAAGACGGCCAGTGGACTGGAACATTACTACTTTGTATCCGAAGAACGGGATAAGGTGGATATGCTGCGCCGTCTGGTGCGGCATTTTAATCCGAGAAAAGCGCTGGTGTTCGTAAATACGACCAATGCCATCGGGGAAATTGAAGCCAAGCTCAAGCACATGGGCCTAACTACGGCATCCTTGTATGGAGATGCAGATAAAGTCACGCGCAGCAACGTGTTGGCTCGGTTCCGCGAGGACAAGCTCAAAGTGCTGGTCGCTTCGGATGTGGCAGCCCGTGGTCTGGATATTGAGGGGCTTGAAATGGTCATTCATTTTGACCCGGCTACGGATAGTCAAGCTTATGTTCACCGCGCAGGGCGGACAGGACGTATGGGACGCAAAGGACTGGTGGTGTCGGTGGTGACCGACCGCGAAACGTTCATCATGCGTAAGTTTTCCCGTGAGCTGGGAATCGATATTGCAGAGCGTGCGTTGTACGGAGGTCGAGTTGTAGTGCCGCGCCCGGCGGATGCCAAGCGTGCCCCTGTAAGGCCATCTGAGACTAGATCCATTTCCAATGGAACGGTGACGGAAAACCGCAAGACACCTGTTCGGACTGAAGCAGGGCGTCCAGGCAGGAATTCCGTGAACGGTTCAGCTCCAGGCAAGAGCAAAGGAGCAGCCTTATCCAAAGCAGGAAAGGCACAGCGCGAGCGTGATCGTAAAAACAAGGGTGCGCCAAGATGGCTGAAGGAAAAAGGATCAAAACCGAACGAGTAAGGGAGAAGAGGGGGAGCCATGGAACAACAGCCTGTGTTGCAAATTAACGGACTGACCGGTGGATACAGCGCCAAACGCCCGGTACTACATCAGATTTCGCTCGATGTGAAGCCGGGAGAAATGGTGGGACTGATCGGTCTGAACGGGGCCGGGAAAAGCACGACCATGAAGCATATTTTGGGACTGATGACACCGCAGGCCGGAGAAATTCGCGTACAGGGGCATAAGCAGGATGAGAATCCCGAAGCGTATCAGGGAGCTATTGCTTTTGTACCCGAAGCTCCAGAGCTGTATCCTGAAATGACAGTGATGGAGCATATGGAGTTTACGGCTAGAGCATACGGAGTCAGCGAAGCAGATTTCCGGACGCGCAGCGATCAAATGCTGGACTTGTTCCGTATGCGGGATAAAAGCGGAAGTATGTCGATGCATCTCTCCAAAGGGATGCGCCAGAAAGTGATGATTATGTGCGCATTTTTAGCGGGGCCGCCGTTGTATGTCATAGATGAGCCTTTTTTGGGTTTGGACCCGCTCGGCATTCGTTCCCTGCTTGACTTTATGTTGGAGATGAAGCGTTCGGGTTCGTCTATTTTGCTCAGTTCTCATATTTTGTCCACGATTGAAAATTATTGCGATCGTTTCATTGTGCTTCATCAGGGTGCCATCATCGCTCAGGGTACGCTGGACGAAGTGACAGCACAGGCGGGTAAGCCGGGCATGCCGCTGGAAGATGCATTTTATGAGCTGGTACAGGGCAGGGATTGAGCATGGATTTGCAACGTTTGCATAAAGAAAGACGTCTAGCGTTTTGGGGACAGGTGCTGCCTTATCTGGGCTATGTCATTCAGAGCGGCCTTGCAGTGGTCTTCGGCTTTTCGCTGATTGCCTTTGCCGCATGGTACACGTCCTTGCTGATGCATATTCCGCCGGATTTGCCCATCCGCTGGATCATGCTTATTGTAGCTATTCCAATCGCGCATGCGAGCTTTCGAACGTATTTGAATGAGGCAGATATTGTCTTCCTTCGTCCCCAGGAGCACGCGATGCCCCAGTATTTCAAGGCCAGCCGGATTCGAGGCGTGGTATATAAAATATTCGGGTTGCTGCTGCTGTCCATTATTTTGTGGCCGCTGTATATTCGCAGTGATGCTGCGCCTAAGCCGCTGCTATTGACTCTGCTGCTGTTCGTGCTGCTGAAGGTGCTATTTAGCTACGGCGGCTGGCAGGAGCTTCGCATGGTATCGATTGGCGGGAGTGTAGGCTATCGTCTCCTGCGGTGGGTTCTGGCTGTGCTGATGGTAGCCGCATGGCTATGGCAGCCTCCGCTACACAGCTTGCCATTTATCGTGTTGGTTGGCGTGGTGTACGTGCTTGTTCTGCGTTTACCGGTCAAACTGCTAGTGGCTTGGGAAAAACTGATCCGCACAGAGGGCATGCAGGCTGCTCGCGTGATGCGTACGTTGGGCTGGTTTGTCGATGTGCCTGCCCTTACGCAGAGAGTGACGCCGCGCCGCTGGCTGTCCTGGCTGGGTGGTAACATACCTTGGAACAGAAGGGGAGCGTATCGTTACTTGCTGTTTAAGACGTTCTTGCGTACAGAGCCAGCAGGCATTGTCATTCGGTTAGGTATTCTGGGTCTGTTAATTATATATATCACCCATGCTAGTTGGATTGGTATTGCCGTATATTTATTTTTTATATTCCTCATAGGTGTTCAGATCACTTCTTTAAGACAGTATCACAGGGATTCGTTGTGGCTTCAGTTATATCCGATTCCTGCGCATAGTCGCCGTGCGTCTTTTCTTGACTTTGTTGTTCGGTTAACGTTGCCGGCTGCGGTGGTGCTGTGGCTTCCTTTTCTGGCAAAAGGAACGGAGGATCTACTGTCTACATTGCTTATATTGGTTGGGGGAGTCCTTGTTGTGTTCCTGCTCCGTGGTACTCAAGCCAAAAAATGGCGTTTGGACGGACAGGATGAGGAAGAAGTGTGACCCATATCTGTGTGAATAAAGTAAAGGCTAATTCGCAAGCAGCAAAAGCTGAGCTGCCTGCGGATTAGCCTTTTTTTGTACATTCGCTGCTATGGTAGTCGTGGGTGCAGATATCCGTCTGCTTAAACGAAGATCGTTTTGCTGATGATAACTAATAAAATGAACAATACCAAAATTGTTCCTGTGCTTGTGAATGCGCCATAACCACCGTAACCGCCTCTTGTTTCTTCTGCTCCCATGCTCATTCTCCTCTCGGTCATTGTGATAAAGGATACATCGTATCTTATGAAGTGGGTTTTTGGATTGCGTGGGCCAATGTTCTGGTGTGTTGCCGAATCGCCCTATATTTTTCATCAGATACACGAAGTGAGAGAGGAAAAGGTACGTATTACCGAGAATAGAAGAAGTATGTAATCATTATCACTTGGAAAGTGGGAAAGACGAGATGCTGGTAGATAAGCTGCTCGTGAACATATTTCTTGTGTTTGTACCGTTACTCGTATATAGTGCTTTGTCGGATCATCGGCATAGGAAGCATACCCCGCTGCTTATGGGAGGGGTGCTGGGTGTTTCTTCTGTGCTTTGCCTTATGTTTTCGTACATTTGGTACGGATTATATTGGGATCTTCGCTATGTTCCTTTGATCCTTTCTGTTTTATATTTTGGTCCTACGGCAGGTCTAATGAATGTGACGCTAATGGTAATGGCTCGCATGTATGTAGGCCCTGAGTCTATGGTGGTGGGGCTTCCGAGCATGATGTTGTGTTATTTGGGACCTCTCTTGGTAAGAAACAAATTTATGCAGCTCAAAAGCATGTTGCTTCGAGTGGGCATGAATATGGTAATGAGTATATGGATTACTGGGGTCATGCTGATTTTTCTTTTAATACATTCTTGGATCAATGGCAGACTGGATGAGGATGAGATTGAGCTGATCCGTTCAATACTCTGGTTCGGTGTGATTCAATTCCTAAGTATTGGAGCTTCTTCTTTCTGGATGGAGTTTAGTTTGGAGCGAGAAGAAATGAGAAGAAAAATTAAATATGCCGAGCGTCTGAATACGTTGGGTGAACTGGCAGCCTCTATGGCCCATGAAGTACGGAATCCTTTAACCGTCGTAAAAGGGTTTCTGCAAATGGTCCAGTCAGGATTAGAAGGGAAAAATCGCAGATATGTTGCTTTGGCACTGGCAGAAGTGGATCGGGCTGAAAGAATTATTAGCGATTATCTGAACTTATCCAGACCGCAGATTGGAAACACAGAACGGATGGATCTGTCTGGCATGGTTCAACAGATCGTTTTGCTTCTGAAGCCAATGGCGAACAAGCAAGGCGTAAGGCTGTATACAGAGCTAAGGAATGAAATTTACATACATACAGATCGTAACCAGCTGCTACAGGCGTTAATACATGTGACGAAAAATGCGATTGAAGCTGCGGAAGATGGAGGCAGGGTATACATAAAGCTGACGGTTCAGGAAGAGCAGGCATGTCTAAGTATTAGGGATACTGGAAAAGGCATGAGCCAGGAGCATCTCGAACGAGTGGGTACATTGTTTTTTTCAACCAAAGAGGTAGGCACAGGACTGGGAACGGTCGTTTCCTTTCGAATTATTGAAGCCATGAACGGGAGTATACGCTATGAAAGTGAGCCCGGAGTCGGAACGGAGGTCGTCATCCTCCTACCACTGGCACAGGAATCTCTGCTCGCTGCGGAAGGATAATTGTGCGGACGTGTGATGGACAATAGTCAGCCAATCAAAAGCGGTATGCCCTAATATCTGGCATACCGCTAGTTATCCTATATATTTAACCTGATACAGACAGATTAGGCGTTTAACAAATCTTGTGCGCCACGATAAACAATGTCATATAGGTCTTCCAGATACTCTTCTTCGATACATGAGAACGCAATACGGAGATCGTATTCACCCAATGCAATCGTGCCTACCCCATATTGCTCCAGCAAATGAGTGCGCAGTCGTTCAGCAGACAAGCCGTTTAGCTTGAGACACATAAAATAGCCTGAATTGAAAGGATAGTAGCTCCATACATCCCCGTATTTTCCGCTATCGAGCAACGCTTTGACTTTATTAGCCCGCCCCTTCATAATTTGGAACTTTTCATTCTTCTGTTGCTCAAAATCGGGTGATTTGAGGGCATCCAGTACGAAGGTTTGAGATGGGTGAGGCCCGCTCGAAATCGTTGCCCGGATAATCCCTAGTGTTTTTTGTTCCAGCGCACTCAGTACATCCTGATGCTCCGAAGCAAAGGTAATGAATCCGACACGGAAGCCCCAAACGAATTCTTCTTTGGTAGCTCCGTCAATTTTGACTGGTAAAATTCTCGGATGAAGTCCGGCTAGCTGACCGAATAATGATTCATGCAGGGAGTCCTCGAAGAACAGGCCAAAATAAGCGTCATCTGTCACAACTACGACATTGATGCCTGCTTCCGCCGCTTCCTGAATGGCAGCGACAATAGCTTTACCCTCTTCAATGCCCGGTGTATAGCCTGTCGGGTTGTTCGGGAAGTTCAGTACAACGATCGCTTTGCCGTATTCTTTCTGCGCTAGTAGCGCCTCGCGTAAACCCTCACTATTAAAACGGTGATCCTCTGTGAACAACGGGAAATTCACCAAACGTCCATGACGGCGAATACCGAAAGTCAGTTCATAGTTCTCCCAGTTTTTATCTGGATAAATGACAGCATCTCCTTCATCCGTAAACAGGTCGGCAACGATGCTCAAACCGTGGGTCAGCGCGTTCGTAACTACAGGAAGGCCGTAGCCTTTTCCAGCCAGCGAAGGATTTTCTTTCAGCATTTTGTCACGCCATACGCTACGAAGTTCAGGTTTGCCCGCAGGGGGAGCGTAAGGATATAAATCCTTAGGACTATAAGCGGACAGCTTCTCCTGAATTACCTCTAAATGCATAGGGCCATTGCCTTCAGTAGCAATCCCGATCGTAGCATTATATTTTTTGGCAAGTTTCCCTGCCTCGGCAGATTGACTCAAGATCCCTTCTTTTGGAAAATAAATCTCTTTACCTAAAAGAGAAAGCATTTGATATACATGCTCGTTGCCTGTCTGAATGTTTTGATTTAACTGCGCTGCCAGTGGATTCATTCCCGTTTCATCCTTCCAAGTCATTTTGATTACATATTATAGCATTACACACGGTAAGCGTCACGCACAAGCATTAGGGACCATAAGAGCGTATTTTTTGCTTAATCGTGGCGCTGCGCTTATATTATAAAATAACGGGATAACAGGACAACCAGAGATGAACAAAAGGAGGTGCAGATTTTGCTGGATACATCTGCGTCATCGTTTATCCTGCTGCCGGCCTTTGCCAAAATTGTGTGCGAGCCGGGCTGGAAATGGCAGGTACGCGAGAAGCCGATGCCAAACTATGATTTATTTTATGTATGGAGCGGAGAAGGGACGGTTGTCTTAAATGGGGAAGCCTATCCGGTGAGCAAGGGCAGCTGCTTTCTGTTCAAACCGGGAGACGATACTCGTGCCACACATAATCCGCAAAAGCCGCTCATACTTACTTATATTCATTTTGATCTCACCGAACAACCCAAGCAAATACCAGCCAGCTACCGTATGCTGGAGGAAACGTTCGAGGTGGAGCATATGCTTGCCAGATATGTCCGTCTGCGTCTGGAGCGTGCCTATGGGGCTGATGAGGAGGGCAGGCTGATCCTAAAGCAACTGATGATTCATCTGCTGCGTGCAGACCGGAAGGAACCGCAGGAGCAACAGGCCAGTAACCAGCTCACCGAGGTCATTCGAGAAACGGCTAACTACGTGCGGCAGCATCCGGGACTTCCTCATCGAGTCGAGGATTTGGCAGCACGTGCAGGGCTGTCACCGCGTTATTTTTCGATAAAATTCAAGGAGCTGCTAGGTGTTTCTGTGCAATCTCATATTATCAGTATGCGGATTGAGCGCGCGCAGCACCTACTGCTACATGCCGGAATGAATGTGACTGAGGTGGCGGAGGCTTTGGGATACCGCGACATCTTTTTCTTCAGCCGCCAATTCAAGCAGTATACAGGAAAAAGTCCGTCTGAGATTCGATAAGGCTATTAACGCATGACGAATATAAAGGATAAATCAAAAAGGACCAGAGCAGTTACGCTGGGTCCTTTTTCATATGAGCCATTTGAATCATTCGATCCGAATGCTTAAATGTGCAGCTATTTTTTTGTTGCAATCCTTCATTTATGCTTTAGGATCGTGTTGAAAGCTACCAAGACGTTGTCCCATTTTCACCACATCCCCCAGCTTCAATGCGGGGTCTGGCTCAAATGTGTCGTTTTCAGTCAATAAAACGACGGTTGAGCCAAATTCGAAATAGGCGAGATCGTCACCTTTTGTCCATGAGACCGCTTTTTCATCCGTATATTTGATGCTGCTCACATTCATTGCGCCAACCTTGACGACCGCCACCTCACCATATTCGTGGGCCATGTACGTAATCTGTCGTTCATTGCGACTAAGAACTCCCCTCATATGCTGCAAGCCGAAGTCATTCACTGGGTATACTTTGCCGCGCAGATGCTCCTTTTCTACCAGTGTACCGGATACCGGTGCATGAATGCGATGATAATCAGTCGGGCTGAGATAGAGCACAAAAGCATAACCGTGTGTGTACTTTTCAAGACGCGGAGAGCGATTAAGAAGCTCTTCCAGCGTATAGTCTTGCCCCTTGACGTTCAAAAGAGTACCAGACGTAATTGGGCCGGTAAAAGTAATCCGTGCATCCACCGGACTGGTCATCACCTCGGCGTTCGTATCAATCGGGCGCATGCCCGCTTTTAATTTGCGTGTAAAATAGGCGTTCAGGGAGCGATATTCTTTCCAATCCTGTTCCGCCTCATGCGTCTGGATCTGGTACGTACGTATAAAGGTGGGGATAAAAAGTCGGCTTGCACCGCTTTGCGCGAAGGAGCCCACAATCCGGCACACCCACTTGCGCGATGATAGCTCCGTCATAAGCCGCAGCCACTGTTTTGCCATTACAGATCCCCCTTGTTCATTTCCGAGCCGTCTTGGCCGGAACCTGTCCGGCCGCTCTGAACTATATTGACACAGAATGTGACGTAAATCAATACAGGGGACGGCCTGGTGAACGTTCAGTGCCTGACGAAGACATTCGTTCGAGAAGCCAACGTGCGTAAGCCATTGGCTGAGCGTACGTTTCTTTCCAGACATTACTCATGCCTGCCTGGCTAAAGCCATAGCGCTGATCACGACCATTGCATTCGATAAAAACAATCTTGCCTTCATGGGTAATTCCCAGATCCAGTCCGACATCGGCCAGACGGGGCAGGTGTTGTGCCAATCGGTGGACGATTTGCAATGAGAGTCTCTCTAGCTCATTCATCAGCCGGGCTATGTTTGAGTTTTGAACTGTCTCTGTTCGTGATAACACCTCTGGTAGGGAACAAGCCGTACCGCCTTGGGCTACATTCGAGACGAAAGTGTGGGATGGAGCAATTTTGGCAAACATGCCTGTCACCCCCCAGATTCCGCCATACCCACGCTGAACGGTCACACGGATATCGAATGGACGATTGTCGCACAAAGCAAGCGGAATGGTTTGCTGTACGATATGAGGCACATGCATCAGTCGCTTATGCAGAAATAAAGGGAGCTCTCCGACCTTCAACCGTAGGGTGGACCAACGTTCAGATATCGTTGGATGAGCACATTGCAATGTCCAGCTTCCGTTGGAATGCCTCAGCCGCATAATTCCTCTACCTATGCTACTGCTACTGGGTTTAATTACAACATCCCCGGTTTGCTCCATCAAGGTACGGATGGAAGACAGGTTGCCTTGCAATGTTTTGGGAAGGTGGGGATGTAGCAGAGGATCTTCCTGTAGAATTGCATGTATATGGTCTTTGCCGAAACGGTTTTGTTCATTAAAAATATAGAATCCCTTGTGTACCAGCCTGTTGATATCGCGGGCATTTTCATTTTGCCGATAGAGAGTCCGATTGTGGATGACTGGCGGCAACGGAAGAGTCATCTGCCGATACTCGTTGCCGTTTTTAACAAAAGCCCGGCATGTTCCGGTCGACATATGAATATCTTCCAGACGAAGAAAGCAGGGGATTAGCTCGTAGCTTAACCCGGCCTCCTCGTAATTGGCGATAGATTCATAACGCGTCCTCATGACGGGAATGCCCCGGTAAGTTGCCGGGTTGAGCATGACGCCGACATGCAACATGAGTATGTCCGCCCTCCTTATCGTCAATCCAACTGACCATATTGTGATTCTAGTCCATCATATGTATCAAAGGTCGGCCAGGCATGGACGCTAGCCTTGCGATATGCCCAAAGTCATAAGCCAAGCACCTTTCAGAGCAAGAAACGATATGATACAAGATGAGTGTTGAAGGGTGAGGGAATAAGGTAAGGAAAGTAGGTGAGGTGATGCAGAGGCTGAAGGTAGCAGTCATTACACCGGGATCTTTTGTTATACCTTCGCCCCGCAGCAGTTCAGTGGAGCGGGTAATTGCTCGTATGGTACCGCTGGCTAGCCATAAGCTTCAGGCACAGATCTATGGCATAAGAGGAGCAGAAACACCGGATCACGGCGATGTTGACGGAATTCCTTGTATGCGCTATACGCGGGGGGCAGGTTATATTCCCGAGGTAATCGCTGATTTGAAGAGATGGTTACCTGCGGTAATAGATGTACACAACCGCCCCGCAGTTGCGTATGCCATTCGCGAGGCTTTGCCCGATAGCAAAATTGTGCTGACTTTGCATTCCACCACGTTCATCCGGGAGCCTCACCTCAAACGGAAGGACATGGGTAGGCTGCTGTTGTCGATGGATCGTATTATTGTGAACAGTGCGTATTTGGGGGCAATCGTGGCCTCTGACAGTCCCGATGCGGTCAGAGAACGCATCGTCATCAACAAGCTGGGTATTCATCCTGGCGATTTCCTGCCACGGTGGACTCCTGCAGCAGAAGCGATTAGGTCGGCACGATTGGACGATTTCGGCTGGTCAGGCCGCCGAATCGTGTTATATGCAGGCAGACTGATGCCAGGAAAGGGAGTTCATCGGCTGCTAAAGGCTCTGCGGCGTATCGTCCATAACTGTCCGGACGCGCTGCTGCTCATAGCAGGGAGTGCCTATTACGGTCACGACCGCCTCACGCCGTACACCGCAGCATTGCATCGGCAGATCCGTAAACTAAGGTTGGCGAGGCATGTGCACTTCCTCGGCTATGTGCCGCATCCGGCATTGGCCTCGTTATATCAGTTAGCCGATGTAGCCGTTGTTCCTTCTATTGAAGCTGAAGCCTTCGGGCTGGTCAATCTGGAAGCCATGGCGGCAGGAGTACCTGTGGTAGCATCACGAATCGGTGGTATTCCGGAGGTTATACAACACGGCAAGACAGGCTGGCTTGTTTATCCGTCACGCGGCGAGCAGGAAATGGCCGACGCCATCACCAGGTTGCTCCAGCAGCACGACTTACGGCGACAAATGGGAGAAGCCGGGCTGGACGAGGTACGGAGGCGATTTTTATGGCAGCACTCCGCCCAACGCTGGGCTCAATTTATAACAGACTGCGCAACTGAGTGACGTGGTCGCGGTTACGTGCATAGGCTATCTCATAGGCATTAGGCCATGATTCCCACCTGGGTGAATGAAGCGGAGCGACCGCTGGTTCACTCCTGTGTCAAAGGAGCGGTCATCATGAACCATCGCACGAACCATAGCCCTAAGGATAAAAAAATAGCACGGCGTAACCTTTCCAATACAGTCCCCTCTCCCCGTGTAAACAAGGAAAAAACGGCTTCGCCTGCTGGCAGTCCCAGACCCACTCAGCGTGGAACAGCAAGGGTACCTGTTCCCGTAGAGAAGGATACCCCGGTGCAAGCTATAGAGGAAGCAGCATGGAAAAAGCATAAGCTTCCCAAAACGCTGGAGGAAGCGATGCAGATGAATCGAGCATCTGTGCTGCTGTTGTCTGTGCCTGACTCAGATACCGAATACGGAACGGATCACGACATGGCGTCTATGAAGACGGAAGGTCAGACCGAGCAAGATTCGTTATTGGATTGCTCTATAACCAGTATTCATATTGCGGAAGGAAGACAGCGTCCAAAGCAGCGAATGCGCTTGCCAGAGCAAGATACCCATCTAGTTTCTCAGACTGAAAAAGAATTAGGTCGGAATGCCATTCATGTTGGCTCAGTGACCGATGACGGGACTACTGACAGTGAAGTGACTTTACCTCAATTTGGCAGCACTTCTTTTTATCTTTCTGCACAAGAAGTTACAAGCAAAGTGAACGTTGTGTTTGATAAGCCTTTTATAGACACGCAATATGCAATCACCGCCAATGCGAGCGTACCGGGAGTGATAGTGTCCGTCACACAACGACAGAGGCATTCGGCAGTGCTTACAGTGGAACGCAGACAACCGGGTCAGATATGTGAGGGATGGATTCTCTGGATTGCGATGGGGACATCATAGATAATAAATATACACAGCTTTTGTTTAAGGTAATGTTAGAACAACCTCAGACACTGAAACAGGAATGAAAAAACGCCATTCTTTCCTATGATTATAAGGAAAGAATGGCGTTTTTTTACTTCTTTTTTTTCGGCAGAGCATAATAGCCAAAAGCTAAATCGAGGGAAGGTAAAGGAGCTAATGCATGACATAAAAAAGAGCTTAGTACAGCTTGTTTTATAGTCATGACCTACAAATATGACACTTTGACACTACCGTATGTGACAGATAACAAGTTAGATTCGAAGGGCAATTCATAACGTATTAGCAAATAAAATAAAGAGTAGGAGAGAATCAAATGACGAAAGAATCAGCTCGCAAAAGGTTGCAAGATTTCTACTTTTTGTTGTTTACCTTCGGATCGGGACTGTTTTATTTTTGCTTCTATTTGGTCAGCATTACATTTGCGTTGGGGATGGCGGTTATCTTCGTGGGTATTCCCTTGTTGGCGTGTGTGTTGCGAACAACTCACACGTTTGTCCAATTTGAACGCATTCAGACGAAGGTTTATACGGATATATCGATAGAGCCAATCCTGACAAGGACAAACAGTGGAAGGGATAAATGGATGAAAGCGAGAGAAGCCATTCTTAATAGTAGCAATTGGAGGGCGGTTTTTTGGCTTATGCAGAAATTTTTTATTGGGGTGATCAGCCTTATATGTGCCGTTATACTGTACATAGCTCCGATCGTATTTATCGTTACACCGATACTTTTTCAACATCTTGATATATACTTATGGGGATTCGCTGTAGATTCATGGGAAAAGGCTATATGTGTTATGCTCGCTGGGTGTATTCTCGTCTGGATCAATACTCGCATTGGAAACAGCTTAGTTAAAATAGTCGGAATGTACACGCATTCCATGTTTAAAGCTATTAAGAGGTGATAATTTGTTTACAACCTGGAAACAATGGCTCTGGTATGACTGGTTATTGCTTTGTATACGTTTTGTCATCTGGTTTTCATTGATGATAACTACTATCCAACACCAAGACCATTTAACTGTGCCCCTTTGGATCATCGTTCTTTGGGAAATTGCCGCATTTTCAATACCTTGGATTTGTTTAATGTTCAGTTATCGCTACTATCTGCTTACTGAGATGGTTTTGTTTGGCGGAGTGTGCTTTTACTTAACCTTATTATTTCCGGCGGCATATCTTGCATTTTTAATGCCAACTTTCATGATCGCGGCAAATAGTGCTCATAAATCATTCCGTTGGTCGAGTTCTATCACGGTTGTTTTGTTTCCATTGCTCGTTGCAATATTTTCCCCAGGAACAGATCTATGGGCGATTATCCCACAAATCGGTCTGGCTTTTGCGATAGGATTTTCCTTCCACTTACTAGTTTCTAATTACCGCCAAAATGAAATTATACGCAATCAGAAGCTTGTGCTGGAACAGTACCTATCTCAGATTGAGCAGATTACTTTGTTAGAGGAGCGCGACAGACTTTCCAAAGATTTGCATGATACGATGGGGCATTCCTATACCTCGATCATTATGGGGTTGGAAATATTGCGTACGGAATTAGCAACAAAAGATGGAGAGCAGAAAATCGACTCATTATTGCAATTAGCCCGTAACAGTATGGAGGAAGTGAGAGCCTATTTGCATCAAATAGATTCACCACAAGAATCGCTTCCCTTGACTGTTACTTTGCAACAATTAGCAGAGGAGTTCCAGAAACATGCAAAAGTAAATGTACGCACTCGAATAATAGGGGAAGAGTACATAGTCTCCAAACAAGCGAAAATGACGCTCTATCGGTGCTTGCAGGAATCGCTGACTAATGCTGTGCGCCACGGACAATCCACCGAAATCATTGTGTCACTGCATTTTGAGCCACAACAAACAAGATTGGATGTACAGGATAATGGTCGCGGAGTGGAGGAGTGGAAGGATGGCTTCGGATTAACTGCAATGAAAGAACGTGCGACACAGTTACAAGGGAGAGTCACTGTATACTCCGAAAAGGGCGAAGGGACGTTCATCTCATGTGTGTTACCCAGACTGATACAATTGTCCGATGAACGAATCCGCTTGTGTATCGTCGATGATCATTCGTTTATCCGAGACAGTCTCCATACCATCTTGGACGGACAGGAGGACTTACAGGTAGTGGGGGTGGCTGAAGATGGAGAACAAGCAGTGGAATTGTGCAGAAGCCTGAATCCAGATTTGATATTAATGGATTTGGAGATGCCCAATCAGGATGGGATTCGTGCGGCCAAAATAATCAAGGAAACATGGCCTGACATTCGTGTCCTCATCCTGTCAACGTTTCAGGATACAGAGAGGGCGAAGGAAATCATGCGAAGCGGTGCTGACGGGTATTTGCTGAAATCCATAGAGTCACGTGAACTGGCTGAAACGATTCGCCTCGTCTATCGGGGAGGCACGGTAATTAACCAAGATTTGTTCCATAGAATGTGGGACGGAAATGATGAAGAAGAGTCAGTCGGACCGAGGTCAGATGGAGAAGAGTATGGCTTAACGAAACGTGAACTAGAGGTTTTGAATCTTCTATCTCAAGGAAACCGTTATAAAACAATTTCTGAGAAACTTTACCTATCCAACGGCACAGTAAGAAATTACGCCTCCACTCTCTATGACAAGCTGGGAGTCAACAATCGAGAAGAAGCCGTGCAAAAAGCAAGAGATACAGGATTACTTTTGTAAGAGAAAAGGGCGCCCCCTTGAGGGGGCGCCCTAAATAAGGGGGGGAAGGGGTGCAGACTTGTACACTGCACCCCTATTTTTCGTCCATGGTATGGGCAGGGCCAAGTGACAGTTGCACAATGGCAAAGGTCTATGGACGAGAATTTGAGGAGGATAGTGTATATGATTTAGTTTACGCCTACAGCGTCAAAAGACTTGGCAGCTGCAGTTGCTTCTGCTGAGTTCGCCCCGTACAGATCTTTTGCGGCTTGGATCACAGCAGCACGTGCGTTGGAGAAGTCAGAGGAAGAAGTCAGGTAGTTCGTAAAGGCACTGTAGTAAATTTGCACCGCTGCATCACGGCCAATTCCATTTACAGTTACGCCATGGAAATTACCACCTTGTGCTAACAAGTAGTAAGCTTTATTGATAATACCGCTGTTGGTGTGAACACCGCCGTTATCGGAGCTGCCTCTGTACAGGTTGGAATAGTGATCTGGTTGATCGTACAGGGTTGGATTGGACATTGAGCGAAGGGCATCGCCTGCAATGTTTGGCGTGTAAATATCATCGCCTACAAGCCAGTTTTTGCGCTGAATGTCATTACCGATAACGTCTGAGAAAGCTTCATTCAATGCGCCGGACTCTCCGTAATATTCCAAATTCGAAGTATACTCTGTGACACCATGCGTAAGTTCATGTCCTACTACATCGGGGTCCCCGCTGAAGGCGATAAATGTGCTACCGTCTCCATCTCCATAAGTCATTTGGGAGCCGTTCCAGAAGGCATTGTTGTAGCGGCTACCGTAATGGACCGTCGAACGAAGTTGCAGACCGCGTCCGTCAATGCTGTTGCGTCCAAATTTGGCTTTATAGTAATCATAGGTTTTAGCAGCATACGCATGGGCGTCCACACCAGCTGGATCATTCCATACATTATCGGCATCTGTCAAAATGGTACCTGGGATGCTTTGACGGTTGGAGGCCGTGTAAGTCACGATTCCGTTACCGCGTGTTGTATCTTTTAACTGGTAGCTACTGCCGGAAGCGGTAGTAGTGAACGATTTGGAATCACCAAGCACACCTTTACCTGTGCCTGTCGCTTCATTAATGATGTCATACTGGAATACGATGCTGCCGTCATTGGCATCAATAATGTAGCGGGTACGCAGTGGGGCAGGTTCTAAAACATTAACTTCTGTTACATAAACCAGCAGCAGGTCATCCCCCTTAGGGTAGTAGTAGAGTTCTGCTTTAGGATCTACTTCAGGCTGCAGATTAGCGATTTTGGCAATGGAACTTTTTTCTGGTTCCACTGCTTCAATTTTGCTATCTTTCAGGACAGATGCCTGATCAAGACTCAGCTCGTCCTTATCAACAGAAATCGTTTTGTCGTTGTTAGCTGCTTCGGCGTAAGTATCTTTACTTACACTGCTTGGCTCCTCAGCGTCTTTAGAAATAGTATCGTCGGAGGTAGGGAGGGCTTCAACCCGTGCAGCTGCTTCTTTATATGCGGTGTAGACCGCTTCAGAAGCGCTGATTTTTGGAGTTGTACCTTGCGTAGCTTCTGCCTGCTGATCCTCATTAATCACCGCTCCTAAGTAAGAGGTGACCTCACCAGATTTGCCCACATGAATAGTTTGTTCAGCTCCATACACGGGAATTCCGTTTACATACTGCTTCAGTCGATAATGGCTTACACCGGATTTGTCGCTTGTGCGATCAACGATTCGGAATTGTTCACGTACACTGGAGCTATCCACACCCAGCAACGATTTCTTTTGTCGATTTAAATAGCTCCATACAATGTCGTCCCCCGATACCGAGGTAGGTGCTTTCCATTGCTCGGCGTGGAAGGTCGGTGTAAGCTGAGCTGGCCCCGAAACGGAACTCTCCGCAGATGCACCAGACGCGACAGACCCTAATAACATAGCTCCTCCAAGAAGCGAAACCCATACTTTTTTCATTAAAATTCACTCTCCTCGATTAATGTCAGGATGAATTATCCTGTTTTGAATAAGGCATTACGCCATTTATGTAGGTCGTGTTGTCGTCTGGGGTAGAAGAATGGAACATGAAGAGAAATACCGAAGTGTTATTCATGAAGCGTGCGTGAAAAGAGGGTACTGCATTTGAAGCAAGTAGCCTAAAAAGGTAACAAACTCCTCCCTTCCTGTCGTATACAAAGATAGTGGAATAAAAGCGGATAATGGAAAAAAGTTGCCTTATGCAAAAAAAACAAAAGTTGATTTTTCGAACTCCCATCATCTGGCTCTGATATTAGCACAGAGAAAGACGGACGAGAAGATCTATGTAACAAATTTATCCAAAATGATTCTTTAGACCCTAAAAACTCATTTATTTAATAGGAATAATAAGTTTTGTAAAATAAAGTCGAAAATTGCTGTGTCGAAAAGACTCCACGCTTGCCGTTACACACGGCGTTTGGACCGCATAGGTTATGTTGAACTGTCCTAATCATGCTGTTCATCTATACAGCAGCAAGGGGGGTGAGACGGGAGCATGAAAAAGCGTGGAAGAGCTGGATTCAAGATCAATCGGAGGAGGCATTCCAGGGCTTACTATCATTCTAAGATGTGGCTGCCATTCCGAATGCCGAACATGGATAAGAAGCCGATAACCCCAGATAAGAGCGAGGTTCTCGATACGGAGAGAGGGACACAGATCGGCGGAGCGCGGCCATCTGAACCGCCATCAGTGGGAAAGGTTCTCGTATCTGTCATTATTCCGGCCATGAATGAGCAAAGAACAATCGGAGCTGTGATTCGCGAAGCGCGCCATGTCCATCCACAAACAGAGGTTATCGTTGTTGAGAACGGATCACGCGATAGAACGGCGAAGGTAGCTGCGGCGGCGGGGGCTCGTGTACTTTCCTTCCCAGAACCGCTCGGACATGATGTTGGCCGTCGTATTGGAGCGGAGGCGGCATCCGGACAGATCCTGCTTTTTCTGGATGGTGATATCGTCATTCCCTGCGTCAGACTTCGGCCATTTATACAGGCCGTATGTGCAGGAGCGGATGTGGTGCTGAATGATTACCATGGACCTGTGAATCGCACGCCCATACATCCTGTAGTTGAGGCAAAGCATGTATTGAATATCTTGTCGAATCGTGCTGATTTAGGGGGAGCCTCTATGACTGGTATTCCACATGCCATAAGTCAAAAGGCTTTAAAGGAAATAGGTCTAAAGTCCTTGGAGAAACCTCCGCTATTTCAAGTGATGTCCATCGTCTCCGGGTTGCGAGTGGTGACTGTACATGGAATAGCTGTCGGTAGAATGAACGCAACACGTAAAAAACAGAACGGCAAGGACCCGCTGGCAGGTGTAATTGTCCAGGATCACCTGGATGCCATTGCCTGGCTTACATCACGTCTGGGAGCACGTGCGGGATATACGGATTTGGAGCGCAAACGGATCAGAGATGAGGTGAAAACGTGACTAGAGCGTATCGCAGAAGAAAGCGTGAAGACCCGGGCTGGGGGCTAAGACGTGTACAGCGAAAACGAGAAACGACGGCTTCGATGCATAGCCGCCGGGTGAGAAAACCCACCCCTCGGGCGCAAGAAATACCCGAAGTCAATCTGACCGAGGAACGTGAAGCCCCCAGTGATATAGTATTGCAGGGGACTGCAGCAGCCGTGGTCAGCGTCTGTAATGAGGAGGCTACGATTGACCGGGTACTGGGCGAGCTGGAGAAACTTCCGCTTGCGGATATCATTGTCGTATTGAACGGCTGTACGGATGGTACGCGCTCCGCCGTAGCCAAACGTCATCCTGGTGCGACTCTCGTTGACGTACCGGATCGCCTGGGACATGATGTTGGCCGTGCGATAGGCGCACGTCTGACGCAGGCTGATATTGTGCTGTTCGTGGACGGAGATTTGCCGATCCCAGCGTCTGATTTGCTGCCTTTTCTTCAAGCGGTCGATCAGGGAACGGATGTGGCGCTTAATGATCTGGGCAGACATTTGCCTCCTTATACCCAACAGGACAGCGTAACACGGTGCAAAGGGTTTCTGAACCGAGTATTGCGCAGGTCGGATCTTGGAGCAAGCTCATTGACCGCTGTACCGCATGCATTATCACGGCGTGTGCTGAATCAGCTTGGCCCAGCTGTGCTAGCAGTCCCACCGAAGGCCCACGCCATGGCAATTTTGTATGGCATGATCGTGGAGGCAGTACATGCTGTCGACGTTATTAATACAAACCGCAAGCGGACCTTCAATGTCGGGAAAGGGAACGCTATGGAGCAGTTAATCATCGGCGATCATGCAGAGGCGCTGACGGCAGTGTTTCAGGTAGCCGGGTATTCTCCGCTCGGGCCTGTTCCAACACGGGTAGACGTTGCCAAAGGGAGGAATGCACGATGAGTCTGACGAGCATCATTATTCCGACTTATAATGGCCTTCATTTATTAAAGCCGTGTATCGAGGCGATTCGAACACATACGATAGATGCACCGTATGAAATTATTGTTGTGGACAACGCTTCGAATGACGGGACGGATGATTTTTGTGCATCCGAGCGGCTAATCAGCGTACGTCTTCCTGAAAACAGGGGCTTTCCGGCAGCTTGTAATATGGGGCTCCGTCTGGCTTCGGGCGATCAATTCGTCATTTTAAACAATGATGTGACGGTTACACGGGGATGGCTATCGAATATGTTGGCTGCTTTGCACAGTGAAAGCACAGTGGGACTGGTGGGACCGGTGACGAATTACATCAGCGGTATTCAGCAGATTCATGGAATAGAAGGAGATTTCGCCAGCTGTCTGAGGTATGCGGAGCAGAATAATGTAAGCAATCCCTCCAGATGGCAAGAGGTCAAGCGGCTAGTCGGGTTTTGTCTGTTGTTCCGGCGTGAGCTGCTGGAACGGATTGGATGGCTGGATGAACGATTCAGCCCCGGACATTATGAGGATGACGATTATTGTCTGCGTGCACGCGTACATGGCTATAAGCTGCTCATGTGCAACGACTGTTTTGTCTATCACCAGGGAAATGCGAGTTTCTCGCGCTCGGAAACTTCTTGGCTCGAAGAGCTGATCGAGCGGAACTATCGATTATTTATAGAAAAATGGAGCATAGATCCCAGAATGTTCATTGAAACTGGGAACGCTGCGATCCCATGCACTGAACATGCTGTCGAAGGAGGAAGGAAGATATGAAAGGGATTATTCTCGCAGGAGGAACCGGGTCGCGTCTTCATCCGTTGACTACATTACTCAACAAGCATCTGCTTCCAGTCGGCAAGTATCCCATGATCGTATATGGTATCGAAAGGCTACGGCAAGCGGGGATTACCGATATGCTCATTATTATTGGTAAACAATCGGCCGGACTGTACACTGATTTTTTAGGCAGCGGCAGTGATTATGGTGTCCAATTGACATACCGGATTCAAGAAAAAGCGGGCGGCATTGCGCAAGCTCTCGAATTGGCAAGAAGCTACATGCAGTCAGAAGAGAAGTTCACTGTTTTGCTAGGTGATAATTTGTTCAAGGAAGACTTGGGACCTGTCATCGAACGCTTCAAACAACAGCCACCGGGGAGCGCCAGAGTCTTGCTGAAAAAGGTGGCAGATGCCCGTCGTTACGGGGTGCCTGTGTTTGACCCCGAGCGCCCGGAGAGTATTACGCGGATTGAAGAAAAGCCGCAGCATCCCCAGTCCAAATATTGCGTTACGGGTATCTATATGTATGATACTGCCGTATTCGATAAGATCCGGGAAATAGCGCCTTCGGCACGTGGTGAGCTTGAGATCACCGATGTTAACAACTGTTATGCTGCTGAAGGCAAGCTGGAATATGACATTTTACGGCGCTACTGGAGCGACGCAGGAACCTTCGATTCCCTTCAGGAAGCTGGAGTGAAAATGAAGGGACTTCTACCTTGATTTCAATGAAACACCATCCAGCCGGGCCAGGCATATAGTATAGGCATAATGCCACCCGGAGGAGTGAACGGCATGAAACGCCTGAGTACGCAAAGGAAACACAGCAAACGGCTCGGAAAGAAGGGCTATTGGTCAGGATATAACAGGGGCCAGGAGCAAGGCAGGAAGTTGGGGCAGGCTTCGTTCGGCAAGATTTTTGAAGGCGTAAGTATTATCATTCCGTCCTGTAATCAGCTTCAACAGCTCCGTGTTTGCATTCACCATATTGAGGAGAATACGAGCCATCCTCACGAAATTATTGTGGTAGACTGCGGCTCGACGGACGGGACACCTACCTATTTGCTCCGTAAAAGCATCGCTGTACGCTATGCGCTGTTAACAAAGGATGTTCAGATGATCGGCAGTTTGAATCAGGGACTGATGATGGCAAAAGGTACAACTATTGTCGTACTGGACCCAAACTCGATGGTGACTCCTGGCTGGCTGGACCGGTTGATGAGCTGTTTATACAGCGATTCGCGTATGGGAGTTGTCGGTCCTGTAACGAATGGTCCATTCGGAGAACAGCAGGTTGAGGTTCCTGATATGAATGAAAATGAAGTACGTCCATTTGCCATGGCCCATAATATTCCCAACCCGGATGCATGGCGAGAGACGGAAAGCCTGGGCGCATTTTGTCTACTACTACGTAGAGAAACTTTGGTAAAGACGGGATACTGGGACGAAGGCTGCCACAGTATTGAGGAAGCCCATGCAGATTGGTTGCTGCGCGTACGCTTGTTGGGGATACGCATGACAATTGCCGGAGATGCGTTTATCCATTTTGTAGAAAGTGATCGGGATACGGTTTATGGTTTTCCTCAAACGACCGAAAGAATCGGTTCAACGGAGGAAAGAAGCCGGAACCGATCCTTTTTTGTCCAAAAGTGGGGGGACGCGGATAAGCTGTTCCACCACCCGGAATTTGGAACAGCAGAGCCGGACGGCCAAGAATTATCAAGTAAGGAAGCACACTTATCAGCAGCAAGCTTTTATCCCGTCGGAGCGCTTGTTCAGGGACCGTCCGGCGCAGTATTTCGGATAGAGCCGGAAAGTAGGCGGCTGTTGCATGAAGCCAGTGCTGCGGGAGGTAAATACGTGCGTCCCGTTAGAGTGTCCCAGCTTGATTTATTGGCGCTTCCCTTGGCAGATGAGCCGGAGGCGATGGTGTCCGGCGCCGCTGATGCCCCCCCTGTAGCTGTGGCGCATGAGGAACCCTTGCCTGTGCTGGCGGCTCCTGAGCTGGGAAACATGTCCATGTTGCCCACACTTCATATCCCGGCTCAACGCAAGCGATGGATCGAATTACTGTATGCTGAAGGTGGGCAGCTGTACCAAATCGGCAACGGTTGGAAAAGACCGTTTCTGACCCTCTACGCTGTGATGAGCTGGCGGGCTGAGGACTATCCAATTCAGTTTTTGTCCTCCGAAGAATTGTCGGCATTGACGGAGAAGCAACCTATTATTGCTCCACCAGTGCTACGAGGGCATTTGTGATGATCGAATAGGCTTTTTTAGGCGGAACCGACTACTCGCTGCGGCATACGCTGTAGTAGCGGAAAGCCCGTAGGTATTTCGTGCGTTCCGCACGGCGGAACACATAAAGGAGGGGCTTATGCATAACGAGTTAGATGATTTGCTGATCCATATTTCGCACTCGCAGCAGCAGATGTCGAGGTTGCTGGATGCGGAACGGCAGGTGGTCGTGCGCATGGCACAGATCATACATGAACTGCCGGATGAGGAGCCGCGTTTTGATGGAATTCCGGGCATTATTGATAGCTCGGGACAAGTAAACAAAAGCATTGTTGCCTATTTGAACGGTATTGCCGACCTTCAGGAAGCAATGGCTGAAATGCTCGTTCGTGTCGTGAAGGAGACGGCATACCCGGAAGAGGAGTAGTGTAACAATCGAGGGTAGGGAGTGAACACATGAGTAGGGAAAAAGCAATGATTCACATGCTGGACGCAGCCTCTAAGATGCAGCGGAATGTGTCTATGATTCTGGAGGCCAAGGCGGTCGAAGCAGAAAAAATGCGTAATTGGACGCTGAACCATCTGGCGCCTCACGCATTTGACACCGATGAAGAGCAGTTGGGACGGCCTTTGGAAATTCACGAGCAGATGGTGGAAATGCTGGAGGGATTAACCCGGCTTCAGACTGGACTATGCAGTAATCTCAAAGCATTGCTGGACCAGGATGAGCAGCAGGGTGGCGGAATGGAAGGGATGATGGGAGGCATGGGCTCGGGGGATATGAACTAATGAGCATGAGGCGTGAACGTGAGATTAAGCTGGATATGATGGAGTCTATTGCTGCCAGCCAGCACGCCGTTGCCCGGATGCTGACCAGTCTTGCGGACTTGACGCCCCATGCGGATATGTCGGCTCCCCGTCTGGAAGAGACCATCCGTATACTCAGCAACTACCAGGGAGAAATCACGAAAATGTTGGCGGGTATTCCTTTGAGAAGACAGGTATATGGGAAACCAACGAAGCCATGGCTCCATGTGCCTGTTCAAAAAAATGAAACCAAGACGAGAAAGCAAAGGAGGAGTGAAAATGAGTACAAGGTGGGAACGCACAGCTCGAGACAAAGCCCGCAAAAGACGTAAAGATGCCCGGCGTTCTAGCATTCGTAGATTAAAACGGAGAAGAAGACGTCTGCTTGCTCTTAGACGCCGTAAAAGGGGGCTTAATTCAGTACGTAGAAGACGTTCTCTTCTGCGGCGGCGGAAAAAACCTCAAGCTAACCCGGCCGCAGCTCCTTCTGCGGAGAACCCACAGCCCGTTCCTGTTGCATTAGAGCATGACCCGCAGGCATTCCAGCAGGGATATGATGCTGCTTACAATGAGGGTTTCAATTCAGGCTTTGCCAAAGGTTATGAAGATGGCCACCAGGTCGCTTACAAGGCACAGTAAACTATGAAAATCATCTATTACGGTTAACCCCCCGAAGCCTAGCAGCTTCGGGGTTATTTGCGTTTGGGCAGTTGGACGGGCAAACGCCAATTTTGTCCGGGCAGTGGCAGTCGTCCATGATGCGTTTGACCCCTGTGCATATAGTTTAGGAGTGACAGAAGTTTATTCTACAACAGGACAGGGTGAAGGATGTGAATGATCAACGAAGCGGAAATGAACGCGAAGCATACCGATGCGGCTATCGGGAAGGACGCAGAATGGGCGGTTGCACGGCTGCTCTGTCACAGGTCGTGGCAATACAACCTGCTGTTCGCCAGTTGAAAGTGTTGTATATTCCGCAAGGTTTCGTAGCTATAGACACAGGTGTGCAAGAGGCATTAAGCCAAATATGCAGCTCGTGCGCCATCGGTACTCCTGCCACGATGCTGGCTGACGCTAAGGCTCACCGTCCAGATCTCGTACTGGTCATGAATGGGCTGCATGTGTTTCCGGACGATCATCTGGAGCAGGTACAACAAATACGAGCCATGGGTATTCGGACGGCCATATGGTTTGTAGATGATCCCTACTTTACGGAGGATACGGCGTTGATCTGTCAATCCTACGATGTCGTTTTTACGCATGAAAATTCTTGTCTGCCGTTTTATCGTGATCAGGGAGTAACGAGGGTTCACTATATGCCGCTTGCTGTGTCAGCCCGTATCTTTTATCCCCGGCGGGTAGAGAGTGAGCATCAGCATGATATTTGCTTCATTGGAAATGCCTTCTGGAACCGTGTGAAGCTGTTTGACTACCTTGCTCCCTTCTTGGCGGATAAAAGAGTGCTGATCATAGGTGGACACTGGGATCGGCTGAGCCGGCTGGATGTGCTGGAACGCTTTATCCGTCCGGGTTTTATGGAGCCGGAAGAGACCGCTCAATATTATAACGGTTCCAAAATTGTCATCAATATGCACCGCCCGACAGACCCCGGACTGGATAATCGGAATACACACCAGTTGTCAGCGGAGTCCATCAATCCTCGGACATACGAAATTTCTGCTTGCGGGACGCTTCAAATGACGGATGTGCGGAAGGATCTGAGCCGTTATTACCAACCAGGCTATGACATTGAGACCTTCTCGGGAGCAGAGGAACTGAAAGTGAAGCTGGACTATTATCTCAAGCATGACTGGGAACGCGAACGCATAGCTTGGCGCGCACTGCACACCACCATGCAAAAGCATAGGTACTCGAATCGTATGGAAGAATTGCTGGACAAGGCGATGGCCTAAAGTAAACACCATAAACAGTGAGGAGTGAAAGTGATGACGATATCTACGACAGGACCGTATGACCCAGCTGTTCACCAGACGGCGGCGGCCTCCTGGGAGAAGGGGAGAGCTGCGGGGATCCATGACGGATACGACGAGGGATACCTGCGCGGACGTGCTAACGCGATTGTCTCGCGCACAAAAGCAACGTTCCCTTTTCGACAGATCCATGTACTGTATGTCGTCTCGGGCAAAGGCCTTCCGTATTCTCCGCTGGATGAGGCGGTCATTACCACATTGCAGAGCATGACGGCTCAGGTTACCGTAACAGACCCGCGCCAGCCGGTAGGAGATATTGCTGCTCAGCTTCGTCCGAATCTGATGCTGGCACTGGATGGGATGGACCTACCGTTAGAGCAGGTTGCTGCAGTACGCCAGTTGGGCATTCCCACTGCGATCTGGCTGACGGACGATCCCTATTACACCGATACGACGACCAAAATGGTGACGAATTATGATTATGTGTTCACCTTAGAGATGAACTGTATAGAACTGTATCGTCAGTTGGGCTGTACGTCGGTGCACTACTTGCCATTCGGGGCATTTTTGACTCACTATTTTCCACTCAGCTCGCCTGCTTCAGTGCGACGTGAGATTGGATTTACAGGCTCAGCCTACTGGAATCGCATCTATTTCTTCAATCCGATTATGCCACAGCTCATGGCCCGCAACATTAAAATCAACGGAATCTGGTGGGATCGTCTTCCGGATTATCAGTCGTATGGTGACAAAATTGAGCTGGGCCGCTGGATGTCTCCGGGCGAGACCAATGATACGTATAACGGCAGCAAAATCGTAATTAATCTTCATCGTTCCCATCAGGATGATTCGGTGAACAACAACTCACTGAAAATTCCAGGAGTTTCGCCAAATCCACGCACGTTTGAAATTTCCGCCAGTGGCACGTTGCAACTGACGGATACAAGAGACGATCTGGCTCGTTTTTACAAGCCAGGGGAAGAGATTGAAACTTACAGTTCTCAGCAGGAACTACTGGAGAAGGTTGAGTTTTATTTGACGCATGAAAAGGAGCGCCGTGAGATTGCTCTGCGTGCTCTGGAACGAACCCTGCGGGAGCACACGTATGGTCACCGGATTGACCAAATGCTATCGGTCATCTTCCCATAAGATAATTCACATGACGATGGTTGCTATTTTAAAGGAGGTGAACTCCGATCAAGCCGAAAATGATGCTATTCAGCCATGTCAGCAACGTCCGCAGTATTACAGGGGCGGAAAAGCTGCTACTGCATTTTTGTCTAGACATGCGTACGTATTTCGATTGCATTCTCGTAACCCCTGGTGAAGGGCGGCTGACCTCAATGGCCCGCAAGCGCGGGATAGCTGTTCAGACTCAGAATTTGTTCATGCTGCATGGCATGTATACCCCATATGAGGGATTGGCGCAGGATGCGGAGAATTTGCGGAACCATGTGGCGTATGCACCACTGCACCAGATGCTTCGACATGCTCGACCTGATGTGGTGCTGGTCAATACCTGTGTGAACGTCATGCCCGCAATGGTTGCCCAAGAGCTTAATATCCCGGTGATCTGGAAAATAACCGAGGTCATTAACCAGAATGCGCATACGCCGATTTCTGTTTCGATTATCGAGCGTTATAGCCAGTGGGTCATTGGCATTTCGCAGGCTGTTATGCGCCCTTTGCATGGCGGGGGATTGACACGTCCGCATACGATGTTGCCTCCTTGCCGGGATATGAATATGCCGTCTCCCAAAGAGTATGTGCTGGAACGGAGAAGGAAACGTGAAAAGCTGGGACTGCGAGATTTTCATATCTGCATTGGTTATATTTCTTCCTTTATCTACGAAGCCAAAGGGCTATTGCCTTTTGTCCACATGGCTCTAAAGCTGTGTGAAACCAATTCGCGGTGCCGTTTCTGGATCATCGGTAGCTCAGTGGATTCCGAGTATTACGTAAAATGTATCTCTTTGATTCGCCAGTCTCGTTATAGCCGCCGCTTCCAATTCAGTTCATTCGAGGAATCCGTTTCAACAGCCTATAGCGCAATGGATATTGTGGTGATCCCTAGTATGGTGGAGGAAGGCTTTGGTATGACGGCTCTGGAGGGTCTGGTGTACGGCAAGCCCGTCGTAGCCTTTGCGCAGGGCGGACTTGTGGAATTAATGGAGGCGACCGGAAATGCAGATTTTTTGGTAGAGCCAGGCAACAGCGATATGCTGGCGCAAAAAGTAGGCTATCTGCTCGATCATTCCGAGGAAGCGGAACGAATTGGTGTGCGTAACAACAGTGCGGCTACGCGTGTCTACGGACCTGATTCCTACCGAAGCAGTCTGCACGTCATGGTCAGTCAATGGGTATGTCATCATCCGCATTGGTTCCCGTTGATTCAGCAGCCGGGTGGTCCGGTATGGACGAGGGAAGGCGAAGGCCTGCGTCAGGTCACTGCAATACCGGAGGCTTATCTCAACACCGTTCGAGAATTTCCCGAATCGGTCGTTAATCAACTGCCAGTGCTGGGTCTGCCGCCAATCGAATATGCAGCCATTCAGGGTTTGCCACAACCAGTCCCCTCTTTGCCTGAGCCAACATCTGAGTTGCCTCGCCGCAAACGTAGTATTCGGGCAAGATGCCCAAAGGGCCGCAAGCATACCAAACTGCGGAGTCGCAGGTACAAGAGAAGCGCTGGCAGAAGCCGTCTCAAGAAAATTCACGGGTCCCCATTATATCGAAGATCCAAGTCCAGACAGAAGCTCAAGCGGAAATTCAAGCTCCAGTCAAGACGGTCGAAGGCGCACAAGCAGAAGCGAGTCACACTCAAGGCCAGATAGCATTCCAAACAACGGTCCGGGTGAAATACGCCGGACCGTCGAGATGAACGATAAGTCGGAGCACAGCCAGTCTGCTGGATGGCTATTATTCATTGAACTCCACAATTCAATGAAACAAAGACAGCAAAGGTGGGTTCCAAAACCATGAAAATATTGACCGTGCTCGGCACAAGACCGGAGATTATACGGCTCAGCCTGATTATTCCGAAGCTGGACCACTATGCAGATGAACATGTGCTTGTGCATACGGGCCAAAATTATACGGAAAGCCTGAGCGGACAATTCTTCCGCGAGCTGGGTTTGCGCGCCCCGGATTATGTGCTTCAGGAGAAAGCGGGAACGCTGGGCAAACAACTGTCTGCCATGTACTCGCAGATGGAGGACATTTTAAACAAGGAACGCCCAGATCATGTACTATTGCTCGGTGATACGAACAGCGCCTTATGTGCCCTGCTTGCGGAACGTATGGGTTACCCAGTTGTGCATATGGAGGCTGGGAACCGCTGTTATGATCTGGATGTGCCGGAGGAGAAGAACCGGCGCGTCATCGACGCGATTTCTACCATTAATATGCCTTATACAGAGCAAAGCAAGCAGCACCTACTACGTGAAGGCTTTCCAAGCCAACGAATTATACTGACTGGAAATCCGATCTATGAAGTCATGCAGCACTATGAGAAAGAGATAACTGGAAGCGAAATTTTGAAAAAGTTAGGATTGTCGCCGGGGAAATATTTCCTGGTCACTGCCCACAGAGCTGAAAATGTCGACCATCCACCGCATTTGCTGGCTATTTTGGATGGTCTTAACCGGGTAGCCCGGCAGTTCGGGCAGCGGGTCATTTGCAGTATCCATCCCCGCACCGCCGCTCGGATCGCAAGCCACCCGCCGATCCAGCTTGATCCGCTGGTAGAATTTCACGAGCCGTTCGGCTTTTTTGACTTCGTTCTGCTGGAGCGGCATGCCCGCTGCGCTTTGACGGACAGCGGCACCGTACAGGAAGAATGCTGTGTCATGGGGGTGCCGACCGTCACGATGCGTCGTACGACCGAACGGCCGGAAACGGTAGATTGCGGCAGCAATATCGTGTCCGGTCTTGATGGCGAGGTTATAGCAACCGCGGTAGCTATAATGACCGGGATGAACCATAAGTGGCAGTGTCCCGCAGGCTATCTGGCGGAAGATGTATCGGATAAGGTAGTCAAATTTTTGCTTGGAGGGAAACGGCATGTTTGAAAACCAACGTATCTTGGTTACCGGCGGTACCGGCTCTTGGGGGCATGAGCTGGTTACCCAGTTACTGCCGCGTAACCCCAAAGAGGTCATTATCTATTCACGTGGAGAATCGAGTCAGGTTGCCATGAACAGGCAGTTTGAGGATGAACGGCTCAGCTTCTGTATTGGAGATATCCGGGATAAGGACGCGCTGGTTACCGCTTGTCAGGGTGTGGACTATGTGTTTCATTTGGCGGCTCTCAAGCACGTACCTGTCTGTGAGGATCAGCCCTATGAAGCACTCAAAACCAATGTCGTAGGGACCCAAAACGTGATTGAGGCCGCTGTCGCCAATCAGGTAAAGAAAGTTATATATATATCGACTGACAAAGCCGCGAATCCGTCCAATTTTTACGGTATGACCAAGGCGATTGGAGAAAAATTGATTGTCTACGCCAATCTGCTGAATAGTGATACACGGTTCGTGACGGTGCGAGGCGGTAATGTATTGGGCACAAACGGAAGCGTAGTGCATCTGTTTCAAAACCAGATTCGCCAAAAGGGGAAGGTTTCTATTACGGATATGAAAATGACCCGTTTTTTCCTGACCCTGCGTGATGCGATCAGTCTCCTGTTCAAAGCTTCGGTGGAAAGTGTCGGCGGGGAAATTTTTATCATGACCATGCCAACCTGTCGCATTTTGGATTTGGCTGAGGTGCTCATTGAAGATTCGGGCGTGGAAAACGTAGAAATTGTAGAGCAAGGTGTCCGTCCCGGCGAAAAAATTCATGAGATTTTGATGAGTAACTTTGAAAGCCTGACAACGGTTGTGTATGACGAGCAATATTTGGTCATTCTCCCAACGCTGAACATCCCCCAATTAAGAGACCGTTATAGTCAGTGTCCTCCGGTATCATTCAGCAGCTTTAGCTCGGAGTTTAATCTGATGTCAAAAGAGGAAATTCGAACTATCCTCCGGAGCGGGGGGTTCATTAAATGAAGCTGCTTATTTTGGGTGGTAACGGTATGGCGGGCCATGTCCTGGTCGATTATTTTCAAAATCAGGGCAGGCATAACGTCTTCTATACCACCCGTGATCCCGAAAATAAAGGCGGTCTGCTACTGGATGTAAGAGACAGCTTTATGGTGGAGCAGTTGGTTCGCAGTGTGCGGCCAGACGTCATCATCAACGCGGTGGGTGTGCTGAATCAGTATGCCGGGGAGGATCAGATTACAGCATACCAAATCAACGGACTGTTGCCGCATCTTCTCCGGCGGACGGCGGACAGCATCGGTGCCCGACTCATTCATATCAGCACGGATTGTGTATTCGAGGGAAAGCGTGCTCCTGGTTTGTACAAGGAGACGGATCAGCCTGACGGGACAAGCGCCTATGCTGTGACGAAAATAATCGGAGAAGTAAAGGCGGCAGGGCATCTGACTATTCGTACCTCTATTATCGGTCCGGAAATTCGGAGGGAAGGCATTGGTCTGCTGCACTGGTTTTTGCAGCAGAGCGGAGATGTTGACGGATATCGCCGCGTCTTTTGGAACGGGGTCACGACACTGGAATTGGCTAAAGCGATACAGGTGCTTATGAATGAGCCGCTAGACGGACTCATTCATCTGGTTCACCCCGAACCGATCAGTAAACATGATTTGCTACTGCTGTTCAAAGACATCTGGAAGAGGGAGGATATTCGGATCGTGCCGAAAGATGAGCCGGTGCAAGATCGGACGCTTCGTTCTACCCGGGCCGATCTGCTCTACGATGTTCCTCACTACAGCATCATGCTGAAGGAGCTGCTGGAATGGACAGAAGCACAGCGGAACAACGTCGGCCTGTCATAGTCATTACCGGAGCGGCAGGCTATACCGGGATGCACGCCTGCCTCTATTTTGCAAAGCTCGGCTGGGAGGTGGCGGCGCTGACTCGCACTGCCGCTTCCGCATCAAAGCTGACCTCACTGGCTGGAGATGATGAGTATCCTAGTTGGGATGTCGGCACTCACGTCTGTATCACGCCTTATGTATGTGATTTGCTTGATAAGAAACGTCTTGACGAAGTAATCCGCCAAATTGCACCGGATTATGTGCTTCATCTGGGCGGTAAAAATTCGGTGCCTGAATCATGGCAAAGTCCACTGCTGTACATGGAATCCAATGTACTGTCCACATTGTATCTGCTGGATGTACTGCGCTCTTTCCCCAAAGTCCGAATTGTAGTGGCAGGTTCTCGCCTAAAGACGGTTTTGCAGGCACCGTATTATCCTCCGCACCCGTACAGCCTCAGCAAAAGCCTTCAAGAGGCAGTCGCGCTTTCGTGGGGTGCGCTGTTCGATCAATCCGTCATGCTGGCGGAGCCTTGCAATCTGATCGGCCCGGGTCCCTCCACCGGTTTCTGTGCACTGTTGGCAGGCTATATCGCACGGACCGAGCAGAGCGTGCGAGACGTACAGAATGTAGAGCCCCCTGCCCTTGCTTCCGTTTCTGCACCGACTCCGTTTCAGGTTTCTTCACGGCATGCGCTGCGAGATTTTCTGGACGTGCGCGATGCTGTCCGAGCGTATAGCGTGCTACTGGAGCGAGGTGTTCCGGGGCGTGTATACCCTGTTTGCTCAGGCAAGATGATGCAGTTGGGGGATATCGTAGAACGTATGATTGCGTTGGCAGACACCCCTGTTGCCATACAATGGGGAGATGTGACAGAAGAGGTGTCCACGGATGTATATCAGGCAAAGGAACTAGAGGAGCTGGGCTGGATGCCAACCATTCCGTTAGGACAATCACTGAAGGATATGATTGGCTACAGTCGAGCCAGAAAGGAAGAAACGAGATGAGACCGAGTGTAACGATCGTAATTCCGTTTTATAACTGCAGGTACGTCGATCAGGCACTGCAAAGCGCACTAGAGCAAACCTACGGCCCGCTTGAAATCATTGTCGTCGATGATGGTTCAACCACACATACTGAAATGCTTCATCCTTACCGTAAATATATCTATTATTTAGGTAAATTAAACGGTGGAACGGCCAGTGCACTTAATCACGGCATCCGACATGCCAACGGTGAATACATTGCGTGGCTCAGCTCGGATGATACCTTCCACAAGGATAAAATTAACAATCAGGTTTCCTTTATGCTGGATCAAGGTGCACATATCTCCCACACCAACTTCAACTTAATCAATGAATACAGCCAAATCACAAGATACCAGGCGGGACCGGTACTTCCGTCGATACAGGAATTTTATCGTTTTTTTCTGAAGGGTAACCCGGTAAACGGATGCACGGTTATGTTCAAAAAAGAACTGTTTACGGAGATAGGGTTGTTTAATGAGCTGCTGACGTATACCCACGATTTGGATATGTGGTACAGAGTTATACTGGCAGGATACGAGTTTCCTTTTTTAAACGAAGTGCTGGTAAACTACCGTTGGCATGATGAGATGGGAACGAACAAGCATCGACACGTCATTGAACAGGAATATTTAATTACCCAGGCACGCTACAGAACCAGCTTAACTGAGCTGCTGAACAGATTTGCAGCTATGTAGTACACAAATCAGAATATTGAAAAATTTTCAGCCTGTGACCTGCAGTGTCTGTGTAGAGCACGCAGATTCACAGGCCAATTACAAATTACTAATGATGATAGGGAGAGAGACCATGTTAGTTAGAAAACAATAACTTTGTCATGATTCAAACCATTATACAGTAGCAATTACTGCCCAATCGCCGAACGGGAAGACATGCTCTGGTACGAAATTGCCAGCAGCGTCTCTTCCTTGCGCCGCAATCGAAATATCACTGATAATTGCGGCGGCTACGGCTGGAGATGAAACGTTAATCTGATATGCTGCCACTACAGTAGGAATCGTAAGTGTGACTACTGCCCTTGGTGCACCCAAGGCAAATGTGGTTGTAAAATACGGTACTGCCACTGTACCTGTTGGTGCACTACCAGGTGCGCTATAAGCAGTAACAACGATGGGAGTGAGTGGAAGAGCTGTTGTATTAGTGATACGTAGTGTAACAGAACTCGAATGGAAACTACCATCTGGATTAAGGTTTTCAACGGCTCCTAACGAAAAAACGGCCATATTTTTCACCTCCTTGTAATACCAATATATGAAGAAAGAGTAGTAATAGAGTGTGTTAATATATAGAGGTGTTTAGTACAAATTAAGGAATCCCGGCTTGTCCAGTACCCGCAATTAACATTGCCCATCGACTTTTATTACCGCTGTATGTCGCGAAAAGATGATTAAACTACAGGCTGGTTCTATAAAGAACCAGCCTGTAGTTTAATCATCATAAAGCCACGATCATTGGACCTTGTGGGCTTCGGTTAAATACATCCGTCGGAAGGGGAATAGGAGGCTGTGTATGCCATCTGAACACATGAAGCTCTCTTTTACTGGGAATGGGTCGCAACCATCCGCCCTCTGCATAATATAGTCCGTGATCCGGGCCCATATACAACCGGTAATCGATCAGCTCATGCTCTTCGAAAACATTGGTATCAATAGGTGGACCAATAGGGAAAGTTTCCAGCTGCGCGAATGAAAGAGGAATCGATTCGTTGACCTCATAGCCCAGCAAACGGAACGATTCGAAATCGCGGAAGGGATAGCGCAGACCATGGCTGATCAGGTGCATACCGTTCATGGGATCTCTGGCGATGTAAACCGCTGGGAAATGCTCTCGAAGTTGGCCATTATGCAGTAACGGCTTGCCGTCGGGGATGCTGGTCACCGTGGTATCCGACAACTGGATTACCCGATCAAGACGAAAATGAAGAGCATGAAAAGTATCAAGCGACTCGACAGGCCGCTTCAGTCCTTTCTCGATTTGATAAATATTTCCTTTGGAATCTCGAATGAGTATTCCATTAGGTAAGGAAGAATCCTTAGGTCGATGGTGCGGATGCCCCGCAGCAAACTGTCCGGGGAAAAAGTATTCATCTAATGTATAAATGAGGCGTTCAGGGTTAAAATTCCATTTTCTTAGAAATATTCGGCGATTTCTCTGTCCCCATTCAACTATATCGATTGAATTATGTGTAAAACTTGCGTTACCCTCATGATGGACATGACTGTCTCCTGCGATGAGGAGCCTTAATCCCTTTTTTAGTGTCCGATACCCGAAATCAATATCTTCATAGCCACCTCCCGGGAATGCTTCGTCTAAATACCCGATCTGACTTATCAATTGACGACGGAACAACATACAAAATCCGCTTAAAGCCGTTGCATCCCGCCAAAGTGAGGGATTAGTGACATTAAAATTTTTGCTGAATTCATGATATGTCTCTGTGGTTGAATAGGACATGGGAAGGCGTTGCATTGGCATCACCATATTGGACACAGGACCGACAATGCCAATATCCGCTGAGCTAAAAAGTGCATGAATTAAATTTTCCAGCCAATGGTGAGATACCATCGTGTCATTATTGAGCAGGAGAATAGTATCCCCTATAGATGCCTTAATACCTTGATTACAAGCTGCTGCAAATCCACGGTTAGTTTCATTCTCAATTAAACGTACATTCTCCCGACGACGTAGTTGATGTTGAGTACCGTCTGTCGATCCATTGTCAATACAGATCAATTCGTAAGGAATGGTAGTGTAGCGCACGATGCTATCCAGACACCGTTCTGTTAGTTTCCAGTTGTTTAACGTAAGGATAACGATACTGACCAGCATAAAATTCTCTCCTTAAAGAGTATTCAGAACCACTTGTAATTGGTTCTGATATATCTGTCTGATGGTTTCTAATTCCTGTACAATAGCTTGGTAATGCTGGACCGTACCCATTTGTTCATGACGACGGTAGGCAGTGAGAGGCTCATCTAAATAGTGAAATTCTGTATGGTTCAATACTACACGAATCCAAAAATCATAATCATGAGTGTATAACAGCTTCTCATTGAAGTATCCAATGTTACGAACATAATCCTTTTTCATCATCACCGTACAGCCATTTAACGGGCAGTAGGAAGAAAATGCCTCAATAAAGGAACGTACTGTCGTAAATTTGGCAGTTGCATTGCGACATATTACCTCGTTTGCTTTGTTAATGACATGATAATCAGTGAAACTGACCTCAGCTTGATGTTGCTCCATAAAATTCACTTGACGTTCAATTTTGGTCGAATAAAACATATCGTCTGAACTAAGCCAAACAGTATACTTTCCGGTGGACATTTGTATACCATAATTGAGCGCGGTTGCCGTGCCGCCGTTCATCTTTCCTAGATAATAAATGCGATCCATATAAGGGATCAAACGTTCCTGGTGCATAGTTGACCCATCATCTACAACAATAATTTCGATATTCGGATAAGTTTGATTTAAGACGCTGGCTACAGCCTGATCTACGTACGGACAGTTGAAAAAGGGAATGATGACACTCACTTTCGGCAACGATTCCACGTTTCCTCACCCCGCAATCTTTATGTGCTTTCTCCCCACCATACGGTATGTTAAAACGAATTCATAATTGTGGACGATTGCCCGTGGTACTTCATTTTGGGGAGTTTATTTAAAGGAAAAAGAGGCAATTTACATCTCATTAATGTAACTGCCCCTTTTTTAGATTAGAGTGCTCAGATGTACGTTATGACTAATTGGTGAAAATCCTAAAGAAAAAGTTCGGAATGCCTGGATTGAACTTTTTATTGCTGGTTCAAACCATAAACGACAGCGTCAATTTCCTGAAGCAAGT
Source organism: Paenibacillus sp. BT-177 (assembly GCF_025846815.2). Classification (NCBI taxonomy): domain Bacteria; kingdom Bacillati; phylum Bacillota; class Bacilli; order Caryophanales; family Paenibacillaceae; genus Paenibacillus; species Paenibacillus sp. BT-177. The sequence goes on along the minus strand of NZ_JAOYTP010000005.1, from coordinate 172,523 downwards.
TATTAAACCGGTTTTGGAATTTATCTATGCCGAAAGATTCTATGGATGCCTTGCGATTTTTAGTTCCTATTTCCAACATGCGCTCTTTATTTTGAAGGAGGTCAACAACTATTTGCCAAAGTCCGCCCACATCACCTTTAGGCACTAAAAACTTCTCATTCCCCGTATTTTTGAGTAGCTCACCAAGTCCTGCTGAGTCATAAGCAACTACTGGTTTGCCGAATATCATCCCCTCAAGAGCAGTCATTCCAAATCCTTCATCAATCATGCTAGGTACGACTACGACATCAAGCGCAGGGTATAATTGTTCAATGTGGCTTTCGAACGAATGAAATATAATGCGAGATGGATCTAATGTTGAATAAGCCAATGCTTTGCATTTATTGAAGTATTCTGTTATTTCTGGACTTCCAGCAATAAGAAATTTTACTTGAGGAAAGTGTGACATTAGCATATCGGCCATATAGATAAATTGATCAATTCCTTTATGGACGGAGATCATTCCGCTTATGAGTCCTATTAGCGTTTCGTGGTCGCCGATATTATGGGCTCCTCTCAGACAACGACGATTTTCCTCCCACCTTTCAGGGTGCAATTCAGCATCATTCCAGGAAGGATATATAAGCCTATTTTTATTATTAACTATTGAACCCTTAAAAGGTGCAAGTACTGCTTCCGATATACCGATAATCCAATCTGCATAATGATTTACCATCCGTACTGCATCAATCTGATGTACACCTGGATATAAGATTTCGTCTATTATCCAAACAACGGGAATGCCTGCTTTTTTTGCCGCAGCCGCAGGCAATGCATTAACCGATGTATTAACCATCACCCAATCCGGCCTGTGAACGTGCAGAAGTGTTAATAGGGATTGGTAGTAATTAGAAGATTCTTGTTTTGCAAATTCCTGATGCATAGCTGGCGATGATTCATACAAAGACCATAGCAGTGGGGAATCTTGAATGGCTATACGTATCCCCTTAGTTTCTGCTTCTACTGACAGCATGCCGCAACAGGGAACAACCAGCACAACCTCATACTGCTCGCTAAGGGTTTTAGCTAAAAAAAGTAGCCATTTCTCGGCACCCGACATTCGAGCCGGATGGCAAATATGTGAGAATAACATAACCTTAGACTTTACGCTCACGGGCTACATACCCTATGCACTTCTCGGGTATGATTGTCACCTCCTTTGGATAGGTAATTTACTATATGAGCAATGTCTATCTGTCGACACGACCATTCACCCATGTATTATTCATTGCAAGGTAGTCATATATAACAGTTTGAATTTTTATGTGAGCACTCATACGTGTGAAATGATCGTTTTTGGTGCCTGTGTGTGCTTGCGCCTGCGCCAAGCTATGGAGCAACGCATAAAATAATGTGAGGGGAGCACATATGGGCCTGTCATGCTGTCATAACAACGTGAGGGATGCATCTGTCTCCGTAGTTGCTGGTAAGGCCCAAGCGCCGACCCGTTCAGGTTTGAAAGGAGGGGCACTAGTGAAGGCTTTGGTCACCGGGGGAGCAGGGTTTATTGGTTCCCAGCTGGTACGTGCGCTTGCTGACTCGGGCATCAGAGTACATGTGCTGGATAATCTGACGACCGGGAATGCTGCAAATGTAGATCCGCGCGCGGTCATGCATATTGCAGATATTCGCAGCTCTGAAGCCAGGACGCTGCTAATTCGGGAAAGCCCGGACATTGTGTTTCATTTGGCTGCACAGGCTGATGTGCAGCATTCCATCCATCACCCTGATGAGGATGCGGATGTGAATGTGCTGGGGACGATCCATTTGTTGCAGGCTTGTCGTGAAGCGGGTGTGTCGAAAATCATATTTGCCTCCACATCCGGCGTATACGGAGAGCTGCAAAAGCAATGTATTCAGGAAGACGATCCCGTGGAGCCTATTTCAGGCTACGGGCTGTCCAAGCTGACCGCAGAATCGTATATTCGGCTTTTTTATCGCTTGTATGGCTTAAACTACACGATTTTGCGTTACGGAAATGTGTATGGTCCTGGCCAGGCCGCGAAGGGAGAGGGCGGTGTAGTCGCTATTTTTATGGACCGGCTGAAAAAAGGCAGCCCCTTGCTCATTCACGGCGACGGGACGCAAACCCGTGACTTTGTGTACGTCAAGGATGTAGTCCGAGCCAATATGGCGGCTATACATGCAGCGGATCAACGCACAGTGCATGTAAGTACGGGACGAACGACGTCCATCAATCGGCTGGCCTACGATTTACTAAAGCTGCACGGTTCGTCTGTGCGGCCTGTGTATTCACCGGCGCGGGCGGGAGACATTCATCATAGCTGTCTGAGCAACGCAGTCGCCAGACATTGGCTTCATTGGGAACCGCTATTTGGCATCTCTGCGGGTCTAAAGGAAACGTATGTGAGCAGTATGGGCACGGACAAAGAAGGCATCTAGGGCTAACGAGCGCGAGGATCAAAAAAGAGACTGAGGGAACTCTCAGCCTCTTTTCAGTTTGAACAGAAATTATAGGTTCTCGCCAGCCAGCTTGAAGGCTTGATCGAGGACAGCCGCACCGTTTCCTCTACCGTAGGCCAACGTGTCAATAACATCTACAGGGATGCCATAGGGAGCTGCAATTTCAGTTACTGGCTTTTTACGCATTCGCACCTGAGGTCCGAGTAAAATAGCAATCACTGGCTCTGTCATGCCTTCCAGCTCTTCCTTAATAGTGCTTTCGGGGATCGCTTCGATGTTCAATTCTATGGATCTCGCTGCGGCTTCTTTTTTCATCTTGGAAACCAGAATGGATGTCGACATCCCCGCAGAGCATGCCAGAATAATTTTTTTCATATCAAAAGCGCCTCCAGAAATTTATTTTAACTACTTATACTCTTCATCCAGATTAGCAACAAACAAGCGTTTCTTGATAACACTTTGATACCAGTAGCCGGATTTCTTCAAATAGCGGCTTCTATTGTTTTCCAGGTTGATTTCCACCAGTCCATAGCGATTTTTAAAAGCATTCATAGGAGAAACATTGTCTGTGAAGGCCCACAGCATATAACCTGTACAGTTGGAGCCTGCTGCTACGGCTTGTAACGTGTAGTATAAATGCTCAGTTATAAAGTCAATGCGATAGTCGTCCTGAATGATGTGTTCCTCATTTTTAAAAGCAGTTTCATTTTCAATCCCCATACCATTTTCCGCAACAAACCACTCGATATTGTTATATTCGTTCTTGATACGCATTCCCATATCGTAAATAATTTTGGGATAAATTTCCCAGCCTCGTGACTTGTTCATTCTTTTACCCGGAAGTTCGAAATGCTCGTAGTAGTAAGAGGGGTGAAAAGGAATGTTTTCATTCCACGCTTTACTCTGCGCTTTGACCCGGTGGGGATAATAGAGATTGATTCCAACGTAGTCAACGATATTTTCCTTAATCAAGGCCAGTTCCTCCGCCGTAGCTTCGAAGGCAATATCATGCTTGCTCATGAGCTCGAACAATTCTTGCGGGTATTCGCCTTTAATAAGCGGGTCCAGAAATATTCGATTGTAAAATAAATCATACACATGTGCTGCATACTGGTCATGAGGGGCACTGGAGCGGGCATAAGTCACTTCGGGATTCAGAATAACCCCTATTTTAGCTCCGTTCTCACTATAATTTTTGGCTTTGAAAAGCTGTACACACTTCGCGGTAGCCAGCGTTTTGTTATAGTTCCATTGCATCCACTTCCGCGTATTTTGTTCATAGGGATAGCGAAGGGCATCCAGATAGACGCGAGTCTGTACAACAATGGGCTCATTAAACGTAAACCAGTGCTTGACCCGATCCCCGTACCGTTCAAACACCTTTTCCGCATATTTCACAAACAGCTCTACCACATGCTTGGAAGACCAGCCCTCATATTTGTCGAGCAAATAAGCAGGTAATTCATAGTGTTCCAGACAAATCATCGGCTCGACTCCGCTTGCAATCAACTCGTCAATGACCCTGCCCATATAATCCGCATAGGTTTCATCCACCACAACATTTTCATAATCCGTTAAGAAGCGGGACCAATTAATAGAAGTGCGATAATGAGTTAGCCCAATCTGCTTCATCAAGGCAATATCCTCGGCATAACGATTATAAAAATCGGTTGCACCCGCGGGTCCATATCCATTGTGCCAGACATAGCGGTCATTTTTGTACCATAAGTCCAGATACGAGTCTTGACCTTCCTGTTTACCGCTCCAGCCCTCTGTCTGCCAGGCGGAAGCAGCTGCTCCCATAATAAAATTCGGCGGAATTTGTATTGTGTGTTTAGCCATGACATGCTTCTCCTTTTCATTCTATAGATTCCCCAAGGCGATCCTCTACGGGTGTATCTCTACAGTAGCGCATTATTCAGTCGTTCGCTTGTTGGCAATTTTGACGAACGGAAAATAGATGATAATGGCTACCATAATACAAATAATTTGAGTTACAACGGCGCCAATGCTTCCACCTGTAGACAGGTAGGCATTAATAATAGGCGGAGTAGTCCACGGAACCATAACGACAGCTTTACCTGCGAATCCAAGCAACGTCGAGAAGTAACCAATTGTTCCTGTGATGAGTGGAGTTATAATGAAAGGAATCGCCATCAATGGATTCAGCATAATCGGAAGTCCGAAAATGACAGGCTCATTAATATTAAACAGACCTGGCCCAAGTGAAAGCTTGGTAATTTCCTTCATATCCTCACGCTTGGAAGCGATCATAATACTGATCAAAAGGGCCAGCGTAACTCCTGAACCTCCAATACTCATGTATACATCCCAGAAAGGCATCGTAATAATGTTCGGAATGGGGAGCCCTTGATCATATGCAGTCATGTTGACCGTAATCGCTCCAAGCAGCAGAGGTTCACGGATGGGCTTTACCATTTGGTTTCCGTGGATACCGATCACCCAGAAGGTTTGCGCAACCAGCATGAGTACCAGTATACCTGGCAGCCCTTGGACTATGGTCTCCAGAGGTTGTTGCACCACATTATAGACAGCATCGTACAGGTAGAGCCCCGTAAATTTATGAAAAAAGAATCCAAGCATCGAGAAAACAGTTACCGTAATAATGGAAGGGATGAGTGCGGAGAAAGAAACGGCTACATTGCTGGGAACACTTTCAGGCATTTTAATCTTTAGCTTATCGGACTTGCCCAGTTTGTTGTATAGCTCAACGGATAGGATACTTATGAAAATACCCAAAAATAAGCTTTTGGTGTCTGTGAATTGACGGGCGATGACGTCCGTTACTTTTTGCATTTCTCCGTTAACCATCAGCTCGATTGTGGTTGGTGTCACAGAGATAAAACAGATGAGGGCAAGTAAACCAGGAAAAAGATTTTTCTCTCCATTAATTTTTCCTAGCTCCAGACCAATCATAAAAATAGCTAGAATGGTGAGGATATTCAAGCTGGCATAGTTAATGCTTGAGAAAATCGGTTTGTACTCTGCCAGGAATGAGAATGACTTAAAATGGGCTAGACCATTGACTGGGTCCATGACCATATTGGAGATCAGTACAGCAAAGGCACCCACAATAATGACAGGCATTAAGGTGATAAAAGCCGATTTGATTGCTATTATATATTTAAAATTGTTAATTGCATTTGCCACCGAGGTGAGACCATCGATCAGTTTGTCTTTGAAAGCCATGGCTAGCGCCCTCCCTCTACGATTTTAATCCGAGCTGATCAATGCGTTCATACAGGTCTATAAATTCTGAGGCCATATCGTGAATGGTGATGGCATTCATCAAATGATCTTGGGCATGCACCATCATGACGGACATCTCTGTTTTTTCACCGGCTGCTTCCTTACGAATGATTCTGGTTTGAATTTTGTGGGAAGACACCAGTTCTTTTTTAGCTGAGGCCAGTTCTTCTTTGGATTCCCGAAATTTGCCCGCCTTTGCAAGCTCAATCGCTTCCATCGCCGAGCTGCGCGCATTCCCAGCGTATAATATAATTTGGAATACGATCTCTGTATCATCCATGTCCTCCATGTTCACAGCGTGTTCTACTGATTCATCATTATTCATATGCTCTTGACTCCTTTCATTCATTTGCTCGTATCGCCATTATAATTTGGAATCGCTTTCAACATAACGCATATTATTTCCTCTTCTTAACGGAAATCAATCGGTCTTTCTAGTTGATATCTCTATTACTAAACATAAAAAGAGAGAAATCCCTGCCATATAGGCTTCTGATTTCTCCTTTACTTGCATCCTGCTAATTTTCAACTATTTTTATGCAGCACCTCTACGAATTCCGTGTATGTTTTGCAGCGAATAAGCTGCTGGACTAGCTTTTCATGATTTAAAATGTTAAGCAAAATATGATACATACTTTGTAAATCTTCTGATTTGGTGCGCTGTATGCAGAGCATGCAAATAAACTGTACGGGCTTGCCATCCCAGTCGATAGCTTTTTGTAATGTACAAATGGCCCAAAACGTGGAATCAGCAAAAGGTTCCAGCGGATGCGGAATCGCGACAAAGTTGCCAAATGAAGTGGGGGAAACAGCTTCACGCTCTATCACAGATTGCAACAATGGACCTTTTACAAGACCTGCTTCTTGTATCTTTTCGGCTATGAATTCAAGTGCCTGCAGTTTGTTATCAAACTTCTGCTGAAGAAAGATCAATTTTTTTCGAATATACTGTACAGCAGGAAGTTTTGACTCTGAGATGGCTTGTTCAATTTTAGTAATATCCGAACTGCCCAAAAATGTATTCACATGGATCATGGGGATAGAAAGCGGTTCTGATATGGGGATCGTGCTAATAATAAAGTCCAATGCATCCAACGGCATTTGCCTCAGCTTATAAAATTCAGTGGTTCCTACGATCTCCAGCCTGGAACCGAAAACGGATTGAAGCTTGTAGTACAGCAGCTTTGCGCTGCCGAGTCCGGAAGCACATACGATCATACATCTTTTGGGTGTGCCCTCCATTTTCTTTCTCTCCATTGCGACTCCGATATGAATGGCTAAATACCCAATTTCATTGTCCTCGATGTGTATATGAAGTCGCTGTTTGATAACTTCCGCAGCAATGATGCCTGCTTCAAAAGCAAGCGGGTAATGGGCTTTGATTTCATCCAGCATGGGGTTGCGCAAATTCATTCCGTATTGATAACGATTCAGGACTGGTTTGAGATGAAGACAAAATGCAATCAGCAATTCTTGATCGTTTTGAATGTTCATGTTCAACTGCTGATCGATTCGGTCTAATATTTCGATCGTCAGTTCGTAAATATTTTTATCAATAATTTTTTTAATCTCTACTTCATTCATATGGACCCTGACAACGGTCCTTACACCCAGCAAGTGCACAGCAATGTACGCAATTTCAACAAGTGGAAAGGAGTGTTTCATGTTCTGTTCCAGAGCAGATACGATCTCAGTCGCGACCCTAAACTCTTTTTGCGCTTCGATTTTTTTCATCTCTTGTGGATAATACGAGACATACTTCTCTTCGCGAATACGCTTACATGCTATAGCGATATGGATGACCAAATTATTCAGGGCAATGTCTGATAACTGAATATCATGATATTCAATCCGATCCAGAATCACTTCTCTTATGAATTCCAGCTCTTCGTTAGAGATCAAAGAGGGGTGGGGCATCTGTTCCCCGCCTATTTCATCTGTCCTGTTAAATATATAGTCGGAAATGCAATAACGCAGCTTGGCCTCATTACCCTTAATTCGAATACCATGATACGGTCTGTTTTCCAGAGATAGTCCATAAGTTGACAATAATTTGCGCACTTCTTTGAGGTCATTCTGTAAAGTAGATCGGCTAACATACAGCATCTCAGCTAAATCATCAAGTTTGACGTATGCATGAGTAAGCAGCAGTTTTTTTATTAAAAAACGATGTCTGGCTTCAGAAGAACTCGCTAATAGATGGGGCACATTGTTTTCATAGTCCTTTAATTGCTTCAGCAGATGATGAAATGCTTGTTCGTCCTGAATCTCTAGCTTGTAGCCTGTTCCTTTAAGGGGTTTGACAACCGCTCCATGCCGTGACAACAGTGCATTCAATTCCTTTACATCTGTTCGTATGGTTCGAGAAGATACCTTCAATGCATTCGCCAAATGTTCACCCTTGATCATCTGTTCAGCAACCAATATACGCAGAATATCAAAAATACGCAAAACGAACCCCCTTCCTGAGCTGTTCTGATGAACAGTATACAATGCTTAGAGCGTAACCAAAAGAAGAACTAACCACAGCGCAAATCACCTATGATCTTGACACCCCAGTATATTCAAAGATATTATAGATACAATAAGTCTTTGATTGAGGTGTAGTTATGAAATTTACCAAAGCAACCAATTATGCTCTGCATACCATGCTTATGCTTGTTACGGATTCGTCGGTGAAGCCTAAGCCTATAGGTGTTCAGCAATTGGCCGAAGCGCAACAAGTCTCACCCACGTATCTTTCAAAAATTTTGACGAGGCTTGTGAAGGCGGGAATGATCGAATCAGTCTCAGGAGCCAATGGAGGTTATAGATTATCCCGTAATAAAGACGATATTACCTTTTTGGATATTATCCATGCGATTGAAGGGACGAATTCTTTGTTTGAATGTGATTTTGTCCATGGATCAGAATGTCTGATTCAAGCTGTAATGAGGGAAGCGGAGGAGAAAATGGAGAGCCATCTTAAACATACAAAATTGGTCGATTTGGCGCAAAAGCAAGCGCAAATATAAAGGTAACGGCTAGATATAGAAAGAGGGTGGTTGTCAGTGATGTGAAGTGTTTTTTTGTTTTTATTGTAGATATAAAGAGTCTTTAATATCTTTGAAAAGGAGCTGATGTATGTTGTACGATTGCGCTATTATTGGCGGAGGGCCCGCCGGATTGAATGCAGCCCTTGTGCTTGGCAGGGCAAGGAGAAGTGTGGCTTTGATCGATAATAACCGGCCCAGAAATGCGGTTACGCATGCGTCGCACGGTTTCATTACGAGAGACGGCGTAACGCCGGCCGAGTTCCGCCGTGTAGCTTATGAGGAAGTACTACGTTATCCGTCTGTCCATCATCTGCCAACCGAGGTTATTTCGGTTACGAAAAAAGAATCTGTATTCGAGGTGTTTGATTCTTCAGGCCTTCGTGTTCAAGCGCGAAAATTGATACTGGCGACGGGCGTAAAGGAGGTATTCCCTGAGATCGAAGGTTTTTATACGTTTTACGGGAAAAGTTTGTTTAATTGCCCTTATTGCGATGGCTGGGAGCTACGGGATCAACCGCTTGTCCTCGTCTCTGAGTCGCCAGCTATATATCATAAAGCCAAACTGCTCCTGAACTGGAGTAAGGATTTGCTTGTCTGCACGAACGGTCAGGCATTCTTGTCGGACGAGCAAAAAGAACGACTTCAATCTAAAGGAGTCGTGGTCATGGAGCAGCCTGTTGCAGCGTTCATCGGTCACCACGGGCAGCTGGAGTATGCGTCCTTTACGGACGGCACTCAAGTCCCGAGAGTCGGCGGCTTTGTGACCCCCCAATTTGTACAAAGTACACCGTTTGGAGAACGTTTGGGCTGTGAAAGGACAGAGTCGGGCGGGATCCAAACGGATGGAGCGGGGAGAACCTCCATACCTGGTGTATATGCTGCCGGGGATTCTTCGTACTTCATGCCTTCTCAGTTGATTTTTGCTGCGGCCGACGGCAGTCGAACTGCTGCGAGCGTAAATCTGGATTTGACAGAGGAAGATTTCAACGAGTGTTGAGCATTTGAAATGTCCAATGTGGAATCCCGATGATAGAAAAGGCCGCCTATATGGCGGCTTTATTCTATATCACCTCTTGTATCTTCGATGTACTTCCTTCCGCTCACTTGGTCGAAGGTTACTTTAAGGCTACACAAGACCTTCTTTCAATAACCTCTGTATTCACGAGAACCTGAGTATGATGCTCCTGATTGTGATTAAGTCTTTCCATCAGCAAATTTACAGCCGTTCGGGCCAAAATATCCTTTTTCACATGAATGGTTGTGAGTTCCGGGCTAATGACCTTGGCTTCATGAATATTATCAAACCCCAAGACAGAAATTTGTTCAGGCACTCGAATGTTCATTTCCTGAAACGTTTTAATAGCACTGATTGCCATATAGTCATTCTCACAAAATAGGGCTGAAGGCAGCTCATTCAGTTCATGAATAGCTGTTTTAAATGATTCCTGTGACATTACAAGCATCGGATGCATATCGAATGTAAGCCCGTGATCTATGGCAAGATTGTGCTCCTCTAAAGCAGCCATGAACCCCTCTTTCCGTTTTGTAAAGTTAAGAATTCTGGTACTGGATTGTACGTATCCTATATTTCTGTGACCGGACTGGATTAAATATTGGCCTGCCTGGTACCCTCCAAGATAGTTATTAATAGATACAAAACTGGCATCAACGTGTTCAAAGCAGGTATCCAAAACTACGATATTGGAATGAATAGATTGTAAGGAATGAATAATCTCGGCAGTTAGATTGGTGCCCAGCAGAAGTATACCTGAAGAAGGCTGGTCCTTTTCCAGAGCAGACAACTCTGCCTCCAGGCTATGGCTATCAAATGATGAAAAAATCAAAGTATTGCCATGTTCTCTCACTTGATTGGTAATATGATGGATCAATTCATTGAAAAATGGAAGTGATTCGTATTGCTCGGTCACGATGCCTGTATTTTTGCATGCAACAAAACGAATGACATGGTGACTCTTCGTAAATTCCTTATTTGACTTCATGGTACGTGGTCTATATCCATGCTCGTGGGCAATTCTTAAAATATGCTCTTTGGTTTCTTCGCTAACACCGGGTTTGTTATTAAATGCTAAAGAGACGGCTGATTTTGAAACACCGGCAAGCTTTGCAATATCATCTATTTTCAACATGGAACCTCCCATTGGACTAAACTATATAAATTATATCATGATTATATAATAAAGTTTAGTTTATAAATCAAACTAAACAAATGACATATAAAATGAGTTGACCTTTTCAGATACATAGTGTTAATATTCAATTGTGAACGCTTTATTTAGTTTATTTTATTCGATATCGTATAAAATTATACATTAGTTTAGTTTTGTTTATGAGCGAAAGGGTGATTTATTTGAGTTTAAGTATTGCTAAAAATCAAAGAAGTTTTGTGGAAAAGGACAAGTCTTTCTTTTACTTGGCAGATACCGTCTGGAGCGTATTTACCAACGCCACGATTGAAGAGTGGAGCGATTACCTGGACTATCGAAAGATGCAGGGATTCAACGTTTTGCAAATCAACATGCTCCAGCAATGGGATGCCAGCGAATCAGACCTGAATCTACAGCCGTTTGCATTACTGGAAAATGGAGATTTCGACTATCACACATTAAGCGTAGCCTATTTTGACCGGGCAGAAGTCATGATCCAGATGGCTGTAGAGCGCGGCTTTATTCCAGCCTTGGTACTTCTGTGGTGTAATTATGTACCGGATACATGGGCTGAAATGTTCCAGAAGGGCAATAAAATGCCGCTGGATTGCGTTGAAAGCTATGTAACTTATGTTGTAAACCGTTATTCCCGCTTCGAGCCTGTTTATTTGATCAGCGGGGATACTGATTTTCCTACAGAACGTGCTAATGCATACTATTTGAAGGCGCTGGAAACGGTACAGCAATTAAGCCCGGCAAGCCTAACTGCACTGCATATCCAAGGAAGATTGAGGGAAATTCCTGAAGCTTTTGAGCAACACAAGGGTCTTGGATTTTATATGTATCAATCAGGACATAATTCTCAGTTTCAGCATGTCGCCCACGAGATTGCCCAGCATTTTTACCACAAGCCAGAGATCCGTCCCGTCATCAATGGAGAACCTTGCTATGAACAGATCAGTTACAGCCGCAATGTGTATGGTAGATACACCGCACTGGATGCCAGGAAAGCAGCATGGCAAAGTCTACTCGCAGGCGGGGGAGCGGGAATTACCTATGGAGCGCATGGCATTTGGAGCTGGCATAAAAAAGGCAAGAAGTTCGGAATTGTAGAAGGAGAGGGCTTTGATAGTCCCTATGATTGGAGAACGGCACTGCGTTTTGAGGGCGCATGGGATTATTCCTTTATTAAATATTTATTTGAAATGTACAATCTGATCGGCATAAAGCCACTGGATATTGTTTTAAACAAGAATGAGGAGATCAGAGCTGCGGGGAACGAGAATACCATCGTCTTGTATATCCCGGTTAACACGAAGGTGCGGCTAAGTATGAATGTGCAGGACTACAAGTTTACAACCATTGATTTAGCGGAGAGACGATTTGCCCAAACGGAGGTAGATGTCCAGGCTAATCAATCTGTCATTGATATGCATGGTTTTGAAAGTGATGTTGTGATCATCGGAACGAAATAAAACAGGAAAAGAATAGGAGTAAGGCAACAGGTGGAGTAGAAAAGTAGATAACGCATCCAAGTAGGAGTGATCATGATGGATTACCAAAAGACAGCCAAAGAAGTGCTTAGATCGGTGGGGGGAAACGACAATGTGAACAGTGTCATTCACTGTGTCACTCGTTTGAGATTTAAACTGAAGGATAATCAATTGCCAGATAAAGAAAAAATCAAACAGATTGACGGTGTTATTACCGTCGTGGAAAGTGGCGGCCAATTCCAGGTGGTGATCGGGAATGAGGTTCCCAAAGTATACGAGGCTCTTTTGGATACGATGGGAGTAAAGCCTGGAGACCAGGCGGCTGAAGACGATCAAAAGAATGAAAAAGCGAGCCTGTTCAGTCGATTTGTCGATGTAATCTCAGGTGTGTTTATGCCCGTTGTTGGCGTGCTCGCCGCTGTCGGGATTTTAAAAGGACTGTTGGCATTATGCACATCTCTGGGCTGGATGACTGATCAGATGGGTACGTATAAAATTTTATATGCCACAGCAGACGCTATGTTTTATTTCTTTCCGGTTATTCTAGGGTTTTCAGCAGGTAAAAAATTCGGAGGAAACCCGTATCTGTCTGCTGTTTTAGGGGCCGCCTTGGTGTACCCAACCATGACTTCCGCCTTTACGGATAAAACGGCACTGTCCTTTTTGACCATACCTGTCGTTCTGATTAATTATACTTCTTCCGTTATACCTATCATTATTGGGGCGTTCTTGGCAGCTAAGGTTGAAAAATTTATAAGTAGGTATGCACCTGCTTCCATTAAAATGTTCATTGTGCCTTTTCTGACCTTGGTCATTATATCACCGATTGTTTTTCTGGTTGTCGGGCCGATAGCAACTATAATCAGCGATGGGTTAGCCAAAGGCTCCATGTGGATTTACCAGTTAAGTCCGGCTATAGCTGGTCTCATTCTGGCCGGGTTCTGGCAGGGCATTATTATCTTCGGCTTGCATTGGGCGTTCATTCCGATTCTCCTGAATAATGTAGTTACGAACGGGTTTGATCCGATTAACGGTATGCTGTTCTGTACTACGTTTGCGCAAACAGGTGCGGCTTTTGCCATTGCTTTGAAATCACGGAACCCTAAATTAAAACCCATTGCCACTTCTGCCACAATCGCGGGTTTGATGGGGGTTACGGAACCAGCTATTTACGGAGTTACGCTACCTACCAAAAAACCGTTTATTTTAGCCTCGATCGCTGGGGGTATAGGAGGAGCTGTAGCGGGCTTACTCGGCTCAACAGCATATGGATTTGCTTCAGGCGGGATTTTTGGTATACCTTTATTCATTAATCCAAAGGGGGTAGATACAGGCTTCATAGGCTTTATCATATCTTTGGTTGTAGCTTTTGTAGTCGGATTTATACTGACCTATCTTTTCGGCTATAAAAATGCAAAACCTTCGCCTGATATTAAAATTGCAAATGAAAGCAAAGAGGAAGAAAAAACGGTATTCAGTCCTTTAAACGGTGAATTAATTCGTTTGACCGCAGTGAAAGATGAGGCTTTCTCCAGTGGTTCGATGGGTCAGGGAGCCGCGATTATCCCCCGAGAAGGAGTAGCTTACGCACCTTTTAACGGAACTGTTGTTACCGTTTTCAAAACAAAGCATGCGATTGGACTGATCTCTGCGGATGGAGTTGAACTGCTCATTCACATTGGAATTAATACGGTCAGCTTGAAAGGAAAACATTTCACTTCTTTTGTGTCTGAAGGAGATACGATTCAAAAAGGGGACAAGCTGATTGAATTTGATCCAAAAGCTATAGTGAATGAAGGATATGATCTCACCACCTCTGTTATTGTAACCAATACTGCGGTGTACACAGATATCTTAGCTGAAGAATCTAAGGATATTCATGTAGGAGATCGCTTATTGAGGATCAGATAGAATCCCAATACAATAATAGAGAGATAACTCATCAAGCTGACGATAACCCTGTGTAAAAATAGGGTTGTCGTCAGCTTTTTTGAATATGGAAACAGATTTTGCAGCATGTACTACAATAACAGGTTACCATACCCCCAACGAGTTCATCATCTGTCGGAAGGAGCGCACATATTTATCCGGCGCCAACAGGTTAACGATCCGTGTACGCCCCTTCTGGCGGATAGATTCGCGATGAGGTACGTTGTTCATCAGTTCCAGTCCTTGCAGTACCGCCTGTAAAGTGTCTCCCTGCTGATAAAATTTACCGGTTTCATTGTGATCAATGAATGCTCGTACCCCGTCTGAATCAGAGCTTAACACCGGACAACGACAGGCCATCGCCTCAGCTACCGCATAGCCGAATCCTTCCACCAGCGAAGTCGAGAGCAGATACCCGCCTGAGTCGCCAATCATGGAATAATACAAAGGCATTTTAGCATGAGGTACGCTTTTAAGACGCTCGATAATCGTGGACATACCAAGCTGAGCAAGCATGTCCTCGAATTGTATTTTATCCTCTGGCTGAGACAAGGTGTCATCATAGAACATCCAAATCCGAAGATCGGCACGATTTTTTAGCATCCAGTAAGAGATGTCGACAAAATGCCTCCAATTTTTATTGGGCTCCAATCGCCCAACCCATGCAATGACCGGATTAGCCGGGGGAGTGTTAGGTACATAATTAAATACGTTAGTATCCAGAACATTTGGGAATACAAAACGATTAAGCCATGGACATATGCTGGAAAATAGCTGTACGAGGTGAGTTGTTTCCGGTAGAAGTACCGCATTGGCATGGTTATGAAGATACGGAACGGCATCTGCGACAATCCTTGCTGCTTCTTCGTGAGTGCCAAAGCCCTGTGATTCATAGATTAGTATCCCTTGGTAGCCCAACATTCGCAGTCTGGGGAGCATAGGATAGTCCGAAGAGACAATAATTGCATCGTACCGATGAGATTCCACCAGATTTCGAATTTCTTCTTCAGAGGAAGTCATGAACACCGGAATATCGCCGTGCAGGTTTTGCATCCCTGTACCCTGCCGATAATAGAGAAGATGACATTCAATCCCGTCCTGAATGAGCGCTCTACAGCGTTGACGGTTCAAGGTTTCCACGCCACCGCTCGGTATATAAAAAGTAAATAGAACTTTGATATCAAAAACCTCCTTTGCCAACCACAAGCTCTTATACCAAGTTATTCAACCTACAGGACGGGGTGTGGGTTTCTACGGAAGCCTGGCTCGAATCAGCGCATAATTATGGCTGAGGCGAGAATCTTCCGGGGAGCGCTCTGTTGCTTCTTTCGCAAACTCACATGCTTTGTGCATTAGACCCAACTCGTAGCAAGCGAGGGTTCCAAGATCATATAGTGCACTGCGTTTATCGGCCCAGCGCGCCTGCGGCATGGCAAGATGCTGTTGCAGCGTAGCGATGCACTCGTCCCAACGGGCATGATACAAGCGGAGCTGGTCTAATCGGATGCTGTGTTCTTCACCTTCCACAATATATTCAATACCTTATGAACCGGGCGTACCCAACGGTAGACGTAATGATAGTAGATGTGGTATTTTATGTTCACATTTTAGACACATTATTTTAAGCTTCTATTTAAGTGATGTTAAGCTGAAGCTATATGTGGGGGATTATCATTAGAATTTAAAAGTGTAGCATGAAGTGCGAGGAGACCGCTCCGCGAAGGCTTTGAGCTTCCGATCGCTGTTGCTGTAGGATTCTTTTTTGATTAGTTAAGATATGTAAAGGTAAGAATCCTACAGCAAAGGCGAACGCTGACGCTTCTCCAGCTTCAAATCCTCCGCTTCGCTGCTACTTGCTTCCCATGCAACATTTTGGGATAGGGAGAATAGGAGAAGGAGAGCGCTGACCCAAGGATTTGGTCTTCCGTTCTTTCGCTATGAAATTCTTTTGATATGTGTGTAGTTCGAAATGATTTGTCAATATGATAAAAGAAAGGGTGAAACATGTGCTCAAAGTGCAGCAGGTGAGCAAGTGGTATGAGGGCAACCGGGGCGTACATAAGTTGGATTTTGAAATGCAGCGCGGTGAAATTGTTGGTTTCTTGGGGCCAAATGGTGCGGGTAAAACGACCACGATGCGCATGATTACAGGATATCTTCAGCCAAACGAGGGAGTAATTACGATTGATGGTATCCCGATTCAGGATAAAGGCAGACAGGCTCGTTCCAAAATCGGTTATCTGCCGGAGACGCCCCCTTTGTATGGGGATATGTCTGTAAGGTCCTACTTAAAGTTTGTAGCTAGTATTCGGGACGTGCCTGTGAGAGAGCAGAAGCTGCGTATTTCGGAGATGATTTCCCGGCTGGGCCTGAATGGACGTGAAAAACAATTGGTCCGTAGCTTGTCCAAAGGGTACAAACAGCGCCTGGGGCTGGCAGGTGCAATTATTCATAATCCGGATTTATTAGTGTTGGATGAACCGACCTCGGGTTTAGACCCCAATCAGATTTTAGAGATTCGTCAGCTCATTCAGGAGATTGGTGAAAATCATACAGTATTGCTCAGCACGCATATTTTGCCCGAGGTGGATGCTTTATGCAATCGGGTTTTGATCATCCACGAGGGGAAACTGGTCATGGACGGGCGTCCTGACGCGCTCGGCGGTTCGATGGAAGACGGATTCAAGGTGAAACTGGAGGTCAAAGGCAAGCGTGAGCAGGTAATGGATGTTATACGAGCTTGGGGAAAAGTACAAGTTGAATTTTTGGCGCCTACTCTGCCATCAGTGAATACGAAGCTGACTGCCACAGAGCAGGATTTGACCGGATTGTTGCTTACAGGAGCTTCCGATGAGGATTTTCGCCAAGAGCTGTTTTTTGTGCTGTCGGATGCGAAGCTTCCGATTTTGGAAATGAAAAAAGAAAACTTAAGCTTGGAAAATATCTTCCAGCAGTTAACGACTCGCGAGACGGAAGAAGGTCAGGGCGGCGATCCAGCGGTTCATGATCTACATAGCTCTAAGAATGAAGCAACGGTCATCACGGCGGATCATGGAGAAGCCTCGGCCAGCGATAACAAGGTTGAAGAAGACAAGGATACAGGAGGTAATCGGTCATGAGGCGTTTGTTCGCAGTCTGTCAAAAGGAGCTGCAAGCCTATCTATGGACCCCAACGACGTATTTTGCGCTTGCGGTGTACATGCTGCTGACGGGGTTACTATTTTACACGAACTTTGTGATGTATCAGCCTAGTATTTTGGACTATCGGCTGGTACTCGGTGATACATTGTCCATGCTGGTGTTTGTTGTCCCATTACTCACGATGCGGCTGGTTGCAGAGGAATTCAGGCAGGGTACGGATGAGCTGCTGCTTACCTCACCTGTGAGTGTAACGGAAATTATGATGGGTAAATTTTTGGCATCGCTAGGCATGTTGCTCATACTGGTACTGTGCAGCCTGGCGTATCCGGTCGTGATGTCCTTTTATGGGACGCTGGATTGGACGCTGGTATTTACATCCGTGATCGGCCTGTTTATGCTTGGCGCAGCCATGATGGCAATCGGCTTGTTCGCATCAACGCTTTCACAGCATCAGATGATGTCAGCGGTCGTCAGTTTTATTCTTTTACTCGTGTTCTGGATGCTGGATTCGTTTGGTGGACAAACGGGCGCATCTGCGGCGCTGCAGCAGTGGCTGGAACCTTTTTCACTAACTGCACGGTTTGATAGTTTCACCAAAGGATTGCTGAATGGAGCCGATGTATTGTACTACGTGACGGTGGCGGCGCTCTTTTTGCTATTTAGCATCCAAGTGGTTGAACGGAAACGGTGGAGGTAATGAATATGAAAAAATGGCTGGGTCATACCAATAGTATGGTACTATCAATTGCTGCTGTAGGTATTTTTATTCTATTGACGTTATTTCTGCGCTCGCTGGGAGGCTTTCAACTGGATTTGACGGCAGGCAAGCAGTATACGCTGTCTGATCAGACGTTGACGACCATTCAGGGTGTAAAGGAAGACGTACGATTAATTGCCTTTACCGTATCCACTTCGCAGAATCAGAAGCTGAACCGGGATGTTACGGATATGCTGAATGAATATGCCAAGCGTAACAAGAAGCTCAAAGTCGAGCAATACGATTTGAATCAGGAACCGATACTGGCTAAGCAGTATAGTGTTACTGCAGCCTCCATTGTGCTGGTGCAGGGAGAGAAAAAGCGGGTTATAGATATTGGAAGCCTATTTACGCAAGCCCAGGGGAGTGGTGAAGGGGCATACCAATTTACAGGGGAAGAAAAGCTGACTAGTGGACTGCTGGCATTGTCATCTACCCGTCAAGGAAAAGTGGTTTTTCTGACAGGGCATGAGGAAATTCCTTTGTCCCAAATGACCGAATTAAGCAGCTCATTGGCGCAAGATAATGTGAAAACAGAGGAAGTTCAGCTTAATCAAGCGGGTAGTGTGCCCAAAGATGCGTCTGTACTGGCTATTGTTGGACCAGAGCGGGATATTAGCGCGACGGAATTGAAAAGTATTCGTACGTATCTGAATGATGGTGGAAAGCTTTTTATGGCGTTAGGATTTCACCCGAACATGGGGGCCAACTGGAAAAATCTTGACGCATTAGCGGCTGATTATGGAGTGAAAGATACTCATGCTATCGTGGTGGATCAGGAACAGACGAATACGCTGGGCCCTCTATGGACGGTTCCTACCTTTGGCAGTCATGCGATTACTGATAAACTGGCGGCCTCTAATCTATATCCTGTTCTTTCGCTGTCTATTGCTTTGCAGGCAGGAGAGCAGAAGGATTGGAAGACGACGCTATTGATGAAATCTTCTGCAGCAAGCTATGGCGAAACGAATATCCAGGGACTGCTGAACAATGAAACGCAGAAGGATGACAAGGACCCACAGGGTCCGCTTGATCTCGGTTACGCGGTAGAAGGGAAAGACGGCAAGCCCAAAGCGGTTATTCTCGGAACGTCAGCCCTTCTAAGCGACACGGAGATCAGCACAGGAGGGAATCGAGACTTTGTGCTGAATAGCTTGAATTATGTTCAGGAACACTCTGATGGACTCACTATTCGTCCTCGTCAGGAGCAGGATTTTAAGGTAGCTTATTTAACTGCTGCACAAGCGAAAACGGTATTGGCCATATCTGTCGTCGGATTGCCGCTGCTGTTCGCGGTGATCGGAATCTTATTATGGTGGAGGCGAAAAAGTGCATGAGAAAATGGATACCCACAGTGCTGCTGCTAGTTGTATTGGGAGCGGGTATAATCTATGCCAAGAGCCAAAACTTCTTTCGTGAACAAGCCCCGGCGGCTCGCCAGCTCGTTCAGCTTACGCAAGGAGATATTACGTCTTTTGCGATCACTGGAAAGGACGGCAAGTCAGTGGAACTTAATCAACGTGATGGCAAATGGAGCATGAGTAAGCCACGATCTTACCCGTTAAATCAATATACAATAGACAATTGGCTAGCTGCGATTCAAAATGTAAAGTTGGGTGATGTCGTGGAATCATCCCCCACAGACGTAGCCAAATATGGAATTAGCGCTACCAATGACCGGATTGAGATTAAGACCAAGAAGGGTGACGTTCGCACCTTTGCCTTCGGTGAAACGCTGCCTTCCGGAGATGCTGTCTATGTACTTTCAGACCAAAAAGAGATAGCTTCCGTACCTATAGATACACTTTCGGGTTTGCTGCTGGGTGCTGATGATTTTACAGATACAACGCCGTTTGATTGGGATGATACCAAGCTGAGCGGAATAGAGTGGGAAGGCCAGAATGCCTCATGGATGCTCCGATCCTCCGGTAACAGTGGAACTGGAGATAGTGCTTCCGCATCTTGGACGCTAAACGGCAAGTCATTAGCCGGTGATACGGCAACTTCCCTCTCACAGCAAATCAAGAACCTGGCTAGCAGTCAGGCCTTGCGCAAAGCCTCCGAGCTGAACAAGCCTGTTCACCGCTTTACGCTGAGCATATCGCTGGGCAAGGAAGATTCCCAGCTGGTCTATCAGGGTTGGACACTTAACGATGATCCAGATACCGTGTGGGTTGTACCGCCACAAAGCAACTGGGCTTATGGCCTGTCTGCATCTGATGTGAACCGTGCTGAACAGAGTGGTCATGACCAGGCTAAGGCTAGCCAATAATCATTACATTTATAATAGCTGAACAAAGAGGCTCCAACGGCGAATAATCGTCGTGTGGAGCTTCTTTGTGTTCGTTATTCATCAGGCTTGCTGCTTTTGGAAGAAGGGCTGTTATTGTCGTTTAAATCTTGGATGACCTGAATCAGCTCATGAAGTGAGAGATCCAGCTTATCCAACTTTTCCTCCATCGTGTGCAGGATGTGCCGCAATAAAATAAAACAAAGTCCAGCCGGAAAGCCTACGTTGGTAACCAAAGAAAGAGCATCATCCATCTGCAATGTATTTCCCTCCTTTTTAGCCATATATAAAGGAAGGTAAATTAAAAGAACCATATACAACTGATTGTAAAAATAGTATAATAAATAAGAACAAGTGTTCTGTTTTGGTTGTAAAATAGAATTGCAAATT
The DNA here is from genome assembly GCF_025846815.2 of Paenibacillus sp. BT-177. Classification (NCBI taxonomy): domain Bacteria; kingdom Bacillati; phylum Bacillota; class Bacilli; order Caryophanales; family Paenibacillaceae; genus Paenibacillus; species Paenibacillus sp. BT-177. The sequence continues at coordinate 151,590 of NZ_JAOYTP010000005.1, read as the reverse complement.
ACCCTATAATATGAGGATTTAGAAAAAGTCAAATCCAAAGAGAAAGGGTGATTTATATTGGAAAAATCTCAGCTAACATTGGTCGAACAATACCGAAAGAAGTTGTACCGCATTGCTTGGAGAATCCAGTATCGTGCTCGGGTACAAACCAATCATGAATTTGTAATGGAAAAGAACGAAACTGTCATCGCTCCATCTTTTACAGAATCTGCAAACTCTAATATGTACACACTACAGCTTATCAACTCTCTATCTTCTGAGATCGGAAAAATGATCATCTTTGACCTTTACATACTAGACAAAACCGAAGCACAGATTGCAAAAGAGTTAAAGCTATCCCAACAGGCGGTGAATAAATGGAAAAAGAAAATGCTCAAAGAGTTATTTCGGATGCTGAGTTCGTCCAATGGCTCAAATTAGCACAAAGTGGGGATCAGGAGGCCATGAGCAGGATACTTTATTTGTTCGAGGAAGACATTCAGAGGACGAGTCGGTATATACGTATGTCCCGTGAAGATGCTGTTCAAAGTATCGTGGTTGATTTTATTGAAGAACTACGTCAAGAGCTGAAGACAGAGATATAGAAAAGTGGACAATGGATGTAGTCTTGTCTATCCTTATCGGTAGGTTTAACTTATGTGACGGAGGGCTTATATGTTTATGAGTGATAGCAGGGCTTTATTCGAAAAAAATATGAAGTTGTATCCAGTTAACAGTATTCGCTCCAATGTTATCATTCTTGTTTTATTGCTGTTAGATCTGTTTTTGACTATTCCCTTAATGGGAAATCCCTACATTGCAGTTTATGTTTATGTGCTGATGCCACCGATTGTTCTGATTAATATTTGGGCGCTTGTACTGGTCATAATGCCACGCAAATTGCAGTTGAATTATGTTTTATTCCGTGGTGTATTTGGTTTGGTATGCTCTATTGGCTTCATGATTATGACACAAAAGTTTGCTTATGGTATGTTGGGTCTGAATACTCCATGGTATTTTATAAGTTCTTTTGCCGCTTATGGAATCGCCTTGTACTGCTATATCAAATATCATCTAGCGAAATTCAAAAATCCTTCAAATTATAAGAAAGAACCAAAAGTGAAGAAAAAACACAAGCGAGAAGCTGTAGTAACGATGACCACATTTACCGGGGCTGGTTATTTGATAGCCAATCTTTCCCTCGGATTTGCTACACAACAATTCGTTGCTACAGTATTGATGTGTGTATACTCCATGCTTGCATTTGTTCTTTTTCATTTTATTATGGAGCTGCACCGCTATTATTGGCTTCATAAACTGAGGAATCAGACAACGGATTGAACACAATACATGGATTACACTGTAATTTCTCTATAAAAGATGTTTGGAATAATAAATAAGCCTGCGAACGCCACACTATGATAGGTGTTTGCAGGCTTTTTAGGTTGTAGATTTATTTAGTCAACATACTTGTTGCCGTCAGCGTCAATATAAATGGATTGAACTGCTGTACGGCGGTAAGGATATCCTGCTGCTGTGGTGCCGTTAATTTCATAGGTTACGGAATAGATGCCTGGCTTGTCCGCTTTGGAAAGCTCAATTTGCCCAGTAGGAGTAACGGTTTTTTGCTGCAATGTCAGACCTTTGGACGCTGTAGTCATTCCTTGTTGCGGATCACCATAGTATTGAACTTGGTAAGTGACTTGTGTAACGCTAGTTGGGGAATCCTGGGACTTCAGATTTAGTCTCGGGCCCACTGCATTTAGATTGTATTTGAGCTCAGGGACCTGAGCGGCATGATAGCGTGCAATCAGGAGATATGCACCATGATCAGGAATTACGGCGTTCAACTTATAGATGCCTGGTTGGGGATTGGTAACTACTGCACTATGATGCCAGGCACCAGCAAAGATTTCTTCATCACGACCTGCTTTCACATTAAGCAATTCGCTAGTACCGTCAGGTTTGGTCAGCTCAAGCTGACTTACACGTTTATTGCTGATCCAGTCCAGATCAATGGATTGGACACCATTTTCAACCGTGAGGGTTTCGGAGGCTTTTCCATTATAATCGCCGCCTCGAATAAAATATGAATTATCGATCTCGTTATAGGTGGATTGTACAGCAGAAGCAGTCAGGGAAGACGCCGCTGAAAATGCCTCAGTTTCCTGATTCAATGCTGGAGTGTTCGCTTGGAGGTAAGGTAGGATTAGGGAAAAGACGTAAGAACCGGTACGAACCTTGGCATGATCCCAGGAACCGACTTTAACTACACGTCCGCCGGGAAGCTTAGCATTGTCGACTGTGACCACTCCATCATTTTTGCCGAAGGATGAGAGATACATTCCACCCAGTATGTAGGAAGCAGTGCCGCCAGACCAGTTATCACCTGCAAACGTGAAGAATGGAATTGTAGTCGCGTTACTGAGTGCATCCGTTTTGGTTCGGAAATACTTCATATAAGATGTTTGTAACGTAGAGGTGCCGGGATTTTGTGAGCCGACGATATCTGCCAGCCATCCGGCCCAGCTGCTGTAGGCGAGATCTGCAAGTTGTGAACCATGATGGGGACTGCTGAGGGTGATGACACGTTGTACATAAGGAGCTGCTCCGTTATACACGAGAGCGGTTTGAGTATCCACTCCACCTTTGCTGTGGGCGATGATGATGAGTTTTTTTCCGAAATGATTACTAATGACTTTGATTTTGTCGGCTAGAAGCTTGCCATTGTCCCACATATCCTGGGATGTGCCATTCGCATCGTACAAATTAATGGTGGCCGTCTGGTACCCAGCGTCACGTGCTTGCTGAAGCATATCATTATTATTCTTGGTCCACACTTCGGCGCTACTGTTCAAACCATGTACAAACAATAGTGCGGGTTTGGTAGGATCAACGCGATTAGGTGGTGGGCCTTCTGTCCAGCTTCCGGCGGGAGCTTTCGGTGCTTCAGGTGTAGTGGAGCCTGCAAAAGCACCGGCGGGGATAAGAGTGACGGATAACAAAAAAATGAGCATCAAAACGGTGAGCTTCTTCAAACTGTAAATCCTCCTTTTTGTAAAATTAAGTATTTCAAACTTATTATACATGCCATCTTGTGGTAAATCATCAATTGTATTTCATATTTACATTAAAATTTTATTTTTTCAGTCATTTTTTAGTCAGGATATCCCTAAGATTGATGGCGCATGCTAATCTCGTCACACATTTTATATGTATGGAGGATGAGTTCATGCCAGGAACTAAAAAAGTCATCAGTTTTACGATTTCAGCTGCTTTACTTGCCAGCATGGCTGCTTTAACCGGGTGTGGAAATGCTGATCATAACGTTCGTACGAACAGTACACGCTATAACGCGCAAAGCACACAGCATATGGATGGTGTGAATCGTTATGGCTTAGATGGTGTAAACCGTATGGATGGTGTGAATCGTTATGGCTTAGATGGTGTAAACCGTATGGATGGTGTGAATCGTTATGGGGTTAAATCCAACGGTATGGACGGGATGTCATTGAATGAAAATGGCAACAGAACCGGACATCCAATCCGTAATCTGCAAGTCGATCGCAACTTGTCCAAACGTATATCCGAGATGCCGGATGTAAAGTCTGCGACAGTATTGGTAGGTGAACGACATGCCTATGTAGCCGTTTCCTTGAAAGACCAAGCTAACGGAACGGGTGTCGGTGCTCCAAGCATTGACGGTACTCCGAGTGCTAATAATATCGGGCGTAACGGGAATGTACCGAGCGTGAATGGCGTTAATGGCACCAGAGGAAACCGAACTACAGGTACTACAACGCCTGGAATGACAGACAATGGAGTTACCGGGAATGGAACACCTGCACGTCGTGATGACGGTTTGTTCGGTACGATGGGTACAGGCTCGTACGGTATGTTGCGTGGCTTGACGGACAACAACAATCGCACAGATAACGGCAATAACACCATCGAGGGAGCAAGAACTGCATATGAACCAACTGATGCAGTCAAGAGCCGTATTGCTAACAAGATTAAGCAATTTGCTCCTTCCATTGAACAGGTGCATGTATCGGCTAACCCGGACTTTGTTAGACAAACCTCTGACTTTACACGCAGTGTACAAAATGGTCATCCGATCAGAGGCTTGAGCAATGAAATGGTGGATGTGATTGAACGTGTATTCCCGACTTCGGCGGCTGATACAAACCGTCCAATGGAAAATACAACACCAACACGTCCACAAAATAATACGCCCGCACCGATGAATCATCGCTAATTCAAACCCTTAATTGTGAATATCCCAAAAAGAGCTATCCCATCTCGGCGAGTTACGCTGATGGAATAGCTCTTTCTTTTGCGGGGATTATATAACTATGACGATTTGCGCACTCCTTTAATCCATACACCTTGCAGATTTAAGTCGGCATCCAGCAACAAGACGTCTGCTTGTTTACCTGCTTCAAGTGAGCCTGTTCGATCAGCTATGTTCAGGGATCGAGCCGGATTCAGGCTAGCCATTTGTGATGCCTCGGGGATACTCAAGCCTACATGTTGAACTAGATAACGGAAGCCCTCAATCATCGTTAGTGTGCTTCCTGCCAAAGTGACGCCATCCTCCAGTCGTGCGACACCATCCTGTACAATCACTGGCAAATCGCCGAGTGTATAATGACCGTCTTCCAGCCCGGTGGCTGACATGGCATCGGTGATGAGGATGAGATTATGGTCCTGCTTTAACTTGGCAAGCAGGGAAATAGCAGCAGGATGCACATGAATGCCATCTGCGATGATTTCTGCTTCAATGCGCGGATCAGCGAGTACGGCTCCCGCAGCTCCTGGCTTGCGGTGATGCAGCGGAGTCATGGCATTAAAAGTGTGCACGGCATGGTTCAGGCCCGACGATGCTGCCTGTTCAACCTCTTCATACGTAGCATCCGTATGACCGAGCGCCGCGGTAATGCCATGGCTACGCAGCCATGCGATGAGTTCAAGGGCGCCTTTTTGTTCAGGCGCAAGTGTGACCTGGCGAACAAGGCCCGGATAGCGCTGCTCCCATTCTGCCACCCAAGCGAGGTTCGGAGGCACGATATGTTCCGGGTTTTGTGCTCCTGCCCAGTTCGGACTAATGAAAGGTCCTTCCAGATGCACCCCCTCCAACTGCGCATGGGGCATGGGATATGCCATGTATGTGTGAACTTCTTTTAATACCCGGTCAATTCGTTCCTTGGGCGCGGTCATAGTAGTAGCCAGCATAGCCGTCGTTCCTTGCAAACTGTGAAAAGAGGTGATTGCATCCAGCACTCTCGGATCAGAGTCCATAAAGTCCTCACCGTTACCGCCGTGAACATGAATATCAATAAAGCCTGGCAGCAGGTACCCCTCCTCCTGACGAACAACATTCGCCGCTTGTGTGGCAACTTCTTCAGGATTGCCTAAGACCAATGAGGTCCAGTCCACGGGCATATCCTCCTCTGAACCAGCGTATACAATGGATTGCCCCTCAATGATGACAACTCCGTTGGGAATGATGTCATTCCCAACGACGACTTGACCATACAATAGCTGCGGTATGTTACCGTTCATTTCATCTGACTTCATTTGAACCATCCTCCTGCTTCCTGATCCAGTAAAATAAGCACGTTGGGGTGGCATTGCAGCAGGGAAGCCGGACACTCCGTTGTGACGGGTCCAGTTAAAGCCTGCCTTATAATGTCGGCCTTCTCTGTGCCAAAGGCCACCAGCATAATTTGCTTCGCCTTAAGAATGGTGCCAACCCCCATCGTCACTGCTTGTCTGGGCACTGCATTGATATCGCCAAAAAATCGGGCGTTCGCTGAGCGCGTTCTTTCTTTCAAATCTACAACATGTGTGACTCCGGTCAAGCTGTGACCGGGTTCGTTAAAGCCGATATGGCCGTTATGACCAATGCCAAGCAATTGGAGATCCACAGGTCCATGATCCAGAATGGCCTGCTCGTGCGCTGCACATTCTGCTGTGAGATTTAGGGCATTCCCGTTAGGGACGCGTGTATGAGATATGGGAATGTCGATATGCTGAAACAAGTGCTCATTCATAAAGCTTCGGTAGCTCTGCGGATGTTCTGGGGAGAGACCAACATATTCATCAAGATTGACGGAGTAGGCGCGAGCAAAACTCACCTGTCCCTTGCAGTACATATCCGCAAGATGTCGGTAAATGCCAATCGGCGTACTACCGGTGGCCAACCCCAGCATGGCTTGTGGTTTGGACAGCAGCAAGCTGGCGATCACAGTGGCAGCAGTAGCGTTCAGGTTTTCACGGCTGTTCAAAATGCGAATGTTCATCTTTAGTGCCCCCCTGGTTGTTTTTTAAGCTTACTCACTTGTTGATATGAACCTTCCAATCTCGGAATATATTTGTCAAAATTCGCGCTCACCATACCTGTAAACAGGATATCTATAATATGAAGCTGGGCGATGCGGGAGGCCATGTCTCCACGTCGCATTCCTTCCTCCAATGAGGAGGAAAATAGCGCAATATCCGCAAGGCTTGCCAGCGTATTGTTTCCGAAGGAGGTCAGGGATAATGTTTTGGCACCCTGTTCCTTTGCACAGCGTAGAGCCGCAATGGTCTCATGGGTTTCTCCTGAATAAGAGACGGCAAAGGCCACATCCTCAGCTCCGAGCGAGGAGGCAGAGGTAATCTGCATGTGAGAATCTGCGAAGGCAGTGCTATTCTTGCCAATACGGATCAGCTTCTGGTAAAAATCCTGTGCCACAATCGAGGATGTTGCCATCCCATAGAGATCAATGCGGCTTGTGGCTGACAGCCATGCAATGGCCTGCTCCAGCTTGCCCAAATCCAGCAACCGGGTCGTGTCTGCAATGGAGGCCGTATGGTTTGCCTGAATAGCCTGCACGATACGGGAAAGTGAATTTCCAGCCACAATGTCCTGATAGGATTCTTCACCTGTAAGGTTGGAATGGGACAACTCGGCGGCCAGCTTCATTTTGAAATCGGGATACCCTTTAAAATGTAGTGATTTGCAAAACCGTGTAACGGTTGCGGCACTCACACCGCAACGCTCTGACAGTTCCCGAATACCCAGATGCAGCACATCCTCCGGGGCTTGCAGGATAGATTCCGCCAGCTTACGCTCTTGTACAGGCAACTGCTCCAGTCGATGGGATAATGTATGAAGAATGGGGGACATGAGCTGTGCTCCTTTAGCTATATAATGCTTCTGTGAAAAAAAGTATCATTTAATTAAATGGAATTAAGAAAAATATTTTCGTGTATATTGTAAAATAATTACGCACTTCATACAAGAGGGGAGAGGCTGATCACTTTCAAGTGTAGCTTCTATAAATGAATAATAAATGCAGAAAAATTTGTAGAAGTTATCATACATTAATTTACATTTTGCGACTTTTACTTACAAAACAACCTATTGACTTGTCTCTTCAATGGAGGAGTATAATTGAATATAGTTCCAATCAAGGAATTTTACTAGGAGCTTTTCAAAGGGCATCGTTGGACGGAAGAGTAGGATCTCATTCACAAGGAGGAGTTTGCTATGCAAAGCCAAGTGATTGAAATGATCAGCGCGGTCAAGGAAGATCCTGAATTGGTCGCTAAGCTGAATGGACATTCGGACATTATTCATGATGCGGGACTGGATTCGTTGCAGTTGGTTCATTTCATGCTGCAAGTGGAGGATGCATTTGATGTGGAGATTGATTTTGATTCCTTTGAGTTGGAACATCTCCGTTCAGTAGATGCGTTTTGCAGTTACATTCAAGGAATTAGCGATGCGGAGCAAGTGTCGCACCCGGAAGGTATGGAGACAGTCTGAACGCAGGGTAGACTTTGCCTGAAAATCCATTAAACGAGGTGTTAGCATGCAGCCCAAAAGCAATGTGCTGATTGATGAGAAGGCTTTCAAGCTCATCAAGCGTAACCTGAAAAACGCTTCCGTGTCTTATCGTAACGCAACACAGGATCCGGCTTTCAAAACGGACATGCCCCAGACGATCGGTATTAAGCTGACCAACCGTTGTAATTTAAGATGTACGCACTGCTTTGAATGGAACGAGGAAGGCTATCATCACCAAATGGATAAAGAAGAACAGAATATGGATCTTGCCCCGGATATGCTTCGGCAGATTTTGAGCGAAACGAAGGAAGTGAAGTCCAGACTGTACATGTGGGGTGGTGAACCGATGTTTCACCGGCGCTTTGATGAAATTTTGGACGTGCTGGCGGAAGATCGGCGTGAAATGACCTTTTGTACAAATGGACTACTCATTGATAAATATTTGGACCGGATTTTGGATTTGTCCGAAAATCTGGAGTTGTTAATAGCGATTGAGGGTTTTGAAAAAGAACACGATTTAATACGCGGTAAAGGCACCTTTCAGAAAACAATGCGGCAGATGGATAAGCTGATTGAACTTCGCGATCAGGGATTGTACAAGGGACGGGTAACTGTCCATGCGGTCATTAACGATAACATGATCGGACGGATGTACGAATTTCTGCAAATGCTGGAGGATAAGAGGCTGGATCTGGTTCTGCTAACGTTCCCCTGGTACATTTCCAAAGAAACCTCCTTTAAAATGGATGAATATTTTACACGTAATTTCTCCTGGCTCCGACAACTTGAAGAAAAAAATATTAGTAGCTGGCATGCTTTCAAATATAAAATCAACCCGGCTAACATCGACCCCCTGATGCAGGAATTACAGCGGATCAATGAGCGGGTATGGAACATTCGCGTGCGTTATCAGCCCGGCTTGGATTATGAGGAAATTGATAAATTTATACATGGCGAGGAAATGGTCAGCCGTTGTTCCAATCATTGTTTGGCGCTCACCTCCAGAACAGATATTTTACCAGACGGAAAGGTTATGCCTTGTAAATTTTTCAGTGAGTTCACGATTGGAAGTTTGCGTGAGCACAGTCTGAAGGAAATATGGAATTCGGATGCGTATGAAAAAACCCGTCAAAAGATTAATCATGAAGGATTGACGCCAGTGTGCTCCAAATGCAGTGTGCTGTATCTGCATGGGGCAGGCTCTCTGAAATACATTTAGTTTCCTATGAATCTCCTATGAATCTCCTATGGAATATTGTTTGCTACTAGATGGAAGAGAGAGGGATGATGACAAGACGTGACGACTAAAACGATTAACCTTGTGGAAGCACTTGCTCATGAACGGGATCATGGGGTCCTGATTTGGCTGTTTAATATCGGCGCAGAGCAAGTGTGGCATCCATCCCCCCGGAAGGGGGGCATGGTAGACCGGGATGAACAGCAGGTCGTAAACCGGATGGAGGAAATGAATCTCCTGCTATGCCGAAGTCAGGATGTCATTGTACTCCGTGAACAGCCGGATGAGGCATTTCTGGACATGCTTGAGCGGTTAGGTTTCAGCCTGCCGCGTATTGAGGTGCCAGAGCCTTCTGATCCGCTAACGCCGATTTCAGAGTTAGTACTGGCGGATGACGCGCTTTTGGCACGACTACGTGCGGTTGCGGATGCAGGCCATAGCAGCGGCGGAGCCAAAGCGTGGCTCGTACCCTATGCGGTCACACCGCAGGAGGAAGCGATTGCGGAGCGTTGTGGGCTGGAGTTGATCGGTGCTCCATCTGCGGTATGCGCCCAGGTGAATGATAAAATATTTAGCCGTCTGACCGCACAAAAGCTTGGTTTTGCTGTCAGCGAAGGCGCTGTATGTGCAGACGAAGCGGCAATTCGCAGAGAATGTGAGAGACTGGCTGGCTTATCGGACGAGCCTGTGAAGCTGATTATCAAGCAGCCACACGGGGCCTCGGGACAAGGGATGTATATGCTGGACGAGCTGTCCAAGCTGGACACGCTGCTGAGTGTAATGAGACGCTTCGGAGGCTCGTCATCGTCTTCTGGCGGCTGGCTGGTGGAGCGCTGGCATAATAAGCAAATGGATCTGAACTACCAGCTCTGCATTGACGAGGGCGGTGGGGTGACGATGTTTTCGCTAAAAAGGCAAAACGTAGACGGTACAGTCTATATCGGCTCCCAGGTTCCCGCTGATATTGGCGAGACGCTGGAGGAAGAAGTGAGACGATGTGCTTATCTGTTGGGAACGTATCTCTATTCCATCGGGTATACGGGAATGGCTTCCATTGACGGTTTTGTTGACGAAGATGGTTTGCTGATTCCGGTGATCGAGATTAATGGCAGATTTACCCTGTCTACTTACATCTCGTTCCTGTCCTCTGTCTTGGGAGAACGGCATAAGACCTTGTCCCGTTATTACCGCAACGTGACCGCTACACCTCTCACCTACAGCCGTTTGTGCGGGTTGCTGGCGGAGGAAGGCTTGCTCTATACACCCGAACGGCCTGAAGGGGTGTTTGTTTATACGGCGGGTACCTTGTCTGGCATTCCTGTAAAGCGGGGCTATGTGAACCGGATTTTCACACTTATTTTGGCAGACAGTTGGCAGGAAGCGGATGCTTATGCACACAAATTGGAAGGTATCATTGCTGGATTAGGATGCTCATAAATAGGAGGGAATTGAGAATGAAAACAGACGTATACCATGTAGTACCTTTGCTGGAAAAGGTTTTGAAGCTGGCTCCCGGCGAGTTGGAACAGTTGACTCCAGATCAGGACCTGCGAACCTTGGGCCTGAATTCCTTATCCGCTGTTGAATTAATTGTAGAATTGGAAAATGAGCTTGATATTACGATGGAGGACGACGATTTGGTGCTGGAGCATCTATCTACACTGCAAGGCATTGAGCGTCTGCTGGGCAAATATGCATAAGGGCGCTGAACAGACAAGACCTATGCTGCAGTCCGATATGGTGACCCGTCATAATTCCATTGTTGATCATAGTGCAGAGGAAATCGCAAATGCTCTCCCAGGAAAGCATTGTGTATATTCTTCCCTGCGTACTTCATTGCAGAGGTATGGGGTGAACATGGCCGAAGCCGAGCTGTTCATGCTGTGTGGGAGTATGTGCGCGGAGTATGGTGGAGATTTGAAGCGCTTCGGACCGGAGAAATATCCGGAGCAGCTTCAAGAAATGGCCGCCAGTGGCGGACCGGTTATTCGAGTAGAACCGTGGGTCGAAGGAGTCAGCAATGAAACCGATCTGTTGCGGGTGCTCACATCTGGTTATGGTACGATGCTGCACACATCGAGCACCGCTTTAACCTATCACGATGTATATGTGAAAAATTACCCAAGGGGTCATGTGATTGAGTTGTACGGACTGGACTTGCAAGAACGGATAGCACAGGTGAATGATAGCTTCCTGCTCGATTCCTCGGGACATGCGATGACTTATGTGGGCTCAGCCCGGCTCGACGACCTCATGCAGGGCATTATTGAGTATGCATGGCTGGTGGAGCAGCCTGTCCCGCTTTCGCCGAGGGAGATGCATGCTGCGTGTGCTTACCATATTCGTCAGTATGTGACGGGTGAAAAAGTTACAACAGACCAGCATGTCAAGCGGGGAGATGCGGGTTACCGGGCATTTGTCGGTGACTTCCATCTGTTAGAAGACATGGAGGATCAGGAGTTTCGGACGTACTGCCATGAAATTTATTACAATCTGCGATTGGGTAGCGCTCTTCATTTGGCGGATTATACAGCTGATTATTGCCTGCTGCATCAAGCTACGCTGGGGCAGCAAGCACAGCATATCATTGAATTGGCACAGGCGTTGTACGCGGATTGGCACAAGCTTAATCTGCATATTTACAAAACAGGACTCCAATTGCGCAAGCATCGGATGCCTGAGATTACAGAACGGGCTCTGCATTTGATTGAAAGACAGCGTCATATGCTGGAAGAACTGATGATTTTGACAGAGCAAGCAGCCGAGTAGTCAAAAGCCTTCAGTTGTACCAGGCGCGTTCATCCAGGTATCACGCACAGAGGAAAGAGGAGGGGAATTCATTGCCGTCCATTACATTAAACCAATTGTCGAAAACGTTTACGTACTACAAAAAGGAGCCGGGCGTGCGCAAATCGCTACAAAATTTGTTTAAGCGTGAACAGCTGACCAAGAAGGCTGTACAGGATGTTAGCTTTAGCATTGAGGAAGGAGAAATTGTCGGATTTCTTGGTCCCAACGGGGCGGGCAAAACAACAACGCTCAAAATGCTGTCCGGCATTCTCCATCCCACGGACGGGGAGGCATCGGTACTCGGCTTTACTCCCTGGAAGCGACAAAAAGAGTTTAAACGTCAGTTTTCCATCGTGATGGGACAGAAAAACCAGCTTTGGTGGGATTTGCCCGCAAGCGAGTCGTTCGAGCTGAACAAGCTTATCTACGAAATCGATGATAATCGTTATAAAGAGGCGCTGGATGAACTGGTCACTTTGCTTGGGGTGGAGGAGCAGCTTCATGTGCAGGTTCGGCGGCTATCGCTCGGCGAGCGTATGAAAATGGAACTGATCGCCGCGCTGCTGCATCGTCCACGGGTCATTTTACTGGATGAGCCGACCATCGGACTGGACCTTGTTTCTCAGCGGCGAATTCGAGAGTTTTTCAAAGCCTATAACCGCACCCACCGGACGACCATTTTGCTGACAAGCCACTACATGAAGGACATTGAGGATCTATGCACTAGGTCCATCATTATCAGTGGGGGCAGACTGGTGTATGACGGAGACTTACACAAGGTGAATGAGGTCATCGGTGCCCGTAAATTACTTAAGGTTCGACTGGAGAACCCCGTATCCAACCTAACATTGGCGAGCCTCGGCAAACTTCGCTCCAACTCGGAGCTGGAGGCGGTATTTGAGCTGGATGCAGAAGATACCTTGGCTTGGTCCAAAAAGATTTTGGACGCACTGCCTGTCGTTGATTTTACGATTGAGGACGTCCCGCTGGAAGAGGGGATAGCCAATTTGTACGATGGGGGCAGGCTGGCTGATGCGAAATAACAAATATGTGAAGGTACTCCAGCTTGGCATGCAAAACGAAATGGAGTATCGGGCTAATTATTGGCTGCAAATGGCGGGATTTATGCTGCCGATCATGACGCAAATTTTTCTCTGGCTAGCTGTATTTGGTTCTTCGGGACAAGCAAGAGTGGTGGACTATTCTCTGCCGGAAATGCTGGTGTATGTGGTCATGGCAGGAGTAACTGGAAAATTGATTGCGACGGGCTTTGAATATGAAATTGCTACAGATATCAAGGAAGGTGGACTGGCAAAATTCATGGTACAGCCTGTGCATTATTTTGCTTACCGTTTTTGCCGGTTTATTGGAGGCAAAGTCATACAGTCCGCAGTTGTGCTGCTGGCGGCTGCTATTTTGCTGTTATGTCTTAGCCTGGAAGGACAAATCAGCTTCGAGCTATCGTACATCCTGCTTTACATATTGGCGTTGCCGGGAGCACTTGTGCTTAATTTTGTGGTCTATTATGCGCTGAGCGGCATAGCCTTTTGGGTGACGGAATCGGCGGGACTTTTTTATACGCTGTCGCTGGTCATTTATGTAGCTAGCGGTACCGTGTTTCCGCTGACGATTTTTGGAGATGCTTTGGCCCGTCTGTTCAGTCTGCTACCTTTCAGCTACACCGTATTTTTTCCGGTGAATGCGTTGACGGGCAAGCTGACTGTGCTGGAAGCCGCTAAAGGCATTGGCGTGCAATGGCTCTGGATTGTAGTGCTGGCGGCCGTATCACGCTGGGTGTGGCAAGCCGGGGTCAAACGCTTTGTCTCGGTGGGGGGTTAACATGAAAAATGTTTTCCAAAACATTAGGCGCTACATTAGACTGTACTGGAAATTTGTCCAGTTTTCCGTCATGTCGCAAATGGAATATCGCACTAATTTTATAAGTGCATGTCTGGTTGAAACAGCTTATTTGTTTATCAAGCTGCTGTACGCATCGCTTCCATACCGCGCTGGGACAGACATTAACGGCTGGTCTCCTGACGCCATGTTGTTATATATCGGCGTGTTTACGATGATGAGCGGCTTTTATAGTGGATTGTTCTACAGTAATTTTACAAGCCTGCCTGACAAAATTCGTACCGGCTCACTGGACGTGCTCATGACCAAACCCGTATCGCTGCAATTTATGGTGACACTGCGTCAATTTGAGCTGGGCTATACCTTGCCGAATGTAATTGGCGGCGGAATTATGACGGGGGTCGGCTGGCATCGACTCGGATTGCCATTTAATTTGGAAACCGTAGGAGGGTTCTCCGTGCTGCTCGGATGCGGAGTGCTTACGGCATACTCCGTGTTTTTGCTGCCCCAATTGCTGGCCTTCTGGATTATTCGCACGAACGGTGTTACAGAGCTATCCAACAGCATTTTCGAGACAAATTATGTGCCAATGGCCGTGTACAGTAACCTGATTCAGCGTATTGGCTTGTTTGTGCTCCCGGTGTTTGTCATCTGTAATTTTCCGCCCATGTTCATTCTCGGCAAAATGGAACCCGGTTTGATGCTATGGGCATTTCTCGCACCTCTCTGGCTGCTGGCGATTATTCGCTTGATATGGCAGTTTGCTCTACGTGATTATACGAGCGCGAGCCAGTAGCGCTACCGTGTAGTAGGTTCATAATGAAGCAGGAAAGGAAGCGAATCATATGAATGCGATACCGAACCAGCGTCATTTATATATGGGAACATTTGAAGCGGAGGCTTACTGGCGAGATACCGAGCTAGCTTCCCTGCCCGCCCTGCCTGACCGGGCTTCTTCTGCCATTGTAGCGGCTATGGATGAATTGCTATTTAGCTTTTGTCAGCCGGGAGACGCCTTGTTGACACGTTTTGCCATTTCGCCCGTACATCGTCAGTATATTGCGCAGCTGGGCTTTCATCCGGCTGTAAACGAACGGGATTTGACCGACGGAATGGAACAGGCGGGCAATGTGTCGGCCGCTTCCGTTTTCGAGCTGCTGAGTAGTCGCAAGAGTGATACTGGAGAAGGTTTTCCTCAACTGGAAGGCTGTGTGCTTAGCCCGTTTGCGGGGTTGCCGCATGTGGAAGAGGCCGCGCGTGCTTGGGGAATTACATTGCATCAGCCGCCGCTGGAAACGATTCGCAAGGTAAATGCCAAAACCTATTCCTCTGAGCTGAAACGCAGTCTTGGTCTGCGCAACCCTGGTCATATTGTGACTTCGTTTGCGGATGTCGCTGAAGCAGGGCGTAAACTGCTGCGGGATGGAAGCTTTTTAATCAAGGATGATTTTGGCGTATCGGGCAAAGGCAATCTGCACATCACTTCGACACAAATGCTGGACCGGGTCGTATCGTATTTGCGTGGACAGGAGCGCAAAGGCAAACGGGTACTGTTCTTGCTGGAGCCTTTTCTGGAGAAAGAGCAGGATTTTTCATGCCAATTTACGATTGGCGATGATGGGCGTGTCGACATCGTATCTGTGCAATGGCTGGCTAATACTCAATTCGCCTATCGGGAATCCCTATCGCCGGACAGGGCTTTTATGGAGCGTCTGGAGCGTGACGGCTATTTTAGCTTAATGCAGGATGTGGGACAGCAATTGTATCGGGATGGATATTACGGCGATGTATGCATAGACTCCATGACACTTCGTGGTGGAAAGCTGGAGCCCATTATCGAAATTAATGCTAGAAAGTCGATGAGTTTGATTAAGCATCAGCTTGATACCTATCTGGCTGGGAAAAATATGCGTGGCACGTTGACGAATTATTCGCTTTCCCATGATGGCAGTCTATCTTATGAAGAACTGCTGTTAGGGCTAGAAGGCGAGGGATTGCTGTTTACAGGTGAACGTGAGGAAGGTGTCATGCCTCTGGGAGCCAATACGTTATATGTAAACACAGGTGGACGTGACGGTGAGAACAGGATTGTAGGCCATACCCCTGTGCCAAGCAGAAATGCAACCGGGTGCGGAGGCAGATCATCTGCCAAGCAGGTTCGTATAAGTGGGATTGGAGCCGGCGATGGCGGATCAGAAGGGAACGGCATGGGTCAGCCTGACTTGAGTGGTACAAAAGAAGCTGATGGAAATGAACGGGCACGAGGCAAAGGCCGGCTTTATTTGGAACTGGTTGCTGCGAATGATGAGGAAAAAATGCGATTGACTACAAAGCTGGAGCGTTTTTTGGCAGAGCGACATTTTACAGTGCTGAATTAAACGGGAGGCGTATAAGCATGCGTAAGAGTACGGAGAAGCTTTTGAAGGTAACGATTTTGTGTTCCGGTTTCGGATTGGGCTTTTATACCCCTGGCTTGCTGCTGCAAGCGGGTCTTCGCAGGCTGGGCATGGATACGGCGATCCATGTATTTGAAAATGTACTGCCGGAATCGGCCCGACTCAAGGTCGACAAAAGCCGGAAAGCTTACCATGACAATTTTGCAGTGGCCTTAATGTCGCAGAAGGTTCCGCAGGATATGCGTAATTCACTGGACCCTGCAGCGATGGAAGTACTGCTGAACCAATGGATAGAAGAGGATCGGCAGTATTTTATATGCTTATCCGGTCATTGGATGTATGTACTGGAGGAGTATCGCAAGCGCAGAGAGTCGGAGTCGGTGCATGCGGACATTGTGTATATGGATTCGACACCTTCTCCTTCCTGGAAAAATCTAGCCAAGCATAACCCGCATTTTGCTGATGGCTGTGAAGAAACGACCCTGTTTGAAAATGATAAAAATAGAGTCAATCACTATATTGACATCCCGGCAGTGGAGCATATCCCTTTTGAAGCACGGCAAGCCCGTTTATTCGTACATGGCGGCGGTTGGGGGATGGGCACCTACCGTGAGAAGGTTGGACGGTTAGAAGAAGCGGGCTGGGAACTGGATCTGTTGTTGTATGATCAGGATCAACCAGATGAAGAGCGGGACAGTATACGCTATTTTCGGATGGACCCGCAGTGGAGAACATGGCAGCGAAATGAAGCCGGGGAGCATACATTTCCACCTTTCGGAGAGGTGAAAATAGGTGATGAAACGGTGTATCAGATCGGACCGGATTACCATTGCATGCTGGACCGAGCATGTCATGCCCAGGCCATTGTCAGCAAGCCCGGTGGCGGCAGCCTGACCGATTCGTTCGCTACAGCTACTCCGCTGATTATGCTGGAGCCGTTTGGTGTACATGAGAAGCATAATGCGGATCTATGGGAACGTCTGGGGTTAGGTATGCGCTACGAGACATGGATAGAAACCTATGGCGGCAGTGCCCAGATCCTGGAGGAAATGCATCGGAGAATCGTAGAGCTGCGCAGTCGGACGCCACGTTATATAGAATCCTATGTGAAGAGCATTCAAGTGCCATCAGGAATGGAGCAGGGATCATGAACGCTGCCGCGGCTGCGCAAGAACCTGCGATGCAAGATATTCGCTTCGGGATCATTGGTTGTTCTGCCATTGCCCCTCGTGCGTTGCTGGAACCGATCCGACATGTTGCAGGAGCACGCGTGACCGCGCTTGCGAATCGTACGGTTGCCAAGGCCCAAGAAATGGCAGAGCGTTATGAAGTCAATGTCGTTTATGGTCATGCTGAGGATATGCTTAAAGACCCGGACATCGACGCTGTATATATTGCGCTCAGCAACGATTTACATGCTGAGTGGATTGGCAGAGCCTTACAAGCTCACAAGCACGTGCTGGTGGAAAAACCGTTATGCCTGAATACAGCTGATCTGGCTCCCTTGGCGGCTATCGTCGAACAGAGCAACGCTTATCTGCTGGAGGGAGTCATGGTGCAGCATCACCCTTGGCAGCGTGAACTGCGAAGAATCATAGAATCAGGTCGTTATGGTCGCTTATGCTCCATAGAAACGAGTCTATGCATTCCGGCAAAAGAAGGGCATGCGGACAATTACCGATCCCGTCCGGAGCAGGGTGGGGGATGCTTTTGGGATTTGGGTGTGTACTGGCTCCAGTTTCTTCAGGCCGTTGTTGGATTGGAGCAGGCGGAATTCCACAGTCAATCGGATTTCGCTGGCCCTCATGGTTGTGACTGGACATTTCATGCGCAAGCCCGTTACCCGAGCGGACTAGAGGCATCTGCCCTCTTCTCATTTGAGCGTCCTTATCGCTGTGCTCATGTACTGACCTTTGATTCGGCAGTAGTCACCTTAAAGGATTGCTTTCGAGCGAATTTGGGTTTCTATAAAATGACACTCAAGACGGAAATAATAAAGAAGGATATCGCGGTGAATATATCGGATGTGGAAGTACGGTCTGCGTTATCACAGTCATCCTTGCCTACTAAAACAGTTTTTGAGCCTATGAACTATTATGTCAATCAGTTGGATGCCTTCTGCAGCATCATCCGGGGTGAAACGGAGCCTATTCCATTTCATGAGGCTGCTGAACGCGTCAGACTGCTGGCAGCTATTCATAAAGCAGCGCGCTCAGGCGAGGCGATCTATGCAGTATAAGTATGGTCGTGGTTTTCAATCGGTGAGATTCGAATAATACAAAATACGGAATATCCAAGCAAAGAGAGGAGGGGATTCAGCAGATGGATCAAAAGGACGAAGTTTTACTGGAGCGATTCGGCGAGCATCCGACACCCTTTTATTATTATGATGGAGACGCGCTGCATGCTCACGTCAGCTCGTTGCTGGCCCGGCTGCACCCGGCCGTGCGTGTACATTACGCGCTCAAGGCTAATGGTAACGTAGCCTTGGCTGGGTTGCTGCGCTCGTTAGGTTGCGGTGTCGAGATTGCTTCGGCTGGAGAAATGTTCGTCGCCATGGAGGCCGGGTATGCTGCGGAGGACGTACTGTACGCTGGACCGGGGAAAACAATAGCTGAGCTGCGTGAGGCGATAACCTGTGGGATCGGCTGCATTCATGTAGAATCGGTGAGAGAGCTGCGCCTACTGGAGGACATTGCCGCCCAAACGGGCGTGTTTGTCAGGGCTGCGGTTCGAATCAATCCCGATAATGACCTGTCGGGAGCAACGATTAAAATGGGCGGTGTTCCGCGCCCTTTTGGAGTCGATGAAGGGCAGCTGGATCACTTTTTTAAGGTGCTGGAAGATTGCCCGCACGTATATTTTCAAGGCATTCAAGTATATACAGGTACGCAAATGCTGAAAGCGGATCAGATTTTAGCTTCATTTGCGAATACCTTGCAGTTGGCAGAACGGGTGCAGGCTCAGTATAGTGTGGCGATGCATACGATCAATTTGGGCGGCGGGTTTGGTGTACCTTATTTTGCCCATGAGCAGCCGCTTGATATGGATCACGTCATTGATGGACTTAATGCACTCGCGGAGCAGACCCGATCCCGCATGCCGGGGGTTAGGCTGATCATCGAAAGCGGTAGGTATCTGGTCGCTCAATCAGGCATGTATGTCTGCCGGGCGTTGTATACCAAGGAATCCAAGGGAGAGAAGTTTGTCGTAGCTGATGGCGGCATGAACCACTACGTCGCAGCTACCTTTCGGGGACGCCGTTTAAGGGACAATTACCCTGTGCGAATTATGCGCAGACAATCAGCAGAGGTTTCTACGGAGCTGGAGACGGTAAGCATTGTTGGTCCGCTGTGTACACCCGAGGATTGTATAGTGAAAAAAGCGGAGCTGCCCCCGATTCAAGAGGGCGATTATATTGCTTTTCCGAATGCAGGTGCCTATGGATTGAGCTACAGCCCATTATATTTCTTGGGACATGCTACTCCGGCGGAACTGCTCGATTATCGCGGGAAAGTGCATATCATTCGTGAACACGGTGATCGCACGGACCTTCTGCATCATCAGCGCATGATTGCGTTGCCTGAGGATGTAATGTAAGTATGTAAAAACGCCAAAATCATGGGAGTCGATATCAATCGAACTTGTGATTTGGCGTTTTTTACATTTTGAGTATTATAGTATCGATTTAACGTGATTTGGAACTGCGAATTTCCTGACGGACAAGCTGCCATACCATAAAGATCAGCACAAGGGCTTGTGGGATAAATGTTTCCCAGGTTGGATACATTCCCAACCAGCTAATGGATGGAAGCGAGGACGCGGTGTGTCCCGGAAGCTTGCCAGCCACCTGAAGCGAATGAATACTTTCACCCAGAAAACGAAATACGAGATAGTAAATCAGTACAGTGGCGGTCAGGAAAAAGGCGCGAATTGGTAACCGTACACTGAACTTGATGATTGCAAATGCAAGAACGACCAGTATAACCGTTGCCGAGCCAATGCCGATCAGCAATTGCGAGGTTTCGATGGCTGGAGCGATACCGATATAAAAGATAGCTGTCTCGGCCCCTTCACGTAGAATCGCGAGCGCAGAAACCGCAAAGAGCGACCATAGGCTACCCCGTGCCAGTGCATTGCCTACGCTGTTTTCCACAAAGCGGTTCCACGCAGCAGCATTGGATTTGCTATGCAGCCAGTTACCGACAGTTAGCATCAGCACAACAGCTACCAGCCCGGTGACACCTTCCAGCAGCTCACGCATGCTGCCCGATGCAGCAGCTGCCACCAGCGAGGTGAACAGCACCGCCAGTATTCCGCTTAGCACCAGTCCTGTACCAGCTCCTGCCCATATCCAGCGTCCAGCCACGACTTCACCGCTTTTTTTGGCATACGCCAGCAGAGCTGCGAGCACGAGAATGGCCTCCAGGCCCTCGCGCAGCAAAATCAGTGCGGCATCCCATGCAGTATAAGAACGTTCCTCGGTCAACGGACGGAGCTTGTCCAGCATCTGATCAAGAGTCTGCAGGGCTTTATCCGTATTCGGTGGAGAAGACAGCAGATATCCGGAAGTCTCGGTCATTTGATTTTCAATTGCAGTGTAAGACGCCGGATCGGAAATTTGTACATGTCCTTCGACGGAAGGCCATAGAGCGATAAACTGTCCTACCTTGTCTGCGGCCTGCTCTGGCTGATTAGCTACAACATCTTGGCGTGCGGATTCAAGCAGGGTGACTGCATCGCCCAGGGAAGCTGTTGAACCATTCGCCGCTCCGGCAGCGGCATTGCCTGCATCTGCTCCTTGATCTGTGTTCTTAAGTTTGCCCTGACTATAATCAGACAACAGCGTCGTTAACTCCTGCATTTCCTTGAGAGCCTGTGCTTGACGTATGGGCTCTGCTTGCATAGAGATGCGGATGAGGCTGATTTTCGTTTCAAGCGAACTGTATACTGAAAAATGATCCAGACGAATCGGTGTCTCCACCTGATACCAGGCTTTAACGATTCGGTCGTAATCCACCCGCGCAGCAGCCCAATCGCCTTTTTGCATGGCAGTCAGACTGCCCTTCGCCATAGGAAGCAGCTTTTCCGCTGCTTTGGCTCCGGCTGGAGCCGGTTTATTTCCTTCGGCAGCAGTCACGAACTCATTGACCGAGCGCGCTAGCACGGATAACGCAGCTTTTGCTGAATCCCCGCCGCCATGGGAAAGAGCCTCTTCCGCATCGGTCAGAGCTTGATCTACGGCCGCGATATGGGCTGAATCCCCGCCATTTGCTTTGGCGGCTTGCCACAAACCACGGAATTCCTTTAGGTCCTTGGAGGCTTCCGTCCATTGGTCTTGTCCCGCCTCCACCAGTGCTCCGCCGACCACAGGCATTAGCTGATCATTAGAGACAGCTTTAGCATTTGATTGTGCGAAAGCGGCCGACCCGGAGCCGGATATGAAGGGAGTTACTGTCAGCAGCAGAGCTGCTACCAGTACAAACATCCACCCCAAGCTTTTATTGCGCCGATTCATATAAATCCCCTTCCTTGCCTGCTGCTAAAATAACGTATCCCCGATGTATCCGCCTTGCGATACACCTGGGAAGCAGGCGAACACCGCACTGCCTTTGTGAACAATATATTCGTTCAGCTTGTCATTGCGTGCAAGCTTCTCCTGAATGTGAACGAACTGCTTAAACAGATCACGCTGGTAGCTGATGAACAGCAGTCCGGCATCGAGCTGTCCTGTTTGCTTGTCTAATCCGCTTGAATAGGAATAAGACCTCCGCAAAATATTAATACTCCCGTTCCCATGAGCCAATGCCACATGAGAGGTAGGGGGCGTAAGCGGCTTGCCTTCCGGACTTGTAGCCGCCAGATCCAGCTTGTCAAACTCTTTGCTTTTGCCCAGTGGGGCACCGCTGCTGCGATGGCGTCCAAAGGTATCCTCCTGGTCACCTAATGTTGAACGATCCCATACCTCTACCCGCATACGAATACGGCGTACAGCCATATAGCTACCATTGCCCATCCATGCCGGTCCGTCATTGGTCTGTGTCCACACCAACCGGTTCATTTCGTCTGCCTTGGACGTGTCCGGGTTTCCCGTGCCGTCCTTGAAGCCAAGCAAATTGCGCGGGGTGCTTCCTGCAGGATCAGCTTGTGCCGTCCGCTGGAAGCCTTCCTGTGTCCAACGAAGTACCGCTGTTCCTCTGGCGATACGCGCCAAATTACGCAGGGCATGGAAAGCTACCTGCAAGTCATTGGCACATACCTGCACTCCGATATCACCGCCGCACCATTGCTCATCCAGGGCGTCTCCTTGAAAACGAGGCAGCTCACGGAACCCGGCAGGCTTGAGACTTGCCAGGCCGTACCGTCCATCAAAAAAGGATGGACCCACACCAAAGGTGATCGTCGTCCGGGACGGAGACAATCCTGCTGCCTCGCCCGTATCGGAAGGAGGGAGGTTGAGATTTTCATTATCAGTGCCAAGCAGCACACCAGAAGTCATTGTAGCGCTTGCTTCCGTCCAGGCCTTGAAGAGATTTCGCACCTGTTCCTTGTCGCGAGTCGTCAGATCGAAAGCAGCGAAACAGATAAAATCTTGTGCCGGAGTTACAATGCCCGCCTGATGTTTGCCGTAAAAAGGAACCACATCCTTGGTATCTGCCTCCGTCATCATGCTTTCGAGGCGTTGACTGGCTGACAGCACAGCGCCCACGCCACCGCCGCCAAGCAGTAGACCTAATCCACCTACCCCGGCCAGCTTCAATAGATCACGACGTGATACGGATTTACTTTTTCCTGATCGCTCATCATCCGCGGACTGAGCATCCTTTTCTGTCAGATCAGACTCTTCATTACGGGATTCCGCATACTGCGGCTTTTCTTGTCCTTTTTGCCGCTTAAAGCCTTTCATATCATTACACTCCTAACAATTTCCCCATTTGGGACAACGGTTCTGCCAAAGCATCGAGGTTCTGGCTTAGTTTTTTAATTTCTTCCGGTTTCAGTTTGGTATACGATACATAGCCTTCGCCGTCTTTGAAAGGAGCCAGCTCCTGCTGTAAGGCTGTAAAGCGCTCACCAATTTGTTTTTCCAACGCCGCGTCTTTTTGGTTCAGATCTGTTTTCAAAATGTCATAAATCTTTTGAGCACCTTCTACATTGGCCGCAAAGTCGTACAAGTCTGTATGAGAATAACGCTCCTCTTCACCCGTTACCTTTGAGGTAGATACTTCATTCAGCAACTCGACTGCACCTGTTACCATTAAGCTGGCATCAATGTTAACTGTTTCTACTTTGGCACGCAGCAGCTTGGCATCACTCAGCAGGCGGTCGGAAAACTCGTCCAACCCTTTGGTGGTGTTTTCTTCCCATAATGTTTTCTCAATACGGTGAAAGCCGCGCCAATCCGCTGCCTCCACATCACCGTCACGAGCGTCAATATTCGGATCCAGATCGCCTAGTGCTTCCGCAATCGGTTCAATTCGTTCATAGTACATACGTGCTGGAGCATACAAAGCCTTGGCTTTGTCCAGCTCGCCAGCTTTGACTGCGTTCGTGAATTCTTCTGTCTTTTTCACAAACGTATCGCACTGCTCAGTTGCATAGGTACGATAAGCCGCAACCGCTTGATCAAAATTGGGAGCAGTCGCCGCAGGAGTCGTGGTCTGTGTTGTTGCTCCTGTATCTTTGGGTGTTGCAGCGGGTTGCTGATCCGCAGTTCCGGCTTGTCCGCAACCTGTAAACAGAATAGAAGAGACCAGCACTCCGGCCGGCACGGCATAACGTAGTTTCATAATTAATGAACACCCTTTCTGGCCAAACTGGCCCTGAACCATAGTCTATAGCGCGATCTCTATATCGAATTATCATTTTTTGATAATGATTATCAGTCGCATTTTTTCTTATCATAAGGCTGCCCTATATGCCTGTCAATACATATTTTAGACACAAAGTTCAACTCATCATTAAAGCTGCAAGTAAGGTGCCTATGCCCATTTTTATCCGCACATTGAACCATACCTGAGCACATGACATAAAATGTGTTGACTGTATCCCTTAACCTTGTTACACCACACAAAACCCGAGCAAGGAGGGGTGAAATTGACGAAGGGTAACGACCAGAAAAACAAGTTTTTGTTAACTCACCGTGAACGTGAAGTATTTGAACTGCTCGTGCAGGACAAAACGACGCGTGACATCGCCGGACAACTATTTATTAGTGAGAAGACGGTGCGTAACCATATTTCCAACGTAATGCAGAAACTGAACGTAAAAGGTCGTTCACAGGCGGTCGTAGAATTAATCAGGCTTGGCGAATTAAAAATCTGACCTCTCGTTCCTTGCGGGGTACAAAGTCTTCTCAATGATCCTTCAACAATGAAGGATGGTCGGGAAGGCTTTTGTTTTGTGATAAATCAGCTGACACAATATATCTAAACTAGCAAAGGTGAATATATAACGAAAAAAACGATTAAACCGCTGAAATATATGGGAATTTGTGTGTAAGTGGTGTACTATATAGATAAGGAAGAAAATACCATGTGTTTGCCAATAAATTATATGAATAATTGAGATGGAAAGCTGTATCACAAAGTTATGTTTAGATAGAAATGCATCTAGTGATAGTCTAAGAATATAAATTCCTACAAAAGCAGTACTCAGCATGGCGACAGGATGGAAGATGAATCAGGTTTTTGCCTAGAGCCTACCTGTGGTATATTCTTGATCGGAGGTGAACAATAAGACACATGACACCCAACCAACACTTGATGACTTATACGCTGAACAGCGGTATAAAGGGAACTGTCGACCTGACCAGTAAACAGGTGCAGGAATGGATTAAAGCATATCGAATTGGCAGTAAATTTGTAACGGTTGTGGGCAAACAATATTTTGGTTTAAACCCTGAGTTGGTAGCAGATTTCAAGGTACATAATGAATACTCGGAGCAGAGAGAGCACATATCCATGATACAGCCTATAATGGAACACAAAGCTGTAGATCTGGACCCACTGGTAGAAGCGTATAGTCAGTATAAAACATTAATTCAGGTAGAATGTAAATGTGGTGCTTCCTATATAGAAGAATCACCTCATAAGAGAACCAAGTGGTCATGCAAGGAATGCAACAATATTGTGTTCCTGGATCGTAAAAAGGGCATGGTGGATACGAATATAGGCAAGGCCTGGTACATGACCAACAAATACTATGTAGAAAGACAAAGCAACTGACGGATTGTCAGTTGCTTTTCTAACAGACTTGCACGCATCTTTGGTGCATTTCACGATATATTAAATCCATACCTGGAAATGCTACTATATCTTTTGCCAAATAATAAAATTGATGTTTTGTACGCTTTGTAGTACATTATCAAGTGTATTATAAGGAGGCTTCTCATGTACGGACATAGACAAGATGATACTTTATACATCATGACTTACACATTAAATAGTGGTATCAAGGGCACGGTGCCTTTGTCTAATCAACAGATACAGGAATGGCTTGAGTGTTACAGAATCGGCAAGAAATTTGTAACCGAGATTGGCAAAGAGTACTTTGGACTGCATGCGGAACTGGTGGCTGACTTTAAAGTGCACAATCAGTATTCAAGCTATCAGGAGGTCATTATCCCGATTCAACAGCCGGATACTGGCTTAAGAGAGCTATCTCAAGCTTACAAATCAACAGAAACCTTAATTAAAGTAGATTGCAAATGTGGTACATCGTATGTAACAGAATCCCCCTTTAAGCGGACCAAGTGGTACTGTACCAAATGCCGGGAGATTGTTTTTCTCGATAATAAAAAGGGAATGGTTGATACTTCCAGAGGCAAGGCTCATTATATGACCAATAAGTATTTTGTGGAACGGGAAACAACTGGCGTATAAGCCGGTTGTTTTTTTGTTCAAAGCCGATTGCGCTATAGTGAACAAGGGGAAAGATAAACCTTAAAATAAACGATAGTCAGGTGGTGAATATCATCCGGGAACATCATACGAATGGTGTAAGAAATCGCGTGAGCACGAACCATGTGTACATAAACGAAAAGCTTCATTTGGAACAAATCATAAGTGACCTGCGCGTGATGGGCTATGTGGCTTTTCATCATCATCCACATATTGTAGGTGAGCCTCTTGAGCTGGAGAAGTTAAAAAAGCAATTACTGTCATTTTTTCAAGAGCATCATGTATTGTGGCTTGAGCTTGATCCGCTAACGCAATATGTGGTGGTCAATAACTTGGGAAAGGCCACGGTGCTGAAACTCATGGGTCGGAAAATAAACCCGCTACGTGATCAGAGAGCGAACGCTGCTTTGGCCGGACAGCCGCTGCATGAGTTGGATCGGGAGATAGAACGGTTAAATCGGCTGGTTCACCTGTTGCGCTACACTCGTTTTTCTTAAGCGACAGCATTAACGAAAAAAAGCATTCACGAAGCATATATAATCACATGCCGTGAATGCTTTTTAGTATGTTATTTTTTACCGCATAAGATGAGCAAATCTACTGTTACATACGGTAAATCTATTGCCTGCATTCGCTGCCAGTCTGCTTTCGTAGCTCTCCACGATAAGGGAGTCATATGGAGCAAAGGCTCCACGAGGTCGGCATTTAGCATAAAGCGATAGGTTACTCGTTCGGCGGATAGAAGATTAAATTGATCTTTAAATCGGCTTACTATATTGTCATTTGAATAAGCTGGCTTTTTCTGTTCATACAAGCATCTCAATTCCTCAAGATAATATTGTTCGGGAATGACCTTTAGGATGCAGCCGTCCTCCGATAGAATCCTTTTAAATTCAGCATAATTAGAAGGGGACAGAATATTGAGTATACTGTCAAATTGTTGATTTGCAAATGGGCAATGAGCCAGATCAGCAACACACCAGAGAGCATGGGGATATGCTTTGGCTGCGGCCACAATACCTTCTTTAGACAAATCCATACCTACGCTTGTAAGCTCGGTGATTCCCTTCCCGGTAAGCTTGTCCTGAATGTGGGTTGAATGGGAGCCTTCCCCTCAACCTGCATCGAGCAAGTACAGATGTGATTTTTGATCGAACAGTGGCTTCATCAACTTCATCATCGTGCAGCTTATGGCTTTATTTAAAGGATCGAAAAATCCGTTATTGCACATTATTCTTCTGGAGTTAAATAGTTGTTTATCATACTTGGTTTTATGGGATCGGGCGGATAAATGTAAATACCCGTGTTTTGAAAGATCATAGCAATGCTGATTCGTACATAGGAGGCTTTTGCCTTCCACCATACACATGGGTTGAGAGCATACAGGACAACTAAAAAGATGTTGATGCTTCCCGATCAGGCTGGCCTTCATCTCGTGTTTATTCCATTTGGACATAGAAAAGCACCTCGTTCATTCGTATTGGGTGAATGAAAAAAGGCACAGCCAAATAAACCCAACCCATCCTCGAAAAAAATGGTTGAGTTATCATGAACTGTACCTCACATTACCGTAAACGAATGAACTGAATAATCATATTGTGCAGCGCTCCTCTAAAAAAATAGAAAGGGCTTTCGCCCTCTCTATTGTAACTTAGCTATTAGAAGTTGTCATATGCTTACACAGATTTCAAAAACTCCACAATCGTCAGCATACCCTTATCGAAATTCTCCAAATTAAAATGCTCGTTTGGTGCATGCAGGTTTTCATCCGGCAAGCCGAAGCCCATCAATACAACTGGAGCACTCAGTACACGGGAGAAGGTTTCCACGATCGGAATGGAGCCTCCATCCTTGGTAAATAGGGCACGTACACCGTATACCTTCTCAAAGGCATCCGCTGCTGCTTGTAAAAACGCATGTGACGGGTCGATGTTAAAGGCGTTCGCTTTCTCACCTTGTTGAATATCCAGGGTAGCTCCTGCCTGAACGTGGGCGCGTAAATGGCGCTCGATTTTGTCCAGAATATCTTGTGGATTCTGGTTAGCTACCAGGCGACAGGTGATCTTAGCATGAGCTTCCTTCGGAATGACGGTTTTTGTACCTTCACCCTGGAAGCCGCCATATACGCCGTTCAGCTCCAGTGTAGGACGAGCCCCAACACGCTCGACGAAGCTGAATCCTTCTTCGCCATAGAGGGAATCAAGTGCAAGATCTTGTTGCAGTTTGCTCTCATTGAAGCCTTGCTTCACGAATTCTTCTTTCATGTCTGCCGATAATGGAGCAACATCGTCGTAGAATCCTTCGACGCTAACGCGGCCTTTATCGTCATGCAGGGTTGCCAGCAGGGACACCAGAGCATGCAGGGCATTCGGCACTCCGCCACCGAAGGAGCCGGAATGCAGATCCGTGTTCGCCGTGTGAATGGCGACTTCCAGTGAGCACAGTCCACGCAAACCTGTGCAAATCGCAGGCTTCCCTTTTTCGATTAGAGAGGTGTCAGACACCAGTACAGCGTCGGCTGCCAGACGTTCAGCGCCGGTGTGCAAAAACTCAAGCAGGTTCGGACTGGACACTTCCTCCTCGCCTTCAATGCAGAATTTGATGTTCAGCGGCAATTTGCCTTCCTGCTTCAAAATGGCCTCAACCGCCTTAATGTGCAAGAAAACTTGCCCCTTATCGTCTGTCGCTCCGCGCGCATACAATTTTCCATCGCGAATAGATGGCTCAAACGGTGGCGTTTCCCACAGGTGAAGCGGGTCTACAGGTTGTACATCATAGTGTCCATACACGAGGATGGTTGGCTTGCCAGGTGCATGCAAATGGTCGGCGTACACCAGCGGGTGGCCTTTGGTCGGAATAATTTCAACGTTTTCCAAGCCTGCAGCAGTCAGTTTGGCTGCTAGCCATTCGGCTGCTTGGTTAATGTCTTTTTTGTGCTCCGATAATGCGGAGATACTGGGAATGGATAGCCATTCCTGTAGTTCGCCCAGTTGTTGTTCTCTGGCTTTTTCAAAATATTCAGTATAACTCATAAACTATGTATCCTCCTTTTAAATGTAAATTGTGTTTATATTGCGCTATCCTCCGAACCGAGGTCGTGGACGATATGTCTAGTTTACTACGTTTTATGCTGAACGAAAAATAGGGAGATAAAAAAACGATTCTGCCCGGGTCTGTACAGACCTGAGTAGAATCGTCTTTCATCATGAATAGGATGTACTTATGCCCGGATGTCCAGTTGACCCCCAAGATGTGGTTGTACGCTTTTTTCCATCATCTGTACCAAAGCTTGTCCTTGTTCACTACCCTGATCCTTAGCCATACCCAATACCTTCACACTTACGGCTTGAGCCAAGCTGGCCTGACTCATACCTGTGGATAATGCTGCGATATCCATGTCCCATCCTCCTTCATTTTGATAATTCGCTTTCTCTGTATTTATCGGTAGGAATGGTTATTTTGTTTCATCCAATTGGAATTGTGTCAGCAAATCTTGAAGCTGCTCTGCCAGACGGGTCAAATCTGCGGCAGACGAGCCGATCTCTTCCATGGAGGCGAGCTGTTCCTCGGCGGCTGCGGACACAGTCTCTGTATGAGAGGCTGCTTCTTCAGCGATGCGTGTAATTTCCTCCATGCTGCTAACGACTGCATTCGTTCCATTAGCAACTCCGGCGGTAGAAGCGGCCACGTTATCGAGCTGCTTCGCTGATTTGGCTACCGCTCTACGGATGCGCGAGAAGGAACGACCGGATAGATCAATGGAATTGATGCCTTCAGTTACACGTTCCTTGGCAGATTCCATAGCGATTAGAGCTTCAGATACACCGCTCTGTATCCCTTGAATTTGTTCACGAATTTGCTGTGCGGAATAAGCTGAGTTTTCAGCCAGCTTGCGAACCTCTGTTGCTACGACAGCAAAACCTTTGCCGTGCTCTCCTGCGCGTGCTGCTTCAATAGAAGCGTTCAGTGCGAGCAGATTAGTCTGGCTAGCAATTTCCGTAATGACGGTGACAATCGTTCCGATTCGTCCGGACCGGTCACTCAAAGCGCTGATAATCGTATCGAGCTCTTCTACGGTAGTGCGAATACCATCGATGGAGATGACACTATTGCCGATATGCTCACTGCCTGCATCCGATGCCTGAATAGCTTGTGCGGAATAAGTGGTCATTTCTGCCATGGTGTCGGTCATAGCTGTAATGTCAGCAGACATGCCGCTAACTCGTTCCTGATTATCTTTAGCACTGTCCACCTGACGTTCGCTGCCGGCAGCGACATCCTGAATGGCTATGGTCACATGCTCGATGGCACGGGTCGTTTGTTCTGCACCTGCGGCAAGCTCTTGCGAGGATGCTGACAAATTGCCTGTCATTGCCTGAATTTCTCTAATGATGTTACGCAGATTATCCACCATTTTCTGGAAGTATCTTGATAGTTCACCAATTTCATCTGTGCTGTTCGTAGCCACGTTAATCGATAGATTACCTTGGCTGATGGCATCCATAGAGTTACGCAATCTATGGATAGGTTTAAGGATGCTGCTGATTAGCCACATTGCGAGCACACCAATGATGATGGCTGCAATGACCAACACTACGATTGTCGTGAGAAGAATCGGTTGGGCGGAGGCACGGGTTTCTGATTTGTCCATCGTTCCGGCAATTTTCCAGCCTGTCAGCTCATTGGTTTTGAAGATCAGATGTTTAGCTACGCCAGCATCATTGTGATCGAAGCTGCCTTCCTTGGAGGCAAACAATTCAGGCGTTTTTTCTCCCATTTCGGTACTCCCACTGACTTCTGTCGGGTGGGTAACGATACGTTTGGTACTATCAAATATCACAATATATCCATTTTGTCCGATTCTTAGCTTTGTGATTTCTTTTAAATTATTCAAATTCAGAGAAAGACCGAGAACACCGCTGTTGTCGGGAAGTGTACGTGAAATGTACACAACGGGGACCTTGGCCGTATTGAGCCCGACAGGGCTGATTACGGTTTGACCGGGTTTCTCCATGGCCTGTTTATACCACGGACGCTCTCGAGGATCGTTTGTGGAGCCTACGGCTTTGCCAATGATAAGTTTACCTTCGGGAGTTCCTACAAACATATCAACAACTTCTGCATGCATTTTCAAATACACTTGTAATCTTTTTAGAATGGCATCATCTGCCTCAGCGCTGTCATCACTAGCCGTCAACGTTGTAGAGTAATATTCCAGATCGGCGAGTTTGGCTTGAATCGTTTGAGTAACTGCACGATCAGATGCGGTAACGCTAGATGTCGCACTGTCCTGTAATTGGCGATCAGTCTGGTTATATGCTGCCTGATAAGAGAAAGAGCCCACAATAATACTAGGAACAAGCATGACCAGCAGGAATGCTGCTGTCAATTTCTTGCGTAGTGTTAAAGTTTTCAGTCGTTTCAGTTGTTTCATCAAACCCCTGCTTTCTATCTATATATTCATTTCAAAAGCTTACACCATATGTATTTACTATCGGTTTTTTCGAGCTGAATTGATAGATTTATTGCTAATTTGTCCAATACGTCTAAGAAATTGCTTGCATAGCATGGAGTATCTTGCAATTGGAGGGATAAGGTATGGGTTTTTTTCTAGATATGAGAAGCTCCACCAATTCATCAAAAACAGGGGGGGGTCCCGATATTCAATTGGGTCCTGTACCAGAGCGATTCGGTATGATTACGCTGCGAACCTTTCTTGTGCCGAATCCGATTGTGTCTTTTAGTGGTTCGATTGGTCTGATCGGTGAGCTTGGTGATACGTATGCGGTTGAAATCGTGCGTGGAGCCGACTATGATCCGAGCGAGGTAGTCTACCGCGCCGAGGGGGTGCTGGGCGTGACAGGATCAAATGAAACGCAAGCTTTTAATGCACAGGATTTGTCCGTTCCTTGGGCAATACAAACGGTATATTCTTCTTATATTTCGGGTGTATCGACCACTGTTCGTAATGGTCCTGAGGTATTCACGGGCATCGCTTCAACTCCGTTTTTGTAAAATATATCAGACAAGTATTCCCTGGTTCAGGTTTGCTACCTATTCATGGTTTTCCTGGATTAGGCGGCTGCGCTTCAAGCCTACCAGCCACAGCCTGAGGCAGATATTTGCCGCAGGCTGTGGCTATGATCTTTAACCACAACACTCAGAACACAAATGATCTGATTGTTGTGATTTCTCTCGAAGTGTATTCTATAAAGTTTGATTGTGTTTCCCGGCTTTTAATTCTTTAAAATTTCTTGCAAATACCCAGCCAACTCTTCTGCTGCTTTAGTATGGGCGGAAAGTCCGGGATGGCTGCGAGACCCTATCGTTTCTTCTGTCGTGTTAGGCAGTTGGAATACCGACACCTTCCGATCCTTCGTTCTTTTCTTGTACGCGTCTACCGCCCGGTAGATCGCTGGCATCATTGGAGTACCAAGCATTCCATAAGCCCACACAATATGGGCAGTAGGATTGCAGCTCCGAAGCTTGACAAGGAAATATTCGGTAGCGTTTTCAAAAGCTTGTAAATCTTCTTCATTGAACGTGCCATCCTCATTCAAACGTTGCTTATACACTTTCCCACTTACCGGGTCTGTCCATGCTGGAGAATAAAAGGCCCCACCGTCATTAGTCGCCAAATTCACTACGACCACGTCCGGCTGCCAAGAGGTAAAATCATGATCGGCAAAGGCCCCTAATGCTTCATTTCTCTCGCCGGTGAGTACACCACATATCTGCTCATAATATGCCGGTATATTCCCATGTGGATTGTTATCCCAGCTTGTTAGCACACCCCATCCGCTTTGTGAGAACACTCGGTAATCCGCATTCAGTGCCTCGGCTGTTATGGCTGTATAATTGCGTAGGGCCGTGAACAGCATAGGAACCCAGTCTGTCTCTTCCTTTGCTCCAATTGTTCCTTCTCCTGAAGTAATGCTGTCACCGATAAATTCTATCTTAAGAGGTTTATCCGGGACCGGCAGCAATTCTCCGTCAACCTTCAGGGCATGAATTTGCAACAAGCAGCGTGAGTCCGAACTCATAGGCTGGACATCCTTGACGATACGAACATTTTTGATCGTGTCAGAGTTCGAACCTCTCAAAAGACAGATCCAATGCCGACCAGCGGTCACCATCAGGCGACTCATCGGGACACCATTGACGACAATACTGATCCAAGACTCATAGATCTGATAATCGGCTTCGATTTCAATCCATAGCTCTGAGCCTTTCATATTCAATTCAATGCCGCTGCCTGTCCAAAATAGAGTGAGAGGTGTAAGTGTTGGCGTAGTTCGGCCATGAACCTTTACTTGCTTTGCTTTTGCAAGTGGATATGTCTTCAATCTCTTGTTATGCGACATACTCAACATCCTCCTCATGATTTCGAATGAATGCTAGTTTCTGTAATATTGTAAAAGAAGTGACAGGGAATCTCAAATTCTATTGTAAGAAGTCAGGGTTTAAGGCTTTATATGAATGATTTTGAGCAAATACGAACTTTATGGCAGCAATGGATAGCAAAAAGCACCAGCAGGTTTCATTTTACTGATGCTTTTTTGATATTCAGAGCACAGTTACCGAATTTGATTTTTTTTCAGATATTACTTTCATTATTTAATTAGCTTTGCCGAACATGACGATATTAATCGCCTTGCCGAAGTCTATACCTACTTTGCTAGTTAATTCTGCTGTTTTTTGCGCCAATACCACTGCATTGACACCACAAGAGAACAGCGCAATATCAAAGTCATCTTTGTGTGCTGCGATCCACCCGAGTGTTTCCGGCATCTGTTCATATTGATGAAATGCGATCGTGTGCGCGATATGCAGCCCATACGGATCGGCTTCAAGAACAGGCTTTACTTCAGCAGCTGTCCGGGTCACCAGTAGAATGCGTCGATTTCTCAGGATGTTCCAGAAAGCGGGTGTCTCCGCCAAATATCGATTCAGGCAGGCATGGCAAGTCAGCGCGGGAGAAAGATCATAGTGAGCAAAGACCTGATCGGTCAGCTCCCGCTTCATATAGGATGGTGCTTTAATAGATTCGTCATCATAAGGCAAAATGCCAGCTATGCTGGCTTTGCTCACTGCCTCTGCCACTGCGTCTCGTAGTTCCGTATTCGGCAGAAATAGTCCCTTTTGGCCGAGATTGGCTTTGATTGCCCAGCGTTCCTGTAACACCTTTTCCATCGGCCAGACGGTGTCTTGAGCCAATACCAAATTTTCGCCATCTCCAATACGTATGAGTGAGAAGGGCTGGTGCTGATCGAGTGCTAGCTTCAAACGTTTCAATACCTCGTCAATCTCCAGATATTTTGGATATGTCATATCTTGTTTCCTCCCTGTCAGTCCTGCTTGTTCGACTTTTCAAATAGAGCCAAAAACTTCGTATTCTATCATATGTCGAAAGTAAAAAGGTTTTTGTATGAACGGCTATTCTTTTTCGATTCTACCTATTTTTGCAAGAGTTGTTGCATCTGTACGTGCCGTTTCAGGAGCGTCTTCATAACTTGAGAGAAGACGGATGAAAGGGAGGAAGTTCAATGAATCGCAAGATTGTGATTGAAATTAACTTTAATAACTATGGGATGAATCCCAACCGCCTGACACGTGAGTGGATTAGCGAGCGATTGGATATATTCAGAACCTTTACACTGCGGAGTCTGCTCAATCAGACGAATGCGGATTTTTTATCTGTCGTCAAGTTGGCGGGTGGATGCAGCGACATTGTGGAAGAGGAACTGGCCCAACGTGAAACTATTCCCGAGCACATCCGTTTTGGTACGAGCATTGAAAGTAAACGTCGTATCAATGCGTATATCGAAGGCGCGGACGAACTGCTTATTGCTAGAATTGATTCCGACGATTTGTACCACCAGTCATTTGTACAGCAGTTGCATGATTACAAGTTTCAACCGGATACAGTTGCACTGGTAAATCAAATGGGGTACTTATGGGATGCGGTTGAGGGACAGATGGCACCGGTGTTTCACCGCTCGCCTTCCTTTTATGTGTTTCGCTATCAAGTAGAGGAATTTCTGAATGATTACCGTGTCGTTATTCCTGGGAAAGGCACACACGGATATGTAACGGAGCTGCCACATGAGGTGATTCCACTTCGCAACTATGTGAATGTCATTCATGCCGCCAATACTTCGGTGAAAAAGGTGCCGGCAAAGGATCGACTCTCAGAAAATGAAATGAACGCGGTGCTGGCTGAATTTTTGGGCACAGGCATTGCCAATTCGTAACGGTCAGGAGGAGATTATATTGTTCAAAGGAAAAAAACTGCTGGTGACCGGAGGAACAGGGTCTTGGGGGCAACGCCTAACGGCTGAATTGCTGAAGGAGGGACCGACGGAAATTCGTATTTTCTCACGCGGCGAATTTGCACAGATTGCCATGCAGCGGCAATTTCAGTCTGATCCCCGGCTGAATTTCATGATTGGAGATATTCGGGACCTTCAGGCATTGCAGGAGGGTTGTCACGGGGTAGATTATGTGTTCCATTTGGCGGCATTAAAGCATGTCCCTGTGTGTGAGAAACAGCCGGAAGAGGCTTTCAAGACGAACGTACATGGTACGGAAAATGTGATTCGGGCCAGCATAGAGCAGGGAGTCGCCAAGGTCATTGATGTTTCTACAGACAAGGCGGTGGACCCGGTGAATGTATATGGGATGACGAAGGCGATTGGCGAAAGAATGATGATCCGCGCCAACGCCTTAAGTGAGCGTACTCGCTTTGTGTGTATTCGCGGCGGCAATGTGCTAGGGACAAGTGGAAGTGTCGTGCCCCTGTTCAAACGCCAGATCGCGGAAGGTCAGGATTTAACGCTGACGAGCCCAGATATGACACGTTTCTTCCTCACGCTCGGAGAGGCAATTGGCTTGCTGCTAAAGGCTTCTGTTACGGCGATTGGTGGAGAGACGCTAGTCATGAAAATGAAGGGTTGCAATATTGCGGATTTGGCAGAGGTGATGAAAGAACAGGCGGGACAGCCTAAGTTAAAAGTGAAAGAAATTGGTATACGTGGTGGGGAAAAGCTGCATGAGGTGCTGATTTCGCCCTATGAGGTGCCGCACACGTATCGCTATGATGATCGTTATTTTGTTATTCTTCCCCAGCAAGCAGACAAGCGTTTGTTGAGTCAATATGGTGGATTGGAGCGGGTAAGCTTCGAACAATATCGTTCGGACGATGAGTTAATGGATCGCGCTGGAATTGCTGAGTTACTGCAAGGTATGGAGTAACGATGAAAGAGGTGGGTATTTTGCAGCTTATGGGAAAAATCACAAAAGGAACTGTAAAGGTGGCTGTGATCGGCCTCGGTTATGTAGGGCTGCCCATGGCAGTGGAAATGGCACAGGCTGGTTATGACGTATATGGTGTGGATTCCGATCCTGTCAAAGTAGCCAAGCTGCTTCAAGGAAAGTCGTACATCATAGACATTGGCGATGATGCATTGGAAGGTCTGATCGGACAGCAATTGCATCCAGTTACGGATATCAAGGTGCTGGAGCATGCGGATATCGTCGTGATTTGTGTGCCTACGCCGCTGACGGATGGACATCAACCGGATACGTCCTATATTGAGACGGCTATTGATCAGGCCATACCTCATTTGCGTAGACAAACGCTGTTGATCCTGGAAAGCACCACCTATCCTGGAACGACCGAAGAACTGATTCGGCCAGTGATAGAGCAGCGCAGGGGATGGACAGTGGGTAAGGATTTTTATGTGTGCTTTTCACCGGAACGTGTCGATCCGGGCAGCGTCCATTTTAACATTCGCAACACCCCTAAGGTGATCGGCGGTTGCACACCGGATTGTCTGGCAGCGGGAGCAGGTTTTTACGGGTCTTTTTTGGATCAGATTGTCCCGGTTAGCTCAACAACCGTGGCTGAAGCCGCCAAGCTGTTTGAGAATACGTTTCGCAGTGTCAACATTGGAATGGTCAATGAGCTGACAGCGGCCTGTGAGAAAATTGGCATCAATATATGGGAGGTACTGGATGCAGCGGCAACCAAGCCGTTCGGCTACATGCCTTTTTATCCGGGACCAGGCATTGGAGGACACTGTATCCCGGTTGATCCGCTATACCTGTCGTGGAAATCGGAGCAGCACGGTTTTCCGCTGGAATTCGTGGATCTGGCAGACCGCATGAATCGGCGTATGCCACTGTATATTGCGGAGCGAATCGAATCCATGCTAGCTCAGGAAGGGAAAGCCATAAACAAGGCCAACATCATTCTGGCAGGTGTAGCCTACAAAAAGGACATTGATGATGTTCGGGAATCCCCGGCTCTTGTCCTGTTTGAGCATCTAACAAAAATGGGTGCTTCGGTTAGCTTCACCGACCCGTATGTATCGAGTTTTAAGCTGAACGGTGAAGAAATCCCATCTCGGAGGGCAAATGCCCAGCTGTGGGAAAGTGCAGATATCGTAGTCATCACGACAGACCATTCTGTGGTGAACTACCAACAGTTGGTTGACCATGCTCGGCTGGTCTTCGATACACGTAATGCGACTGCACATTGCACAGGTGGACATGTCGTGATTTTGGGGCATCCTGGTGACGGAGGGGGCGCCGCTGTTGGCTAACCGTGATCAGGTAAACGAACGTTATTACGGGCAGATTAATTCAGAGGAATCTCATGAAGCCACCCGCAATAGAATTCACTGGATTTGTCGCCATGTACGGGGTCGTACCGTGCTGGATGTTGGATGCAGTCAGGGAATAACGTCCATTTTGCTTGCGCGGGAAGGCTTTGAGGTAACGGCGATTGATTTGGAAGAAGACAGCATTTATTATGCAAAAAAAGAACTTCGTCAGGAATCTGCACCCGTCAGGGGACGAGTCCATTTTCAGTTAAAGGACATTTCACAATTTGAACGTCCTCCCGGTGGTTTTGACACTATTATTTTAGGAGAGATTTTGGAACATTTTGCGCATCCCGACACCCTGCTGGCCCATGCTTACCGCTTGTTGAATAAAAAGGGGACGCTCGTCCTGTCTGTACCTTATGGATATCATCCATTTCACGATCACAAACGGACTTACTATGCCGGAAGTCTCTCCCGTGTGCTGTATCCTTACTTTAAAGAACAAGCGCTGGAGGTACATCATAAATATTTGTGCTTTGCAGGTCACAAGAAGCCAAAAGAGCTGCGTGAGGCTATGCCAGGAGCAGAGCAACTGAATGAGTGGATGAAACTGGATGAGGAGCAGTTTCGACGGGTAGAGCAGCAGCATGTTCGCAAAATGAATCAGCGAAAGGCTGCACTCGACAAGGCGGTACAGAGAATCCGGTATATGGAGCAACAACTATTTTCATTGGAGAGGGTTACGCGTGTCGAACAGATAGACAAGACGCAGGATGAGAGGAGAGGTGCATATACTGATGGCAAGTCTACCGAAAAAACAACGGAAGAATCAGCCAACGGTAAAGGGGATGACGTGAAGTCATGACTGAGCATCTAATGACCATCAGCTTGTGTATGATTGTAAAAAATGAGGAGCAGACACTGGCCCGGTGTCTGGATTCGG
This sequence comes from Paenibacillus sp. BT-177, assembly GCF_025846815.2. Lineage (NCBI taxonomy): Bacteria > Bacillati > Bacillota > Bacilli > Caryophanales > Paenibacillaceae > Paenibacillus > Paenibacillus sp. BT-177. The sequence goes on along the minus strand of NZ_JAOYTP010000005.1, from coordinate 113,040 downwards.
TCGCAGACCTGATGGATGAAATCATCATCGTGGACACGGGATCGACGGACCAGACAAAGACGATAGCAGCCCGCTATACGGATCGGATATATACATTTGAATGGATGGATGATTTTGCCGCCGCTCGTAATGAATCGTTTGACAAGGCAACGTGTTCCTATATCATGTGGCTGGATGCGGATGATGTGCTATTGGAATCCGATCGTGAACGTCTGCGTTCTTTAAAGCAGCGATTGTCTAAGCATATCGACGTGGTGGTGATGCCACTTCACTTGGCAGAGGGTGAGCAGGGTGAACTGTTGTTCACCTCACACCGTATACGCCTTGTGAAGCGGGATCAACAATACCGCTGGGAAGGGCGTCTGCATGAGGATCTGGTGATACCTCAGGGGCAAATCGTACATTCGGATGTGGCAGTGACACATCGCCGAATGCAAGACCATACGCTCCGTAACCAACGTATTCTCGCCCGGTGGATCAGCGAAAGCGGCAAGCTGGAAGGGCGTTTACTGTATTTTCACGCCAATGAATGCTTTGACCGCAAGGAATATGCCGAGGCAGCAGAAGCCTTCGACCATCTGCTGGAGGAGCCGAGCGGCTACCGGGAAGATCGGATTACTGCTTGTGCGCGATCGGCTGAATGCTATCTCCATCTCGGGAAGCCCGAGCAACAGCTGGATCGTCTGCTACGTTCTTTTCGATACGGGGTGCCGCAAGCAGACTTGTGCTGCATGATCGGGGACTGGTTTTTCACAAGAAACGAATGGAATACTGCCGCATATTGGTATGAAAGAGCAACGGAACAACAGCATCACCTTACTGGTATGCGACCTGTCCCACTGCCATGCTACTCTTGGTTACCTCATGTGCGGCTCAGTCATTGCTTTGCACATATGGGTAAGCTGGAAGCTTCGTATGAGCACAACCAAGCCGCTTTACGTTATTTGCCTGATGATCCGCATTTGCTGGATAACGAACGCAAGCTCAGGAAGGTAATCCCCAATCATTCATCCACAGCCCGGTCGTCAAAATAGTTCAAGCTGTTCCGGCCCGTGATCCGCTTCAGGTGGCTTGCGAGGTGGAAAAGGCTTAGGCTCCATGCCCAGCAAGGTCATGAGTTGCTTGGCATTGGCAGCGGCGTCTCCACCTGAGTTGTTGTTGAATATAACGCATACCTCACGGCTTTGCTGCTCCAGTTCCAGCAATCTGTCTTTCCATTCGGCCAATTCCTGTTCATTGTACCGATACAGATAACGAACCTCCCGCCAATTAGGTGCGGAGCTTTGATTCCAGCCTGATATGTTCCGTCCGTGAAGACGTACGATGGTCAGGTTGCTGTCTGTAGCCTGCGGCACAATGGGAACTGACCCGGGTCCTGCCTGCGGCTCGTCGCATACGCTATGTATCCAGCCTTCTTCACGCATAAATGCCAGCGTTTGCTTCCGAAAATCAGGTGTGAACCAGCTTTGATGTCTAAACTCAAGTACGGATGGGACCTCTCCCATCCTATTTTTCGTGTCTCGCAGTATGGCGACATTCTCACGTGTGCAGTCAAACCAGGGCGGGTACTGAAACAGCACGGCTTTAAGCTTGCCCGCTTCGCGAAGAGGTAGTATGGATGCATGCAGTGCTTCGTACATGGCATCTATCGTTTTGAAGTAAGGCTGTTTGCCGCGGGTGTGTCCGGTCATGCCTTGATAGGCCTTGACGAGAAATGAAAAGGAGTCTGGAGTTTCCGCCGCCCAGCGCGCCATACGATCCGTAGGCTGTACTGCATAAAAAGAACTATCCATCTCTACTATCGGAAAATGGCTTCCATAGACATTTAGTTTTTGGTTAGCTTTAGTGCCCGTTGGATATAAGTCATCGTGATCGCCCCAACCCGTCAGTCCAATTTGAATCATAACTTTGCCGCTCCTTTCCTGCATGAAACCTCTATAAAGGCGTTCCGATGATTCATTTTAATGATAAAATGGGGTAAATCACATGAAGTTGGTATGAAGTTCCTATGATTATTTAAGCTCAAATACGGTTATTGTAACATGCTCTCATGACAGGAAGCTTTGTGCTTTTAAAAAATGCTTATTCGTAATGTTTTTGAGTTTCCAGTTTGAAAAAGCTAATATAGTATGTAATAGAGCGAAATGAGTTCATGGAGGAGAAACGATATGGCAGAATGGTACGAGCAAAGCTTTGGGGAAGATTATTTATTGGTATACAAGCATCGCGACTTTCAGGGAGCCTATCAGGAAGTGCAAAAAATGATCTCCTGGCTCAAATTACCGCAAGGCTCCAGCGTATTGGATTTATGCTGTGGGATGGGACGTCATTCGCTTGCGCTCGCAGATGCAGGTTATAAGGTGACAGGTGTGGACCTTTCCAATGTGCTACTGAGAGAGGCTCGTGCAGCTGATTCCGAAGGGCGGGTAAGTTGGCATCAAGGGGATATGAGAGAGGTGCCGCTGGATGAAAGTTATGACGCAGTGATGAATTTGTTCACCTCCTTCGGTTATTTTGAAAAGGATGAGGAGCAGCTTAAAGTATTAAAGGAAATTTATCGTCTATTGAAACCGGGAGGCCGTTTTATTATAGATTATTTGAACCCTTCCTACGTAGCTGCTCATTTGGTACCGCATTCGTCCCGAGAGGATGAAGGAAATTGGATTGAGGAGCACCGGGTCATTGAAGATGGATTTGTGAAAAAGCAAATTGCCATTCGGTCAGCCGCATCTGTGACGACTACAGAAGCAGCCTCAGAGCTGGGTGCCACTCACGCTGACGCAGAACCCGTGCGTGTGTACTATGAGCGAGTAAAGCTATATCCGTATGAAAAGTTCCGTGATTTGCTAGAACAAGCCGGGCTATCCGTAGAACAGGTGCACGGAAGTTATGATGAAGATCAATATATAGAAGATGCTTCGCCCCGAATGATTTTTGTCGGTGTGCGGGCTTGAAACAGAAGGGCGGATGGGAAGCCATGAAATTGCCAGAGCTTACGCTCTGTGAGCGAATAGACGGAGGCTTTCAGGTCAAAATATCCATGTCTTTTCCGCTGCGCTGGGTGAATAGCTATGTGATCAAGGGACAGCATGGTTTTACAATTGTAGACCCGGGTCCGCGCAATCTGGATACAGAGGCAGAATGGGCATTTGTGTTTCAACAGCTGGGCATGTCCTTTGGGGATATTTCGGACATTGTGGTGACGCATCATCACCCCGATCATTACGGATTGGCGGGGTGGATGCAGCAGCAAGGTCAGGCTCGCGTACATATGTCAGCTCGCAGCCATAAGGAAGCGATGATGATGTGGGACGCTCCAGAATTGACGACCGCTATGGAGAAACGGCTGCCTAGCTTTTTTGTCCAGCATGGCTTTCCTTTGGAACAGGTATCAGCCTTGGAATCACATATGCAGCAGGCTTATTTGCAAGTGAATCCGCAGCCTGAGATTACCTTCATTCCTACCGGAATAGACGCTCGTCTGGAATTAGACGGACGGTTCTGGCTGCCCGTTGAGACAGGAGGGCATGCGCCTGGGCATGTGTCCTTATATGAGCCGAATAGCGGCGTTATTCTGTGCGGTGACGCGGTGTTGCCGCAGATTTCTCCTAATATCAGTCTGCTGCCGGGCAGCGATGCCCAGCCGCTGAAGTCTTATATAGACGGCTTGCAGCGCCTAGGTGAGCTAGAGGTCGCCTGGGCATATCCCGGGCATCGCAATCCGTTTGGGTATTTTCGCGAACGGACACAAACATTGCTGGCGCATCATGAAGAACGGCTGGAGAAATTCTGGCAGCTGATCCAACCGGAAGGCAGCACAGCCTATGAGCTGTGCATTGCCGTGTTCGGCGACAAGCTGGGGATTCACCAGCTAAGGTTTGCCATGTCCGAGACGCTGGCCCATCTGGTGGAGCTGGTGCGCCGTGAACGGGCCTCTATGAGCGAGGAGAATCCCATCGCGCGCTTTCATTCCTTTTGCCGTCCATAATGGCGGAAAGTTAACGAATATAGCGATATGACAAAGCAACATGACAAAGCGGCATGCATGCCGGGGAAGAGGCTTTTATGAATTTGTTGCTGTTGGGAGCTACCGGACGTGTGGGCCGTTTTATATTAGATTATGCGTTAACGGATGGTCATACCGTAACTGCCCTAGTTCGTTCACCGGACAAGTTGGAGGATTTCGCATCCCAATGCGGGACACAGCTGCAAATCGTACAGGGTGATGCCACCAACGCGAAGGATATAGCACAAGCGCTGAAGGGCGGGCCAGCAGTTGTGATCAGTGCACTGAATACAGATGGAACCACCACCTTATCCGTTAGCACAGGTCTGCTGATTCGACTGATGCAGGAGCAGTCCATTCACCGGCTCATAACGGTAGGAACGGCAGGGATTTTGCAAAGCCGGACCGAACCGAGCCTGTATCGGTACGAGTCCTCCGATACCCGGCGACGCAGCACCCGTGCGGCCGAGGAGCATCGGCGGGTGTACGAATTGCTGCGTGAATCGGCACTAGACTGGACAATCGTATGTCCGACCTATCTGCCAGATGGCGGATGTACAGGTGTATATCGCGTGGAAAAAGACTTTCTACCCGAAGGTGGCTCACAAATTACCACTGCGGATACAGCTGATTTTACCTATCGTCAATGGAAGAGTTGCGATTTTATCCGTACAAGGGTGGGCATTGCCTATTGATCGTGGAACGCAAAACATAGCTTTATTGATAAGCATCCAACCAGAGCGCAGTAAGTGTATCTACTTATGTTGCGCTCTTTTTTGTTGACAAACATTCCGGGATTGAATACTATGGTTCTATAAGGAAACAGTGTTTCTGAGATAAGCAAAGGAAGTGCATTGAATGATGTCTGAGCCATCGCAACCTTATAGAACCTATTCTGAGGTGAAGTTACAGCAACAGCAATTGCTCCGTAAAAATGTGATTGATGCCGCATGCATCCTTCTTGTAGAAGAAGGGCCTGAGGCTGTGACTGTACGGCGAGTTGCACAGAAATTAAGCTGTTCTACCAAGATCATTTACAGTATTTTTGGCAGTAAGGATGGTCTTGCCAATGAGATGTATCTGGATGGATGCCGACTATTGGCCGAAACCTTTCAACAAGTACCTGTTACCCAAAATGTACTCGCTGATCTGGAAGCATTATGCTGGGCATATTGGGAATTTGCGCGGCTTCATTCAGCCTATTACAAAATGATGTTTGGCGGGGCATTATCTGATTTTAAGCCAGATGAACAGAGTTTGGAGGGCACCACAACGGCATTATCGCGAATCCTGCAAACCGTCGTACACGCTATGGAGCTGGGAGCACTGAAAGAGCAGGACCCGCTGCTGGTTGTCCGAATGCTATGGTCAGCTTTACACGGGGTGATACATCTACAATTTGCAGGTCATTTTTTGACTGCGGACATGGCACAAGAGGTATATGCATTTACACTGAGGAATACGCTCGATGTATGTAAACCCTCGTCATCTCCAGCGTAAATATGAAGTGGCTGAGGTCATCTTCGTGATGGCTTCAGTTCATTATATAGTAGTGGTAACAATGTTTCCGAAATAAAACGACGATACTATGGAGGTTATCATCATGTTTATGTATGCAAACAAAACAGCACTCATCACAGGGGCTTCATCCGGAATTGGCGAGGCATTTGCCTATTCGCTCGCGGCTAAGAAATGTAATCTCATTTTGGTAGCGCGCAATGAAACCAAATTAAAAGCACTGGCGAAAGAACTCTCCGCTAAATATAACGTAAAAGCTACGGTGATTGCGCTGGATTTATCCTCACCAGGAGCTCCTCAAACATTGCATCAAGAGGTTCAGTACCAACAACTCAAGGTAGATCTTCTGATTAACAACGCCGGTTTTGCCACCTACGGGTACTTTGAGCAGGTTTCAGGAGAAAGACAGCATGAGGAAGTGATGCTCAATGTGGCTGCTTTAGTCGATATCACACATGCATTTATGCCTGATTTATTGCGTAACCGGGATGGTGGACTCATCAATGTTTCATCCACCGCTGCATTTCAGCCCGATCCCTATATGGCCGTATATGGAGCAACCAAAGCATTCGTACTTTCTTTTAGCGAAGCGCTGTGGGCCGAAAATCGAAAACGGGGACTCAAAGTGCTCGCCCTCTGTCCAGGTGCAACCGAAACCTCATTTTTTGATGTAGTAGGCTCCAGTGAAGCCTCTGTGGGTTCCAGAGAAACACCCCAGACTGTCGTCCATAATGCCTTGAAAGCATTTGAAAAAGGGCGCAGTCATATGATATCTGGTCGACAAAACTATTGGGTAGCTCAAGTATCCCGATTTTTCTCTCGTCAATCCACACTTAACATTGTAGAACGTACGCTACGACCTCAAAATTGATTGCAATTCATGAATCAAGATAGCCTATCCTTAATCGTCAGAATTACCGCTCAATAAGCTGAAATTTTATACGCCGGGTCTGATTGCTTCCAGCTCAATTGAACTAGAAGAAATCAGGCCCGGCGTTCCTATTTACATAGATCAAGCGTTCAGATGCTATCCCAGATCTCGCGAATATAATAAAATCCCATCTCGCTTCTCCCAGCCGTTAGCTGACCAGAAGCGATGACCTCCTATATTATGCTCCATCACAAACAGATGACATTTATCAATGCCTTCCTTGAGTAAAGAGGATAACGCTTTATCTACCAGTCTGGGCGCAATCCCATGACCACGATGTTCTGTGGCTACACCCAGATGATACAGGAACCCTCTGCGACTATCATGACCTGCTAAAATCGTACCTATGATGTTTCCAGCGAACTCACAGACAAAGCTAAGTCCTTCATTCCGCTGCAAAAATCGTGCAATCCGCTCCGGTGAGTCGGCCTCACTCAATCCTAACCCGTCTAAGCCATTCCATAGTGCAATAGCTTGATCATAATCGTCAGCCTGCATCGCACGGAATGTATATCCATCAGTTACGCTTGCCATGTCTCTAGTTCTCCTCTTACCCTTGTATATATCTATTGTACGCCAACGCATTGTTTGCAATTAGCGTGTCATTGTTTACCGTGTTGTATTCGGTGCGCTTTCTTCTCCAAGCTCCTGTTCGCGCTCTGCCTGCTTGCGATGGGCGATACGACTGCTGGCCGAGGCTGCGATTGCACCCACAATATCGTCCAGAAACGTATTAATCGGTCCAAGGCTTTTATCGTTCAGGCGTTCCAGCACACCCGGTTTGAGCTTATCGACATAACCGTAATTGGTAAATCCAATACTGCCGTACACATTAACGATGGAGAAGGCTAGAATTTCATCCACTCCGTATAATCCCTCGTCATGCTCAATCATATCCTGCAATGGGGGAAGAAGAGCACCCTGTTCCGCAAGAATATCTAGCTGGATGCCCGTAAGCACGGCATTTTGAACTTCGCGCTTCATCAACACCTTGTCCACATTCTCTAAACATTCTTCCATCGTTAGGTTCGGGTAATATTTTTTCTGTAGAAGCATAACCAGTTCTGCGATTTCAGTCATACTTACACCACGCTTGTGCAGCCACTCACGGGTGGCATCGGCTACCTTTTTACTATTCAGGCTGTAAGGTACTTTTTTCTTGTCCATAAAGTTGAAGTTACCCTCCTCGTGTAGATCCTAATTTTCTACTGCAATTATGACCAGTGTGTCCAGTCTGCTAAAAAAATAGTTATTTTTTACGCGGGGCTCGTATACATATTAGTACAATCTGTACAAAATTGTTAGGGAGGAACTTCATTTATGAACATAAAACACCCATGGCGTATGACCTCTGTAGCCGGGCTGCTATCCCTGCCCCTGTTGTTGTCCGGATGCAGCCTTTTCGGCAACGAAGCCGCGTCCATTGACCCTCCGCCGTCCACGACAGAGCAGTCCATGATTAAGGCAGTAACTGGAAAATCACCTGCCACGACCGGGCAGTTGAGGGCTGTCTTTTTGCAAGATCATAACGGCTTGCTGGCCCCTGTATCTTTACCGATTGCTTCAGGCGATGTACAGGCAGATGCCAAGTCGGCGCTGGAAACACTGGTTGAGGGCGGGCCTTATGCCGGATTATTACCAGAAGGATTTAAAGGTGTACTGCCTCAGGGTACAGAAGTGAAAAGTGTGACAGTGGACAAGAATAACAAGCTGGCAGTTGTCGAATTTAACAAATCTTTCGCCAACTATAAGCCACAGGAAGAACGCAAATTAATGGAAAGCTTGACCTGGACCCTGACCGATCGTCCCGATATTAAGAGCGTACAGATTTGGGTGGATGGTAAAAAGCTGAACGAAATGCCTGTTGGCGGCACACCGCTCGACCATCCGCTGACGCGCGCAGTAGGGATTAATTTGGAGGTCGGTCATGGCGTGACCCCCCTAGATTCCAGTCCAGTCACCGTGTATTTCTCTTCATCTTCTCCTGCTGGGGTACAATATTATGTACCTATAACACGACTGGTCAGTCCGGAAAAAGATCGTGTCCAGTCAGCTCTGCATCAATTAATTCAAGGGCCACAGACCAAGGATGGATTGCAGGAAGTGATGACAGGGGAGACGGCGCTGAAATCGGTAGAACGCTCCAAAGATAACGTCATTACGGTATCACTCTCGGATGATATGTTTGCCAAAGGAGAGGCCGTACCTGCTGAATTTTTGGAATCGGTCGTACTGACAGCGGCGGACAATTCGGATGATGCGGTCAAAACGAAGATTCGGATTGAACTGAATGGTGAGAAAAGCGTGATTGGACAAAATAATCAAAATTATGGAGAGCCTGTAGCCAAGCCGCAGCACATTAACGAAATTCCTCTTTAAGGACAGGGAATCGTCCTTGGGGTGCTTTTGCCTGCACACTTTGGTAAAATAAACATATAAGAACAGGTTGCATACGACGTAGGAGGAAAAAGCATGAGTAGATCTAACGGACGAAACGGTGATGAGCTGCGCCCGATGAAATTGACAGCAGGAGTAAATAAATACGCGGAGGGCTCTGTTTTTATAGAGGTTGGCGAGACGAAAGTCATCTGTACGGCTACAGTGGAAGAACGCGTTCCTCCCTTTATGAAGGGCCAAGGAAAAGGCTGGGTGACCGCCGAATATTCCATGCTTCCGCGGGCGACACATAGCCGCAATCAGCGTGAAGCTGCGCGCGGCAAGTTGACAGGCCGTACTATGGAAATTCAGCGTCTGATCGGAAGAGCGTTGCGTTCGGTTGTCAATTTGCAGGCGCTTGGTGAACGGACGATTACGTTGGACTGTGACGTCATTCAGGCGGACGGCGGGACACGTACAACCTCCATTACCGGTTCTTTCGTAGCATTGGCGATTGCAGTAAATAAAATTGCGATCCAGCACAAGTTGCCTGTTTTCCCTATTACGGATTTCCTGGCTTCTGTCAGCGTAGGGGTTGTTGGTGACAAGGCGCTGCTGGATCTGAATTATGAAGAGGATTCCAAGGCCAAGGTGGACATGAATCTCGTCATGACTGGCAGTGGAAAGTACGTTGAGCTGCAAGGTACAGGGGAAGAAAGTCCGTTCGACCGTCAGGAATTGGATCAGCTGCTTAGCTTGGGCGAACAAGGGATTCTGCAAATGATTGAGCGCCAAAAAGAAGTGCTCGGACCGATCGCTGATAAGATTGGTGCTGGACGTACAGGAGCTGGGGCCTAATGCGACTGGATGGTCCGGTTGTCATTGTCGCTACGAAGAATAAAGGGAAGGTGCGGGAATTTGCACATGCTTTTGCGCCGTTTGGCAAGGAAGTCAGAAGTATGTACGATTATCCCGACATTCCTGATGTCGTTGAGGATGGCACAACCTTTGCCGAAAATGCGTTAAAAAAAGCCAAAGCGGTGGGAGATGTGCTCGGATTGCCTGTGCTGGCCGATGATTCCGGTCTGTGCGTGGACTTGCTGGATGGTGCGCCGGGCGTATATTCGGCTCGTTATGCTGGAGAAGGTGCCAGCGATCACGAAAACAATATCAAGCTACTAGACGTTCTGGAATCGAAGCAGCTTGGTGATGATACCGGACAGCCTTTGCTAAGCCCGGCTCAATTTGTCTGTACCTTGATTCTGTATAATCCACAGACTGGGGAGACGTTGGAATCGACGGGCTCCGTGGAGGGCTGGATTACGACTGAAACCGCGGGCAGCGGTGGGTTTGGGTATGATCCGCTGTTCTATTTGCCAGAGTTTGAAAAGACAATGGCAGAGCTGACGTTGGAACAAAAGCAAGCTATCAGTCATCGGGGCATAGCCCTGCGTAATTTGGCAACAAAGCTAGGGAATCCGCAGGCATAGTTTGGTAGCAGGCGAATAATATACCTGTCATATACGAAAAAAAGGCTATCCGTCAGTCATAGGCTGCGGATAGCCTTTTTTGGTACTTTCTGTTCCACGTATCGTATGCATCAAGAAAGATGGGCGGTTGCCACCTCGTACTTTACGACTTAAGCAGTTAGCACATTTTATCGAATAGCCACCTTGTAGGTGCGCAGCCAATTATCCACTTGCGTCAAGTAAGCAAATAACTGCGGACCCGACATCAGCTGGCCAAACCAAGGTAGATTGGTGGATGCCTCCGGTGAGGCGGCAATATCCCGTACCTTTTGCGCATCGATCAGCTTGAGCAGTGGGGAAGAGGAATCGTCCAGCAGTTGCAGCGCCTGCTTTTTCACAGCGGCAAGATAGGAGGGATTATGCGTTTTGGGATACGGGCTTTTTTTGCGATACAGCACATCATCCGGCAATACACCCTCCAGTGCCTTGCGTAAAATACCTTTTTCACGTCCGCCTGTCATTTTGATGCTCCACGGAATGTTCCATACATATTGCACCAGCCGATGATCGCAATACGGAACCCGTACTTCGAGTCCCACCCCCATACTCATCCGATCCTTGCGATCCAGTAGGGTAGGCATAAAGCGGGTGATGTTCAAATAAGACATGACGCGCATTTGCGCAGCTTTTCCTGTTTCACCCGGTAGCTTTGGTACTTCTCCGACTGCTTCTGAGTAGCGGTCGTTCAAATACTCCAGCGGTTTGATCCAGTCCCGCACTTCTGGGGATAGCAGACTCGCTCTCATATCGGGAGCAACTGCCCACGGAAATGTGCCTGAGTTCAGCATATCCTCCCGATGGAACCATGGATATCCGCCAAACACTTCATCTGCTGCTTCACCGGAAATAGCAACCGTAGCGCCCTTTTTAATCTCCCGGCAAAAGAGATACAGTGACGAATCCACGTCTGCCATTCCGGGTAAATCCCGCGTTAGCGTGGAGTTGTTCAGAGCTGCTACAACTTCTGGTGTATCGAATTCAATCCAGTGATGATTTGTCCCTAATTCATCGACCATTCGCTGTATCCAGGGGGCATCAGCTCCGGGCTGAAACGCATGGGCTTTAAAATGCTTGTCGTTGTCCACATAATCGACCGAATACGTATGAACTTGTCCCTGCCCGGTACGTTTGTAATAATCGACGGCTAATGCGGACAGGGCGCTTGAATCCAGCCCGCCAGACAATAAGGTACATACCGGTACATCCGAAATAAGCTGTCGCTCCACGGTATCCATCAACAGCTCTCGTACCTTGAGTGCCGTTTCTTCGGTGTTATCCTCATGTGCAATGCTTTCGAGCTTCCAGTAGGCTTGGATGCGTACGCCGTCGCGGCTGTAGGTTAGGGTATGTCCGGGACGCAGCTCCTTCATCGATGAATAGACGCCGTGTCCGGGGGTGCGTGCAGGCCCAATGATAAAGATTTCTGCCAAGCCCTCGGCGTCTACTGCTGCCTCAACGGCTGGATGCTGGAGCAATGCTTTGGGTTCGGAGCCAAATACGAATACATCTTCGGTTTGGCTATAAAATAGCGGCTTCACTCCCAGTCGATCTCGTGCCAGAAATACCTGCTCCCGCTCACTATCCCAGACCGCAAACGCAAAAATGCCGTTCAACCGATCTACACAATCCGGGCCCCATTCGATATAGGATTCGAGCAGTACCTCTGTGTCGCATTGTGTACGGAAAAAATGCCCGCGCTGTTGCAGCTCTTTTTTCAGCTCAGGCGCGTTATATATTTCCCCGTTATATACAATCGTATAAGTGATATCCTCAAGCTGCCGGATCATAGGCTGAGCGCCGTTTTCCGGGTCCATTACGCTTAGTCTTCGGTGTCCGAAGGCACACGGGTTGGATATCCAGGTACCCGCAGCATCCGGTCCGCGATCGGAGAGCGTTTGCGTCATATTTAGCAGCAACTCAGATTGATGCATCAAGTCTCCGTTCCACTGTATGAAACCTGTAATTCCGCACATGTCTATTCATCCTCTCTTTGTCGTGTTCATCCAGTGTTGGAATGAATCAAAAACTAAATCCCCAGTTCATCAGTATATATGCCGAAAAGAAGCATAAAATGTCTGTCCGTTCCGAAAACTACAGATGGGGCAACCCGTTTACTCGTGAGGAAGGAGGGAGACAATGTACTACATCAAGGATGCCAAAATACGCCGCTTCACTGAACTTGACGGAGTGCGCTGCGCTGAGGTAGAAGTGCGTCCCGGTGCCGCAGATGACCCGGAGCTGCTGGTTTATATCACAGCCACGAATCAGAAGGATGGTCAGCCTGACTATGACATGGTAAGGATCATCCGCAATGATGCTGATCTGGAGCTGGATTGGTACGACAATAATCTGCATTCGGCATTTGAGGAAGTGACCGACAAGGCTTTTACTGACTCTACGCACATTACCGCTGGTGAGGAACGGGAAAAATTCAAAAGGGAATTGCTTTCCTATGGGCAGCTTAGTACAGAGTTTGCCAAGGAGTTCGGGACATGAGAATATGGTGTACTATACCACGGCTTTTGTTGATTTGGACACCGGCGCCATCGCCGGATCAGCGTGAAAGGAGGGGAAAATCATAGACGGCAAAGCGAAGTATAAGAAAAACAAAGGCAGCAGTTATATTCATAACAATGAGTTCGCGGAAGAAGTGCTGGAGAAAAACGTAAGACATGAGGTACGAAGAAGTCCTAAACGCTTTGGGAATAAATAAGCTACCAATGAACTAAAGCAACTCATCAAAGTTGATCCCAAAGAAGCCTCCGTATTCGTCAAATTTGCGAATATGGGAGGCTTCTTTTAGAATTAGGCCGCTTCACGCAGCGTCATGATCCCTTTGTAGATGTTATAAACAAAAACGCCGAGATAGACCACTACAAATAGCAGTACAAACCCGATAACTGAACCTGCATGATTGGCAGTGATAATAAAATACACTAGCGGAATCGCCGCAATAATGGGGAAAATGTGCGATAAAATGGCTTTTTTCGCGTGTCCCTGAACATATTCATCCCGGACTGCGATCCACACAATGACCGGCACCAGAAAAGGTGCGAAAAAAATGCTGAAATAACAAAGTGAAGACAAAAGGCCTCTCACGGATCACCCCTCCTTTTTGGCGTCGTTCTTTGTACATAATACCCCGTTAGCGTCCAAATGATTCCTTTTGCAGCCTGCTTTCCTGTATAATGAAAAAATGCTTTTGACAGTTGGTCAAAATATGATATAATAATCAATGCACTGAATACATAAGGTTTTATTGATTGTTATCTTGTCCCAGTAGCTCAGCTGGATAGAGCAACGGCCTTCTAAGCCGTCGGTCGGGGGTTCGAATCCCTCCTGGGACGTAATTAAATCAGTCACAAACCGTTGATATAAATGGATTTGTGAGAAATTAGGGCTTCGGTCAGGGCTTCGGTCACTGATGCAGAATCCCTTTTTTTTATATTACGGATTGTCAAGCTAAGTGGGACAGTTCCTCTGAAAAGGAGGGTCTGTCAAAAGTTTTATGAAAACTCTTTTAGGCACAGATTCCCCCGAGGGGGAAGTAGCGATTTATCGCAAGTGTTGACCTACCCGATCGGGGAAAAAGACCGACATCTGGAGCAACATTTGGCCTCAGTTTTGGACACGACCTGTCCATTTCGAGTGACGTCGATGGTAGCCAGATAGAGCAGATTAAGTAAGGCTTCATCGGTAGGAAGGATGCTCTTCCTTTCGTCACCTTAAGAAGTTGGCGATGGTAGCTCTCAATCCTATTGGTGGTGTAGATGAGTCTGCGAATCTCTAGCGGGTATTTAAAAAAGGTAGCGAACTCATCCCAATGGGTTCGCCACCTGTTGAATGGCTGATTCAGATTCAGCACGTTCTTCTTCAGTGCACCTCTTGTTTTATGAATTGAGTTACTCAACAGGCGTGGCAGAATCTAAAAGTATCTATAATCATAAAAGATTTTTTCCATTTTTAGATAAGGATTGAGAAGACCATTTCAGCTAACTGCGGCTTTAGTTTAATAACAATCTTCCATAAAAGAGCGCGATTCTATAATAAGGATCAGTTCGTTTTCATTAAAGTGCCATATTATATCTTTTAATTTAAGTGAAACTGCCTAAAAAGTATGTTAATATCAGTTTTAACAGACAGACAAACTAGTATTTATAGAGGCGAAATTATGAAAAAATATAGAATATATCAAGTAGACTCATTTACAAAAAATAGATTTCATGGCAACCCTGCTGGGGTTGTTCCAAATGCAAATGGACTTACAGATGAGCAGATGCAGAGAATTGCAAGAGAATTAAATAATTCGGAAACTGCATTTATTTTTGAAACAAATTCTTCAAATTATGATGTTGGAGTAAGATTTTTTACTCCAACAACAGAGGTTCCAATTTGTGGTCATGCAACAGTAGCAGCACATTATGTTTATGCAATTGAGAGAAAAGTTGAAACTGGAAGAATTATTCAGAAAACAAAAGCAGGTATATTGCCTGTTGATGTTATAAAGCATGAAGATGACTATTCTATTGTAATGACACAGGGAGAACCTTCTGTATCAGAGCCTCTAAATGATGAAATAAGAAGTCAGATTGCAAATGCGTTAGGTATTTCTTGTAAAGATATTTGCATGGAATATCCAGTTGCGATATCTTCAACAGGTCATTCTAAGGTAATGGTTCCGATTTACTCCAATGAAATACTACATAGTTTAAAACCTGATTTGCAGAAGCTTACAGAAATCAGCAAGCATATTGGATGTAATGGATATTATGTTTTTACATTAAATCCACAAGAGGATATATTGGTTCACGGAAGAATGTTTGCTCCTGCAATTGGAATAGCTGAAGACCCGGTGACAGGAAATGCAAACGGACCGCTTGGAGCCTATTTGGTACACTATAACATTTTGCAAAATGAGAATGAGCAGTCTTTTGATTTTGATATTTTACAAGGTGAGGCAATCAAAAGAGAGGGAACAATGCATGTTCATGTGAAAAAGGAACAGGGAAAACCCGTATTAGTTCAAATTACGGGGAAAGCGGTTATTGCTTTTTCAGCGGAGATCATACTTTAAAAAGTCTAACAAATTTATCAATAAGCTTAATGACGGATTGTCAAGCCAAGTGCGACAGTTCCTCTGAAAAGGATTCGTGAGCGGTTCTCCAGCCCAGACACTTACGTGAACGTACTTCTTTCGGATGCTGGAAAATCGACTTGCCCACACCATACTTCCCCCGTGTCTCAGAGGGATTCTGACGCTTGCCTTTGTGCCTGAGAACAGCCAGCGATAGATCGTTTTAAGCTGTCCTTCTTGACGGTGACGTTGCTCAGGAGACCAGGTCGCTTGAAGCTTGTCTTCGATGATGCCAGCAAGCTCTGGCGTCCATTTGCCTACAGGAATTGAAGCCCGACGTCGCTGGACATAACTCTTCTGAGATGTCTCAGCACGGTAAGACCCCCCTGACCCATTATTCCGGCGGAGCTCTTGGCAAATCGTAGCAGGTTTGAAGCTACTGTTCCCAATAAAGATTGAACCTTTATTTATAAGAGCATCTTTAACAGTCAAAAAGCCTATTAATGTTGAAATAATAAGGTTTTATGATATTAGTAACACTAGGTGGCTTTAAATGTGGAATTATAAAATTAAGGTATTCTACACATCCTCTACATATAAATTTGACAAACCCAATAACACCAACGTCCTAGCAAGTACTCCTGGGACGTATAGCAAAAAGCTTCCTACATGCATGTAGGAAGCTTTTTTGTGTTCCAGCAGGATGATTGCTGCTAGCTTTATACCGTCGCCGTCGCCTTCTCCTTATGAGCAAAGAATTGAGGCAAATGCTCTTTGTGTGCTTCCAGCAATTCATCCAGTACGGTTTGGGCGATATCCCCGCTTGGAACGAGCGGATTCAGGGTGAAGGCTTGCAGTGCTGTCGCATAGTCACCAGTGACCGCTGCTTCAATGGTCAGCTCTTCCATCGCCTTCATGACTTGCAGCAGGCCCCGCTGTGCTGGTGGGAATTTGCCAAAGTTTACAGGCTCTGCACCATGCGCGCGAATGACACTGGTTACTTCGATGGCGCTATCATAAGGGACATCATCAATCGCACCATTGTTACGTGTACTAACCACCATCAATGTGCCTTTGTTGTTATAAATGGAATTAATGATTTCACATGCAGCATCGCTGTAATGTGCACCGCCGCGTTTGGATAATTCCTCTGGTTTGTAATCCAGATTCGGGTCTTTGTACAATTCAAACAGACTTTCTTCCAGACGTTTGACGACTTGGCCCCGAGTTCCTTCGTTTTTGGCCTCCTCTAATTCTTCCTTGAGCATGTTGTCGGTCATGTAGTAATACCGATGGTAAGGACAAGGCAGCATTTTCAATTGACGAACCTGATCGTACAGGAAGCGCATGTTCTTAATATTTTCAACGACCTTCTCCGGTTTTGCGCCAGGTGCGTACAATCCTTCGATGACTTGCTCTGTTAATTCTTCTCCGGTTTTGTCATAAACTTTGTGCCAATGAAGGTGGTTAATTCCTGCAAATTTAAAGAACAGCTCTTCTTCCGATTTGTCCAGTACAGCCGATGCACTCTTGATCGCACCGATTGGCACATTACATAATCCGATGACTTTATCCCACTTACCATAACGAAGTACCGCTTCGGTGACCATACCCGCAGGGTTGGTGAAGTTAATCAACCATGCATTCGGACACAGTTCTTTCATATCTTCAACGATACTGAGGATAACGGGTATGGTACGAAAAGCTTTGAACATCCCGCCAGCCCCATTAGTTTCTTGACCGATCATGCCGTGTTTTAACGGAATACTTTCGTCCTTAATCCGGGCTTCCAGCAAGCCTACCCGAAATTGTGTTGTGACAAAATCGGCATCCTTCAAGGCTTCCCGACGATCCAGTGTCAAATGTACTTCACAATCAATGCCTGCGGCCTTCACCATCCGTTGGGCCATGGCCCCTACGATCTCCAGCTTTTCGCGTCCTGCCTCAATATCTACCAGCCATAATTCCCGAATGGGAAGCTCTGCATAGCGTTTGATAAAGCCTTCTACTAATTCTGGTGTATAGCTGGAGCCTCCGCCAATGGTTGCGATCTTTATGCCTTTTTTCATGGTTAGTGCCTCCTGAGTATGTTTTTTTAAAACCGCTTTCTTAAGCTCAAATTCACTGTAATCCCTGTAATGCATTACAGGTCAAGCGCTTTTAAAAAACTTATTTGGGGAAGGTGACAATTGTAGGGACGGGACCACGAACATTCTAAACACGAACATGCTAAAATAGAAAGAACGAGGTGAGAAATGTGGCAAATATTCATGAAATTGCAAAGCTGGCGGGCGTATCCTCGGCAACGGTGTCCCGTGTCATTAATAACCATCCGTACGTAAGTGAACCGACAAGGCAGCGTGTACAGGAGGTCATAGATCAACTGGATTATGTACCTAATTTGAATGCGGTTTCATTAAAAAAGGGCATGACCAAGCTCATAGGAATTATTTCAATTTCTTTTAATGATTCATTGGGTTCATTTGTGCGTGGATTTACAACCTATGCCCAGGAGCATGGTTTTAATATGGCACTATTTATTACGAATGGAGAGAAGGAGCGGGAGCTTGAAGCACTGGAAATGCTTCGGAGAAAGCAACTGGACGCCTTGGTCTGTATGATTCGCGTCAATGAATGGAGCGTGATTGAACACTATACCAAATATGGTCCAATTGTGACGTGGCAGCGTGTAAACATTGATGCAATCCCGTCTGTATTTATGGATCAGTATCAGGGGTACATGCTTGCGCTGGAGCATCTGTATGCCAGAGGCTACCGCAGCATTGTGAATGTATACGGGAATATGAGGGGACTGAATACGAAGGAGCGCATACGGGCTTATCATGATTTTTGCAAAAAATATGATTTGAACGCTGATGCCTTCCCGCATTTTTATGATTTAAATTCAATGGAAGCGGGTGAACAAATTGCTCACTGGTGGAGCGAACAGCCCAACAAGCCTGATGCCTTCGCTTGTTCTACCGATTATTTGGCTGCAGGGCTTTTGACTGAAGCACGTAGGCTCGGTGTTTCTGTACCAAGTGAGGTTGCAGTGGTGGGCTTTGATAACATTGAAATTTCGCATTTGCTTGATTTAACCACCATTCATTACCCGATTGACAAACAAGCGGAAAATGCATTCATCATGATTCGAAATGCCCTAGAGGGGCTTCATGAAGAATTACATCCTTTGGAATTCAAATTAGTAGAGCGAGCGACCACCTAATATCCTGGTTATTCTTTTTCGCTGTGGTTATCGGTGTGCTATTCAGGGATTAGTAAATCAGAATAAAAAAGGACTCCATAACAGAATAAATGAACTGTGACCCGTAAGATGGACACTTTGAAAAAAGTGACCCACTTACGGGTCATTTGTGTTTTAATCAAACCATAAAGAGGATTGTGAGGTAAGATTCATGAGCAATAAGAGAGGTGCTTCCAAAATCTTTAGCGAACAAGAGATTAAACAGCTCGAGGCTAATCCAAATGTGCAAAAAGTGACGGACAAAACCATCACTTACGCCCCAGAGTTTAAGGTGGAAGCGGTAAAAGCTTATGAAGCCGGACAGACGCCGATGGATATTTTTCTTAGGGCGGGTTTTGACATCGACACCATTGGACACGAAAAGCCAAAGAAAAGCTTATATCGTTGGCGAAATATCTATGCTGCCCATGGAGAGGCCTCTCTTTTAGAGGAGCAACGAGGGAAAGGAAGTGTGGGCAGACCGCAGACAAACAACTTGTCCACAGAAGAAAAACTGAAGCGTGCCGAAGCGCGCATCAAGTTGCTTGAAGCGGAGAATGACTTCCTAAAAAAGCTCGAAGCGCTCGAAAAGCAGAAGATGCAGAGGAAACGTTGACGCCCTCCGAGCGCTATCAGATAATCAACCTCACGATCCGACAACATAGCCTAAAGCGCATGACACGCTACCTGTGCGAACTGTCTCACATCAGTGCAAGCGGCTATTACCGCTGGCTTCATGCCGAGGAGAGACGCCAGTTGCAAGCTCGCGCAGATGAACATGACTTAGCGCTCATCAAGATGCATTTTGATGCCCTACATGGCAAAGCAGGAGCATTGGTGATTAAAATGAGGCTTGAACGGGAAAATGGTGTTACTATGAACCACAAAAAGATCCGACGGATCATGCGAACGTACAAACTTGTCGCCACGATTCGGCAAGCTAATCCATACCGTAAAATGGCCAAGGCGACTCAGGAACACCAGACATGCCCCAACCTGCTAAAACGTCAGTTTGACCAAGGGGAACCAGAAAAAGTATTGCTCACAGATATCACCTATTTGCACTATGGTCACGGGCAGTGTGCCTACTTGTCTTGTGTGAAGGATGGGGCAACCAAGCAGATACTTGCTCACTATCTGTCATCTTCTCTGGAGCTCGTCTTGGTGGAGCGGACGCTGCAGTTGTTAATTGAACGGTTCGATGGCAATGTTCATCCTGAGGCCATCTTGCACTCTGACCAAGGCATGCACTATACCCACCCCAAAATTCGCCTTCTGGTCCGTAAAGCAGGCTTCAGGCAGTCTATGTCTCGGAAGGGAAATTGTTGGGACAATGCCTCTATGGAAACATTCTTCGGTCATATGAAGGATGATCTGGAATACAAATCGTGCGCAACCATTCAAGAATTACGGGCATGCATCGATAACTACATTGCTTACTACAACTCAGGCCGCTACCAATGGGCGTTAAAAAAGATGACTCCTGACGAATTCAGAAGCCATCTATTGGCTGCTTAAGCGGGCTTTATTCAAAGTGTCCTCAATTGGGGTCACAGTTCAAAATTCCAGAGGAGTCCTTCTTTTCACGTACTCTATTCAAACGGCCTCTCATAATTCCATTACGAAAATTAACGTCAAAATACATGCACAGTTCGTAAGTAGAATTAATTATTTAAAATAGGTATTTCTCCAAGCAGATTCTTTAAATTAATAGCATCCCACGGCATATGCTCGGTTATACCTAACCCAACTACATCAGTTTCTTCAGATAGTTCTTTAATCAGATGAAGTAGTTGAGGCATTTGCATGGTTCCCGCAGGAGAAAGATTATAGGGAGCTTCAGGGTTGGCGAATAATAAAGAACGAAATGATTTTGGATCAAGTACATCTAAATCAAGGTGAATCGCCAGGTGCTTGATGCCGCTTTCTGTAATCCACTCTTTTATTGATTCGGTACTGATCGTTAACTCTTTGGTTCCAGCAGTTCGAATCCCTAATCTTTGAATTACTTCAGCATCTGTTTCTATAATAGTAACACCTAGTTTTTGAAATGTTTCTGAAAATGCTTTTGTCTCTTCTTCTGTAGGAGCCGCTAACCCAGCGATAAAGACATTTTCAGGCTTAAGAGGAACTTTCACATGTTTTGCGAACTCCTCATCTCCTTCTCCTAATAGATTTCCAAGCGGTAATGTATGTCCGTTATCATAGCCTACATATCTAACTAAATCACTATGGGCATCGATCCAAATTAACCCTAATTCCCCGCCGTATCGTTCGTTTAAATAGGCAAACGGGGCCTGTTCGACTAAGCAGTCACCACCAAACATTACAATGCGATCTGGCTTATGAGCGTCAATGAGATGATGAGCAGCCTCTAATTGCTCAAGTAGCTGTTTTCTCCCATTCATACCGTTCTCGTTGTCAAGCGGAGTTCCATCATAAGCTTGAACCGGAACATGAATAAGGGGTTGATCATTGTCTGGGGCTAGCCAAGCCAGCAGTTCAGCTCCAAAAGAGTAGTTAGGATTGTTTCCTCCTTGCCATTGCGGCATTGAGAGGCGTATTGTTTTAGTCATATTTTCTCTCCTTTACTTCAAATTACGGTTAGTATAAACTGAACGCAAATAAAAACGTAGTACGCACTAATTTGATAGGTACTACCCGAAAGGATAGTGTGAATATGAGTATGGCTCAATTTAAAGGTAAAGTTAAAAATATTGAAGATACACCTTTTGGTTATACAGTGTCAGTAATTGGTGGTAAATGGAAAATGGTTATTATTTATCTTCTGGCCGAAAACCAAGTGGTTCGCTTTAATGATCTGAAAAGACAAATCGGAGCTATTACATATAAAACATTGAGTTCACAGCTAAAGGAATTGGAAGCGGATGGATTGGTGAACCGGAAAGAGTATCCTCAAGTTCCGCCTAAAGTCGAGTACAGTCTCACAGAAAAAGCGGAAACACTATTGCCTGTTTTGGAAGGGTTGTGTGAGTGGGGAACCAAAAATCAATATAATTAAGTTTCGTTTTCTAATTGCTTTCGAATGTTATAGGAATATTAGAAAAGACGATTGACATATATTTATAGTTAATCAGGTATTCAACGAGCTCAAGTGCACTGGGGATAGGAACGCTTAAAAATCAGTATCTTTTGAAGGATGTGATATTTTGACTATGGCAATTATTTTATTTGTAGCGAATATTCTACTTATTCTTGTTTCAATCGTTGGTATTGTTCTGTTCATGGGGATATTGTACAGGGGGTACATTTTGCTAGGATTACTTATTTCTGAGAAAAGGAACACAAGAATTCAAGCTGTAAAAGATTAATTTGTTACAACACAGAGCCTCATTTTTACTTTATTAGTGAAAATGAGGCTCTTGCGTGAACTATTAAAGGCACTTTATAGTTTTGGGGACATCCCCGGATGGTTGATGCTTAGCACTACCTTTTTCTTTAATTCCTCTGCAGCAGCTCGAATCTGTTCTGCCTGCGTCACGGCCGAAATTACCGCTACACCATCGGCACCCGCACCTACCACTTCCTGTACACGGTCTACCGTAATACCTCCGATCCCAACGATGGGCAGATCAATTCCTGCTTTGCGCATTTCATATAAAATGGCTGGACCCTGCACCGCATGAGCATCATCCTTTGAGATGGTGGGATAGATGGGGCCGACGCCGAGATAGTCCGCACCTTGCAGAATGGCTCGACGAGCTTCCTCAATCGTATGGGCGGAGACGCCAAGGATTCGGTTTCCGATCCGCGTACGCACAGAATCAGCCGATTCATCGTCCTGACCGATGTGAACACCGTCGGCGTTGAGCTCAAGAGCCAGCTCCACATCGTCATTGACGATAAAGGGGACACCAGCATGGTGGCACAGATTTTGTAGCTGACGCGCAAGTTCGAGCATAGGAACTCCTGTTAACGCGCTACGGCCCTTTTCCCGGAACTGGATCATGGTGGTACCGCCAGCAAGAGCCTCCTGCACGACCCGACTTGGTTCCGCGAGGCAGTTCACGCTTCCAACAACCAGATACATTTGTAAATGCCGCCGCATGATCTCAGGTAGTATTCGACCGCTCATTGGAGTATCTCCTGACGACGGCGGTAGGCCCAATGATTGGTTGGACCGTGTCCCTGGCCCAGATACAACGTATCCTCAATCGCCGCCTGAATGAAGGCTCTTCCATTCAAAATAGCTTCCGGTACAGACACGCCTTTCCCTAATTCAGCGGTAATCGCTGCTGAGAACGTACATCCTGTTCCGTGTGTGTGGACAGTTCGCACCCGCTTGCCGCCCAGCTCGGTGAAGGCTGTTCCGTCAAAGAGCAGGTCAACAACTTGACCGCTGTTTTCGCTCTCCTCATCATGGCCACCTTTGATCACAACGAACTTGGGTCCTAGGCTGCTAATATGTCTCGCAGCTTCGCGGCGATCCTTCATCGTACGAATGCTTATCCCGGTTAAGGCTTCCGCTTCCGGGATATTTGGTGTGACGACCAAGGCCAAGGGGAGCAGGTCGTCGTTCAAAGCCTGCACCGCTTCCGGTTGCAACAGCTTTGCGCCCCCTTTGGCAATCATTACAGGATCGACGACAACCTTTTCCCAGCCGAACTTTCGAATCTGCTCGGCCACAAGGCGGATGATGCCCGCGTCAAACAGCATGCCAGTCTTCAGGGCATCGACTCCAAGATCTGATCCTACAGCTTCGATCTGTTGCGCTGTTGCTTCCTGTGGCAGCGGATATACACCGTGAACTCCCAAGGTATTTTGTACCGTAATGGCTGTAATAGCCGACATGCCGTATACGCCAAGCTCCTGAAAGGTTTTGAGATCGGCTTGAATTCCGGCTCCGCCGCCGCTGTCTGAACCGGCAATCGTCAGCGCTCTCGGTACATGCACGCCTCTCATCGCGCACCACCTGCTGTAGTTGTTCCAGCTTCACGGATCGTGACATGCCCCTCCAGGGAACCAGTATGTAGTTTGGCAAGCTCGTCGAGAAAGGCTATTTGGAAGCTGCCTGGCCCCAGTTTTGCGGTATGTGCTGCGGCTCGGGAAGCTGCTGCACCGTAAAATGCCAAACCTGCTGTACCTGCGAGCAGCAGGTTGGATTCAATTGCTGCAAACGCACCCAACACAGAGGTCAGCAGGCAGCCTGTTCCGGTTACCTTCGTAAGCAGCGCGTCTCCGCCACTAATCAATCGTACTTCGACCCCATCGGTGATGACGTCCTCTTTTCCAGTGATGACAACCATGGTATGGAGTGTTTGCGCAGCCCGAACTGCCAGATCGACATTACTGCTGTCAGCACTGTCGCCTGCATCTACCCCTTTAATCTCTCGGACTTCTCCGATTAGATGGGCGACTTCGGCTGCATTGCCTCGCACTAGTGAGATTTTAACTTCTTTTAGGATCCGCAGTGCTGACTCGGTTCTAAAGCTCGTCGCTCCCGCACCAACCGGATCCAGCAGAACTGGAACACCATGAGCATTCGCCGATTGTCCAGCAATGATCATGGCATCTACCAGCTCGCGGTTCAGCGTACCGATATTTAACACGACGGCGCCCGCTATTTTTGCCATATCTGCTACTTCCTCGGGTGCATAAGCCATCACCGGGGAAGCGCCCAGCGCATACAGGCCGTTGGCTGTAAAGTTGGTGACCACCACATTGGTTATATTATGAACGAGGGGGTTGCTATTTTGTACCTTTGTCAGGAGATCCGAATAACTTTGTTCCCATATACTCATCATGTTTATCCTCTCTCATCTCTACTGATTATTCCAAGACCGTAGCGCGCATCTGGACGGGCCATTGTTCCTGCTTATAAGCCATATCCCAGAACATATATTCCAGCTGGCAGCTTAGCATAAAATGCTCAATCATCCGCTCTTGCTCGGCAGCCGTGGCGACATTCGCCCAAGCATCCACACGCTCGCGATATTTGGATGTTACATCTTCAATCTGGTTTCCATAGAAACAAATCCACTCATAGAATGGATGAGACTCGTCCGGTCTTACCTCATCCATTAGCCTGCGTCCAATCTCAAGATATGTCCAGGGACATGGCAACAGCACGGCCATGATTTCTCCAAGACTACCTTCATGTGCGACTGTCAGCATATGGCGGATATAATGATGAGCGGACGGAGCGAGTGGATATCCCTGCATCTCTTCATAGGTGACACCTGCGATAGCACAAAAGTTTTGATGTGGATGAACCTCGCTGTTGAGAATAAAAGAGATCTGTTCGTTAAATACAGCCATATCCTCCCGGCTTGTGCTTTTGGAGATCGCGATGCCGTAAATCCGCATGTAGGCGTTCAAATATTCAAAGTCTTGTTTTACATAGTGAATCAGCTGCTCCCTTGTTAAATTTCCTTCAGCAATACCTCTCACAAAGGGATGCTCATAAATGGCTTGAAAAATGCCATCCGCCTGCCGACGAAGTTCTTGCGAAAAACTCATTTCCCCACCTCCAATAAAAATGGAGAACAAGAAGTCCCGTAAGATACAATTCTCGGAACAACGCCAAAAAGCCGCCCCGAAAACTGGAGCGGCTTCAACATAGGTTCAATGCGCAAAAAACGCTTGAAACCTTATATACGAAGGCTCCACTTTCCTACGCTAGTACGAACTAGATCAGGTTCAAAGGGTCCAAGATTCATTCTTGTCTCAGCCATAGTGGCTCCCCTAGTGGACTTTCCTATTCTTTTGACTAATACTGTACATTCGTTCCTAGGTTATGTCAAACTGCTTTGATTCCGGTCAAGGATTAATGAGGGTGCTGGATTACACTTTCCACGGCTTTGACCCTTACATATTCCGGTTTCCACATCGCATCCCGAATGGCTTGTTCAATATCTGAAATGTGTGCCTGAGCTACCTGATCCTGAATTGCAGCCTTCGCTACCGCAACCGCAACCGCGAACGAAACATCACGTAATTTTCGGATATGGGGCAGCAGTGCACCGCCAAGTTCATTCGAATCTACGGCGTTGGCAACGGCATCAGCTGCTGCGGTAAACATAGAAGGGGTAATTCTTTTGGCCTTGACCACAATTGCGCCCAGGCCTAGCCCCGGGAAGACAAAGGCATTATTCGCCTGTCCAATTTCAAACTTCGTACCGTTATAGGTGACGGGCTCAAAGGGACTTCCGGTAGCAATCAATGCTTTGCCATCAGTCCATCGTATCAAATCTTCGGGTACCGCTTCAGCAAGGTTGGTAGGATTAGACATGGGCATAATGATCGGTCGTTCCACATGCTTTACCATTTCCTTGATAATCTCTTCAGAAAAGGCACCCGCTACACCGGAAGTTCCAATCAAGATTGTGGGTTTTACCTGACGGATGACCTCCAGCAACGGTATTTTATCATCTTCCGATCGGGCCCATGAGCTGATTTCTTCCTTTTTACGCACATATGGTTTCTGATAATCCAGTACATCTTCCATATCGTCTGTTAACAGCCCGCGATAATCATAGGCCCAAAATGCCTTGAATGAATCTTCTTCAGGAAGCCCGTCCTCGATCATTGCACCCCGTATTTGGTCGGCGTTACCGATTCCTGCTGCCCCTGGACCAAAGACAAGTAGTTTTTGTTCACGTAGCGGAGTTTTAGTGACACCTACCGCCGAAACAATCGCAGCTAATGTCACTGCTCCTGTGCCCTGGATATCATCATTGAAGGTGAGAATGTTTTGACCGTACTTCCCTATAATGTGTCGTGCGTTCACGCTACCCACATCCTCCCAATGCAAAAGCGCCTTCGGGAATTGTGTTAACGTTTTGCTGATAAAGGTATCAATAAATTGATTATAGGCTTCCCCGCGAACTCGTTTGTGCCGGTTTCCGATATACAGGGGATCATTCAGCAGCTTCTCGTTATTCGTGCCGACATCCAGTACAATGGGCAGCACCCGCCCGGGGTGAATGCCTGCCGCAGCTGTATATACAGCGAGTTTGCCAATAGCAATGTTAATTCCCCCGACACCCCAGTCACCAATCCCCAAAATACTTTCCGAATCCGTCACGACGATCAGGTCAACATCCTCACTACTCAAACCGGTATTATAAAACGCCTGTCCAATACCGTTCGGATTATCTATCGATAAATATACGCCCCCAGGGCGGTTGTACTCATGGCTGTATTCTTGAATGGCGGTTCCTACAGTCGGTGTGTAGACTACGGGCAGCATTTCACTCAAATGGTCGGTTAGCAGTCGATAGTAGAGTACGATATTTCGATTGTGAAGGTCGTTAAGTGAGGCATTTTTACGCAGCATGGTGGGTTGTGCCAAGAATTGCTGATATGCCCGAACGCTCTGTTTCTCCAATGAAAGGACAGTGGGAGGAAGAATTCCTTCCAAGCCCAGTTCTTTGCGTTCTTCTTCTGTAAATGCCACTCCTTTGTTCAAAAGAGGGTTTGCTAGCACGTCCTTTCCTCGTAAGGGAGTAGATAATGACCCATCACGATTGACATGGAATGCTTCCATAAAAAGACCTTCTTTCCCTGTATTTTGATAATTATTCATGATGAAAGATGACATGTTGTCCATAGTATGGACATGCAAATTGGTTTTATTCTTCTATTTATCTATGACAAAAAGACCATATATATATCTTCTTATTAATCTTATAGAACTAATTTAGTTTCGGATTCATCTTGTAATTCGCACGTTTATAGTCCTAATGAATCAGGTCGAAATACTCTGTCTTTATCAAATATGAAAATAGATTTTTCTTCTCTTAAATGTTTATATATCAAGGGATGTGAGCTATTTTGTTAAGAAAATATGAAGTATTTGGACATTAATTTAATCTTACTAAGCAAACATTTTTAATTCTTTTTCAACAAAATAGAATTATTCGAAGGAAAAGGAGAGGTTTGTGTGCAGGGACCTATAGCCATTTTTAGCGATAACAACAGGGCTATTGATTATCCCAATGTGATTTGTTTTTACCAATATATACAGTGCGAGGACACGGAGGAAGCTTCAGTCTACGAGGGCGCAAGTTGCTGCCTGATAGATTATAGGGAGCCGGGGCAAGCCGTGCGGAAAGCTAATCAGATCCGTAGCCAATTTCCGCAAATGCCATTGCTATTGGTGACGGATGTAACCTTTCCGTTCAGTGATCAGCATATGGTGCAGATTATCGGAGTAGGCCGATTGCGTCTGCTATTTTGGCAAGCCAATGATACCGAAGAAATACTTTCTGAAATACAAAGCTTGCTCTATCCCGAGTATTCGACTAAAAGCCAACATGTTGCATTCATCTTGTCTGTGTATAACGAAGAGAAACGTTTTGTTCATGTCAAAACCTTTGCTGAGCGACTGCAAGCCTTTATCCGCAGCCATATTATAGAGGGTTCGATTTATCTCATTGATGATGGTAGCCACGATGGCACGAATGCCTTGATTAAAGCGCTGGAGGCAGCAACGGACTTGTCCGTAAACCGGATTAACCAGAACTTGAGTCCACTGCTTCAAACAAGGGAATTGGGACGCAATACGCGCAAGGCAGGGACGTATCTGGAAGGAATGCGGACCATCGGTGCGGATTACTACGTATTTGTGGACGCGGACGATTCCTTTTTTATTGAGGATATTGCCAGAATGATCAATGTTGTTCAGCAGGGCTACTATGATGTTGTGATCGGAACCAAAGATATGACCGCCGAGAATCGTTCTTTATTGCGATCTATTGTTAGCTTTGGCAAACGGGTCGTTTCTCGCCCCTTTTTACCAACAGGTGTGGTAGATTCCCAGACGGGTCTTAAAGTGATGAGTTCGGTTGCCGTGAAGCGGATGTTTCCACATTTGAAGGAACAACTCGGACTGGCGCTGGATCTGGAGATGATGTTTATTGCCAAGCGACTTCAGCTCCGTGTGCTGCAATTACCCGTCAAATGCATTGACCGAGATGGCTCGCACATTCATGTCTGGAAAGATTCCATTCGTTTTTTACGCTCTATCATTGAGATTTGGCGACTGGATCGGCGGGTGAGATAACCACGTGAACAACCGACTGCGTTCGTTGATGTTTCCCCTCTTTAATGTGCTGCTTAACGGATTTAATTTTTTCTTCCACATTGCAGCGAGCTGGTATCTTACCGGACAAGCCTATGGTCAGGCGAACGCGCTGCTGGCCCTCTTTGCACTGCTGTCCGTTTTGGGCTTATCCATCCAGCTATTAACCGCCAAGCTGGTATCCAAGGGTGACAAGAAGCTTCCGCTACGCATCTTACCACTCGGTTCTCTATTACTAAAAGCATCTCTAGTGCTAACTGTGCTTGCCATGATCATTTTACTTTCCGTTCATCCGTTGCTGCACTCGCTATTGGGTGTTGAGTCTGGCCCGCTGTTCATGCTGTATGCCTTGATCGGATTGCATATTCTCGTGAGTTCATGTCGCGGAGATTTACAGGGTAGGGAACGCATGCTAGCGCTCAATGTGAATTATTACATTGAGGTATTAGGGAAACTGAGCCTGTTTTTTGTCCTGGCCGCACTAGGTTTAAAGCTAGAAGCGCTACTGTTGGCAAGTTGCGGAGGAATGTTGCTGTCGCTGCTTCACGGCTGGATCGTTTCGGCTCGTGGCTTATCCTTATCTACACACAGTGGAGAACGTATCCCTTCTGGGTTATGGAAGTCGCTAGGTCAGGATTTTACCGATAGCCTTATGACGAATTTATTCATTCTATTTTGTATCTCCATCGACATGTTGTATGTACAGCATTACTTTCCCGAGCAAGCCAGCAGCTATGCCATTGCGCTGAAGTACAGCCAATTGGTCTATTACGTTTCCTACAGCCTGATCGCGGCCTTTATTCCCAAGATCGGTGCGCAGGGGCATGACCGCCAGGCTTTGGGCAAGTTAATTGCCATCTATGCTGGGTTAATGGCTGTTGCTGCGCTGTGTGTATATGTGGGCACGACCTTTGTGTTCCCAACGTCTATTCCCATATTATTCGGAGCTTCTTACCAGTCAGCTGAGGTCTATATTCCATGGGGGGGTTGGGTGTACTGGCTATTTTCCATCGTGATGTTTTTTGTGCATGTGCACGTATTGGTGGGCAGACGCAAATTTATATTTAGTCTGGTAGCAGGAGCAGCTGTTTTAGTAGCTGCCTTTCATATGGCTCACACAGACCCAGTAGATTTTTTGCTGTCAGAGTTCATTGTTTATGGAGCAATGTCTCTCTATTTTGTGATAGATGCCTATATATATTTATTCAAAATAAAGATAAGGGGGGATTCACCCCATGAATACCATACCTGAACAGAACGGTAAAACCGTCGTTCTATTGCTTTCCTGGCGTGACATTCGTTCTCCGAAAAGCGGAGGAGCAGAAATTTTCACCCATGAAATGCTGAAACGCACACAGCAAGGCCGTTTTCAGTTCATTCATTTCTCACCCCAATTTGAGGGGATGCCTGAGCATGAAGTCATTGACGGTATTACGTATATTCGAAAAGGAAACATATACAGTGTTATTTATTATGCGATGCGCTATTACCGTCTTCATCGGCAGCAGATTGACTATGTAATTAATCAGGCGAATACGCATCAGTTCTTTACCCGATTTTGGGTGGAGGCCTCCAAGCGGATCTTTTTCATACACCAGCTAACAAGGGAAATATGGTATGAAAATGCTCGATTTCCGCTAAATATGATTGGATTTCATATGGAACCCCTGATGCTTAAGCTGGCTCGGAAGGATCGGACGCTCACCGTATCCCCGTCTACCCGGTATGATCTGCTTAAGCTGGGCTTTCACCCGGATCGTGTTCACCTTTTACCGGAAGGCATTGAGTTTGATCATTGGCCGCGTGAACAATTTTTAATGAAGGAGTCTAACCCGACCTTTATGTATGCCGGACGCTTCGTTAAATATAAAGGCATTGATCTGGTCGTTGAAGCCTTTGGGCAGCTCAAGGAAAAGTTCCCCCAGGCTATGTTATGGATTGCTGGAAAAACCGATAAAACCTATGTGACAGAACAATTATTACCGATTATAGAGCGGTATGAATTGACATACGGAGAACCGGATGAACAAGGACAATCCCAAGCCGATATTACCTTTTACGGATTTGTTTCAGCAGAGCATAAGCTGGAGCTGATGAGTCGTGCCCATGCGCTTGTGTTTCCCTCCCTGCGTGAAGGCTGGGGGTTAACGATTACGGAAGCGGCAGCCGTTGGAACACCTAGTATTGTCAGCAATTCACCCGGTCTGGTGGATGCGACGGATTTCGGAAAAAGCGGATATTTATGCTTTCACGGCGATATTCGAGGATTGTCTGAACAAATGGAAAGAGCGGCAGAGGGTGGCGAAGATTACATGGCCATCCGTGAGCGAGCGTACCAATATGCGCTAAGATTTCATTTTGATCATACAGCTGCCGCGTTTGAGCAGTTGATGGAGAATTGGACAGAGGAGGCGGAACAGAGTGGACAAAGTGGTCATTCTCTTCTCCACGTACAACAATGAACGTACGATAGAGCCTTGTTTGCGAAGCTGTATGGGGCAAAATTACAAGGATCTCCATATTGTAGTTGCTGATGATGGCTCCAATGACCGGACGGTTGAGACAATTCGTATGCTGTCAGCAGGAAGTTCGGTACCTGTAACGATACTAGAGCTTCCTCATGGAGAGCGGGGAGTTGCGAGGGTCCGGGCAGTTGAGGAAGCGAAACACTTGGGGGCTGAATACATATTTGTATTGGATTCCGATATGATTTTAGCCGAACATCTGATTCAGCAGAGCATCGACTTTTTTGACAATCATCAAGATATTGGCGCCTTGGTTGTTCCGGAGGAGGCATATTCGGAAGCAAATAATTTTTTTTCCAAAGTGAAAGTTTTCGAGCGGAATGTCATTAACAACGCGGGAGAGACCTTGGGAAAACGCTCTATTGAAGCAGCACGCTTCTGGCGAATGAGTGCTTACGAATCGACAGGCGGATTTAATGCGGAGCAGATTGCTTTTGAAGAAATACAGCCGACCTTGCGCTATATAGAGTCTGGCGGAGTCATTCGCCGGGCGGTTTTTACACGGGTATATCATGACGAAAAACAGGTATATCTGCAGGATGTATTACGTAAAAAAGCCTACTACTTCTCGGTAATGGATCGTACAATGTCATCTGAAGAGGGCGGATTGCGAAAGGCGCTGGAACGTTGGTACTTCTTCCGTCCGGTGTTGTATACATGGGGGAATGTGAAAAACTACATCCGCCATCCGCTGCTGACGGCAGGGATGTTGTGGATGTATACCTGCCTGACTGTGATTGGGGTAGCCGCCATGTTAAAGGGCGGCACCCGTCACTCAGGCGATCTCGCTAAGGCGGATAAGGCGTAACGAGGAATGACCGAGGGTCAGCGTATCCAGCGAGTACAAGTCGGGATCGGAAGATTCCGGCTCCTCATACGGTATATATAATGAATGCGGAGTTAACTGAATACCTTCACCGTCAGGATGACGCAGTGAGCAGCCGACAGGATACAGTTCAGCAAGTGCAATGTGTACGGCGGTTACGATATCTTGATCATTCAGCAGTACATACGGTCGGTACGGAGCATTCAAAATGCTGTTTATAAATACCGATAGGTCAGATGCGACGTTCTGGTTTGCATACAGGCTGTTTCGATTGAGCCTAGCCTGATCAAGCGCCTCATACAGTATCTTTTTTAGCGTATCATCATCCAGCTCCAGCGGTTTCGTTAGAAAACGGAACACGCCGACTTGATTAATGGCCGATAAAATAGACTGCGTATGCAGGTGACCAGATAAAATGATGCGTACGATATGCGGATAATCCTTCTTAATCATACGAAGGAACGTAATTCCGTCCAAACCAGGCATAAGCAGATCGGAAACGACTACATCAATCGGATACTTTTCAAGCACTTGCAGGGCTTCTTTAGGCGTGTGAGCGGTATGTAAGGTGAATGTTTCTTGCATCAATGTCCGTTCAAGCAGGGACAGAACCATTGGACTGTCGTCAACAAATAGAATGTTTTGGGGTGTCATAAGAACTGCGCAACTCCAATCAGGAAGTAAGAAATGAGGAACTACATGTATAATATCAGCGTTTTGGCATTTTTGAAAGATGTCAGTACAGAACGGGCGTTGCGTCTTTTTTGTGAACGATTTGATTCGGTTGAACATGCGCTCTGGGAAAAAGGGATGCGTCTTCTTCACCAATATCATGCTGCGCGACATACAGGAGTGACCTTGGCTGTCTCCAGCGCACTTCAGCATATGGACGACCGTCATGATATTTACGTTGTTGATTTGCGAGCATACAGCGAGGAAGATTTGGATCGCCTGTATATCGCAAAAACATGCGAGTTGATTCTGCTGACGGACGGGGCAACGGAAACCGCTGCGAGGTTTGCCGCACTCCAGCGTCGCACTCCCCGGTTGCTGTGCGCACGGCTACCGCTGGTCAGCTACGAGCTGGAATGCCTGATGCAAGCAATTTTGAGCCGTCTTGAACTAAATGGAGGGGCCAGGGCATGAAGCAATGGGCTTTGTTGAAACCAAGTTGGCAAAAGCTGATCCTGTACCTGATCGTCCTGTGTGTGACCGTGTTCTTGGCCGCTGTGCTACAATGGTTTGTCATGCGGCAATTCAGCGGTCAGTTGGCGGATATTCAGAATGAGCAGCTCCAGTACGAGGTACAGGAACTGTCTGGCAGCATAACGGAGCGTTATGCCGCATGGCAGGCTGAACTGAAGGAGCTTTCGTCCAGTCTGGGCAGAGATATGCTGAATCAGGGAACACGCCAGTACCCTGAGGGGTTTAAGCGTGAAAGCGGGTCTTTTTATGTGCTGGATGAACAGTATCATGTGATGGCCGGACGTGACAATCGTGAGATGAAGAGTGCAGTCCAGCAGATTAAATGGCTGCAAAATGGTTGTGCGGTAAGCTCTTCTGTGACTGAGGATCATCAGCCTGCCCAGTACATAGCGTGCAGGATTCAAGGGGCGCAGACGGGCGGTTTTATGGTGCGTACGGTTGACGCTGAAATGCTTAGTGGAATTATTAAAAGTAAGCCGGTGAATCAGCATGAGACTTTATTTTATAACGGTCAATTCAAGATCGTAGCTTCCCGAAATACTCCGGATATCAACCGGACGGACATCACGGGTGTAACCCGTAAGCTGCTGGAGGGCAATACGGGTATCGTTGAAGATCGTGGAGAGAAATACGGAATAGGATTCAGCCGCATTGGGGAAGAGGCCCTTTACATATCGGTTAAGGATATTAGTCAGGACACTGCCCAGCGAATTAGCTCCTTTCGCAAACAGTTGTGGATGGTGATGGCTCTAATACTCATGATTCTGTGGGCCATGCTCATCCAGTTCCGCAAACGGATTGTGAAAGATGCCATCGTGAACAATCAAGTGCGTGACCAGCGGCGGGATGAAGATATGCGACAGCAGCAGGACACGTATTATTTGCCGTTAATGCAGACGATTGAGCAGCAGCTGCAAGAGCTGCAAGAACAGACTAGCCGTCTCACGGGCGGCGATGATTTAAAGCTGTTGGGATTTTACCAAGATCTAGCCAACCGCTTTGAAGTGGCTTCCAGTCAGGGAAAAGGAGCATCTCATGAGGAACTGGAGTATTTCCGCGAGCTGAATGAAAATTTCATCCAGGGCCGTCTCAGACAGGAATCCTCACTTGGAGAGTTACTGACAGGTGTCCGTAGCTTACGTGATGAGCTGGAAGAGAAAATGCATGATAATAGTGGAATTAGCTTCACGGATATGAACGAGGTATTGTCCGAATCACTGAAATGGGCGAACCGTTCGCTGAATATGAAGCACATTCAAGTGATCATGCGGCAAGAGCCAGTTCCATCCATTGCAGCACAAGCACCTATGCTGTACAAAACGATTCAGGGGTTGCTGGAAAATGCAGTAGAGGCCATGAACCGAGATGGAGAGCAGCTGGAGGATCAGGAACGGGGCCGAACGGGCCTGCGGTCCAAGCGGCAATCTCATATGCTTAAGGTTAGCTCACGCCTGGAAGAAGCTGAAATTATGATTATCATTGAAGACACAGGCGGCGGGATTGATGATAAGATGCGTTGGAGTTATTTCCAGCCGGATTATTCTCAAAATGCGCAGGAGCATACGTTCAGCCTGTATCATATGGATGCATATCTGAAGACTATAGGTGGTCGCTTAAAGCTGCGTAATACCGATCAGGGATTGCAGGCCATCGTTCATTTGAGAAGATAGGTCCTAGATAACCAACAGATACACAAGAAGTTCAAGAGAGGGGGACAAGCATGAAAAAGTGGATATTTCGCTATCGCTACGATATGGCGGCAATCATATTGATGCTGGTTGCGATCGTTGCGTATCTTGCCCCCATCTATGGACCAGGCCAAATCGTGTTCAGTGACATTGCCTTTGGAGCCACCTCTCATCGGTATCTGGAGGAAATAACCGGGGTATGGAACGAACGATGGTCTACCTCGACTCTGTTCAATGCTCCACGCATTCTGTACATCTTGCCTTTCTATGGACTTTCATTATTATTTGACGAAAGCGGCCCGGTCTTGCTCAAGTCGTTTATCACAGGCTTGTTATTTGTTTCAGCATTTTCGATGTATGCCTTTGCCAAGCGACTGGTCAGCGTGTATTATTCACCAAGCTTTACGAAAACCCGTATTTTTGCCATTGTGGTGGGTTCGTTGTTTTATGCACTGAATCCGTGGGTTATTTTTCGCATCCAGCATATTTATTTGCTTTGTGGCTATAGTTTGTTTCCGTTAATGCTGCGATTTTTTTTCAGTGCGGTGGACCCCAAGTTTCAAATTCAACAAATTAAAAACTATCATCCCCATAAATTGTATCAGCGGAACTGGATTGACCTGTTCCTGCTGGCTGCAGTATTTACCGTGAGTGCTGCGGCCATTCATTATTTTTTCTTTGGGATGATTTATTTGGGATTGTTCACCATGTTGCTCCTGCTCAAACTGACCTGGACCCATCGTAAGGCAGGGCGCGCCTATTTACAGCCCTTATACGGTAATTTTTTGCGTAAAGGCATGATTTTTGGTGTGTTTTTCGGTCTGCTCAGTTTTTATTGGTTGTCCCTGTATGTAGGCAGCATGTTGATGGACGCTCAAGCGTCTCAGCATAATATCAACGTCGTGGATACGTTGTCTCTATTCAGCCGTAACAGCAGTTTATATAATGTGGGTTATTTACTGAGCTATTGGTGGCCCATGTTCTCGTTTTCCTCGCTGCCTGCGATGTTTTATGTAGGTGGGGGATTCTTGTTGCTATTGATCGGGTACGCGATGGTGACACGTTCACATAAAAATCCGATCATTCTGATCTTCTCGCTCCTTACGCTGTTATTTATGGTTGCAGCGACTGGAACGACATTTCCGTCTATTGCCAAGTGGTTTGTCATTCTGGTTACGAAAACCCCTGTGATTGGTTCGGTTTTCCGTGATCCTAACAAATTTATTGGACTGCTCTCCCTTAATTTCGGAGTGTTGCTGACCTTTGGCGTCATTCAATGTATGGAATGGTTTGGATCGTCACCGCTACAGCGTGGGTATAAAAAGCTGGCGGTTGTTATCGTCGTTTTGTGCCTGGGCGTGTATTTGGCTCCCTTGCGTACGCAGTTCATTGAGGGGTATTACAAGCCGGTACAAGTGCCGGAGGCTTATAGTCAAATGGCTGAAAAGCTGACTGACTCAGATCGTTTTGACAGCAAGGCACTGTATTTTCCAATTGCTGATAATATGATTCAAAGCTATAACGGAGTAGCGACGCCCAAATGGAATAAAGGAAAGACGGCAACCGAGAAGGCGACTGGAGATTTTCAGGTATACTCTTCTCCTAAAAATACGATCTTTCATCATGAAGGCAATGATCCCGGTATTACATACTATATGAATTTTCTGCAGTATGTTATGGACAACGGATTAAGCTCGCGATTAGGCTGGCTATTCTCTACTTTTGGGGTCAACCAGTTGGTCTACCATGACGAATATGAGGGACAGGAGAAGCGGCAGGATTTCCACCTGTCTCAGCTGGAAGGTCAGACCGGGTTGAAACGTACGTATAAGAACGACTTATTTTCCATATTCAATCTTGATCAGGCACCGCCCTATATGAATATCCTTGCAAGTAAAATTGTGACACCTTACGGATTTAGCCGGCTGGAGAGCTATAGTCATTTGCCTGGTTTTGATTTCAGCCGTTTTGGAGTGCTGTTCAGCGCGTTAAAGCCTGAGCTAAACGCCATTCAGACGATCAACAAGGGGGATTATGTGGAGGCAGCCTCCTTCAATGACTTGCTGTTGTCACAGCTCCCGGCAGAGGATTACTTGCGGCCTTTTGATGCGATTGAGGATGGCAATGCTTTTTTGAAATGGTCCAAAACTTTTGCATCAACCAACGATTGGTTGTGGTATTTATCCTCCCAAAATATACGGAACTTCCCGTTTGATATGGAGATGGATGCAGGGATTGCAGTCACCTTCGCCAGTAAGAAGCTGGATGTAGCACCGTATCAGATGAGCAGCATTGAAGGGAATACGGTGCTGGATTTTGACTCTATGCTGAGAACGGAAACCTTTTTCAAGCCTGATAATCCGCAGTTGTTCAGTGTGCAGGCTAACCCCCGAGAGGAAACAAACGATTTGCCGACTCTGCATGGCGAGATTATGAAGGGAGATCCGAGTAATATATGGCAGGTCGCCAGATCTGGATTGCTAGAAGCCAAGGAAAATAATCCATATCAGTTCCACATCACCGTTTCTGGCCGTGGGACGAACAAAATGCATGTAAAAATGAGGTTTTATGATAAGCAAATGCGTGAGCTGGGGGTCAGCTATGTTGTGGCACCTTCAGAGGGCTATAATTTTGACAGTGTAAAATTTTACGGGGAATACGTTTCACCACCTGGTAGCTATTGGATGCGAATGGATTTGTTAACCCTCCAGCGTCCGCAGCAAAAAAATTACTGGTGGATTCACGATATTCAGCTGCGTGATTTGGGGCAATACAGTAAGCCTAACACGTTTACGATGCATAAAAAGATGGACCAGCCTCAAACCTCGCATGTATATGCTAGAGTGTTCATGAATAAGGCAGGCGGGAAATTGCAAGTCACACTGCCGGATGGAGTGACTAACATCAAGACCCATGATGAGGGATTAAACCAATTCCAATGGGTCGATCTGGGAGAACATGTTTTTCCAAAAGGAGATAACCCAGTCACGGTTAATAACCTGCAAGGCTTTAATGCGGTCAATCAATTTGCGATTGTTCCTGTGGATCAACTAGATCGGTTATCTTTTCCGGTGGAGCAGGCATTGAAGCGGGGCAAGCTCTTTTTCACCTTGGAGGCAGAAAACGATTTTAATGCTCAAGGGAATGTGCAGACGGAACGTGCTTTACCAAGACTTAGTATGGGACGGGGAATCAGTTACCAAAAAGGGACGTTAAGCAGAGAAGTGGAAGTCGCCAAAACGGGAACCTATGCCACAGCTATTTTGGCTAATTTACCTGCCGGATATGAAGGATCGTTAACCATGAAATGGAAGAATGAAGAGACTGGAGAGGTGCTGACCAGAACGATTCGTACGGAGGACTCTTATAAGCGATTACCCGCTACCTCTTTATCCGAAAAGCAGGTTATTGAAACGGTGCCCAACCAAGATAGCTTTGCCAAGAAAAGCATACAAATTCCTGGCCTGCTGAACGACTATGGCCGAGTCGAATTTAAAAATCTGTTCTTAACCAAGGGAAAATATCGCTTAACCCTTGCCCTGGACAGTCAGGTGCCGTCATTGAGCCATTTTACAGATATTCATCGAATGGACGGGCAGGAAGTGACGGTAATGCCTGGGCAGGACACGAAGGAATCATTGGGCTCGGAAGTTGGATGTGTAGCAGATATTCGGCCTGGTCAGACGAATCTGTCCATCCAGGACAAAGAACTGTCTATCCGTTACGCACCTAGCTATTCCTGTGACTGGAATATTTATGCGTCCAAAAAAATGAAGGCAGAGCCGCTGCAAGAGTACGTGGTGCAGTTGGATGCGCGATCAGAACAAATTGGAAGTCGGCACATGAAGGTCATTTTCTTAAATAAAGCGTCCCAGATTCTTCAAACCTCCTATATTGATGAGGTAGAGGAGAGAGATAAGGAGCAATGGAATCATTATGATCAAATAGTGAAGGCTCCAGCAGGAACCGCCTTGATGCAGTTTCAGATATTGGCGCATGCGCACAAGAAGCAATCAGGCTTATTTCAAATGAGGCAATATTCCATCATCCCTTATCAAGCGATGATTACAGTGGATCAATTTACGCTGTTTGAGGGAACGGATATGGAAACCTTTTTTATGGCACCACACGCTTCGGAAAGCATTCAGGCTACTCGTGAAAATTCCATGGAACGCAGCTTTACACTATATAATCCAATGCATCAGCAGGTGCTGATCCGGGAGACAGAATCACCCAATCCATTATGGGAGTTCAGGCTGGGTAGCGAAAATCAGCGAGCACGTCTGTCTGTGAATGGAGTAACGACCGGATTCATAACGAATGGCAGCGGAAACGGTAAGGTTGTCATTATTCTGGCTTCAGCCTACCGTTTTGGCTGGGTATTGTTTGTCATAGGGATATTGGGTGGAGCAGCTTGTTTTCTTCCTTATCGGCGATGGACAAAGCGGAAGCTTCCATAAGAAGCAAGCTGCCCAGAGGGAACCAGACCGTTACTATACGGCTACATCTCGTATTTGTAGCCTCTGCCCCAAACGGTACGGATATGCTGAGGATTTTTAGGGTCACGTTCAATTTTTTTGCGGAGGCTGGAGATATGTACGTCGATGGTACGATCCAGATAAGCGCCATCGCCGCCTTTGACCCGATCCATCAATTCGCTACGGGTAAAAACTTTCCCTGGATTGCAGGACATCTCTTTTATAATAGAAAATTCGATGTGAGTAACTTCGATTTCCTGGTCATCGACCAACAGGCTATGACGGTAATCATTCACCCAGACTCTTACCTTTTTAAGCTTTTGGGTTATCGTTGGTGTCTCAGTGAGCATGTTGCTGCCACTGCGGCGCAGCAAGGCTTTGATGCGGGCGTTTAACTCTCTCAGACTGAAGGGCTTGCATAAAAAGTCATCCGCTCCGTCGTCTAGAGCCTTTATTCTTGTGTTCAGCAGGGTGTTATTAGAGATGACGAGCACAGGAACCGTAGTAAATTGGCGGATGTGGCTGATCAGCTCACATTCGACTTTACCGGAAAACATTAGCGCGGTCACAATAATGTCCGGCTTAAAGTGCATTAATGTAGGAATTGCGAGTTTACAATCATAGATTAGTTCGGTATGATAGCCTTCCTCTTGAAGATGAAGAGCAATCATATCAGCCAAACTTTTTTGACCTTCAATGATGAGTATTTTTGTAGGCATGACAGACATCTCCTGTACGGACAAAGATACAATTAACATTGCATAACTATGTATGTTCTACGATGTTACATACTTATGTATTCGGCAAAAGCACGAAAAGCAAACAGTCCTATAATGTAAGGAAAATATGAATTTAAAGGAAGAAGGTTGCATCTTTGCGAATGATTTTATTATCCGGAGGTTCGGGTAAACGACTATGGCCCTTATCCAATGTGAACCGCCCCAAGCAGTTTCTTTCCATCCTACGTCATGACGAGCGACCGGAAAGTATGCTGCAACGGATATGGAGACAGTTAGATGAAGCTGATTTGGCAGATCAAGCTTATTTTTCTACGAGTGGAACTCAGATCGAACTGATTCAGGGGCAAATTGGCGGAGACGCTGTGGTGATTGAGGAGCCGACTCAGCGGGATACCTTTCCGGCTATTTCCCTGGCTACGGCTTACTTGCATGACGTTGCAGGCGCATCACGCGACGAAATCGTAGGGGTCATGCCGGTGGATGGCTATGCGGGGG
The DNA here is from genome assembly GCF_025846815.2 of Paenibacillus sp. BT-177. Taxonomy (NCBI): domain Bacteria; kingdom Bacillati; phylum Bacillota; class Bacilli; order Caryophanales; family Paenibacillaceae; genus Paenibacillus; species Paenibacillus sp. BT-177. Next base: position 72,359 of record NZ_JAOYTP010000005.1, on the reverse strand, counting down.
ATGAATTTTTCGAGCACCTGCGCAGGCTTCCTTCGATATTAGAGCAATCAGGAAGCCATATCGCATTGATGGGGGCTGTTCCAACTGAGCCCTCGGACAAATATGGATATATTGTGCCTTCATCTCCTTTGTCTGACCAGGAATATTATAGAGTGAGTTCATTTGTAGAAAAGCCTGATCTGATTCGCTCCGAAGTATTGATCCGTGAAGGAGCGTTATGGAATTGCGGAGTGTTTGCTTTTAGACTCGGCTTTTTATTGGATGTGCTGACACAAATGGGTTTACCAGCCGATTATGAAACACTTTCGACAAATTACGCAGACTTGCCTAAAACCAGCTTTGATATTGCGGTAGTAGAACACACTCGTAAGCTCTCCGTGCTCCCATATCATGGAGAATGGAGAGATTTAGGAACATGGGATTCGTTGGTGCGGGAAGTGAGTTCAAAGCTGAGCGGTCCCGGATATATTTCAGAAGCATCACATGACTCGCATATCATCAATGAACTGGAGATTCCGGTCAGCATCTGGAATGTCCCAGACATTATTGTCGTTGCTGGACCGGATGGCGTGTTGGTTACGGATCGACAATCATCAACGGGGATTAAGGATATGGTAGCAGAAATTGAAATTGGACCGCGTTTTGAGGAGCGCTTTTGGGGTAAGCAAACGGTCTTATCCCATCAGCAAGCAGCAAGTGGGTTACAAACGGTCACCAAACGGGTTGTCATTTCGAAGGGGAGATTTATCAGCTATCATGAGCATCAGTTTCGAAAAGAGGTTTGGACCATCGTTTCAGGAACCGGAAGCGTCTGTATCAATGGGATGACACAGACCGTCAGCCCTGGTATGGTCATCGTTGTAGAACCTGGTACCAAGCATTTTATAGGTGCAGTAGAGGGAGATTTGGAATTCATTGAGTCACAAATCGGACATATCGTATCCGAAACGGATATTATTCGATATGAATTTCCCGATTCGATTGATGCTCGTACTGTATAATCGCCTGCAATATAGGAACGGATGGGTGTAAACAAGGCTTTCCGAAGCGAGTGAAGAGCGCTAGGAACTATTTTTAATCAGCTTGATGATTTGGACATTCTTAATAAAAGGTATTCATGCGTTGTTCGCTTGAATACCTTTTTTGCATGAATAACTCGTATTGTTCTTAATGAATTGGATAGGAAAGAGGCTTATAAAATGAGTTTTTTGGAGGTTAGCCACTCTTTTACGGCATCTGTACTGAGGTCTCTTTTCGGCGTCCATTCTATTTTATCCACCAGCTTGCCGTTTCTGAATTCTGCAATCGTGGGGGTGTATTTTACGTTGTAATCTGCTTTGAATTTATTCCATTGGGCTTTGTCCTTATGAATTTTGTGAACGTTCAAAAACGTAATTTTGGAGCCCAGATCATACTGTTCGATCATCTTGTTAAAGTTAGGCTCAAATCGGTTGCAGTCGCCACAACTGGGTCTGCCAACATAAACAAATACACTTTGATCCTGCTGAATGAATTGTTTAAAACCATCAATTGTAACCGCATTCAAGTGGTCATATATTTCGGGGTAATTGCTTTTGCTCGCTTGGATCTCTTTATCTTTCTGCTGAACTACCCGCTCTAGGTCTTGAAATTTAACTACAGCTGAAATAGCGATACCAATGATAAGCAACACAATGACACTTAACCCGGCGATATATCCTTTTTTCACAGAAATCCTCCTTTTTTTACAATCTCAAACTTACAATATATGATATTTCCGTTTTTCGCTGTAACACTTGTCTCATGATGTATAAAAAAGAAGCTTTCCATTAGGAAAGCTTCTTTTAGTCTGAAAGTTAAACGTTAGACTACAACAGTCAATAAGTAATCCTCACGTTTCACTTCAGTTTCCATGGTGTTCAGTACATCCAGGTATTGAGCGGAATTGGTTACGATGATCGGCGTAGTCGTTGTATAGCCTGCCGCCTTAATTTGTTCGATATCAAATTCAAGCAACAACTGCCCTTGCTTCACCACATCACCCTCTTTGACGCGCTTGTCAAAGAATTGTCCTTTCAGCTTCACCGTATTAACACCAACGTGAATCAGAATTTCTGCTCCGTCATTGGAAGTAATACCGATGGCATGTCCGGTCGGGAATACGGTCGTAATCGTTCCGTTAACCGGAGATGTCAGCACACCCTCTGTAGGATCGATCAAGATTCCTTTTCCCATAGCGCCTGAAGCAAAAGCAACATCAGAAGATTGTTCCAATGGCAGCACTTTACCTTGCAACGGACTTACGAGGATTTCCTTTTCGATTGTTACTTCTTTTTTTACGGGTGCTGTTTCTGTTTTTGCAGCTTCTTCTTTTGGATCATCAAAGCCCAAAATCATAACCAATACAACTGCGAGTACAAAGGCAACAAGTAAGCCGAGGACAACCCACAAGAATCCAGCTCCAAAATAAGTTGGAAGCGCCAGTAAACTAGGCAGGGAGAAGGATTTTGCAGTCGCTCCACCGGAAGCGATAATCGCGCCCCCAATACCACCAGAAATACAAGCATAAATGAACGGCTTTTTCAATTTCAAAGTTACACCATAAATCGTAGGTTCAGTAATCCCGAATACAGCTGCCAGTGTAGAGGAACCAGCCAAAGCCTTCATTTGAGTATTTCGTGATTTCAGGAATACCCCCAGTGTTGCACCAGCTTGAGAAAGTACGGCTGCTGTAAGCATTGGAAGCATCGTGTCATAACCCAATGTTTGAATATTGGACAGCATAATAGGAACGAAACCCCAGTGTACGCCGAAAATAACAAATACTTGCCAGAATGCCCCAGCAACAGCCCCGGCGATCAATGGGCTTAAATTGTATACCCATGTAAAACCGTTCGCCAAGCCTTGACTAATCAGGTTACCGACTGGACCAAAGGCCAAAAACGTCAATGGAACAACGACCAGCAGTGATAGCATAGGTACGATAATGTTTTTAACTGATTGATGAACAAAGGAATTAAACCAGCGTTCCACATAGGATTGTACCCATACCGCGAGAATAATTGGGATTACACTGGAACTGTATTTTATCAGAATGATTGGAATCCCGAGAAAAGCCAGTTTTGCCGGATTGTCCACCGCTGCAATAACATCCGGGTACACGAGTGCTCCAGCAACTGCGACTGATACAAAGGCATTGGTCTTAAATTTACGGGACGATGTAATAGCTAGGAATATAGGCAAGAAATAAAATACGCTGTCCGAAGCGGCATTCAGAATGAGATACGTACCGCTTGCAGTATCAATCCAATGAAGCGACGCAATTAAGGCCATAATCCCTTTGAGCAAACCTGCTCCGGCAAGAGCACCCAAAAGAGGGGAGAAAATGCTGGAAATGATATCGACCGCTTTGCCGAGAAAATTCGTTTTTTCGGAAGATTCTTCTTTTTTCGCATTTGGATTATCCGCATCCTGCAGATTTGTTTCTGCCATCATATGCTCAAAGACTTGGCCTACATTGTTACCGATGACCACTTGGAACTGTCCGCTGCTTTCCACCACTGTAATGACACCAGGCGTAGCTTCCAGTGCAGCTTTGTCCGCTTTTGTGCGATCCTTTAATTTAAATCTCAAGCGTGTAGCGCAATGAAATACCGAATTGACATTCTCTTCGCCGCCAACGAGAGTCACTATTTTTTTGGATAGCTCTTTATCACTCATGTTCAGAACTCCTTAAGTGTTATTCTTGCTACTGATAGGATTTACCGTTTACAGCTGTTGCTAAGATGCGCCGGCGTGCATCTTTATAACCTTGTAAACAAGAAAAACCTAAACTCGTGGTGAAAACGACGCACTCCTTCTATGAGGGAACGTTGATTTCACCATCAGTTTAGGTTTTGCCTGCCTTACCAGTCACAATCCATGAACGATGAGGATATGAAGTTTTTAGCCTGATATGTTATTACGCTCAGTTACCCGATGAATGTGAATCGTTAGATATACATATTCATCCTTGCTTAAATATTGATCATATGTTTTTTCCAGATATTCATTAATTTTTTGGGCACAAGCAAAAGCTTCGGTATATGTTTGCTTTACCTGGTTGTACAAAAATTCTTCACCACTGTGAATAACCTCTTTGCGAATCACTCGCATTGCAAAATATTGCAAATGGGTCAAAAATCTCGAATAGCTAAAAGAAGACTCATCCAGCACAATCCCATAATGATACGTAATAATGTTCAATATGTGTTGGACAATCTCGGTCATTTTCAGTGTAGCCTTCATCTCGTTACCGTCGATCCGTGCATTCACCATATGCAATGCAATAAATCCCGCTTCGTCTTCGCCCAATTTTACACCGAGCGTATTTTCTATTTTTTGCAGAGCATCCAGTCCAACTGCAAATTCTTTTTTGTAAAAGCGTTTAATTTCATACAGCATCGCGTTTTTGAGTGCTAATCCTTTTTCTTCCCGCTGTATGGCAAAATGAATATGGTCGGTCAATGTTAAATAAATGTTATCACTTAACTCCGTATCCAGCACTTCTGCTGCATGGGTCACGATTTCATTCACGACCTCCAGATGAGACACGGGAATATCGTTCAGCAGCTCAGTTAGTCTGGCCGTGAACTCGTTTTCATTTAACATGAAAATCTTATCTATTTTATGATCATCGACTTGGTCGCCAGCCACCTTTTTGAAGGAAATACCTCTTCCCATGACGATAACCTCTTTGCCTTTATCATTTTTAGTCAACAGGACGTTGTTATTGAGCACCTTCTCAATAATCATTGAAGTTCCCCCTCCCATCCTTTACCAATAAAAAATGCCCAAGCACAATTCAATACTATTGTTAGCAATAGCACTCAATTGAACTCAGGCATTGCCCGCATCACCGGTCACAATCCTTCGATATAGTGCTATTGTAGCACAAAAAAAAGCGATTTCAACATATTTTATTCTCTTTCGACAAAAAATATTTTATATTAACGCCCATTTGCCTAGTTTGCGAGTCAACAGTAACTTTAAGTGGTCGTACGCTCAATGAGGCTGTACTCCAGCGAATGAAGCTCCATTTGGCGTCCAATCAGCTGAGGAGAAAGCATGAAAAAAGCATTTTGTGCCTGAGCCATAATGGGATTTTGAACCGTTGTAATTCCCATCGTGTGCGCCAGCTCCGTGTTATCAAACCCAATAATCGCCAGATCTTCTGGTACCTTCAGCAATTGTCTGCGCGCTTCGCAGAGAATGCCCACTGCTACATAATCGTTTGCACACAAAATAGCCTCCGGAAATTCCTCACGATGCTGTAATAAATTGCGCACAACCTGTTCGCCGTCACGAATGTTATAAATAGAAGAATAGTTCCAGTGCTGCAACACTGGCAGATTGTGTTCACTCATGATCTGCTCATAAGCTCGTTGTCTGCTGTGAGTATTGATGCTGCTTGGACGACCAAAAGCATTGGCTATACGTGTATAGCCTTTTTGTATCAAATGTTTGAGCGCTAACATATATCCTTCATACTGATCCATTGCGACGGAGCGAATATCGGTATGCTCCATTCGCTGCCATGCCACGATCGGTCCATATTTGCAATAAGTACTCAAAAAATCAGTGTCATTCACGCAGGAAATGATAACCAGCGCATCGACTCTTTTTCTTTTTAAATCCTCGAAAGCTTGAAGCTCTTTCTTTTTGTCTTCTCCCGAAGTATAAATAATGGTTTGAAATTCATATTGTCCTGCGATTTCTACAAAGCTGTCCAGAAATGCCAGAACAATTTCATTAATAGTTGATGTGATGATACCAATCTGAAGCGTTTGGCCCTTGGATAAAGAAATCGCATTCCGATTAGGAACATAATCCAATTCCTGCATGATTTTCAAAATTTTAGTTCTGGTTTCGTGGCTTACATGGGGGGACTGATTTAACACTCTGGATACCGTAGCTTTGGAAAAGCCCGCCAGTTTTGCAATTTGATCAAGATTCGACATGATGCTTCTCCTCACCTAAGAAAAAAATACTTGACATGAAACGCGTTACAACAATTAGGATGCTTATGAGGGCATTACGTCTATTTTAAAGCATCTGTCGATGCATTTCAAAGGAGAACGGTTACCGTTAGTTATGGATTCGCATTGCAGCACCTGACGGGTTACTGACTAAAGTGAAAACATTAAATTAAGGAAAGAGGTTTTCATACCATGACGAAGACGCTAAAAGGATTCCCGAAAAACTTCCTCTGGGGCGGGGCAACTGCAGCCAACCAATTGGAAGGTGCTTTTGACGTAGATGGAAAAGGTCTGTCCAGCGCAGACATGATAGCCTATGTACCTAAATCAGAACGTAAGAACGATCATGCTATAGAAATTTCGTCCGAACGACTGGAGGACATCTTGGCAGGGAAGGTAAACGCCCGTTTTCCAAAGCGTGAAGGTGTGGACTTTTACCACCACTACAAAGAAGATATTGCCTTGTTTGCAGAAATGGGCTTTAAAGTATTCCGGATGTCCATCCACTGGTCGCGGATTTTCCCGAATGGATATGATGCCGAGCCGAATGAAGCAGGATTGCAATTCTACGACAATGTATTCGATGAGCTGCGCAAGTATGGTATTGAGCCTTTGGTAACACTGTCGCATTATGAAACACCGCTAGGTTTGACACAGAAATATAATGGCTGGTTGGGACGCGAAGTCGTGGATCATTACGTAAAATATGCCGAAACGGTATTTACACGCTATAAGGATAAAGTAAAATACTGGCTGACCTTTAACGAAATTAATGTCATGACTATGAGCCCGTTTACAGGCGGCGGTGTGGTTATTGACCGTGTAGAAAACAAGCAACAAGCGATATATCAAGCATTGCACCATCAATTTGTAGCAAGTGCATTGGCGACCAAACGGGGACATGAGATCATTCCGGGCGCTCAGATCGGCTGTATGCTGGCCCGCATTGAAAGCTACCCACATACGTGTAACCCAGAAGATATCCTGAAAGCACAGCATGAAAATCAAATGAACCTGTTCTTTACGGATGTGCATGCTAGTGGGGAATATCCCAACTATATGAACCGCTATTTTGAAGAAAATAATATTGTGATCCAGACAGAACCCGGCGATGCCGAAATTTTGAAAAATAACACGGTCGATTTTATCTCATTTAGTTACTATATGACCTTGACCGTATCGGCAGGGCCAGAAGGCGAAAAGGCAGCAGGGAACCTGATAGGCGGTGTGAAAAATCCGTATTTGCAGTCCTCCGACTGGGGATGGCAGATCGATCCGATCGGCCTGCGTGTTACACTGAATACGTTTTATGATCGCTATCAAAAGCCACTGTTCATCGTGGAAAATGGCCTGGGTGCGTATGATAAGGTAGAAGAAGACGGCTCTGTGCATGACACGTATCGCATTGATTACTTGCGTCAGCATATTGCCCAAATGAAGGAAGCGATTGCTGACGGTGTTGATCTGATTGGTTACACCAGCTGGGGACCTATCGACCTTGTGAGCATGTCTACGTCCGAAATGTCCAAGCGCTACGGATTTATTTACGTTGATCTGGATGATGACGGTAACGGAACGCTTCAACGCTCCAAAAAGGACTCATTTAACTGGTATAAAAATGTGATAGCAACCAACGGTGAAGAATTATAATTCCATATCGTTTTGGCGGGTACAGCAGAGAAAATCCTCAGGATGCAATCTGCTGTACCCGCTTTTTGTATAGACACTCTATTGATTCTTTCCGAGGGCTTCACAAATTTTTCACTTGTAATAAGCTGAAATTTTTCTGTATAATGAATAAAAATTTCATATGTCTGGTTGATGTTTGCGGGAGATGGAATGAAAGTTCCAACCGAAGGGGCAAAACTCTCAGGTGCTTAGGCTGATTTACAGCAACGAGCAGGGACCGTAAACGGACAGAACTCTGGAGAGACCCTTAATTGGGCGCCGAAGGTGCACCGCAGATCACATCTGCTTAAACTCTCAGGCAAAAGGACAGAGACGCGAATAACCTGTGACAGGGATAGCCCTAGGCTTTTTATAAGCTTTTAGAGGTGAAATCCTGCACAAGATGGTTGTATTTTTTCGTGCCTTTAACCTCTCCAGGAGTCGAATCAACAGATTTGACTCTTTTTTGTTTTCTACTATGCTGGAGGAGCGGGTTGAAATGAATTTGGTACATGTGTTAGAAACGATTAGCAGTTGGATATGGGGGGCGCCTCTCATCATCCTTGTTATGGGAACGGGGTTATGGCTGACCATACGTCTAAAAATGTTGCAGGTATTCCGCCTGCCCCTCGCGATCAAGCTCATCGGTAAGGCCCCGAATGAAGGTAGCGGGGATGTAAGTAGTTTTGCGGCTTTGAGTACGGCATTGGCGGCTACCGTCGGTACAGGAAGTATTGTCGGTGTAGCGACAGCCATTAAGCTGGGCGGGCCGGGTGCCTTGTTCTGGATGGTCGTTGCAGCCTTCTTTGGGATGGCGACGAAATATGCGGAAGGTGTACTTGCGGTAAAATACCGGGTGAAGGATCGGAATGGACAATTTTCCGGCGGCCCGATGTATTATATTGAAAAAGGCCTGGGACGCCGTTTTAAACCGTTGGCGATGCTGTTTGCTTTTTCAGGGATGCTGGTAGCGTTGTTCGGAATTGGAACATTCCCTCAGGTCAAGGCGATTGTATCTTCGACTGAAAACAGTTTTGGCGTTCCGCCGATTGTAACGGCGCTGACAATTGCTGTCCTTACAGGTCTTGTGACCATTGGTGGACTCAAAAGCATTGCCAAGGTATCGACGAAGGTCGTTCCTTTTAAAACAGGCCTGTATGTATTAATTTGTATCATTGTACTGATTCGATTTGCTGACCAACTTCCTGCCGCAATTGCGCTTGTGCTTCATTCGGCATTTTCAACTACATCGGCAACCGGCGGATTTGCAGGAGCTACGATTATGCTGGCCATGCGCAGTGGGGTAGCCAGAGGTATTTTTGCCAACGAAGCTGGATTGGGGAGCGCACCGATTGCAGCCGCAGCTGCCAAAACCAAATGGCCTGCAGAACAAGGGCTGATTTCCATGACAGGCGTATTTATTGATACGATGGTTATTTGTGTGATGACCGGGTTGACGTTACTGGTTAGCGGGGTGTGGAGCGGGCCTACCGATGCAGGCTTGATGACTCAGCAAGCATTTTCCAGTGCATTTCCGCTGGGAGCAGAACTGCTCACCATCATCCTGATTATGTTCGCATTCACCACCATGCTCGGCTGGAACTATTACGGAGAACGCTGTGTTGAATATTTGCTTGGGGTCAAGTGGATCAAGCCTTATCGTTATTTGTTCATTGTACTGGTTGGCGGGGGCGCGTTCATTAAATTGGATGCGATTTGGCTGCTGGCAGATATTTTTAACGCAATGATGGCTTTTCCGAACCTGATTGCACTGCTCGGCTTGTCAGGCATTGTCGTTGCAGAAACCCGAACCTATATGAACTCTTTGTACCCTAATAAGAAAAAGGGCATTCTTGCAGGTGCCAATGTAGGGGCGGCTATTCAAGTAGAAGAAAAAGGACAAACGATCAATTCATAAATAATAAAAGGGAGTGCTCTCAGCCATCACAGGCTTGAGGACACTCCCTTTTAATTGTTATAACGATGCACGCAAAATAGCTAAAATATCTTCCTGTTTCAGCTTTTGATAATTACCGAAACCTCCGTGCTCCATTTCACGGGCCGCAATGCTTGCGATGTTTTCCAATTGTTCATCATTAATGTTGTAATCGGCCAGGGTAGAAGGGGCACCAAGACTTGTCCAGAACGCACTTAGACGGTCAATACCTTCCAAGGCAATTTCTCTGTCAGTTTTACCTACAGTGTCCAAGTCGAACATACTGAGCATCAGCCGCTTCATGCGTGCAGCATCCTGATCCACTGTATGTCTCATCCAGTTGGGAAACAGAATCGCTAGACCGCCAGCATGAGGAATATCATATACAGCAGATAGTGCATGTTCAATGGTATGCGAAGCCCAATCCCCGAAGTAGCCCATTTGCAGCGTACCGTTCAGGGCAATCGTCCCAGCATATAATATCGTTTCGCGATGCTCATAGTTGTGCAAATCCACCAGCAGCTTAGGTGCCGCCTCAATCACGGTTTGCAGCACGGAAAAGCACATACGATCTTGCAGCGGTGTATTTTTAACATTGTGAAAGTACTGTTCAAAGACGTGGCTCATCATATCCACCATGCCATAAACCGTCTGATCACGTGGCACAGAAAAGGTGTTTTTCGGGTCCAAGATGGAGAATTTAGGATGCGTCACCGCGCTGCCCCACACGTATTTCTCGTTCGTTTCCCAGCTGGTGATGACAGAATCCGGATTCATTTCCGAACCCGTGGCGGCGAGTGTAAGGATGGAACCGAAGGGCAAAGCCTGGGTTGGCATATGTTTTTTGTTGATAATATCCCACACATCGCCGTCATATTCAGCCCCTGCTGCGATGGCTTTGGTGCAATCAATAACGCTTCCGCCGCCAACTGCAAGCAGGAAGTCTATTTTTTCATTTCGGCAAATCTCGATGCCCCTCTTAACGGTAGACAAGCGCGGATTGGGTTCAACGCCCGCCAATTCATGAATGTTGAGGTACAGAGGCTCTAACGCGTTTAATACCTGTTCATACAAACCATTTCGCTTGACACTTCCGCCTCCATATACCAGCAAAATGTTTTTGCCGTAATTCAACAGCTCTTGCTGCAATTGTTCAATTTGATTTTCTCCAAAAATTAATTTGGTGGGATTATAATATGTGAATTTGTTCATCTGGAAGGTTCCCCTCAGTTCATAGTTCATGTTCAAATTGTAATCTCTTATCTTGACTAGCTCGTTAATATCTGACTTGGCCATGTAAGCTATTTGAAATGACGATTAACAATTATACATGAAAAGAATAAGGGGAATCAAGTGAAGGCTAATCTTTGATCGCTCCAGCGGCAAGATCGGAAATAAATTGGCGGCTGATAAAAAGAAACAAAATAATAAGAGGAAGTACAGCCAGCAGGGTGCCAGCAATGACCATCGCATAATCCGTATTGTAAATCCCGTTCAACTGCGACAATGCAATCTGGAGGGTGAATTTGCGCTCATCCGTTAAAACGATTAACGGCCATAAGTAATCATTCCAAGCTCCTATAAAGGTAAATGCGCCGAGAAAAGCGAACGCAGGTCTTAAAATCGGTAGTGCTACATTCCAGTACAGCCGAAAAAAGCTGCACCCGTCCATACGCCCCGCATCCAGCAGCTCTTTGGGAATGGATTCTTCTGCATACTGGCGGATCCAGAAAATGCCGAAAGCATTTACCATACCTGGGATGATGAGCGCTTTGAACGTACCTACCCATCCAAAGGAAGCCATCATGACAAAGGAAGGGACGAGCGAAAGTTGTGAAGGGACCATCATTGTTGCAAGCAGTATGACGAATAGCCCCTTTTTGCCCGGAAAATCAAACTTGGCGAATGCAAAACCAGCCAGTGAATCAAAAAACAGCACCAATACGGTAACAGAACTGGCTACAAAAAGGGTATTAAAAAAAGCTCCAGCAAAATCAATCTGCTGCAATACTCTCGTTATGTTATCCAGGAAGTGGCTACCGAACCACAATTGTGGCGGAAAACGATAGATGTCTGAGGTTGTACGGGTCGCCATGACGATCAGCCAGTAAAACGGAAACATCGACAGGATGATCCCCACCAACAGCCCGGCATATAGAACAATGGATTTTGCACGTGTCTGCATCATGTTGTGACGCTCCTTCCATCGTTATTTTTTACCTTGAACGAGTTTCCAATTGATGATGGAGAATACGGCAATGATGAGAAACATACCCCATCCGACGGCAGCACCATATCCAAAATAGTTGTTGATGAACGACTCGCGGTACAGGTATAAAACGATGGTCATGCCACTTGCCCCGGAACCGCCATCATTACCGACCAGAACCTGTGGCTCAGTGAAGAGCTGCATACCGCCGATGGTGGACGTAATGACCGTAAACAAAATCACTGGACGCAACATGGGAATGGTGATGCGGAAAAAAGCCTGTGCTCCGGTTGCGCCGTCTATTTTGGCGGCCTCATACAGCACATGCGGAATACTCTGGAGTCCAGCCAGATAGATGATGGCGTTGTAGCCCATCCATCTCCAGACGACCATGGAAGAAATGGCGATTTGGATACCCCACGGCACATTGAGCCATTGGATCATAGGTAGCCCCAAAAGCTGCAGAAGATAGTTGAGAAATCCAAAATTGTTGGCAAATAAGGCGCCGAAGATGATGGCAACAGCAACAATAGACGTCACATTGGGCAGGAAGAATCCAACTCGCCATAAGGTGCGCAATTTCACAAAAGGGGCATAAAGCAGAAAGGCAACAATAAGGGCTAGCAGTAGCATTGGAATCGTGGCATACACCCAGATCACAAACGTATTGCCTACAGCCTGCCAAAATTCGGTGTCTGTCACAAGGTAACGAAAGTTACCCCAACCGTTATAGGTCATGTCTCCGATCCCGTCCCATTTGTGAAACGCCAGGTACAATGAAAAACCAATCGGAAACAAGCCAAAGATGGCAAACAGCAGATAAAATGGCGAGATCGCAGCATAAACGGCCCGGTGCTTCCAGATTTCTCTCAGCATATTGTCCACACGCCTTTTTTGAATTGTATTTTTACCGCTGTAATTCCCGTTCAATTCGTTGCATTGTTTCCGTCCATAATGAGTCGGGATCGGCATTTTGTTTGGCCACATTGGCAAGACGACGGGTCACAATGCCATGGATGACAGGATAGCGCTCGCCGAAATAGCTATTTTTCACATGACGTGCGGAGGCAGCAAAAATGAGGCCAGTGGCCTGACCACCAAAGAAAGGCTCGGGTGTCTCCATGACTGGATCGTCATAGACGCCGGGAGTGGATGGGAACAGGCCGATTTTATGGTAGGCTTCCAGTTGGTGTTCCGGGTTTTGCAGCCAGGTCAGAACTTCAAAGGCTTCTTTGGGGTGTTGGCTGGATTTGAGGATAGAGATGAAAGACCCTCCCAGATTGCCGTCTCCTCCAGGAGCCCGGGCGACTCTCCATTTGCCCGCTGTATCCGGTGCGGCTTCTGTGAGAACTTGCTTCATCCAGATTGCCCCTACGAACGAGGCGATTTTGCCGTTATTGACCGAAGCATTCCATTCAGGAGTCCAGCCATCTGCATTGGCGAGTAGATGCTTCCTGTGGAAATCCACAGCGGTTTTCCAGCCCAGGCGGATATCAGGAGATTGATTGCCGATATAACTTCCGTCCGGCTTGAAGTACAGGTTCGTATGTTGAGCGAGCACCTGATTGTAAACGTTTACAATATTATCGGCCAAAAATGAATGGCTTCCGAATTTCTGCCGAAGTTGTTCTCCGGCTGCCATATAATCATCCCATGTGCGGATCGAGGCACTGACCTGCTCAGGATCACTAGGCAAGCCTGCCTGTTCAAACAGGTCGCTACGATAGAAGAGGGCGGTAGGCCCAGTATCCATGGGAAATGCAATCATTTTACCATCAGGAGTGATGCCCTGATTCCATTTCCATTCCAAATATTGATCCTTCAGTCGGTCTGCTCCGAGTTCCTTTAGATCATAAAAACGATCCGCACTCGGGAATAGCTCCACCATCCAGTCGTTCAGAGCTACGATGTCCGGTTCACCGGAACGAGCTGCGAGCGTTGTCTTCAGCTTGGCTTTAAAGTCACCGCCTATTTTTTGAGTTTTTAATTCAATGTTGGGAAACTGTTTTTCGGCTTGGACGAGCAATTCATCGTCAATAGAACGGTTCCAGTACCACAATGTAAGCGTTATCTTTTTGCTGTTTGACAAATTAGCTTCAGATGATTGACCTTTAGAGGATAGGGACCCACTACAACCACTAATCATAGTGAGAAAAGCAAGACATAATATCAGCCATTTCCATTGTACTGTCTTCACATCATTTCCCTCCTTGCTGTCTGAATAATCTGCCTGCTGAACAAGTTGTAAATGGTTTAGCTCCATCATATGAAGCTGTTACCCATTTATGTGCATTGCCTTAACCAAAAACAAAAAATTTGAAACGTTTATCCATAAAAAAAAGCACGTGCGTCTGTTATAGGAAGATCGCACGTGCTTAAGGCAAAGGGGATTAGCTTCATGACATCAATTGTTGTATCTCATCTTTCAGAGCTTCAGATCGAGTACCGAAAATAACCTGTAGGGTACCGTTCCCAAGCCTGATAATTCCTGACGCTCCGAGCTGCTTAAGAGCTTGATCGTTAACCGCTTTGTCGTCCTTGACGACAAGACGCAGCCGTGTGATACAGGCATCAATGCATTGGATGTTGTCTGAACCGCCGAGATAGGTTAGGACCTTGTCTGCATGACTGGACTGAGTGTCGGATAGGGTGCTTGCCTTTCCGTGGGGTATGGATTCGTTAGCCTCAGATAGGAGATTGTCATCTACATCGTCTTCACGCCCGGGAGTCTTTAGGTTGAATTTGAGAATGATGAAGCGGAATAGAAAATAATACACGAAGGCGAAGACAAGCCCGATCGGGATCATTCGCAAAGGGTGAGTGGAGAGCTTCATATTGACAAGATAGTCAATGAGACCTGCTGAAAAAGAAAAGCCAAGTTTGACATCCAATAGGTATACGACCAGACCGCTCAGCCCTGTCAGCAGAGCATGAACGCCGTAAAGCAATGGTGCAATGAACATAAACGAAAATTCGAGGGGCTCAGTAATTCCGGTCAGGAACGACGCTAGCGCAGAACCAATAAAGATGGAAGCGACAGCTTTACGTTTTTCCGGTTTGGCCGTATGGATGAATGCGAGAGCCGCTGCCGGCAGAGCGAACATCATAATGGGGAAGAAGCCGGACATGAACATACCTGCCGATGTATCACCTGCAAAAAAACGCGTCAGATCACCATGAACAACTTCACCTGCAGCATTGGTATAGTCACCAATTTGAAACCATGCGATCGAGTTCAACACATGATGCAAACCGAGCGGGATCAGCAGTCGATTGGCAATCATGAACACCATTGAGCCGATTCCGCCAAAGCCGACAATCCAGTTGCCGAAGGCTGCAATTCCATCTTGTATCGGACTCCAGATCATGCCGAGCAGAATCGCTAGAATCATGGTCGTGAAGGCGGTAATCATGGGGACAAAACGTTTGCCCGAAAAAAAGCCAAGCCAATCTGGAAGCTGAATATTGTGATATTTTTTGAACAGGTAAGCAGACCATCCGCCGATAAAAATACCACCCAATACGCCCATGTCCAGCTTGACGTCGTCTGGAATATACGCAAATATACCCGGTACGGCCGCCAAAATACGGGTCAGCACCAAGTAGGCAATGACTGCCGAAAGTGCGGCTACCGCGTCGCCTGCCAGGCCAATGGCAACACCGATCGAGAAAATGAGCGCCAGGTTGCCGAAGATGGCACCCGCTCCTTCGTTCAGAAAAGGAGTGACATAATGATTCAGAAATCCACCGACTCCAGGACCAAGCGGAATGTCCGTTTCATAATTAATGAGAGCTAGCCCTTGCAAGATCCCTGCGGCGGGTAAAGTAGCTACTGGAAGCATTAACGACTTGCCGATTTTTTGTAGAAATTTCAGCATAACATTCTTCCCTTCTTCATCAAGTTTGGGAGTGTCGTATTCATCCTGAAATCCTTACGTCCAGCCATTTTTTTACATCATAAATCGCGCAATCTAACATGGTCAACGATTATTTTAGAATGCAAAAAGACGTAAATCCGTAGTTGACATCGCTTACATGCTTATATAATATCAAATTTAAGTTAATAATCGTGACGGAGACGAGAGAGCCACGCAGACATCCCATGGTACAGCACAGGGTTGGTTTGTGATGGCTTTTCTTTTTTTGCGCGATGAAAACGATCAAAATCGGAGGATCTATTGAGGAGGTTGGTTGTATGTCGCCATACGCAGCCGAATTCATAGGGACAATGATTCTTATTGCCCTAGGTGGCGGAGTGTGCGCAGGGGTGTCCCTGAAAAAGTCATTTGCTCACGCTTCCGGCTGGATTGTGATCGGAATGGGGTGGGGGCTCGCGGTAGCTATTGCGGTGTATGCGGTGGGTCAAATCAGCGGAGCGCATTTGAATCCGGCAGTTACACTCGCGTTGGCATTTCAGGGTAGTTTTCCATGGCAGGATGTTCCCGGCTATATTGTGGCCCAGCTTTTTGGGGCCATGGCGGGTGCAGTGATCGTCATTTTGCATTATTGGCCCCACTGGAAAGAGACGGAGGACGCAGCAACCAAACTCAGTGTATTTGCGACAGGACCAGCTATTGATCATCCGTTTGCCAACGTGCTTAGTGAAATGATAGGTACTTTTATCTTTGTCCTTGCCTTACTGTCGTTTGGTGCCAATTCATTTACAGACGGACTGAAACCGCTGATTGTTGGTTTTTTGGTTGTCAGTATCGGTTTATCCCTTGGAGGTACAACGGGTTATGCCATCAATCCAGTGAGGGATTTTGGACCGCGTCTGATGCATTATTTGCTACCGATTCCCGGGAAGGGAGCATCCAACTGGGGATACGCATGGGTGCCCATTGTAGGACCGCTATTGGGGGGATCTTTCGCAGGGCCATTTTATCAGGCCATTTTTAAGGGGAGTGTAACTTCGGCTTTCTGGATTTTATTAGGGGTCATCGCGGTGGTACTTTTGATTACCTTCCGTATCAGTCGTACTTATAAAAATCATAAAATGAATCATAAGCTTACAGCGTAAAAACGATGGATTTACACGGGGAGAGATGAACATGGGAAAATATATTTTGTCACTAGACCAGGGAACGACAAGTTCAAGAGCGATTTTGTTCAATAGCGAAGGAGATGTGGTGTACTCAGCCCAGCGGGAATTTCCGCAATATTTTCCTCACCCCGGCTGGGTAGAGCAGAATGCGAATGAAATCTGGAGCTCTATTCTGGGCGTTATTGCCTCCTGTCTTTCCGAATCGGGTGTAAAAGCAAACCAAATTGCTGCCATCGGCATTACCAATCAGCGTGAATCGGTGGTCGTGTGGGACAAAAATACAGGATTACCCGTGTATAACGTACTCGTATGGCAATCACGCCAAACCGCGGATATTTGCGAAGAATTGAAGCGGCAAGGGCATGAGGAGTTGTTTCACAGCAAAACAGGGCTATTGATCGATCCGTATTTTTCAGGCACTAAAGTAAAGTGGATACTGGACCATGTAGAAGGAGCGCGGGAAAAAGCGGAACGAGGTGACTTATTATTTGGTACGATTGACTCGTGGCTAATCTGGAAACTATCCGGCGGAAAGGCCCATGTAACAGACTACTCCAATGCGGCCAGAACGCTGATGTACAATATTTATGAGCTTAAGTGGGATGAAGAGCTACTGGATATTCTGGGAGTTCCGAAAAACATGCTGCCTGAGGTAAGGCCTTCTTCCGAGGTATATGCGCACACCGTGGATTATCATTTTTTTGGTCAGAATGTACCGATCGCCGGTGCAGCGGGTGACCAGCAGGCAGCCTTGTTCGGTCAGGCTTGTTACGAAAAAGGAATGATCAAAAACACTTACGGTACAGGTTGCTTCATGTTGATGAATACGGGAGATCAGCCGGTTGAATCCAAGCACGGTCTGATCACGACCATCGCTTGGGGGCTGGAGGAAGGCAAAGTGCAATATGCACTTGAAGGGAGTGTGTTTGTTGCGGGCTCTGCGATCCAGTGGCTGCGAGATGGGCTGCGCATGTTCCGTGAAGCGAAGGACAGTGAGCCTTATGCGGCCCGTGTTTCCTCCACAGAAGGAGTATATCTTGTACCCGCTTTTGTCGGGCTGGGCAGCCCCTACTGGGATAGCGAGGTGCGTGGAGCGATGTTTGGTCTGACACGTGGGACCACGAAGGAGCATTTTATCCGTGCCACCCTGGAGTCGCTCGCTTATCAGACCAAGGATGTGCTTACAGCCATGGAGATTGATTCAGGTATTACGGTGAAGATGTTGCGAGTGGATGGAGGAGCCGTGTTGAACAATTTCCTGATGCAATTCCAGAGCGATATTCTGGATGCGACGGTGGAACGGCCAGTTATCCATGAGACAACAGCGCTGGGTGCCGCATGTCTGGCAGGGTTGGCGATAGGATACTGGAAGAGTACAGATGAACTTCGTAAGCGAGTGAGGGTGGAAACTTCCTTTACCCCTACGATGGATGAAGCAACACGTGACAGCCTGTATGAGGGCTGGAAAAAGGCCGTGAATGCAACGATGGCCTATAAGTAATAGCTTAAACGAAGAGGCTCTATATATTTAAACTGTAAAAAGGTGACTTCTGAATTCAACAGGAGTCACCTTTTTGAGGTATATGCTATCCCTTGATCCTCGTATGGTTCCAATTTTGCCGGGCTCCGCAAGAGGTACGAATGACTAGTTCGGGTTCTACTTTAATACATTTCGTATCCATTTGTTTATTCATCAGGTCAAACAGCACCATGGCGGCTAGACGACCTATTTTTTGCTTGTCTTGTTTTACAGTCGTCAATGGAGGATCGGTATAACGACAGGCTTCAATATCGTCACAGCCTACTACAGCAATATCCTCGGGTACCCTCAAGCCGCTTTCCTTAAAAGCACGGATGGCACCAAAGGCAAGCAGGTCGGTAGCCGCAAAAACAGCTCTTGGTAAATCTCCTTGCTGTATCCACGCCTTCGCGATCTGGTATCCATCCTCTGCCGCATAGTCCTTACCATACACGACCCATTCAGGTCTTACATCAAGACTAAAACGCTTTAGTGAAGCCATAAACGCTTCCTCTCTCTCTTTAATAACCAAGGAGGGACGTTCAATGCCTATAAAACCCATCTCGCGGTATCCATTCATGTAAAAGTGCTCAACAACCTTCATTGAGATCTTTTGATTGTCGGACATAATGTAGCAGGAACTGGCTCCGGTTAGCTCAATATCGACACCGATGCAGGGGATAGGACTGGCGTCGAGATCGAAAACACTTTTCTCCACTTCGTCCCCAGCAATAATAATGCACCCGTCCACTGAAAAATATTTCGAGCGAGCCAAATAGTTCTCTCCATTATCCAGAAATTTTTCATTTGAAAAAAACAGCAGGTCATAACCGAGCAAGCCAATCTGCTTTTTGAAAACATTAATGATGTCCACAAAAAAAGGATGACTAAAATCGACATTCAGCTTGCCAGCGAATATAACGCCTACCAGATTGGATTTTTTGGTAGCAAGTGTTTTAGCCGAGGAGGAAGGTCTATAGCCTGTTTCCTCCATAATTTTAAGTACTCGCTGCCGGGTTTCCTCACTAATATCTGTGTAATTGTTTATGATTTTCGAAACCGTCGCTACTGAAACGCCTGCCATACTAGCTATTGTTTTTATATTCATGGAATCCTCCGCAACTAAACTGATTTAGTTAAATTGACTTTGTATTTCAAATTCAATGATTACTCGTATTCTATGCTACCTCATAGATGGGAGTCAACAGAGTTAATAAAGGATTTATCCTAATATTTTAAGGAGTAACAACGATAATTTAACGGTTATTATATTTTTTTGATATTTCATAATTCTCTATTTACAAATACAGGTTATTCGATACATAATAGTAGCTGTAATTAACTAAACCGCTTTCGTAAAAGTGAGTGCATTTACCGCTGGTTATTTTGCATATTTTCCTCCAGCGCTTTATTGTCGGCGGTGCAATGGCCGGAGCTGTGAAGTCTTGATTTCTGAAAGGAAGGTACCGAGTATGAGCGAGAATATCTTTGTATTTCCTGATACGTTTATGTGGGGAACTTCAACCTCTTCCTATCAAATTGAAGGTGGCACAAATGAGGGCGGTAGAACGCCCTCCATTTGGGATACTTTCTGTCAAATTCCCGGGAAGGTGATCGAAGGGGATTGTGGAGATGTGGCTTGTGACCATTTTCACCGCTTTAAAGAAGACGTGCAATTAATGAAACAGCTTGGTTTTTTACATTATCGTTTTTCTGTAGCTTGGCCACGCATTATGCCCGCGCCTGGCGTGATCAACGAACAAGGGCTGCTCTTCTATGAGCATCTGCTGGATGAGCTTGAGTCGGCCGGGCTAATTCCAATGCTGACTCTGTATCACTGGGATTTACCGCAGTGGATTGAGGACGAAGGTGGATGGACGCAGCGAGAGATTATCCAACATTTTAAAACGTATGCCTCTGTAATCATGGACCGATTTGGCGAGCGAATAAACTGGTGGAATACGATAAACGAGCCTTATTGCGCCTCTATTTTGGGATATGGTACAGGGGAGCATGCTCCTGGTCATGAGAACTGGAGCGAAGCCTTTACTGCTGCCCATCATATTTTGATGTGTCATGGGATTGCGATCCATTTGCACAAGGAAAAAGGATTAACAGGTAAAATTGGCATTACGCTAAACATGGAACATGTGGATGCCGCTTCCGAGCGACCCGAGGACATAGCTGCTGCCGCCAGAAGGGATGGCTTTATTAATCGTTGGTTTGCTGAGCCATTGTTTAACGGAAAGTATCCTGAAGATATGGTGGAATGGTACGGAACGTATCTGAATGGATTGGATTTTGTACAGCCTGGTGATCTGGAGCTGATTCAGCAGCCGGGAGATTTTGTAGGCATTAACTATTATACCCGCAGCATCATTCGAGCAACTAACGACGCTTCGCTACTGCAAGTGGAGCAGATTCACATGGAGGAGCCAGTAACAGACATGGGATGGGAGATTCACCCTGAATCCTTTTATAAGCTGCTGACGCGGATTGAAAAGGATTTTAGCAAGGGCTTACCCATTCTGATTACGGAAAATGGAGCAGCGATGAAGGATGAACTGGTGAATGGACAGATTGAAGATACCGGGCGTCAACGCTATATTGAAGAGCATTTAAAGGCGTGTCATCGCTTTATCCGGGAGGGAGGTCAGCTCAAGGGCTATTTTGTCTGGTCTTTCTTTGATAACTTTGAATGGGCCTGGGGATATAGCAAGCGTTTTGGTATTGTACATATCAATTACGAGACGCAGGAACGGACCCCCAAACAAAGTGCGCTGTGGTTCAAGCAAATGATGGAGAAGAACGGGTTTTAAATAGAAAACCAGGTGCAAGTTAGCAATAGCTTCAATTTATGTAGGCCGTCATGCTGTAAAACAGAGCATGACGGCTTTTTAATTTTATAAATCCTTGCGTCAGGTAGGGGATCTATGCAGAAAAATCTTGCAAATCCAATATAACAGGGCAGTGGTCACTGCCTGTAATATGGCAATCAATACTCGCATCCATTAATAGCGGATGAAGCCTCTCTGAGACGAGGAAGTAATCAATCCGCCAGCCGATATTCCGTTCCCTCACCTTTGGCATGTAGGACCACCAGGAATAAACATCTGTCCGATCAGGATAAAAATATCTGAAGGTATCTATAAATCCGGCGTTGAGCAGCTGTGACATGCGGTCTCGTTCCTCGGGCGTGAAGCCAGCATTACCGTAGTTGGCTTTGGCATTTTTAAGGTCGATCTCCTGATGAGCCACGTTCAAGTCTCCGCAAATGATGACAGGCTTCTGAGCGTCTAGTTGTTGCAGATAGCTGCGAAAACGGTCTTCCCATTCTAGTCTGTATGGCAATCGCGATAAGTCTCGTTTCGTATTTGGTGTGTACACATTGACGAGGTAAAATTTTTCGAATTCTAGTGTAATAGTTCGACCCTCTGGCTCTTCATTTTCTTCAAGTCCATAATGCACAGAGAGCGGCTTGATTTTGGTGAAAATAGCTGTGCCGGAGTACCCTTTTTTCTCAGCGTAATTCCAGTATTGAGCGTATTCCTCCATGTTCTCCATGAGGATTTGTCCTTCTTGAAGCTTTGTTTCCTGTACGCAAAAAATATCAGCATTCGTTTCTTTTAGATAAGTATAAAATCCTTTGGTTACACAGGCTCTTAAGCCATTTACATTCCAAGATATTAATTTCATTTGATTAAACTCCTTACTACTCCACGCAGTCAAGCGGTGTAATGGTATAGCCTCGATAAAAGGCTGTCCCAGACAAGCGCTCAAACAGCGCTGCGGAAACAGCCTTTTCTACATTAAAATAGGTTGTAATACGATGCTAGGCTCCAACATCCACAGTGGGTCCTATTTCGCTGGAAAATAAAAAAAGCTTCCTAAACAGGAAGCTTCGACTATACGTCCCAGGAGGGATTCGAACCCCCGACCGACGGCTTAGAAGGCCGTTGCTCTATCCAGCTGAGCTACTGGGACATAAAATTCAAGCGAATATTAATATATCATATGGATGAAAAAGATACAAGTCTTATTTTGCATATATCGCTTATTTGGGCTCTACACCATATAAATTCAGAATACACATCGTTTTTTTTGCCTTATAAAAGGGTATGTTAGAATACAGGTGAATATGTTGAAGACGAGTGGTTGAACTTCGGCTGCTGTTTCTCATATAATCTACAAATACTTTAGCTTGCGGAGGAGAGGGGGTGCCTTGAAAATAAAGGACTCCAAGGTGACGACAAAAGAAAATAATATCGTATTGTTTCCGAAGACACTGGACTACTATCAAATTCAACTTACGGTGATGCTTGAGAACGAACGTTACGGAGAGGCGATGGCGATGCTGCGTTTTTTGATGCAGTGTCAGGGACAGGAGCAGAAACAATACGATGAATGGAACGCTCTGTTACAATGGCTGGAAGCTGCATTTCCACAGTACGCTGACAGCGGGGCGGCAACGGACAATGTGGAAGAAGACGAAGTCAGTGAAGTTGAGTTGGCTCGCCGTCATGCACGCTTTAAGCAGGAACAGGATGCAGGCTACGGTAACAAGCTTTTGCAGATGGCTATGGATCAACCGTTATCCGAACAGACGATTCTAGCTTTGGAACAGCTATCCTACTTGGAACTGCCGGAGATCGACGATGCCTTGCTTCGCTGGATTACTGAACGGGAAATCCATCCTCTTCTCCAATTCCGTGTTCTACAGACATTGAGACGCCGTGGAATGGAAGGGACGATAGAAATCAGACGGGGTGATGAAAAGACGGAAATCGATATTGAAACGGTTCCGTTACAGCCCGATGAGTTTCCAGAGGCGATTATGCGTATTTTGGAACGGGTAGCTGACCAGACTGAAGTGCATGAGCCTACACTATTCTATTTTGCACAGGAGCTATGGTCACAGTTTGTGATGGCAGTGTACGGTACGAAAGATTATAGATCAATGTTGGTGGAAGAGGACGGGATGCCGGATATTTGGGCAGCAGCACTCCATCAGACCGTTTCGGAAAGTTTGAACGGGAACAATAATGAGGAAGAAACCCGCGCTATATATGGCATTACAGATGCACTACGCTTCCGTTTTGAGCAAGCGTATCGGTCGATGCGATTATTCGTCGCGGCGGGAATGAACACTCCTTAATGACCGGAAACGTTTACCTGTTAAAGCATTCAAGGGCTGCCCTTGAAAAAGACAGTAATGTTAGATATACTATAGTGGTTATTTTGTGTGCGTTGATTGTAATGAAAACTAAGTGAAGATTTTGTTGGAGGGGAAAGCATAAAATGAAAGCAACTTGGGAGAAAATAGAGAAGAACCTTGGGGTTCTTGAAGTTGAGGTAGACGCGGATCGTGTAGCCGCTGCACTCGACAAAGCTTTTAATAAAGTGGTTAAACAAGTAAGTGTACCAGGATTTCGTAAAGGTAAAGTACCACGTCCTATCTTTGAAAAACGTTATGGTATTGAAAGTCTGTACCAGGATGCAATTGACTTCCTGTTGCCAGAAGCATACAGCCAAGCTGTAGAGCAAACAGACATCTTCCCAGTAGATAGCCCTGATGTTGAAATTGATCAATTTGCTAAAGGCGAATCTTTCAAATTCAAAGCAAAAGTTACGGTTAAACCTGAAGTAACTTTGGGCGATTACAAAGGCGTAGAAGTGCCTGTAAGCAAAAACGAAGTAAGCGACGAAGAACTGGCTCAAGAGCTGGAGCGCCTGCAACAACGTCATGCTGAATTGGTTGTCGTTGATGAAGATGCTGCTCAATCCGGCGATACAGCTATCATTGACTTCGACGGTTCCGTAGACGGCGTACAATTCGAAGGTGGACAAGCTGAGAAGTATTCTCTGGAACTGGGTTCCAATACCTTCATCCCTGGCTTTGAAGACCAAGTGATTGGTTTGCACACTGGTGATTCCAAGGACGTTGAAGTAACGTTCCCTGAGAACTACCATTCTGCTGACCTCGCTGGTAAACAAGCTGTATTCAAAGTAAAAGTTCATGAACTGAAACGCAAAGTTCTTCCTGAATTGGACGATGAATTTGCTAAAGATGTAAGTGAATTTGACACACTTGCTGAATTCAAGGAAGACTTGAAAAAGCAATTGCTGGAGCGCAAAGAAAACGAAGCTAAAGCAGCTCGTGAGGGCGCTGTAGTGGAGAAAGTTGCTGAAAATGCAACAATCGACATTCCTGAAGCAATGGTCAAGAGTGAAGTGCAAAACATGGTTCGCGATTTCGACAACCGTCTGCGCAGCCAAGGCATGAACCTTGAAATGTTCCTCGGCTTCTCCGGTCAAAGCAAAGAAGACCTGGAAGAGCAAATGAAAGCAGATGCTGAGAAGCGCGTACGCAACAACCTCGTGCTGGAGCAAGTGGCTAAAGCAGAAAACATCGAAGTTTCCGAAGCGGAAATTAATGAAGAACTGCAAAACATGGCTGACACTTACAAACGTTCTGTAGAAGAGATCCGTAGCATTCTGGAAAGTAACGGCTCGTTCGCTAACTTGAAAGAAGAGATCTCCCTGCGCAAAACAATCGCTTTGCTGGTGGAAAACAGCAAAGAAGTTGAAGCGCCAGCTGCAGCTGCTGAGTAATTTAAACGATAAAATATACGGTGTGTAGGCTGTAACAGGCTGCAACGTAGTAATTAGATAAGGATAAGGCACGTAGTGAAAGTTACGTGCCTTATTTTTACCTTAGACAACCCAAATTTTAGTCGTTTATGGAAAGCGCTGTGAATGGTGTTTTCTGTTTTACATAAGTCACTACCGTACATTTGCACATACATACGAAACATGGTTAAATATGAGAAGGTCTCGGCAGGGTGTCTGTAAATAGCCTGCACTTCATATATGAGCAGGCAAATATGACACGAGACTCTGAACATGTTAAAATATTTTGTAAGGTGTTCACGTTTCATGATTGCCGCTTCCGTTTTAATGGGACATAAGGAAGCGGATGAATACAGGTGTTCATTTTAATAAAGAAAAGAGGTTGGTCGTGATGAGTCTCGTCCCTATGGTTGTGGAACAAACGAATCGAGGAGAACGATCTTACGATATTTACTCGCGGTTGCTTAAGGATCGCATCATTTTCCTAAGTGGCCCGATTGATGACGATGTCGCCAATCTCGTCATTGCACAGCTATTGTTCCTTTCTGCGGAAGACCCAGAGAAGGACATTAATTTGTACATTAACTCGCCAGGCGGTTCTGTTACTGCAGGCATGGGTATATATGATACAATGCAATTCATTAAGCCGGATGTATCGACGATTTGTGTAGGTATGGCTGCTAGTATGGGTTCTTTATTGCTCACAGCTGGTGCACCAGGCAAAAGATATGCACTTACCAATAGTGAAGTTATGATCCACCAGCCGCTCGGCGGCATTCAGGGGCAAGCCTCCGACATGCTGATTCATGCGGACTGGATTATCAAAACACGTGCCAAGCTGAATCAAATCTATGTGGAGCGTACAGGTCAGCCCCTCGAAAAAATCGAACGTGATACTGACCGGGATTTCTTCATGGAAGCGGAAGAGGCAAAAGCATACGGTATCATTGACCAGGTGCTGTCTAAACCGATTAATCTGTAAAGGGGTGGCTCTATGTTTAAATTTAATGATGAAAAAGGACAATTAAAATGTTCTTTCTGCGGTAAATCTCAGGATCAGGTTCGCAAGCTTGTTGCCGGACCGGGCGTATATATATGTGATGAATGCATCGAGTTGTGCACGGAAATTGTGGAGGAAGAATTGGGTCATGAAGAAGAAGTAGATCTGAAAGACATTCCAAAACCAATGCAAATCCGTGAAATTCTGGACCAATATGTTATTGGTCAGGATCAAGCGAAAAAATCATTGTCTGTTGCGGTGTATAATCACTACAAACGTATTAATACACAAAACAAAATTGATGATGTGGAACTGCAAAAAAGTAACATTTTGATGCTTGGACCTACAGGTTCGGGTAAAACGTTGCTTGCGCAAACCATGGCTAAAATTTTGAATGTCCCATTTGCTATCGCAGATGCCACTTCCCTTACGGAAGCGGGTTATGTGGGTGAAGACGTTGAAAACATTTTGCTGAAACTGATTCAAGCTGCCGATTATGATGTAGAAAAAGCAGAACGCGGCATTATCTACATTGACGAAATTGATAAAGTAGCTCGTAAATCTGAAAACCCGTCTATTACGCGTGACGTATCGGGTGAAGGTGTACAGCAAGCATTGCTTAAAATTTTGGAAGGCACAGTTGCTTCTGTACCTCCGCAAGGCGGTCGCAAGCATCCACATCAAGAATTCATTCAAATTGATACTACGAATATCCTGTTCATTTGTGGCGGTGCCTTTGATGGTCTGGAGCAAATGATCAAACGTCGTATCGGTAAGAAGGTCATCGGCTTTAACGCGACTAGTGAACAAAAAGATCTGAAACCAGGCGAATATACCTCCATGGTATTGCCTGAGGATCTGTTGAAGTTCGGTCTGATTCCGGAATTCGTAGGACGTTTGCCAGTCATTTCGACGCTGGAGCCACTTGATGAGAAGACATTGGTTCGTATTTTGTCTGAACCGAAAAATGCGTTGACCAAGCAATACCAGAAGATGCTGGAACTGGACAATGTGCAGCTGGAGTTTAAACAAGATGCTCTGGAAGCCATTGCTCGTGAGGCGATCAAGCGTAACACGGGTGCTCGTGGCCTTCGCGCAATTATTGAAGGTATTATGCTTGACGTTATGTACGAGGTTCCTTCCCGTGATGATGTGACGACTTGCGTCATCAACGAGCAGGTAGTAAAAGACAAAATTGCACCGGAACTCGGTGGTACAGATAAGGATAAAAAACAAGAAGAGAGCGCCTAAGGATTGATACTTCGCGATCTCTACAACATGAGAAGCCAGATCTCCACTTCACGAAACCTGTATGAGGTTTTATGGGGTGGAGGTTTGGCGTTAATGGGAGAGAAAAGTATATGTTCTTAAGACAAGACACACGTCCCGTTCAAGTCGGGAATCTGACGATTGGCGGCAGCAATGAAGTCATCATCCAAAGCATGTGCACAACCAAGACGGCAGATGTGGAAGCTACAGTAGCCGAGATTCTTCGTTTGGAAGAAGCCGGATGTCAGATAGTGCGGGTCACCGTCAACAATGAGGAAGCTGCCGCAGCTATTAAAGAAATTAAGAAGCGGATTCATATTCCGCTGGTTGCAGATATTCACTTTAATCACAAGCTGGCTCTACTGGCAATTGAAAATGGGATTGACAAGGTTCGCATTAACCCAGGCAACATTGGACGACGTGAAAAAGTGGAAGCTGTCGTTAAGGCATGTAAAGAAAAGGGGATTCCGATTCGGATTGGTGTAAACGCCGGATCGTTGGAACAGCATTTACTGGATAAGTATGGCTACCCTACGCCAGAAGCGATGGTAGAAAGTGCACTGTACCATATCGGGATACTGGAAGAGCTTGATTTCCATGATATTATCGTATCACTGAAGGCTTCTGACGTTCCAATGGCGATTGCCGCTTACACGAAGGCAGCTGAAATTATTAAGTATCCCCTCCATTTGGGCATCACCGAAGCCGGTACACTCTTTACTGGAACGGTTAAAAGCGCGGCAGGTATGGGAGCTCTGTTGGCAGCAGGTATCGGGTCCACCATGCGTATTTCGCTAAGTGCCGATCCGGTAGAAGAAGTGAAGGTAGCACGGGAGTTGCTCAAAACGTTTGGGTTGATCACGAACGCAGCTACATTGATTTCTTGTCCGACTTGTGGGCGTCTGGATATTGATCTGTTCTCTATTGCGAACGAGGTAGAGGATTACATTGCAAAACTCAAGGTGCCGATTAAAGTATCTGTACTAGGGTGTGCAGTTAACGGCCCGGGTGAAGCGAAGGAAGCTGATATCGGAATTGCCGGAGCACGCGGAGAAGGTCTATTGTTCCGTTATGGAAAGATGATTCGCAAAGTCCCTGAGGCTGAAATGGTTGACGAATTGAAAAAAGAAATTGATATCATCGTCAAAGCTTATGAGGAAACAGGTAAAATACCCGGACGTGAAGAGCGTCACACTGCCGAGAAAGTGTAGGCATAAGCGGTTATTTAAAACAGGTATAATCATAAACTATTGTCATTGTTTAAACACCGTGGAGAGCAGCTCTGCTACAGAACTGTTCTTCGCGGTGTTTTTGTATTTCTCTCTGATCTTTTGAAAGACAGCCGTTTAGCTCTCGTGGAAAAGGAAATACTGTCTTTCATAGAACAGCATTTTTATATTGCTGAGATGAGAAACGGAGGGAATACGATGGACTTGACTATGATATTGTTATTGGTGCAAATGTTTTTCGGGATTGTTATTGGTCTGTATTTCTGGAACCTTCTACGGAGCCAGAAAACGAACCGTAGTGCGGTGGATCGGGAATCTCGGAAGGAATTGGATAAGTTGCGCAAATTGCGCTCTATTTCACTTACTAAGCCGCTAGCTGAACGCACACGGCCTGCCACGTTACAGGATATCGTCGGTCAGAAGGACGGGCTACGTGCGCTCAAGGCGGCGTTATGCAGTGCGAATCCGCAGCATGTCATTATTTATGGCCCCCCTGGTGTAGGGAAAACGGCTGCCGCACGTGTGGTGCTGGAAGAGGCCAAGAAGAATCAGTCCTCCCCATTCAAAGGGGATGCTAAATTCACGGAAATTGATGCCACAACGGCCCGTTTTGACGAGCGTGGTATTGCGGACCCGTTAATTGGTTCAGTACATGATCCAATCTATCAAGGGGCAGGAGCGATGGGTGTAGCAGGTATCCCTCAACCTAAACCCGGAGCTGTAACGAAGGCTCATGGAGGGATGTTGTTCATTGATGAGATTGGCGAGCTGCATCCAACGCAGATGAATAAGCTGTTGAAAGTGCTGGAGGATCGAAAGGTATTTTTGGAAAGTGCATATTACAATTCAGAAGATTCGCATACGCCTGCTTACATTCACGATATTTTCCAGAACGGTTTGCCTGCGGATTTCCGCTTGGTAGGTGCGACGACCCGTTCGCCGCATGAGCTGCCACCTGCTATTCGATCCCGGTGCATGGAAATTTATTTCCGTGCCCTGCAACCGCAGGAGATTGCTCGTATTGCTGAAGATGCTGTACACAAGCTAGGCTTTGGTCCTTGTCCAGAGGCAGTAGAGGTTGTACAGCGTTACGCGACCAACGGCCGGGAGGCAGTCAATATGATCCAGCTTGCTGCTGGTTTGGCACTTACCGAGAAAAGGGAACGACTCGATGCTTCGGACGTGGAATGGGTAGCGGGTAGCAGCCAAATTCAACCCCGTCCTGATCGGAAAATACCGGGCTTGCCGCAAATCGGATTCGTTAACGGATTAGCTGTATACGGCCCGAACATGGGCATGCTGCTGGAAATTGAAGTTACTGCGGTTCCGGTTCCCGAAGGAAAGGGAAGCTATAATATTACGGGTGTTGTGGATGAAGAAGAGATCGGAGGTAACTCCCGAACACTGCGTCGTAAGAGCATGGCTAAAGGCTCTGTGGAAAATGTTCTGACTGTTTTGCGTACGCTCGGTTTATCCCCCTCCAATTACGATCTGCATATCAATTTTCCTGGGGGGACGCCAGTAGATGGTCCGTCGGCAGGGATTGCAATGGCAACAGCTATTGCCTCCGCGATGCGAGGAATTCCGGTGGATCATGAAATTGCCATGACTGGCGAGATTAGCATCCATGGCCGAGTCAAGCCGATTGGCGGCGTATTAGCCAAGGTCGAAGCTGCTTTTCAGGCTGGAGCCAAAAAAGTGATCATTCCGCAGGACAACTGGCAAGCTCTTTTTGATAGCATTGAAGGTCTAAAAGTCATCCCTGTACAGTCGGTGACCGAAGTGTTCCGTCATGTGTTCGGAGAAGAGATGACGACGGATGCGCCTGTACATGCGCCAATTGAGACTTTTCGCCCATCCCAGTCCTCCTTGTTACAGGCGGATGGAACGCATAATGGGACGATTTCAGATACAGGATCTTGCTAATGAACTAGTCTTTCATTGGTTTTTTTATAAAACATTTGATAAAATATGAAAGATAGCAACGTGAGGATTGTAAAATCCGGAACCTGAGAATCACTGGAGGTGCGAAAGCGATGGGACCCACCAAGACAAAAGGTCGTCGTTTTCCTTTGCTGCCTTTAAGAGGACTTCTGGTTTACCCGAGCATGGTTCTACATCTCGATGTGGGCCGGGAAAAATCGGTCAAGGCTTTGGAAAAAGCGATGGTTGAAGACAATTTGATTCTCCTGTGTTCTCAATCAGAAGTTAATATTGAAGAACCCACACAAGAGGATATTTTTCGAGTCGGCACGGTAGCCAAAGTACGCCAAATGCTCAAGCTTCCCAACGGAACCATTCGAGTATTGGTGGAAGGGCTGGAACGTGCTGAGATTATTCAATATACGGACAATGAAGAATATTACGAGGTAATGGCGAAGGAACTGCACGAGGCAGAAAATGTGCAGCCTGAAACGGATGCGCTTATGCGCACTGTATTAACTCAGTTCGAGCATTATATCAATTTGTCCAAAAAGGTAACACCGGAGACTCTCGCTGCGGTATCTGATATTGAGGAGCCAGGACGCCTGGCTGATGTGATCACAAGCCATTTGACGCTCAAAATTAAGGAAAAGCAGGATATATTGGAGACGATCGACGTAACTCAGCGTCTGGAGAAGCTTCTAGATATTTTAAACAATGAGCGTGAAGTGCTGGAGCTGGAACGTAAAATCAACCAGCGTGTGAAGAAGCAGATGGAAAAGACGCAGAAGGAGTATTATCTGCGTGAACAAATGAAGGCGATTCAGAAGGAACTTGGTGAGAAGGAAGGTCGCGCAGGAGAAGTTGAAGAACTACGCAACCAGCTAAGTGAACGAGAGTTGCCGGTTCCGGTGAAGGAGAAGGTCGAAAAGGAAATTGACCGTCTGGAAAAAATGCCGGCAAGCTCTGCCGAGGGTGGTGTCATCCGCAATTACGTCGATTGGTTGTTAAGCTTGCCGTGGAACAAGTTCACCGATGATGATCTTGATATTGTCAAAGCAGAAGAAATACTCGATAACGACCATTACGGGCTGGATAAGCCCAAGGAGCGGGTGTTGGAGTATTTGGCCGTGCGCAAACTGGTGAAGACTATTAAGGGACCCATTCTGTGTCTCGTAGGTCCGCCAGGAGTCGGCAAGACCTCGCTGGCTCGCTCGATTGCCAAATCCATGGGTCGGGAATTTGTTCGCATCTCTCTCGGAGGTGTGCGGGATGAAGCGGAAATCCGTGGTCACCGCCGGACTTATGTTGGCGCGATGCCGGGTCGGATTATTCAGGGAATGAAGACCGCAGGAACATCTAATCCAGTCTTTTTGCTGGATGAGATTGATAAAATGGCCTCCGACTTCCGGGGCGATCCGTCGGCGGCATTGCTCGAAGTGCTCGATCCTGAACAAAACAACACGTTCAGTGACCATTTTGTTGAGTTGCCGTTTGATCTGTCCAACGTGATGTTTGTAACGACAGCCAATGCTGCACATAATATCCCGCGTCCGCTGATGGATCGTATGGAGACGCTCTATATTCCCGGTTACACCGAACTGGAGAAGTTGGAAATTGCCAATCGGTATCTCCTGCCCAAGCAGAAGAGAGAGCATGGCTTGGGAGAGGAACAGTTGGTTATTGGGGAGGATACGCTGCTGCGTGTCATTCGTGAATATACCCGTGAATCTGGTGTGCGTAATCTTGAACAGCAAATGGCTTCTCTATGTCGCAAAGCGGCGAAGTCAGTTGTATCCGGTGGCGAAGGGCCGATTGAAATCACACCGGATAATTTGAAAGATTATTTGGGTATCGCCAAATTCCGTTACGGTGTAGCAGAACTGGAGGATCAGATCGGTACGGTTACAGGCTTGGCGTGGACAGAGGTCGGTGGTGAAACACTGATGATTGAAGTGACGGTCGTGCCTGGGAGCGGGAAACTGATTCTTACGGGTAAACTAGGAGACGTCATGAAAGAATCCGCGCAGGCGGCATTCAGCTACACTCGTTCCAAAGCAGTCGATCTGGGCATCGAATTGGATTTCTATGAGAAAAATGATATCCATATTCATATTCCTGAGGGAGCAATTCCGAAGGATGGTCCATCTGCCGGAATCACGATTGCTACTGCATTAATTTCGGCTTTGACCAACCGTCATGTATCCAAGGATGTAGCGATGACGGGCGAAATTACCCTGCGCGGTCGCGTATTGCCGATTGGTGGTTTGAAAGAAAAATCGCTGGCTGCCCATCGGGCAGGCTACAAAAAAATTCTGCTTCCCAAAGATAATGAACGGGATTTGAAGGATATTCCCGACAGTATCCGGCAGGATGTTGAATTTGTCCCCGTTGCCCATATGGATCAGGTGTTAAAGCATGCTTTGGTTGAGCAGGCAAGGGTACATTAGAGAGGAATTAAAGACACAATGAAAGTAACAAAAGCAGAATTTATAATAAGTGCGGTTGGTCCGGATCAGTTTCCTGTGGACGCTTTGCCAGAGATTGCTCTGGCGGGGCGCTCCAATGTTGGAAAATCATCACTGATTAATCGGATGATTAACCGTAAAAATTTGGCGCGTACCAGTTCTACGCCGGGTAAAACTCAGCAACTCAATTATTACCGGATTAATGATGAGCTCTATTTTGTCGATTTTCCCGGTTACGGTTATGCTAAGGTATCCAAAACGTCACGTAAGGCTTGGGGACAAATGATTGAGTCTTATTTGCTGGAACGTGAGCCGCTCAAACTGGTGCTACAAATGGTAGATTTGCGCCACCCACCGTCCAAGGATGATATCATGATGTACGACTGGCTGCGCCATAACGGGCTCCCTGTCTGTGTTGTAGGTACAAAAGCAGATAAAATCCCTAAAACACGTCGAGAAAAGCACTATAAGGTAATCAAGCAGGAACTTGGAATACTTCCCGGGGGTTTGTTTATCCCCTTTTCATCCGAAGAAGGCATGGGCAAGGAAGAGCTGTGGTCGGTCATCTCCAGTTATATCGAGAATGACGACGAAGAGCAGACGGAATTGTAAGGTTAGGGGCGTCCTTAAGGGCGCCTTTTTTTATGATGTTGAATTCAAAAACATTAAACTCACTAAAAAGGTAGGAATAATATATAATAAACAAAGGAAATCGTGGGATTTAAGCATAAAAGTGAGCATATGGAGGATAATACAGCTGCGATTACGGTATTTTCCGTTTATCTTCGATGAATGGCGGATATTTATGATTTGATACGCAAGAAAGCGCAACAGGTCTGATGTATAATAAAGTATAAAGCTTACACTAAAGGTTCAGGAAAGAATTGAGGAGATTGGTATGGCACAGCGGTTAGCCACAGAGTATGTAAAAACCACTTTGACCTTGTCAGAAACCCAAATGGACGAATTTTTGCAGGCAGTGGATGATCCCCAGGTGCATTACCGCATTAAAGTTCTTGATAACGGAAGACAGGAAATCGTTCTAGAGCATATTGCGGGTGAGGAAGTTCATTTATTTTTTGAAGCCAAAGAGGGAGCGTTTGTTTGTGAATTAACTTGCCGCTTAGTTCATCCACAGCTAACTCTGTTTATACGCCAACTATTTGTTCGCTTTAAGGGTGAAGGTATTGTTTACCGCATGTATCAAGGATTCACTATGGTGTATTTTTATAATGAAGGTGCGGTCCGCAAAATTATGGAAAAGAATGCGGAAGGCTCTAGGCTGGTGTTTGAATATAGAAATACAGTGCAAGAACTGCAACAGCTTTTTCAACATCAGAACGTCGAAAATGAAATAGCAGATATATACAACCTCATTAATTCGTTACTTGACGAGCGGAATTTGGCGCGTACTTTCTCTGAGCTGGAACAGATTGACCATAAGCTTCGGATGAGTTGCTCCAAATTATTTGCACTGGAAGCTTAAAAGGCTGAATATATGGAATGAATTGTTATACAGTGTAGTCCCTTTCTTTGCCGAAAGGGGCTTTTTTATTCCAAAAAAATGATTGCATTTGCTGCACATAGATGTTATTTTTAATCTCGTTGAAAATGAATATAGGAACCAGGATTCACTCAGGACATTGAATGTTGCGAGAGGTTATCCCTCGGGAAGTGAATGACGTAGGTCCTAGCGGATGAAATTTTTTTCAAACATTTTATTCCTAGGAAGGGGGAACCGAAAGATGGAATTGGAATACTCAACTTTCGGAAGACACGTTGCCGTAGATACTTGGGGTGTTGAGTTTGAATTACTGAATGATGCGCAGTTTCTGGAGGCTCAATTAGTTGAAGCTGCTGAAGCTTGCGGAGCAACGGTGATGTCCGTTCAATCCAAGCAATTCGAACCACAGGGAGCTACCGTGCTTGTACTGTTGTCGGAGAGTCATCTCTCTATTCATACGTATCCTGAGAGAGGGTTTGCCGCTATTGATTGTTATACTTGCGGTGAGACTGTTGATCCGCAGCTGGCTATTGATTACCTGGTATCCGTTCTAAAACCGAAAAAAACATATGCGAAGAAGCTAATTCGCGGCTTGGGAGAACTTCAGGTGGAATCACCGAAGTGCAAGTTGGCTGAGTTGGTATAAATCTTTTTTATGGAGCCTTTTGTGCGTCCTATATTATAACCATGGAACAATTCCATGGTTATTTGTTTTAAAAGTAGTTCAAACTAAACTAAATCATACAGAACGTGCTGGATGTTTATGAAAGCTATCCAATTTTCATAAACAATTCATAAAACAGCCGAAGGGGATTCGGACTTCTGTGATATAATTAACATAGTTTATGATAACAATGAGTATTCTTATTACAGTTTAGGCAGGTGAATTTTACAATGCACATCGTCGTTGTTGGGTTGAATTATCGTACGGCGCCTGTGGAAGTCAGAGAACGGTTTACATTTGCAGAACAGGATTTGCCAGAAGCGCTGGAGCAACTCAAACTTACCAAAAGTGTGTTGGAGGGCGTAGTTGTCGCAACCTGCAATCGGACTGAAATATATGTTGTGGTCGACCGCCTTCACATGTGCGGTTATTTTATACGCAGTTTTATGGAGCAATGGTTTGGTATTCCTCGTGATCAGTTTACACAACATTTATATATATATGAAGACGAGCAGGCAATTCGGCATTTGTTCCGTGTGACTTGTGGTCTGGATTCCATGGTCATTGGAGAAACACAAATTTTGGGTCAGGTAAAGAATGCTTTTCTCCAGGCTCAATCTCAGAAAATTACAGCAACGTGGTTTAATATGCTGTTTAAGCAGGCCGTCACATTGGGCAAGCGTGCCCATTCGGAGACGTCTATTGGAGAAAGTGCCGTATCTGTTAGCTATGCAGCCGTTGAGCTGGGCAAACGGATTTTCGGGATGTTTACGGATAAAAAGGTACTAATCCTCGGTGCTGGTAAAATGAGTGAGCTTACCGTTAAGCATTTGTACAGCGGCGGAGCTGCCGAGGTTATTGTAGCAAATCGAACTTTGTCCCGCGCCGAGGATCTGGCCTCCAAGTTTAATGGTACACCAGTTACGATGGAGGATGGCATGAATCGGTTGGCGGATGTGGATATTGTGATTAGCTCGACTGGTGCTCAGGGGTATATTCTGGATCGCAACCGTGTCGAAGCCAGTATGAAAAGTCGTCAGTCTCGTCCTTTGTTTATGATTGATATCGCGGTTCCGCGCGATTTGGATCCGGCTATTGGGGAATTGCAGAATGTTTTCCTATATGATATTGATGATCTGGAAGGGATCGTGGAGAGCAACCTGGAAATGCGTCGTACTGAAGCTGCAAAAATCGAGCATATGATCGAAGATGAGCTTAGCGAGTTTTATCAATGGTTGAAAACGATGGGAGTGCGTCCGGTGATTCGTGCATTACAGGAAAAAGCGGAGTCTATACATCAGGATACGCTGGAAAGCTTGTATAACAAGCTTCCCGAGCTGGATGAACGGCAGCGTAAAGTGATAAGCCGCTTGACGAAAAGTATGCTGAATCAGATGATGCATGATCCGATCAATCGGGTTAAGGAACTGGCTGTCCAAAAGCAGGGAAATGAGGCGCTAGACATGTTTAGCCACATTTTTGCTCTGGAGGATCGTTTGGAGGACGCTGCTCAGAAAGTAGATAAAAGCGATGCATCTGCGTTGATAAAACCGGAGACTGGTGTTCATGGAAAAACCGGTCAGGCTCAGGCTTTGCCAGCGTCGTTTGCGCCGGCCAGCCTGTAAAGGTGGGTGAACAGACGTGGCCTCAGGCATGCTTATATATGATTCAATGATTTATGTTTTTGCCCTGAGTCTTCTGTTTGTATTTTCGGATGGAATTCGTCGCAATGCGAATGCTAAACGGACAGGTACAGGGCTTCTTCTTGTCGTTGTAGTGCTCCAACTTGTTTTTATGGGAATGAGAACCTGGAATGAAGGGCATCTTCCCATTTTCGTGACCTACGACTTTCTGTTTCTGTTCTCATTTATTCTGGTGCTGATTTCTTTGTTTCTGTCACGTTATCAGCGATCGGAATTTGCAGTATTGCTGCTTAATATCATTAGCTTTGCTGTTCTTGTGCTCAACAATATATGGATGGAGCCGATCGACAACCCGCTTGGAAATTGGCATACCGTACATGGGCTGCTTCTGATTCATATTGCGCTGGCTAATCTTGGATTTGTCGCGATGACGGTAGCAGCTGTATTTTCGGGGTTGTATCTGTTTTTGCATCGTAAATTGAAAGTAAAGAAATGGAATGACACGATCAAGCGCCTGCCGAGTCTGGAAATGATGGATCGGTATACACATATGGCGCTGTTAATTGGTACTCCTCTGCTGGGAGTTTCTATTGTCGTGGCTGTCATTTCTATTATTGCCGAGGAACGCTGGCGTCTTTTACTAGATACCAAAGTGCTAATGACAGCGATTGCCTTATGCGTGTATATTGTATTTTTAGTGAGCAAAAGATTGAACCAGCGTTCAGGCCTTGTAATGGCAAAGTGGTCTTTGGTTGGCTACACGCTACTAATTCTTAATTTTTTGCTGAATTCCTGGTCTGTATTTCATCAGTGGACGGGAGAGTGAAAAGCCACTTGCAGCATTTTGTCCCAATTTCGTTGAATTGTAACAATAAGCTCTGTTGTGTTGTAGGCGGCGGCAGGATTGCGGAACGAAAGGTTAAGGGGATGATGGAAAGTGGGGCGTCCATTACCATCATTAGCCCGAATATAACGCCGGATTTACAGGTCCTGGCCGATCACAAGCAGCTCCACTGGGTAAATCGCGTATATCGCGAGGGTGACCTCCAGGGAGCCTTTCTTGTATATGCCGCTACGAACCAGAGAGAAGTGAATAATAAGGTTGCGCATGAGGCCAGACAAAGGGGTATACTGGTAAATGTGGCGGATCGCTCGGAAGAGGGAGATTTTATAACGCCGGGTATCATCCGACGAGGGAGACTGACGATTAGTATTTCCACAGAAGGGGCAGGCCCCGCTGTGACCGCTGATATTAGATCAGCCTTGGATACGTTGTTCGGTAGCGAATATGAGCCTTATCTGGATTTCATGCACGATATGCGACAGATCATCAAACGCAAGATAAGTTCCCCACAGCAAAGGACCAAACTATTAAGACGCTTGGCGAGTAGCGGAATTTTGGAACAAATACGACGTCATGAATTTATGGCTTGGACCGAAAAAGAAATAGATTTATGGATTGCGCAAAATCAGGAGGAATAACATGCGAACAATTGTGGTAGGTAGCAGACAGAGCGCTCTGGCGTTAACTCAGACCGGGCATGTCATTGAGGATTTGAATGCGCTGTGCGCGGAGCATGGATTGGATTTGCAATTTGTCATCAAAAAAATCCTGACCAAGGGTGATCGGATATTGGATGTAACCTTGTCCAAAGTGGGTGGCAAAGGGCTTTTTGTCAAAGAGATTGAACAGGCCATGCTGGCTGGTGAAATTGATATGGCAGTACATAGTATGAAGGATATGCCGTCCGAATTGCCGGAGGGTCTTGTCAATGGCGCTGTACCGCGCCGTGAGGACCCACGCGATTGCCTAATCACATTGGGCGCCAAGAGTCTGGAGGATTTGCCTCCAGGAGCCAAGGTGGGCACAAGCAGCTTGCGCAGAGCCAGTCAAATCAAGTCCATGCGTCCTGATCTACAATTGGAGCCAGTACGTGGCAATATTGATTCCCGTCTGAAAAAGCTGGAGACGGAAGGTTTTGACGCCATCATTTTGGCAGCAGCAGGCTTGCACCGGATGGGCTGGAAAGACCGAATTACGTCCTATATACCAGAGGAGGCATGTTTGCCGGCAGTGGGACAGGGAGCGCTCGGTATTGAATGCCGTGCGAGCGATGAAGAGCTGTTGGCATTGCTGCGTCTCTACAACCACCAGGATACCTCGGCTACGGTTGAGGCAGAACGAACTTTTCTGGGTGTGTTAAATGGGGGATGCCAAGTGCCAATCGGCGCTCATGCAGTCTGGGCTGGTCAAGAAATCAGCCTCACAGGGATGGTAGGCTCGCCAGATGGCGAGGTTATTTTGAAGGAAACGCTCCAGGGAAATGATCCGCAGAAGCTGGGAGAAGCGGTGGCGGCCAGTTTGATAGCCAAAGGAGCGGAACAGATTCTGGCGCAGGTGAGGGGATAATGGAATGGTGGGAAAGGTATATTTAGTAGGTGCAGGACCCGGAGATGCAAGATTAATTACGGTTAAGGGTTGGGAGTGCATTCAACTGGGCGATGTCATTGTGTATGACAGACTGGCAAGCCCTCGCCTCTTAGGGCTGATGAAGCCAGGGGCCCAAAAAATATATGTCGGCAAGCTGCCAGATCGTCACACCATGAAGCAAGAGGAAATTAATCAGCTGCTGGTGGATTTAGCCTTGGAAGGAAAGACAGTCGTCCGGCTCAAAGGGGGAGATCCCACTATTTTTGGCCGAGTTGGCGAGGAAGCCGGGCTGCTGCGTAAACACGGCATTTCCTATGAAATCATACCTGGTATCACATCAGCTATCAGCGTGCCTGCCTATGCAGGCATTCCCGTTACACATCGGGATATGGCTTCGTCGCTGTCTATTATTACAGGTCATGAAAGCCCGGATAAACTCGATAAAAGTATTCATTGGGATAAAGTAACGAACGCAACGGGGACACTGATCTTTATGATGGGTGTAGCGAAGATCGGCTATATCAGTGATCAGCTGATAAAGCACGGTAAGCCGTCCGATACTCCAGTTGCATTGATCCGTTGGGGGACCCGCGCCGAGCAAGATACGCTAGTGGGCACGCTGGCGGATATTGAAGCCAAGGTGAAGGCAGCGAATTTCCAACCGCCCGCCGTCATCGTTGTCGGAGAAGTGGTCAATCAGCGTGAACAGTTAAAATGGGCAGAGGATATGCCTTTGTTCGGGAAGCGAATTTTAGTTACTCGCGCACGCGCGCAGGCCAGCAGTCTGGTTCACCGGATTGAGGAGCTTGGCGGCGAACCTTATGAGTTCCCAGTTATCCAGACCGTCGTCCCTTCGGACGAGCAGGCAAAACAGAACATTAAAGAGGCGTTTGCGCGGCTTCCTGAATATGACTGGGTGTTCTTTACCAGCGTTAACGGAGTGGAATACTTTTTCACTCACTTAAAGGAACAGGGCAAGGATGTACGTGCTCTATACAAAGCCCGTATTGCCGCTGTCGGACCAGCTACAGCAGACGCGCTTCGAACGCACGGAATTGTAGCAGAACAGATCGAAGGTCCTTTTCAGGCAGAGGGTTTGCTTGAAGCGTTTGAGCAAGATTTGCAAGCAGGGCAAAACGTATTTCTTCCAAGAGGTGATCTCGCTCGCTCCTGGCTGCCAGATCAGCTGAGGGAGATGGGACTTCGTGTGACCGAGGCTGATTTGTATCAAACAGTACTGGCGGCCAACACACAGGATGATGAACTGCTCAAGCTGCTGGAGGAGCGTGCCATTCATGCGATTACTTTTACCAGTTCCTCAACCGTAACCTTTTTCCTGGAAGCCCTCAGACAAATGGGGATCAGTGATCCAGTCTCGCTGCTGGAGGGAGTTACGATCGCTGTGATCGGTCCCTTGACTGGTGAGACAGCAACCCAAGCTGGCTTTACTGTCAGTTTGATGTCAGAGAAGGCGACCATTGAAAGTCTAATTCAATCGCTATGTGACTGGAAACAATCAAGTACGGTTATGACATTATAAATTTTAATTTTTACAAATGAACGTATAAAAAATGGAGGTTTGTAATTATGAGTGTCCCTTTTACCAGACATCGCCGTTTGCGCCAGTCGGCTGCCATTCGCAGCATGGTGCGTGAAACGGTATTGAACCCGGCTGATTTTATCCAACCGATTTACGTAACATTTGGTACTGGAGTGAAACAGGAGATTAGCTCCATGCCAGGCGTATACCGTTTTTCTTTGGATCGGCTGGAAGAAGAGCTGAAAGAAATTAGTGAGCTTGGCATTCCTGCTG
The DNA here is from genome assembly GCF_025846815.2 of Paenibacillus sp. BT-177. Lineage (NCBI taxonomy): Bacteria > Bacillati > Bacillota > Bacilli > Caryophanales > Paenibacillaceae > Paenibacillus > Paenibacillus sp. BT-177. Next base: position 31,413 of record NZ_JAOYTP010000005.1, on the reverse strand, counting down.
TGCTCCTGTTTGGCATACCAGAAACCAAAGACAGTGTAGGGACTTCAGCTTTTGTGGACAACGGTATTGTTCAGGAAGCTACTCGTTTGATCAAGTCACGTTATCCCGAACTGCTGGTCGTGGCAGACACTTGCTTGTGTGAGTTTACGGACCATGGACACTGCGGTATGGTACACATGCATGAGCATGATGGTGAGGTATGCGGTGAAGTATTGAATGATGAATCTCTGGAGGTGCTGGTACGTACAGCCGTTTCTCAGGCGAGAGCCGGTGCAGATATTATCGCTCCTTCTAATATGATGGACGGTTTTGTACAGGCGATTCGGCAAGGACTAGATCTGGAAGGTTTTTCACATATTCCGATTATGTCGTATTCCGTTAAATATGCGTCTGCCTTTTATGGTCCTTTTCGGGAAGCTGCTGATTCTGCGCCGCAGTTCGGTGACCGCAAATCCTATCAGATGGACCCTGCCAATGCACGTGAGGCGTTGCGGGAAGCGGAGTCTGACGTGATGGAGGGTGCGGACATGCTGATGGTGAAGCCTTCTCTTTCTTATCTGGATGTAATGCGCACCATTAAGGACCAATTTGATTTGCCTATGGTGGCTTACAACGTCAGTGGCGAATATGCAATGGTCAAAGCGGCAGCCCTCCAAGGCTGGATTGATGAAAAAGCGATGGTGCTGGAGATTCTGACAAGCATGAAGCGTGCCGGTGCGGATATGATTATTACCTATTCTGCAAAGGATGCGGCAAGATGGTTGAAGCAATAAGTGTATTTTTCAGAAGACAGGAGTGATTAGAATGATCGACGAACAACGAACAGTACGCAAGGATACGCGTTCCAAAGCAGCTTTTGATGAGGCAAAACAGTATATTCCGGGTGGCGTGAACAGTCCGGTTCGAGCTTTTAAATCCGTAGGTATAACGCCGGTATATATCGATCGTGGAGAAGGATCGCGTGTATATGATATCGACGGTCAATCCTATCTAGACTATGTATGTTCATGGGGACCGCTTATTATGGGCCATGCGCATCCCGAAGTGGTTAAAGCTTTACAGGCTGCTGTTGTAAAAGGAACCAGCTTCGGAGCCCCAACGTTGGCGGAAACGGAAATGGCGAAACTCGTATGTGAGCGTGTTCCTTCTATGGACATTGTTCGCATGGTCAACTCGGGAACCGAGGCGACGATGAGTGCGATACGACTCGCGCGTGGATTTACAAAACGTAGCAAAATTCTTAAATTTGAAGGCTCTTATCACGGTCATGCGGACAGCTTGCTGATTAAAGCGGGCTCTGGTGTTGCGACCTTAGGTCTACCTGATAGTCCGGGTGTACCTGAAGTCGTGGCCACACATACAATCACCGTCCCTTATAATGATTTGGCATCGGTGAAGCTGGCTTTTGAGAAATTTGGTGAAGAGATTGCTGCTATTATTGTCGAGCCGGTAGCTGGCAATATGGGTGTTGTACCGCCACAGCCTGGATTTTTGGAAGGTTTGCGTGAGGTAACCCAGCAGCACGGAAGTCTACTTATTTTTGATGAAGTGATGACTGGATTCCGGGTGGGACTTCATTCCGCTCAAGGGCGCTTTGGTGTGACGCCGGATCTTACGTGTCTAGGCAAAGTGATTGGTGGTGGCTTACCTGTAGGTGCATATGGCGGTCGTCGCGACATTCTAGAGCAAATCGCGCCATCTGGCCCCATCTATCAAGCGGGTACGCTTAGCGGAAATCCGCTGGCTATGGCAGCAGGTTATTCGACGCTTAAATTGCTGACACCAGAAGTATATGATCGCCTGGAAGAGCGGGCAGCACGACTTCAGGCCGGATTCGAACGTAACGCGCGAGAGCTGGGGATTCCTGTCACGATCAACCGTGTAGGTTCTATGGTGTGTCCGTTCTTCACAGACGAGAAGGTTGTCAATTTTGACACTGCTAAAACGAGTAATCAGGACCACTTCCGCCGTTACTTTACTGAAATGGTGAATGAGGGCGTTAGTGTAGCTCCATCTCAATTTGAGGGCATGTTCGTATCAGGTGTGCATACAGTTGAGGATATTGATGCTACCATTGAAGCGAACTATCGCGCGCTCAAACGTCTATGAGTTGGAAAGGCACCTGGAAAAGAAGAGGACCGTGGCTGGAAGTCACACCGGGGCGAGAAATTGCAACTGATGAAAATCGCGCTGAAGCTGTGGACCGCTGGTTGTTGAACCGTCTGGGATTACCAGACAAGCTGTGGCGCAGGCTACGGCATGAAAAAGGGATTGAACTTACAGGGGACCGGCTGCGGCTGGCCCTTTTTCCTGTAGTGGACCTCGGCGTCATCCCACGTTGGTATGATTTGAAGATACTATACGAGGATGATTTTTGCTTGGTCGTACACAAACCAGCGGGTATGGCGGTCCATCCAGACGGTGGTGTAAAGGATGGTCCGCTGACGTTGGATCATGCTGTCGCATCCTATTATGAAATTAACGATATTCATACAGCAGTACGGCATGTACATCGTCTGGATGTGGACACGACAGGCCCGGTGCTATATGCCAAAAATGAATTTGCGTTGCTCAAGCTGGACGAACAAATGCGAGCTAAGGACATCGGTCGTCGTTATGTAGCTTTGGTACGAGGGAAAGTACCTCCATCGCTGCGGACGTTGGATTGGCCGATTGGCAAGGATAGGCATCATAAACAGCGCCGCCGTGTATCCCCAACCGGGCAGAAGGCGGTTACCCATGTGGAAGTTGGTGAAGTATGGGGGAGTGGTCCGAGTGCGGTCAGTCTCGTGTATCTGACGCTGGAGACAGGTCGGACGCACCAGATTCGCGTACATCTTAGTCATACTGGCTATCCTTTGCTTGGGGACGTATTATACGGCGGTCGTGCTGTTGATTTTGGTAGGCAGGCCCTTCACGGAGAGCGCCTTACCTTCTGTCATCCGCTGAGCGGCGAAACGATAACCGTGGAGGATGCTTGGCCGGATGATTTTCAAAAGCTGCACAAACAGCTATAAAAGATGGCATGCCTTCTATTTTGGCGCATATACTTGAACCTAGAAACGGTTTGCAATATGGAGTTTCCGTGCGCCTGACACGAGTCAGAGGATGTGCGGAGGCTGCCCAAAGGAGGATGCCATCCTTGAATAAACAACAGAATGATCAGCCGCAAGGCTTGCGTTTTGATATTTATGAACGCATTCATTTGACGGAGGAAGCTGCCGGGATTGCCGAGTTGGAGGAAATTGAGCTTCTGCCACGCATTCAGGTTGTAACCCACGGCGACCATGCCGCTTTGCGAGGGCATTTGCTGCTGGAGGGCGTGTACCGCACACCTGAACAGATCACGAGCGAGCTTCATCATTTGATCCCTGTGGAAATTACCATTCCGCTAAATCGGGTAGGAAAATTGGAAGATATCTCCGTGGAGATTGAAAATTTTGATGTGGACCTGCTCTCTTTACGCAGTCTAAACATTACAGGGGTTCTTTCTTTGCATGGGGTGGAAAGCTCTCATGCAGAGGAGACAGCGGTTTGGCTGGATGAGGAGTTTACTGTAGTGCATGCGCCTGAGCATCCAGCTTCATCTCTTTCTGGCGATGGAGAGCATCGTCACGAAGAGGCCTATTCTACCCAAGACTCGGCATTCAACAACTATACAGACTCGGAAACTTCATACACAGTAGCAGCGCAACAGGAGTCAGCTTACTGGGAACAGTCGTCAGAGGATCAACTTGAACAGAAGTCATCATTGGAGCAGCAGACTTATGACCCGATAGTAGATCCGAATCGATATTATGAGCCATGGACGGGAAAAGCAATTGAAGACAGTTCTTCCGAAGTGAAGCATGAGCAGGAGTCACCGGAAGTGTGGGGAATTCAGCAAGAGGCAGCAGGGACGGTAGGAGATGAGCCTAAAGTATCTTCTACATCTCCCAATGTAGCATACGACTCTTTGCTGTCGGAGCCGCATTCTGACACAGAGTCGGAGATTTATTTGGAGCCGCAGTTGGAAGCAAGTCAGGGGAATGACTTTGACTTCAGGCCTGAGGCGTCAGAACAGGTAAACCATGAAGTTCATGATACCTTTACTGAGGAAAAGCCAGAGATGCGCGTGGCTTTTAACAGTAAAAAGGATGAAGGAGCAGACGAGCCGGACCCGGTTGTCTACTCATCATTGCTTCAATCCAGCCGTTCGGTAAAAGAAGCGGAACACCAGCAGCAACTGGAACATGAACCGCAAGGTCAGGATCAGAAAGTCGACGAAGAGCGTGAGGATGCCAAGTGGAAAAATCTTTTTTTCCATACACAGGATGAAACGCCTTTCCGCAAGGTAAGGTTATGCATTGTACAGCGCGAGGATACACTGGAAACGATAGCAGACCGTTATCAACTCAGCACACGGGAGCTTCAATTGTATAACAGATTGGCAGAGCATCATGTAGAAGAAGGGCAAGTATTGTACATCCCTTGATTCGGTTGCTGAAACATGCGACGAAGTGCTGACTATAGTCAATGAGAAATGGGTGTTGACTATAGTCAATGGGAAATGTATGATGTGGTATAGTTATTGAAAGACTGAGATCGGGAAGAGTAGGCAGCAAGCCCTTCAGAGAGTGGAATTGCAGCGCTGTGAGGTTCCGCAGGAAGCTACTGGCCGAAGTCACCCGGGAGTCGCCTGTTTGAACGGTTCCTCATTTCATTCCTTCGGAAGGTAAGAGGTTCACGGTAGAATAAGGCCGGTCCGCAACCGTTATCTGCATAAAGTGTCACACCATGTGTAATGGATCAGTGGATACATACACTAGGGGTGAAACAAAGGTGGTACCGCGAGAGAACAGCCTTTCGTCCTTTGAGGATGAAGGGCTTTTTTTATTTGCCAATTGAAAAATCATGGAGGTATCCTGATATGTCAGAACAAGACAACAAGACAACCTTGGAAATGCCAACAACGTATGATCCCAAATCAGCAGAACAAAAATGGTACAAAACGTGGATGGAGAAGGGCTATTTCCGCGCCGGGCAACATCCAGAGGCAGAGCCTTTTACAATCGTTATTCCACCACCCAATGTTACGGGTATGTTGCATATTGGACATGCTCTTGACTTTACTTTGCAGGATATTATTATCCGCGCCAAGCGGATGCAGGGTTATGATGCCTTGTGGCTGCCAGGGGCAGACCATGCAGGTATTGCTACTCAAACAAAAGTAGAGCAGAAGCTGCGTGAAGAAGGCCTGACTCGCTATGATTTGGGCCGTGAGAAGTTTTTGGAAAAAGTGTGGGAGTGGAAGGATCTTTATCTGGACAATATCCACAACCAATGGGAAAAAATGGGCTTTTCTCTCGATTATTCCCGTGAACGTTTTACATTGGATGAGGGACTGTCCAAAGCGGTACGCGAAGTATTCGTTAAACTGTACAAAAAGGGCCTGATTTATCGCGGTAAACGCATCATTAACTGGGACCCTGCTGCACGTACTGCGTTGTCGGATATTGAGGTGGAATACAAAGAGGTGAATGGAAATCTATATCACCTGCAATACCCACTGAAAGACGGTAGCGGATTTATTACTGTAGCCACCACACGTCCTGAAACGATGCTGGGCGATACGGCTGTAGCTGTACATCCGGAAGATGAACGCTACAAGCAAATGATCGGCAAAACGCTTGTGCTTCCAATCATCGGGCGTGAAATTCCGGTCATTGCGGATGACTATGTGGATAAAGATTTCGGTAGCGGCGCTGTTAAAATCACACCGGCTCACGATCCGAATGACTTTGAAATGGGACAACGTCACCAGTTGCCACAAATTACGGTGATGGACGAGACGGGAACCATGAATGCTGAAGCAGGCAAATATCAGGGACTGGATCGCAGCGATTGCCGTAAGCAAATCGTCGCTGATTTGAGAGAGCAGGGTGTACTAATTCGTATTGAAGAGCATGTACACCAAGTAGGCCATAGTGAGCGTTCAGGTGTAGTTGTAGAACCTTATCTGTCCACGCAATGGTTCGTGGAAATGAAGCCTCTGGCAGCTAAGGCGATTGAAGCACAGAAGGCTGGCAACGGTGTAAACTTTGTGCCGGATCGCTTTGAGCGTACTTATCTGCATTGGATTGAAAATGTGCGAGATTGGTGTATTTCCCGTCAATTATGGTGGGGACACCGTATTCCGGCTTGGTATGATGAAGAAACCGGAGAAGTGATTGTATCGGCGGAGGACCCTACCACTTTGCCTGAATATGCTGGTAGAAAGCTCAAACAGGATGAGGATGTACTCGATACTTGGTTCAGCTCTGCTTTGTGGCCGTTTTCGACCCTGGGTTGGCCTGAGCAGACAGAGGATCTCAAACGCTATTATCCGACTAATGTTCTAGTTACAGGCTACGACATTATTTATTTCTGGGTATCGCGTATGATTTTTACCGCGCTGGAATTTACGGAAGAGATTCCGTTCAAGGACGTACTTATGCACGGTCTGGTTCGTGACGCGGACGGAAGAAAAATGTCCAAATCCCTGGGCAATGGTGTTGATCCGCTCGACGTGATCGAACAATATGGTACCGATGCTATGCGTTATATGATCTCCACCAGCAGCACGCCTGGACAAGACCTTCGTTTCCGCTGGGAACGTGTGGAGCAGGCGCGTAACTTTGCTAATAAAATCTGGAATGCATCACGTTTTGCGCTGATGAATCTGGAAGGCGTCACTGCGGCAGATATAGACATTACCGGTGACTTGAGCACCGTTGATCGTTGGATTCTGCACCGTCTAAACGAAACTTCACGCGACATCACGCGTCTAATAGATGCTTATGAATTTGGCGAGACAGGCCGCCTTCTGTACAACTTTATTTGGGATGATTTGTGCGACTGGTACATTGAGTTTGCGAAGCTTTCCCTATATGGCGATAATGCAGAGGCGAAAAAGAAAACACAATCCGTCCTTGCCTATGTTTTGGATCGGACACTGCGCATGATTCATCCGTTCATGCCTTTTATCTCCGAGGAAATATGGCAGCATCTTCCGCATGAGGGAGAAACGATCACACTGGCTGCTTGGCCTGCTTACGATCCTGCTTTCGAGGATAAGGATGCGGTCGCTGAAATGAATTTGCTGATCGACGTGATTCGTGCTGTGCGCAATATCCGCGCTGAAGTCAACGTGCCGATGAGTAAAAAAATTGAATTGCTCATAAAACCTGGCGATCAAGCCGTTCTTGATATCATTAACCGCAATGGGGAGTATGTACGTCGATTCTGTAATACGTCTGAATTCGACGCGGGATTAGAGTTCACCGCTCCAGATAAAGCCATGACATCTATTGTTAGCGGCGCAGAGCTATACCTGCCGTTAGCCGGACTGCTAGATATTGCCCAGGAAATTAGCAGACTCGAAAAAGAACTTCAGCATTTGAACAGTGAAGTGGAGCGCGTGGAGAAAAAGCTCTCCAACCAAGGCTTCGTGGCAAAGGCACCAGCCAAAGTCATCGAGGAAGAGAAGGCCAAGCAAGCCGATTACTCAGATAAGCGCGCTAAAGTTATCGCACGTATTGAAGAACTCAAGGGATAATTTCACTCACAATAAAATGACCTGAAGGTGAAGAGGATGTCAGATACGATCAGGGGCGGCGACATAGCCCCTTTACAAAGTTATGATGAAGCAGTGGAATGGATTAACGGGTTGATTCCGTTTGGCATTAGACCCGGACTGGAACGAATCGAACAGCTGATGAGTAGACTGGGTGATCCCCAACGACATCTGAAATTTGTTCATATTGCGGGAACCAACGGTAAGGGCTCGACTTGTGCCTTTCTAACCTCTGTGCTTCTGAAATGTGGATACGATGTTGGGACCTTTACTTCTCCGTACATCACCCGATTTACGAACCGTTTTCAATTCAATGGGACCGATATTCCAGATGAAACGCTGGTTTCACTCGCCAATCGCTTGTATCCGTTGGTGAAAGAAATCGCAGATAGTGAGTTGGGATCACCTACGATGTTTGAGGTGTCCACAGCGTTGGCTATTTTGTACTATGCTACGGTAGCTTTTCCAGATGTTGTGGTATGGGAGACAGGTCTCGGGGGAAGGATGGATGTAACTAATATCGTGAGTCCTATCGTCTCGGTCATTACGAATGTCGGCTATGACCATACGGACATTTTGGGAGATACACTGGAACAGATTGCAAGAGAAAAGGCTGGGATCATCAAGCCGGGTGTACCTGTCGTCAGTTGTGTTTCCCAGCCCGAGGCTATTCAGGTCATACGTGAAACGGCGACCAAGCAAGGAGCTACCTTGTACCTGGCAGGAGAACAATTTACGTATGAACGGTTAAATGGGAATGAAACAGGTCAGACCTTTTCATTCGCTGGACCCTTCCGGCATATGGAAATCGACATCACGTTGTTAGGCGAGCATCAATGTTCTAATGCGGCAGGAGCTATGATGGCACTTGAAGTCCTACGTCAGTATATGGCTTTTGTGTTGGATGATGCGGATCTGCTGGAGGGCTTTAGGCAAGCTGCCTGGGCAGGGCGTCTCGAACAAGTCAGTACCTCGCCGAGAATTGTCCTTGATGGGGCTCATAATCCAGAAGGGGCTCAGACGCTGGCCAAGAGTCTCCCACAAGTGTATTCGTACAAAAAATTGGTTTTAATGATGGGAATGCTGTCAAACAAGCATCATGAGGCATACTTGCAGCATATACTGCCACTAGTGGATACGCTTATCCTGACCGAGCCCGATTTTCGCCGCAAAATGAATGCCGCTGATTTGGCTCATCTCGTGGAGAAGCTGCGGCCGTCTTATGCCAAAACGGATTTAAAAATTATTGTAGAAGGTGACTGGAAAAAGGCTTTAAGCCTGTTTCAGTCACATACGGAAGCGGAAGATCTGGGGGTGGTGTCCGGCACGCTGTATCTTATTGCGGATGTACGGGCTACCCTTATGTATCAAACCGATTCGGAAAAAGGTTGGTGAAATTTGTTGATTACTTCGGAACATGTTCATTTTATCGGTATCGGCGGCTACGGGATGAGCGCGATTGCTCGGGTCATGCTGGAGATGGGATATACCGTGACTGGCTCAGATGTGGCATCACAGGAGCTGACAGAAAAACTGGCGGCAAAAGGCGCAAAAATATATATTGGACACACGCCTGAACATATTGCAGGCGCAGATATTGTTGTCTATTCAACAGCATTGTCACGTGACAATGTAGAGCGGGTGGCAGCGGAAGAATTGAATATTCCAACACTGCACCGTTCGCAGATGCTGGCTCGCTTGCTTAACGAACGTAAGGGAATAGCGGTTGCGGGTGCGCACGGGAAAACGACAACCTCTTCCATGATCGCTCTGGTTATGGAGAGATGTAACGTTGATCCAACGTATATTATTGGCGGCGAAATCACGAATTTGGGAACGAACGCCAAAGCGGGTAAAAGCGAGTTTGTCGTTGCCGAGGCGGATGAGAGCGACGGTTCTTTCCTGCAATATCATCCTTGGCAGGGTATCGTAACTAATATTGAAGCGGATCATTTGGAAAATTACGATGGCGATTTTAATCGGCTGAAAAGTGCTTACGTACAGTTTTTGAGTCAAATTCGGCCGGATGGAGCAGCTATTGTATGCGCAGATGATCAGAACATCCGAGAGATGTTGCCTCAGCTCCAAACTCGGGTCATTACTTATGGGGTAGAGCATGAAGCGGATTACATGGCGACAGATATCCAACTAGGTGACCGCCGATTAAGCTTTACGATGAGTCGTAAGGGAACAGCACTCGGAACGATTGAATTGTCTGTACCGGGTAAACATAACATGTATAATGCGATGGCTACCGTGATTTCATGTTTGGAAGCAGGAATTCCATTTGATCAAATTGCTGCAACTATTGTGGAATTTCACGGAGCAAAACGTCGTTTTCAAGTGCTAGGTGAAGGCAATGACATTTTGATTATTGATGACTATGCGCATCACCCAACAGAGATTGAGGCTACGATCAGTGCAGCGAGAGCGACTGGGAAGCGTATTATTGCCGTGTTCCAGCCACAACGCTACAGCCGTACCTTTTTCCTGTTGGATGCGTTCAGCCGTGCGTTTAGCGAGGCTAATGAAGTGATCATTACCGATATTTATTCACCAGCGGGAGAAAAACAGATTGAAGGTGTGCATTCTTCCAAACTGGTGGATTTAATCGTCCAAAACAGCAATGCGAATGCAGTCTATTTACCGACCAAAGAAGCCGTGATCGAAGAGTTGAAAGATCGGTTACAGCCGGGCGATCTTGTGCTGACAATGGGAGCAGGGGATATCTGGAAAGCTGGCGACGCATTAGCACGCCATCTTCGCGGGCAACAAGTGTAATTACGTATAAACATGGGCTGTTACGCCAATGAATTATAGCTTTGAAGGGTATTCCGAACACGAAAGTGTTTCGGGATACCTTTTTTTGTAATGCCGTGGCATATTTCCTCAGCTTGACTCATACAACAGACTATGAGGAAGTATGGGACAAGGAGGGAGTGCATCCATGAACAAGGCCAAGATGACATTCCGGTTCGCTCAACAGTTGCCGGAAACAAGCCGGGAGGATAAGCTACAGGTGCTTCCGAACAAAAATGAGTCGTTTACGAACGGACAGCGTGACATGATTAGAGATACGGAGTTACACCACGATGATGAGCTTTATCAAACTGATAACCAGCGTAAAGGAATGGAACGGACTAGTAGTATGGAGAAACATACTCGAACTACACAACATTCAGAGCTCGGCAAACCTGTGGAGACGAATAAACGCACTGCAACTCGGCGCTTTACTCCAACATTGAGGGTACAAGAGGGATGGGACGACCCTTTTGGTCGTTCGGCAGCTTCCTGGTCAGATGCGGACGTTCTACCGGAAAGTCCAGAAGAGGATGATGTTGAGGAGGCCTATTATTCCGGTCAAGAGTATAGAAAGCGTCCACCTCACCCTTCCAGATGGAGATTAATCGGTTCTGTAGCCAGTGCGTTGGTGACTGGGGGCATGTTCGGATATATTATGTTGTTACTGTTTAACGGAGGTAGTATGGTCCCGGGATCTGATTCTTTGGATAATGAGGCTGTACCCGTTTTCAAAGAATCTGTTGATGTCGATACAACGTCTGCAAAAGAGAATTCTGCCCCTGTCGCCGTCGTAGCGACTCAAGTGTCTCCACAAACCTATTACTTGCTGCAATACGGGGTTTTCAGCACTCCAGAGAGGGCTTTACAGGCAAAGGAAGAACTGTTGAAGGCAGGCATTGCAGCAGGAGGGGATAGCGAGGATCAAAACCGAGTATATGCAGGAATATCGTCGGATAGGGAGCAAGCCAAGTTGCTTAGTAATCAATTGAAGACACAAGGAGTGGAATTGTATGTCCGCGAGCTCGAATTACCCGGATTCGAAAAAGCGGCTTACGGAGGTAATGGTGATAAACTCACTACCTTTTTTCAGTTAAGCAACTCATTAGTGGGCAAGCTGAGCGGACTTTCCTCAACTTTGCTCAGAGAAGAAGGCCCAAGTACGGTGCCAGCCTCCGACATGAGCGAGCTGAACGACCTGCATCAGCAGTGGACACAAAATATCGCTGCACTTCCCACTGGTCTTCCGAAGGAAGCGGCTGCCACCGCAACTTCGCTTGAAAAGGCGATGAACAGCGCAGTCTCTGCACTTGGAGAATATAACAAGAACACAGCCAAGGAACACATTTGGGAGATTCAGTCCTCCATGATGGAATATGTTTTGCGTGAGAAGGAATTTATCCAATTCATAAAACAGTAGACTAACCATACTTTCCGGCAAGGAACTGGAAATAGTTCCCCATGCCGGATTTCTGTTTGTATTGCAGTACAAATCACCGTATAATAATGAAGGTGTCAAAAAATGGCGAGGGAAGATCAGGATGAAAAAAAATGTAGGAATGCTTATACTGTTTTTGTTGCTCGGTTGGCTTTTGGGTGCCTGGATTGCTAAGGCCCTTCAATCGGTCAAAGTCCTTTCCTTTCTGACCCACCCCACTACGATATCTTGGTCGCCGAGAGCGGATCTGGATATTATCAGCTACAACATAACGATAAATTTTGAATTGAGCCTGCTTAGTCTGATCGGCATCATCGCCGCATTCTGGCTGTATCGCAGGCTCTAACTGATGAAAAGGAGCTTCCCTTATGGACGGGAAAATTACGCCCCGCATTATTCTGGCATCGACTTCACCAAGAAGGAAGGAATTACTCGCATATTTGAGACTCCCCTTTGAGGTGGTGCCGAGTCATGCGGATGAAAGCACGCCTGAGAGCTGGACGCCTCAGCAAATCGTGGAGACCCTTGCGGCCCGCAAAGCCGAAGCGGTCGTGCGCACTGCCGCACAGTCCGAGGAAGCTGGATTGGTGATTGGCAGTGATACGATTGTCGTGCTGGAGGATTCGGTATTGGGCAAGCCTGCTGACCATGCGGACGCGGTTCGTATGTTGACTGCATTGCAGGGAAGAACACACCGTGTGTACACTGGGGTAGCCTGCATACATACCGGAACCGGCAAGATGCTTGTTAGACATCGCCAAACGGAGGTCACAATGAAGCCTCTGAACCAAGAGCAAATTGTGGCATACGTAAATACTGGAGAACCGTCTGACAAAGCAGGATCGTATGGCATTCAAGGCATGGGTGCTACGTTGGTGGAATCTATTCAGGGTTGTTATTTTAACGTCGTAGGATTGCCGCTTTCTTTGCTGTCGGACATGCTGTCCGATTTTGGAGTGAATGTGCTGCGTCCATAAAAGGGGATAAACATATGCTGGAGTCGCCAATACTGATGCTTCGCGACCTCCCCCATGAAGAACGACCAAGAGAGCGCATGATGACATATGGGGCGGATGCCTTGAGCAACGCGGAGTTGCTAGCAATACTACTGCGTACAGGAACACAAAGTGAATCATCTCTGCATTTAGCGCAGCGTATTTTGCAGCAAGCAGGGAATTTGCGTCAACTGGTGGATATGAGTCTGAGCGAGTTGACCCAGATTAAGGGCATTGGAAATGCTAAAGCGATACAGCTAAAAGCGGGGATCGAACTCGGGCGTCGATTAGCATTGTCACGCCACTTGGAGACCCCGGTGATTAGTTGTCCACGGGATGTGGCAGATCTGCTGTTTGAACAGCTTCGCTATTTGCAGAAAGAGCATTTTGTTTGCCTGTTTTTAAATACCAAAAACCATGTCATTGCTCAGGAAACGCTATCTATGGGCAGCCTGAATTCCGCCATCGTGCATCCTCGTGAAGTATTTCGGGCTGCAATCAAGTGCAGCAGTGCTTCGATTATTTGCGCTCATAACCATCCGAGCGGTGATCCGAAGCCAAGCCCGGAAGATGTCCAGTTGACTCGCCGCCTGATGGAAGCGGGCAACATCGTGGGCATCGACGTGCTTGATCATATTGTGATCGGGGACGGGACCTTTGTAAGTTTGAAGGAACAAGGTCTGATATAATATAATATTTAAATCAAACATTTAAACATGACCGGATAAACCGGCCTGAATAAACCGTTTATACAGGGATAACAGATTTCAGGGAAGAGAAAAGGAGATTAACATCATGCTGGGTGGCTTTACAAAAGATTTGGGAATTGACTTGGGGACGGCAAACACGCTTGTATACGTAAGAGGTAAGGGAATCGTGGTTCGTGAACCATCTGTAGTTGCTTTGCGTACAGATACAAAAACCATTGAGGCTGTTGGGGAATCTGCGAAAAAAATGATCGGTCGCACACCGGGAAATATCCGTGCAATTCGTCCAATGAAGGATGGAGTCATTGCTGATTTTGATACGACTGCAACGATGATCAAATATTTCATCCGTCAGGCGCAAGCACAACGTTCATTGTTTCCGCGCCATCCGAACGTGATGGTTTGCGTGCCTTCGGGCATTACTGCAGTGGAACAGCGTGCTGTTGAAGATGCGACCAAGCAAGCAGGCGCAAGAGAGGCGTACACGATTGAAGAGCCGTTTGCAGCGGCAATTGGCGCTGATCTGCCGGTATGGGAGCCTACAGGCAGTATGGTTGTCGATATCGGTGGAGGTACAACCGAAGTTGCGGTCATTTCCTTGGGAGGGATCGTAACAAGTCGTTCTGTACGTGTAGCTGGCGATGAAATGGACGAGTCCATCATTCAATACGTGAAACGTCAATACAACCTGATGATTGGTGAACGGACTTCTGAGCAGCTGAAAATGGAAGTTGGTTCAGCTATGCCATTAGAGCAAGTGGAAACATCGGAAATCCGCGGACGCGATCTGGTAACAGGCTTGCCGAAGACAATTACGATTACCTCCGATGAAATTAGCGAAGCATTATCTGATACCGTTAATGCGATCGTGGATGCAGTTAAAGTAACATTGGAAAAATGCCCTCCCGAGCTGGCGGCGGACATCATGGATAGAGGAATTGTACTGACTGGTGGTGGAGCACTACTGCGCAACCTGGATAAGCTGTTGGCAGGTGAGACCGGAATGCCGGTGATCGTAGCGGAAAATCCTCTGGATTGTGTGGCAATCGGTACGGGTAGAGCACTGGAAAATATCCATTTGTTCAAATCGCGCAGCAGTTCTGCCGTCCGTTCCAAACGTTGAATCGGGGGTGTAGGAACTGTTTAAGCTGTTTGGCAATAAAAGACTATTTGTTCTATTGATCGGAATCGTTCTGTTTATTGCCCTTATGGGGATTACACTTGGACAGAGAAATTCCTTAACCTGGCCCGAGAAGTTTGCCAGAGATTCAATTGGCTTTGTGCAAGGTATCTTTTACAGGCCCGCTTCAGCAATAGCGGGCTTCTTTGAAGATATTGGTAATATGCGTAGTATTTACGAAGAAAATGAGCGTTTAAAAATAGCCGTGGCCAAGCTGACTCGGGATCAGATTCAGACTCATAATTATGTTGAAACAAATGCCAGATTGCAGAATGAACTGAAGTTCACCCAAACGCAAAAGGCGAAAAATAATTATGATTATCGTGTTGCACAAGTGAACAGTGTTAGCAATGATTCCAAAACACTCGTGATTGATATTGGTGAGAAGGACGGAGCCAAGGTCGGTCAGGAGGTCAGTTCACTTGAAGGGTTTGTTGGGGTCATTAGCCGCACGGGGAATTTTACGTCTACCGTTACGCTGTTGACTACATTGGATCCTAAAAATCCGAATTCTTATGCCATTGCAGCGACAGTCTTGGGTAAGGAAAATCAATCGTTTGGTATGATTGAAAGCTATGATCCGGGTACGAACACATTTCAAATGACTCGCATTGAAGAAAAAGATCCAATCGCAAAGGGTGATCAGATTATTACGTCTGGTGCAGGTGGGAAGTTCCGCAAAAACCTAATGATTGGAACGGTGGAGAAAATTCAGGTTGGAGAGTTCGGCAAAACACGGACAGCGATTATTAAACCGGCAGCCAGCTTTGTGGATTGGAAAGAACTGCTCGTCCTCTACACTCCTGAGGTACCGGAATAATGAAGATGCGCGGTCAGGTTCTGATACTGCTGCTGTTTGTCCTGTTTATAGCTGAAGGAACGATTCTTCCGTGGCTTCTCCCGGATAGTTGGCATTCAAGAATGGTCCCAAATTTTGTGTATGTCGTAATTTTGTTTGTATCTGTGTATCACAGCCGTCATACAGCGTTGGTGCTAGGTATTGTTTTTGGACTTATTCATGATGTAGTGTACTACGGGTTTATCATTGGCCCTTATTCTTTTGCAATGGGGTTGTCTGCATACTTATTAGGGCTTGTGTTTACTGCTAGACGTGCACCAATGCCCATTATGATGGCGGCCGTATTGATTGGTAGTTTCCTGCTGGATTCTATGCTTTTTGCCATTGATCAGCTGTTTCAACTGAATCATCAGACTTTCAATTGGGCACTTGCTCAGTATATGATTCCTGATTTGTTTATCCATTTTCTGTTCGCCCTCATCATTTATGTCCCAGTTCGCAAGCAATTGCAGCGTTTGGGTACCCGTGTGAAAAAGGAAGAGACTGTCTAGGTCTTTTTACACACATTTTGTCCGGGTTAGCAGGGATTTGACGTCCCGGGGACGAAATGATTGAGATAGGAGGGACAGGCTAATGGCGGTGAAATCGAATCATGTCACGATTAAAGGCATCAAAGATGGCCTGGTATTCCTGCTGGACGATCAATGCGAATTTGAGGATTTGCTGGGTGAGCTGCGTTTTAAGCTGGAGCACAGTCATCAAAATATTTTAACTGGTCCGATCATTCATGTGGATATTAAACTGGGAAGTCGGGAAGTAACTGAGGAGCAAAAGGAAAGTATTCTGGAGATTTTGAAGCAGAAGGGGAATCTGCTCATCAGGTCTGTAGAATCACCCGGATTGCCTGTGGTAGTGCAGGGCAAGCCCCCCATTCACACGGTGACAGGGATTATCCGTTCAGGACAAGTGCTTCATCACGATGGAAACTTACTCTTTTTGGGAGATGTTAACCCGGGTGGAATTATAACTTGTACCGGTGATATCTATGTCCTTGGCGCTCTGCGGGGTATGGCGCATGCAGGGATGGAGGGAAATAGTGAAGCGATTATCGCGGCCTCCTATTTTGCACCAACACAGCTGCGAATTTCCGAAATGATCAGCCGTCCACCAGATGAATGGGAGACGCGTGAATCTGGCATGGAATTTGCGTATCTCAAGGATGGCGCTATGCAAATAGATAAAATGAGCAATATTGTGCGTCTGGGCCGCGATTTTAACGTGTTCAAAGGGGTGTAGCACATGGGAGAGGCTATCGTCGTCACTTCAGGAAAAGGCGGCGTCGGCAAAACGACGACGTCAGCCAATATAGGAACAGCGCTTGCACTGCTCGGCAAAAAGGTGTGTTTGGTGGATACGGATATCGGTTTGCGTAATCTAGACGTTGTGATGGGTCTGGAAAACCGGATTATTTATGACCTTGTTGATGTAGCGGAAGGTCGTTGCCGTCTGAATCAGGCACTGGTTAAGGACAAGCGTTTTGAGGAGCTGTATATGCTACCAGCTGCTCAAACCAAGGACAAGAGTGCTGTTACGCCGGAGCAGGTTAAGGATATTATTTTGGAGCTTAAAAAGGATTTTGAATATATATTGATCGACTGCCCTGCGGGTATTGAGCAAGGCTTTAAAAATGCCATTGCCGGTGCGGATCAGGCCATTGTTGTGACTACTCCAGAAAATGCTGCTGTACGCGATGCAGATCGGGTAATTGGTTTACTGGAAAGTTCGCACGTGATATCACCTAAGTTGGTGGTTAACCGCATTCGCAATAGTATGGTTAAATCCGGAGATATGTTAGATATTGACGGAATTTTACAAGTGCTTAGCATAGATCTTATTGGGATTGTACCGGATGATGAAATGGTAATTAAAGCAGCTAATACAGGAGAGCCTACTGTTATGAATCCGGATGCACAGGCAGCGATTGCCTATCGGAATATTGCGAGACGAATCTTGGGCGATACTGTGCCTCTTATGCAGCTGGACCAGAAGAAGAGTGTGATGACACGCTTTAAGAAGTTTTTTGGTATGGGTGGATAAGGAAAACAGGAAGTTATTGCTGGTGGTTGCTTGGCCTTTTCTAGTGAGATATTTTCACTGATTTCTAAGGGAAGTGTTACAGTAGCATTCATTTGTAATACTAGACACTTAAATAAGTCACCACTTATTTAAGTGTTTTTGGTTTGCTTTTTTAAATTTCTATGATTCTGGTCCGTAAATTTAGATCATTACATAAATGTTATAAATGCAAAAGAAAACATATCCGGTGCGATAGCGCCGGTTTTTTTTGATTTTTAGGGTATGTAATCCCCAACCGGACAACATAAGTTGAAGCCCGTCCTCATAAGATGTAATAAACTTACCTCGCTGAGGGGGCTGAACAGGATGCACAAAAATTCCGGAATCAAGCAGCGCAGAAAAGAACGTATACAGCAGCTAATCGAGGGAAACAAAGCGGAGGCGTATTCCTCAGGCATAGATCAGAACAGGTACGGGTACAGAGAAATGAAATCGATGCCTGTAGTCAGTGCCAACTCGCCCAGAGACCCAGAAACCGAGTGGAAAAATGATCGACAACGTTGGCAGCAATCTTTTGGGGCAAATCGTGGTCCGTCTTTTTGGAGTTCCTTTTGGCGTAGAACTGTCATAGCAGCAGTGTTATTTGGAGTGGTATGGGGCTTATTTCGCTGGGATATTCCCTATGCAGTAAATTTGAGAATGTTTGTCGCGGATGCCTTGAATAAGGACATGGATTTTGCAGCCGCCGGGCAATGGTATGAAACTTATTTTGACGGAGCTCCTTCCTTCTTACCGATTTTTGGCGAGGAGCATGAAACGAATCAGGTAGACGCAAGTCGAAAGGGTTCTCCACCGATTGAAGGCAATATAACGCAGCCGTTTGTACTGAGCCTTAAAGGGGTAGAAATTACGCCGAATGTTACCGATAACGGGGCAATCGCTGTTAAAAGTATAGATGCAGGACGTGTATTAGATGTATTAAATCATCCCAAAAGTGGGATTTCAGTTACAGTTCGTCACACTGGCGGTATCACAGCAACTTACGGAAGGCTCTCACGCTCTACCTTAAAAGTGAACGATTGGGTTCAGGAGGGTGAAGAGATCGGTGTATTGCCAGCAAGTCACGGCGGTAGCGAGGCGGCGACTTTATTTTTGGCAATTCAAAGAGGGGATCAATACATTGACCCGTCGGAAGTGGTAGCCCTTGATTAATGTCCGAGGGGTGACCTTATCACTGCATCCACTGTTTGTACTGGTTATGCTGACCTCTGTATTAACTGGACATTTCATCGAGATCATGACCTTATTTACACTAGTGTTTATACATGAGCTAGGTCATGCGACAGCTGCTTCGTTATTGGGGGCGCGGTTGCTTTCCATACAGATGTTACCCTTTGGAGGAGTGGCTGTCATTGAGGATCAGGGGAAGCTCAATGCGTGGAAGGAGATTGTCATTGCCCTAGCAGGCCCCCTGCAAAACGGAATCATGATCATCATTCTTTTGTGGCTTAGGAATGTGAGTGGGTTGGAGCATGATTATGTAAATTATATAATTCAGGGAAATGCTGTTATTGCATTGTTTAATTTGTTGCCAATTTTACCGCTTGATGGTGGAAAAATATTGCAGTCGCTGATTAGCTTATTCTTCTCTTATCACCGCACATTAGTATGGACTTTTAGAGCCAGTATCATAACAAGTCTGCTATTTTGCCTGTATGGTATTTCGCCGTTATTAAGGCAAGATGAGCCTTTACATTTAAATCTGCTGGCGGTAGGGATTTTTTTGCTTTATTCTAATATTGTGGATTATCGGAATATCCCTTACCGTTTTATACGTTTTTTGCTGGGGAGGGACGAGCTTTTTTACCGCGAAGCGGCTAAAGGAAGCATTGCCTTACCTATTGTATCCCTGCCCGTGAAACATTTGGAGCCTGTTTTGCGTCTTTTCAGAAGAGATCGATATCATATGGTTTACGTTATGAATGAACAGGGACGGATTGTAGCTGTATTGCCGGAACAACGACTTATACGTTCTTATTTTGCGGCACGCCCGCCAAATGATGGAGAATCCAAACCCAAATAATGTTTATGAAATAAGGAAGAGGCTGTATTCAGAGAGGTTGAAAAACCATGAAGCAAATGATTGTACAATGCCAACAGCAGATGACCCAAATGGCACTGTTGGAAGAGGGACGATTGGTTGAATATGCGGCTGAACTACCGCGAAAACGGGGAATTCTAGGTTCTTTTTTCAAAGCGAGAGTGGTCAATGTGCTACCAGGTATGCAAGCCGCCTTTGTTGACATTGGACAGCGAAAAAATGCTTTTTTGTATGTAGATGACGTACTTCATGCCCATTTGGACAAGCAACCAGAGGTAAAGCCGTCCATTTCTGAACTGTTAAAGGTGGGGCAGGAAATTGTAGTACAGGTGTTAAAAGAGGCGGTTGGTAGCAAAGGAGCCAGGGTGACCACTCATTTTTCACTTCCGGGCCGTTGGATTGTATACATGCCCCGGGCTGATTATGTGGCCGTATCCAAGAAGATTGAGCGTGAGGGAGAACGTGCCCGTTTGAAAGCCATGGGAGAGCAGCTACGCACGGGTGAGGAAGGGCTCATCATTCGTACGGTTTCAGAGGAAATGAGTATAGAGGCGATTGAAAATGATCTGAATCAACTACGTAAGCAATGGGTGGCTATTCAGCGCAAAGCGGGTGAACACTCCGCACCGTGTGAATTGCACCGAGATCTGAGTATCGTTCAGCGTTTAATTCGCGATGTGTTTACACCTGAGCAGGATGAACTTGTCATTGACAGCGAGGAGCAAGCAAAGGATGCAGAAGTAATGCTGCAACAGATTGGTTCTGCGAAAGCTCAAGTAAGTATATTTCGCAGTGCAGAAGAAACGATTTTCAAAGCTTATGGCATTCATGAGCAGCTGGAACGCGATTTTGCACGAAAGGTATGGCTTCAGGGTGGCGGATACATTGTCATTGATCACACGGAGGCATTGACCGTCGTGGATGTGAACACTGGGAAGTTTACGGGCGGCAGCAATTTGGAAGAGACGGTGACCCAAACTAACATTGAAGCAGCAGAAGAGATTGCCCGCCTGGTACGTGTACGTGATATTGGAGGTATTATCATCATTGATTTCATCGATATGGAACAAGAGGAGAATCGTAGGGAAGTATCTTCTGTGCTGGAGGCAAGATTAAAAAAGGATCGGACTAAATCATATGTTGTCGGTTGGACGCGGTTAGGTTTACTGGAAATGACCCGCAAAAAAGTGCGTGAAGAAAAGACTCTCGTGTAGAACGTGCGTAATCAAAATTATTTCAAAACTAAAGGTTGAATGTGTACGAAGCTTGTGCTACAATCATTTAGTATGTGTGATGCGTAAGATTGGCTGCACATGCTGTAACCGCTCCAATCAGGTACTGAAGTGCAGTATCCTAAGGAAACTGCCACCTGCAATTAGGCGAGTCTGAGACATAAGGAGGTGCAAGCAAATGTACGCAATTATCGAAACTGGTGGTAAGCAATACAAAGTTCAAGAGGGCGATGTATTGTTCATCGAGAAGTTGGAAGCTAATGATGGTGAAACTGTAACGTTCGATCGTGTTCTGGCAGTGTCCGGCGACAATGGCTTGACAGCAGGTACACCGCTTCTTTCTGGAGCTTCTGTAACAGCTAAAGTTGAGAAGCATGGTCAAGGTCAAAAGGTCGTTGTATACAAATACAAACCTAAAAAGAACTACCATGTGAAGCAAGGTCATCGTCAACCGTACACGAAAGTGACGATTGAAAAAATCCAAGCGTAAGAGGGTGCGATAATTGATTATCGTGCGTATTATACGGCTGGAGGATGGCAGCATACAGGGGTTTTCTGTTAAAGGTCATGCGAATTTTGCTAAATCTGGCGAGGATATCGTATGTGCTGGTGTTTCAGCGGTAACAGTAGGAACTGTCAATTCGATTGTAGCTCTTACGGACGTTGAAATGGAAACGGAAATGGAAAACGGCTTTTTAAGCGCGTATCTTTCTCCTGAAAGTTATCATGATGCGAACGCACAGGTTCAACTGTTGTTGGAGTCCATGGTGATTATGCTGACAAGCATTGCTGAATCATACGGTAAGTATATTCAAATAGAAAATAAACAAAGAAGGAGGTAGACATCATGTTGAAATTGACATTGGATCTTCAGTTATTCGCATCGAAAAAAGGTGTAGGTTCCACAAAAAACGGACGTGACAGCAGATCGAAACGTCTTGGAGTGAAACGTGCTGACGGTCAAGCAGTTACCGGCGGTAGCATCTTGGTTCGTCAACGCGGAACGAAAATTCACCCGGGCACGAACGTGGGCATCGGTAAGGACGACACTCTGTTCGCGAAAGTGGACGGCGTTGTGAAGTTCGAACGTTGGGGCCGTGATCGCAAAAAGGTGAGCATCTACCCGATCGACGTTGCTCCAGTAGCAGCTACTGTAGAAGCTTAATAGCGGCTTAGACACGCTGAAAAGCCTCCGGCACTTTTGTCGGAGGCTTTTTTGCATGATGGTAATGAACTGGAAAGTTAGTCTGTGCTATACTGGATAAAGGTTGTTGACTAGTCCATTTAATTATCGCAGAACGGAGAGAAGCCATGTTCCAGCGGAAAAGAGCGCCTTATCTGGCGTTGGGTTCCATTCTGATTCCTTTGGTTTTTTCACTGCTCTATCCCAAAGCATTAACGATTATCATACTAGCTGTGTGGGCTGTAGCTGCTGCTTGTTTTGGTATGTGGTATACACATAGACAGGTTGAACATGAGCGGAAAGCTGCTTTGCGTTCTTTTGAGCGTACAGCGATAGCAACGCTTAACCATCATCGGCATGACTGGATGAATGATTTACAGGTGCTTTATGGCTATATTCGTATGAATAAGCATGATAAATCAGCTGCTTATGTGGAAACAATAAAGGGGCGGGTGTCGGAAGACAGTAAAATATCTAAGCTGGGTATTCCCTCGCTGGTGTTTTATTTGCAGTCTTTTCGCGTGAACGCCGGAAATTTACAATTGTCGGTACAGGTTGAGGAGGATTTAAAGTTAGACGCTGTCATGTCTCCCGAAGACGGCGAGTCGCTTGCCTCGGCCGTCATACAAACGGTGCGTGCGTATCAATATGGCGGGGGCCGGTCGTCCTGGGGAGAAGTGCGCAGATTGACACTTTATTTCGGTATGGATCAGAATGATGTTATCGTCCGGTTTGAAGGAAGTGACATACCTGCCGATTTAAATATACTAAAGCAGGTCAGATCCGTACTTGGAAGTGAACGCCTTCGAACAGAGAAGCTCCCTACGGGCGATATGCTTCAAATTCGAATGCAGTGCCAGACATAAGGAAGGTGTAACCATGTTTGTAGATAAAGCGAAGATTTTTGTTAAAGGCGGTGACGGTGGAGACGGATTAATAGCGTTTCGCCGTGAGAAATATGTTCCTAATGGCGGCCCAGCTGGTGGTGACGGAGGGAACGGTGGAGATGTAATTTTCCGTGTAGATGAGGGTTTGCGTACCTTGATGGATTTTCGGTACCAACGGCATTTTAAAGCCCAGCGTGGGGTAAAAGGTCGCAACAAAAGCCAACACGGAGCCAACGCTGAGCACATGATTGTCCGTATACCACCGGGAACAGTTATCATGGATGATGACACAGGTGAAGTACTGGCAGATATGACTCGTCATGGCCAACAGGTCGTTGTAGCTAAAGGAGGACGCGGAGGACGCGGCAATATTCGTTTTGCAACACCGAGTAATCCAGCGCCTGAATTGGCTGAAAACGGTGCGGAGGGGCAAGAACGTTATATTACGCTTGAGTTAAAAGTGATGGCTGACGTAGGCTTGGTCGGATTTCCTAGTGTAGGAAAGTCTACCTTGTTGTCAGTTGTATCTTCTGCAAAACCCAAAATTGGCGCATACCACTTTACAACGATTACCCCAAATCTGGGCGTCGTGGATGTGGGCGATCAGCGGAACTTTGTGATGGCCGATTTGCCTGGTTTGATTGAAGGAGCTCATGAAGGCACTGGACTGGGCCATGAATTCCTGCGGCACATTGAGCGGACGCGAATTATTATCCATGTCGTGGATATGGCCGGCTCTGAAGGACGTGATCCGTTTGAAGACTGGACCAAAATAAACGACGAATTAAAGCAATATAATGCAGCTCTGGCTGAGCGTCCACAAATTGTGGCGGCCAATAAAATGGATATGCCGGAAGCTGAAGAAAATCTTGCTCACTTCAAAGAGCAGATTGCTACCATACGTCCTGACCTTGAAATCATGCCTATTTCCTCTCTGACACGTCAGGGTGTAAAGGAACTGCTCTATCGGGCTGCTGATCTGTTGGATCAAATACCGGACGAGCCGGTTGTTGAGGAAGTAGCAGAAGTTAATGAACGCAAGGTATTTAAGTTGGATACGACCGAAGACGAGGGCTTTACGATTGTACGTGAAAATGACACATTCGTGGTGCACAGCCCCAAAATTGAGCGCATGATGAAGCGCATGCAGATGAATTCGCATGATGCCATCTTGAAATTAGCAAGAACGTTGCGTCATATGGGTGTGGATGCTGAGCTACGCAAACGTGGTGCCACAGATGGTACATCTGTACGCATCGCTGATTTCGAGTTCGAATTCGTAGAAGGCAGCAGCTACTACTAAAAATTAAATAAAGCTTTAAAACCTGAACGGTTACTGCACTATAGGGAATTCTATAGAAGGCAGTAGCCGTTTTTTTTATTGTTAGCTTGCCGATTTTCATGAGTTTCGATATAATGTCCTCTATACAAAAACATAAGTCTTTGAGGAGAGGACGTTCTTGAAAGAGCGCTATTACTTGGTACGGGAAGATATTTTGCCTGAAGCTATTGTTAAGACCATACAGGTAAAACTGCTGCTGGCTTCGGGAGATGTTAAAACCGTACATGATGCTGTGGAGCAGGTTGGGCTAAGCCGAAGCGCCTTTTATAAATATAAAGATGGCATACATTTGGTTAACCAGTTGGAGCGTGAGCGAATTGTCAATATCTCTATCGATCTAGAGCATCAATCCGGCATGCTGTCCAGGGTGCTCGGCAGAGTGGCGGATTACGGAGGTAATGTGCTGACGATCCAGCAAAGTATTCCACTGCAAGGTAGAGCCAATGTAGTTATCTCAGTCGAAATGTCCAGGCTTAGTGATGAATTGGGTGTTCTGCTGGAGGGCTTGGAAAGCATTTCTGGAGTCAAGCGGGTCCGCCTGATTGGGCAAGGCTGAGGCGATACAGTTCGTTAGATAAAAGTTAGCAGGAGGGGAATGGATGAAACCGGTCAAAGTAGGATTGTTAGGCTTAGGGACTGTAGGTACGGGAGTCGTTCGAATCGTTGAGGGTAATCAGGAAGACTTGAGCAGACAAGTAGGTTCACCGATCATCATTGAAAAAATAGCTGTAAAAAACATAGATAAGTATCGTTCCATAGAAGTAGACACCGCCAAACTTACTGAGGACCCGTGGGAAGTCATTCGAGACCCTGAAATTGATGTGATTATCGAAGTCATGGGTGGGATTGATCAGACGAAGGAGTACATTCTAGAAGCGTTAGAGAGAGGCAAACACATTGTAACAGCCAACAAGGACTTAATGGCATTGCACGGTTCTGAAGTATTGGCAAAAGCACAGGAAAAACAATGTGATATTTTTTATGAGGCTAGTGTGGCAGGCGGTATCCCGATCATTCGTACACTCATTGAAGGGTTCTCCTCTGACCGTATTAAACGCATTATGGGGATTGTGAACGGTACAACAAACTTTATTTTAACTAAAATGAGTCAGGAAGGAGCCTCGTACGAGGAGGTTCTTAAGGAAGCTCAAGAGCTGGGATATGCAGAATCTGATCCGACCTCAGATGTCGAAGGATTGGATGCGGCGCGCAAGATGGCAATACTGGGAACCCTCGGTTTCCGCTCTAATGTAGAGCTCAAGGATGTAAGCGTGAGCGGCATTTCAAAGGTAACCAGTGAAGATATTGCCTTTGCTAAAAAACTAGGATATGAAATGAAGTTGCTTGGTATTGCAGAACGCCAAGGTGATGAATTTACGATTAATGTTCAGCCGACTATGGTGCGCAAGCAGCATCCATTGGCATCGGTGAACGGGGTATTCAACGCAGTTTATGTACATGGTGAAGCAGTGGGAGAAACCATGTTTTATGGTGCAGGTGCAGGCGAAATGCCAACAGCTACATCAGTAGTGGCTGACCTGGTAGCTGTAGTGAAAAACCTCAAACTTGGCGTAAATGGGCTAAAAGCAATCGTACCCTACAATCCTAAAAAAATTTGCAATGACGAAGACGTGTATTTCAAAAATTTCGTGCTTTTACACGTAGATGATAAAGCAGGGGTATTGGCACAGATTACGCAGGTATTTGCTGAATTCAATGTCAGTTTGGCATCTGTCGTGCAGCAGCCGAATGAGACTAATCCCGATGCTGAGATTATTATCGTGACTCATTTAGCTAGTAAAGCAAGTATGAAAAAGGTTTTGGAGCATTTTGAAACTTTGGACGTGATTCGCCGCATCAAGAGTGTATATCGGGTAGAGGGATAGTTAATAAAAGCAGGAGGAATCATCTGTATGACCGTTTTGAAAACAGCAAGAGTGCGCGTGCCTGCGAGTACGGCTAACCTAGGACCTGGCTTTGATACATTGGGCATGGCGTTGTCTCTATACGCATGGATTGAATTAAAAGAGGCCGAGCAGACAGCTTTCCATCTGTACGGGGATCAAATGAATGGCGTTCCCCAAGATAAAACCAATTTGATTTACAAGGTGGCACAAATGGTTTTTCGTGAAGCAGGTGTATCTGTTCCTGAACTGGAAATTTCGATGTACTCGGATATTCCGCTTACCCGTGGTTTGGGCAGCAGCGCTTCCGCCATTGTAGGTGCCTTGGTGGCCGCTAATACGCTGATTGGCTCGCCTCTGTCGGATTCCAAGCTATTTGATATGGCAAGCGCTATTGAAAAGCATCCGGACAATGTCGGGGCCTCTTTGTTTGGCGGTATTATTACTGCCGTGTGGGATGGCAAACATGCCAAGCACTTACGGATTGAACCGGATGCTAATCTAGAGGTGATGGTAGTTATTCCAGATTTTCAACTGTCCACGTCGAAGGCCAGAGAGGTCCTGCCTACCCATGTATCCTTGAAGGATGCTGTATACAATATAAGCCATGCTTCAATGCTGGTAGCGGCATTGGCATCGGGTCGAACAGATCTAATCGCTGAAGCGATGCGTGATCAGCTTCATCAGCCTTACCGCGCGGCACTTGTACCGGGTATGACAGAGATCCTACAGAATGCGCACCATTATGGTGCATTGGGTGTGGCCCTTAGCGGTGCTGGACCGACATTGCTGGCATTGACGGATCAACGGGAAAATCGTAAAGCGGAGCTTGAACAGTATTTAACGGAGACAATGAACAAAGAAGGGATCACTGCGTCTGTTTTAAATTTGCGCCCGGAGGTTGAAGGGGCTAAAGTATATACGGAAGGGAATACACACCCTTTTATGGATATGATTAAAGGGGAACTTACGATATGATGCGAATTGCACTTCTTCCTGAGGGGACTGTTTCTCATGAAGCAATTAAATATTTGTTAGGAGATACACCCTGTGAACTACTGTTTTACAAGCATATAGCAGACGTATTTCAGGCAATAGACAAGGGACAGGCAGATTATAGTGTAATTCCTATAGAAAATACGATTGATGGCTCTGTAAGTTTGCATATGGACTGGCTTGTGCATGAGGTAGACATTCCGATGCAGGCGGAATGGGTATATCCTTCAATTCAAAATCTTATTGGACATCGTAGTGAATTTCTCGGGGATCAGGACAAGCTTGATTTGAGCAAAGTGGTCAAAATTATGTCCCATCCTGTAGCGCTTCCCCAATGTAAAGAATTCATACAAACTTTCGCTCCTCAAGCCGAGCTGGAGAGTGCAGGAAGTACGGCAGAGGCCGTCGAAATTGTTAAACATAACCCAGGTAAAGGTTGGACCGCTCTTGGAACCAAGCTTGCGGCTACCAAACACGGATTAGATATTTTGGCCAGCAAAGTGACGGATCATGATAACAATTTCACCCGCTTTGTCTTGATTGGGCATCAACCTGTAAGGTTCCCGCGTACGCCTGAAGGCCAGCGAACCAGTATTCTGGTTACGCCGCCGCAGGATTTCCCAGGAGCGCTGCATCAGGTTTTATCCGCATTTGCATGGCGCAGGTTAAATCTGTCTCGTATTGAATCGCGTCCGACCAAAAAGCAATTGGGGAATTATTATTTTTACATTGAAGTTCTGGAATCTCTGCATTCCGTTTTGCTTCCGGCAGCCTTTGCAGAGATCGAGGCTTTGGGGTGCCATGTACGTATTCTTGGCTCTTATCCAAGCTACAAGTATGTTGAAGCAGCGATCGAACCTATTTTGAAGGAACATTAATCGGAGGTGTGGTTGTAATGGCAGAACAATGGATCTATCTGGATGGACAGCATGTGACTAAGGAGAACGCAAAGGTTTCCGTATATGATCATGGTTTCTTGTACGGAGACGGTATATTTGAGGGTATTCGTATTTATAACGGCAATATTTTTAAATGTAAGGAGCATTTAGAGCGGCTGTATGATTCTGCGAAATCTATTCAGTTGAACATTCCGTTGTCTCCTGATGAAATGTTGGAAGCAATGGCTGAAACGATTCGTCTTAACGAAATGCGCAATGGATATATCCGATTGGTTGTATCCCGGGGTGCTGGAAATCTAGGTTTGGATCCCCTTCGTTGTGCAAAGGCGAGTGTCATCATTATTGTCGAGCAGCTCGCCATTTATCCGGAAGAAGCTTATTTGACAGGTCTGAAGACAATTTCTGTCTCTCAACGTCGCAACATCCCGGATGCTTTGAATCCAAAGATAAAATCATTGAACTACCTCAACAATATCCTGGTGAAGATCCAGTCTAATTATGCTGGTGTAGGTGAGGCTATTATGCTCAATTCCCAAGGATATGTGACGGAAGGTTCTGCTGATAACATTTTCATTGTCAAAAATGGAGTGTTATATACACCGCCTTGTTATTTGGGAGCGCTTGAGGGGATTACTCGTAATGCTATCATCGATTTGTGTGCCAAGCTTGGATATTCGCTTAAGGAGCAACCTTTTACATTGCATGATGTATATGTGGCGGATGAGGTGTTTTTTACGGGAACCGCTGCAGAAGTGATTGCAGCTTATGAAGTAGATGGTCGTACGATCGGCTCCGGTGTTGCTGGTCCAGTGACTTTAGAGCTCCTGGCCGAGTTCCGGAAGATTGTGGATCAGGATGGCTATAAAGTGTGGCAGGACTAAAAGAATACGAGATCCTTTTGACTGAATGCTTGTAAGAGTATTCGGTTGAGAGGATTTTTTTGTTTGTAGGGGGTCATTCGCCCGGGAGGTGCATAGGATGTAATAACAGAAGCCGGGCGTTTATCCCGCCCGAACGAAAGTCTAGGAGGTTTGTGACCTGTGAAAATACACATCGTCAAAAAAGGTGACACTCTGTACTTACTGGCACAGAAGTATAATGTGACACTAGAGAAAGTTATTGCCGCCAATCCCCAATTGGCAGACCCTAATCAGTTGAGCATCGGCGAGAAAATCAAAATTCCGACAGATCCTGTTACGATGGAAACACAGCCGTCAACGGTCTATCAACACAAGGTTAAGCAAGGTGATACGTTGTGGAAGTTGTCCAAGGCGTGGAATGTACCGCTGAAGATAATTATTGATGCCAATTCCCAGCTTAAAAACCCGAATGCACTTTTGGTTGGAGAAACAGTTAATATTCCACACTACAAAGAAAGCATATCTGATCTTTCTGTGAATAAGAAAAATACCGCAGTGAAAGAAGAGATGACAAAGCCTAAACCTGAATCCCCAACCAAGGAAGAGCTTACCCAGCCCAAGGCGGAATTAACACAGCCTAAACCGGAGAATATGCCTAGCCCTAAAGAAGAAATGACACAGCCGAAAGAAACAGTGAATCCTCCTAAGCTTCCTGAATTAAAACTGCCTGAAGTTCCTATGGCGCCTGTCAATATGGCACCCGTCAATATGGTGCCCGTAAATCCTGCTCCACCTCAATTGCAGCCCATAATTACTCAACCTGCCCCACCTCAACAAATGCAACCTATAGTCACCCAACCGATTGCACCTAAACCGCAGCTTCCAGTTCATATCGAGAAGCAACCCGTAACCGAAAAGTTTTGTGGCTGCACTAGCTCGAAGCCGATGGAGAATTCCTCATGGCCATTACAGCAACCGGCATTTGATTACAGTCCGCAAATAAATGCTATGCCGAACTCGTGGTATCCGGGGATTGGATCTCCTCAGAATTGGGGGAATGCTCCTGTAAATACTTCCTTTGCAGACCATGCCTCTCCTACTGTAGTTGCAGATCAGGGCTATCATCATGACTGTGAGCATCCATGGTGCTGGGGGCCTGTGCAGACTGCACCCTTACATGCTCATCCCGCACCTTATCCTGCCTATTCAGATTGCTGCTGCACCCCCGGATATTATCCGAGTCATGAAGCGTCTGAAAATACATCCTATCCTGTCTATCCTCCATTTATCCATCAAGGGGGCCCGCAGCAGCAACCAGAGAGTGCAGTCCAGGGTAGCCAGTGGGGCAACGCATGGGGAGGACCACAATATAGTATGCCTGCAAGTGGATACGTGTCCGACTTTAGCCAACCAATAGGTCAACACTCCGCGAATCACCCATATCATCCGTTCGCACATGGAAATGCACCTATGTATCCATTAGAGGGGTATACCACGCCCTATATGTTTATGCCAGACTGTGGATGCCGGGAAGGAAACACGGAGTCGGCGCCAGTCTCTCCGGGAACGCAAGAGGTAGATAACAATCTGGCTATTCCATCTCAAAATGAAGTTGCTTCTTCTTCAAAAAAAGACGATAGCGCGCGTAAAGGCAAATCAAAAGATATCTCTAACAGTACATCCAAAGAAGAAACATCCAAAGCTAAGGTTTCAAGCGAGCATGAAACTGTTAAGAAGCATAAATCCCGTAAATCGACTGGAGGAAGATCTCGCTCCTCATCCTATAGTGCTCGTGCACGTCAAAATCCATGGATTAATGACTGACGCAGATAAATACAAGAAAGAGGTAAACACTAATAACGTCCCGATTTGTTAGTCGTAGGTGGAAGAAATAAAAGTTAAAGAGGCTGTTATTCTGATAGTTTAGAATGATAGTCTCTTTGTTTAAATGCAGTAATCTTAACTATGAAAAATGTCACTAAAAAAGATGTTGCTAATTAGCATGACTATGTGGTATATTATTATAGCTGTCTTTTACAAGATAGTTAGCAACACAAAAACAAAGTAGAATTGATTAAAAAATTCTCCCGAAAAAAAAGTGTTGCAAAGATGAGGCAAACGTGATATATTATTTAAGTCGTCGCTGAGACGCGGTGGTGAAACAAAGTAAGAGAGAATAAAGTTTTGATCTTTGAAAACTGAACAACGAGTGAGTAAATTGATTTTGTTCGCAAAATCAAACAAGAGATATTTTATCTCGTCAGTTTCAACATGAGCTAATCGCTCTTTCTATAAACCAGCCTCGGTTGGTCTTTAATGGAGAGTTTGATCCTGGCTCAGGACGAACGCTGGCGGCGTGCCTAATACATGCAAGTCGAGCGGGGTTATTTAGAAGCTTGCTTCTAAATAACCTAGCGGCGG